>JABJKS010000022.1 GCA_018660265.1 Rhodospirillaceae bacterium | reverse complement strand
CGTACCGCTAAAGCGCTACACGAAGCAGCGCGGGGCCCTCCTATGGACTACCGGGACAACCCGCAACACCGGGTATTGCTTTATAGGAGGTGGTGTATTTTTACTCCGGCCACTGGTGTGTTTTTACTCCGGCGTTGACAAATCGCCTGGCGTCAAAGAACGTTCCAGCCAGGGACGCACCTTCCTGGTAGCGCCTGACACAGGCGCACGACACGACCTGAATTCATTGGCCACAGTAATCTGGCGGCAGTTTAACGAGGCAAATAGTGTCGACGAGATTATGTCCTTGCTGGCGGCAGCCTTCCCCGATGAGGTTCCCGCAAAGATTGCGGATGATTTGAACGATCTGGTCGAGGAACTTTTGCGAAAAAATTTGCTTATGCCTGCGGCTATGGAACCTTATTTGTTGCAGCCGGCACAACCAATCCGTTGGCCACGAAATCCGTGATCACAGATAGGGCGTCGGCCGCAATCTGTTTGGGTAGCGCATGGGGAAAGGCCATTTGCATTTCAGCAATGGCCTGATGCAGGCTAGTTGGTTGACCTAAAAGTTGCCACAGCCCGCCAGCCGTCACATTCAAATGACAGATAACCTCGCCGTGGGGATCGATCAGCAAAACCTCATCTGCCTCTTGCCTGGCTGTAATATTTGGCGCCCGGGCATAAAGCCGGCGCGCTGTCTCGTCTGTTTCATTGCCAACCTCTGACCCGGCCTCAAAAAAACGCAGCAACTCTAGAATTTCGTCAAGGCCCGCGCGCAGCAACACGGCCCCGGCCCGTTTTTGTGCGTCGTCGTAAGCAGCCGCCAAGGACCAGCTAACCAACCAGCGCATCGCGCCTGCCAACAGGCTTCCGGGCAACCCCTGCAGCAATGTTTCCCGGGCGGCATAACCGTCACCAGCCAGTTTTTCGATATAGCCACAAATCAGGCTGCGGTATATCTGATGCCAGCCGATGACGTCAGCCAGGGCCTCGAACGAGCTATCAACCCGGCTAAGTTCATATCCCGAATTGCCGTTGTCTTTACGGATGCCGGCCAAGACGCGGATGGCTTGGCTGACCGGCAATAACAGCGGATTGCACAGCGAGAGGCCCGCCGGGCCGATTGCGGCTTCGCTCCAGTCATAGAGGACACACCCACCGTTCGGCAGCACAGCAGCATTCTTTACGTGCAGATCACCGTGCGCGAGTGTCGGCGGCAATGCCTTGGCCAAAGCCAACTGGCTTTCGATCAACGCCGAACCTGCCGTCAGCGCATGCCAATAGTAGGCAGCCTCAGCCTCACCGATAAAATCCGCCAAAGGTGTTGCCATTGCCATGCCTGGGGGCGCGCTGCCGCGATCCGGTGAAAGGCTGAACAGCAAGTCTGAAAGCGCCCGGGTAACATCGCAGGTCGGCAGTTCGGCGAGAAGTCCCGGCAGCTTCGCCGCCCGGGCCTGCAGGCTGGCATAAAAGGAAAGCAGCCGATGCGTGTGGCTAACCATATTCGAACTAAGGGCTGTACCACCGTGGTCGCGCAGCAGAAGATATCCGTGCTCAATATCGTGGGCGATCACCTCCGGCAGGCTGTCAGGAAAATGTTGGGCGATTACCGCCGTGGCGGAAACTTCGTCGCCATACCCAACTGGCAGGATTTTCAGATACGTGTTGGATCCGTCCACGGCCTTGAGCTTGAATGTATTGCTCCATGCCCGTCCGGCAACCAACTCTTGCCGTTGCCAGCCCACATGGCCGCGGGCCCATTTCAATGCCGCTTTGTCGGTTTCCAACATTGCGTATGAGCTAGGACGTCGCCCGGCTGCAGGGATTGTGCGTCTCAGGTGCCGCCATGGATATCCCCCCGTCCCGAAAACAGATCCTGAAGGGATTTCGGGACCCGGCGATATTCTTTGTCTTTCAGCTTGATGGCAGGTTGCCGGCGAAAATTCAAATCATCGCGAAACCAGGGCCGGCAATAGACGTTGTAAAGCAAAGGACGCACCTGGCTGGAACGGTTTGCCAGGCCGCCATGCAACAGCCGGTAATCCATCAACAAACATGAGCCGACAGGGACAACCGGATCCTGATACTCCGTCTTCTTATCGACATCGACAACATGGCTGCCCATGAAGGTTCTCGTTGTCCCGCTGGTTTCGTTCATTTCAACAAGCGGCACTAACATTGTGACCGCGAAACTTGGCAGGATCGCATCCAGTTGATCGTCACCAAACAAACCTGGATGGTCCCGGTGCACATGCTGTTCTGCGGCACCAGGCAATGAAACCACCGAGCCAAAACTACCCAATACACAATTTTCTCCCAGCAATTTGCGGATAATGCCAAGCGCGCCAGGGTTGGCGTAAAGGCGAGGTGAGTTGAACGGCGCCGCCATTTCAACGGTGACCATAAAACGTCTATCACCGACCTTGAGTGCGTCGTCATGTTCCGCATCATCAAAATAGGCGCTGTAGCGGGATATATATGCCCCATGAAGGCTTTCCACGAATTCCACTGGAAAGGCGTTGTGGAGTAATAGGACGCCGCTGTCGCGAAATCCTGCCGCCGCCTCGCGCAAGATCACCTGCCCGGTGACGTCTTCAACGCTTTCCTGTGATGGAAGCTGAATGGCAGGCACAGTGTTGATAGGGAGATCCATAAATCCCATCCTTGCGTTGATGCAGATCGGCCGCGACCTGAACCTGGATCACGAAATAAATTATACGCTTCGCCGTGAGATGTTTCCCTTGTCATGGTAGCGGCAAGCCAGGAATTGTACAAATCCGGACTTTGCCCACTGACGTTAGGCGATCTGCGTCCGCTGCATATGGCGGACCGCATCGTGGCTGTCGTGGATGGCATCGTGCAAGGTGCAACGGTTGTCCCAAAAGGCGATGGAGCCGGGACGCCAGCGAAAGCGGCAGGTGAATTCCGGGCGTACAGCGTGGGCATATAGGAAATCCAATAATGGCTGACTTTCTGCCACGCTCATATTTTCAAATCGGTGGACGTAGATGCCATTGAGAAATAGAAGCTTGCGCCCGGTTTCAGGATGAACCCGGACAACGGGATGCAGACTTTCCGTAGCGCGCCAATCATCATCTGCACGCACCTGACTGGCGCGTTGGGCATTCAGCCCCGTATTGGGCCCGGCGACGCGGGTATCGTTATGCACAGCACGAAGCGGTTCCAACATCGTTTTCATGCCATCCGATAGGGCGTCATAGGCAAGATATTGGTTTGCGAACTGTGTATCCCCGCCGACCGCAGGTGTCTCCATGGCATAGAGTATTGCCCCCATGGGCGGTGTCGGCATCATGGTGGTGTCCGCGTGCCAGCCCTGGCCCAGCACCCGACCGTCGCCTGGTTCCCGACGCACATAAACGATCTCGGGATGGTCATTTCCCTGACCTGGGCCAAGCTGAAAATTCGGATGTATGAACAATTCACCGAAGCGCCGGGTGAAAGCTTTATGGCGTTCCACATCCAGCGTCTGATCACGGAAAAAGATCACACAATGATCCAACAATGCCTGGCGAATAGCCGCGATCGTATCCGGGGGCAGGTCAGTGGCCACATCGACGCCACCAATCTCCGCCCCGATGGCACCTGCGATAGGTGTGACGGTTATGCTCATAATAAAAATCCAACAGTTGTTGCCTCAAGGACAATTCCCAATTGCGACCGCGATACTGTATTATCAGGCAAAGCCGCCTTGTTTGCCCATAGCCAATTTTGCCTGGTCATAATCTACCCCTCTTGGCTTAGGCATCCCGACACTTTAACTTTTGCTTCTACGTGTGTTCAGTAGATCAAGCCCAACAATAGAATAATGAGGAAAAATCCAGCCATGTCCCCAGCCATATCCTATGAACAAATCACCGTATCACCCATTGCAGGTGCCCTGGGTGCCGAGATCAGCGGCGTCGACCTGGGTCAGGACCTTGGCAATCAATTGTTTCAGGAAATCCATGATGCCTTGATGGAGCATCAGGTGATATTTTTTCGTGATCAGGACATTTCACCCTCCGAGCATGTGGCATTCGCGCGGCACTTCGGCAGTCTGCAAGTGCACCCCTTTACCCCGAACCTGGAGGATCATCCGGAGGTCTTGATCCTTGAAAGCAAGAAGGATGCGCGCTCTGCCGCCAATCAATGGCACAGTGACGTCACCTTCGCTGAGGAACCGCCCCTGGGCTCTGTCCTGTTGTCGCGCATTTGTCCCGAACATGGGGGCGATACCATGTGGGCCAATATGTACGATGCTTACGATGCCCTCTCTCCCTCTATGAAGCGCTATCTGGACGGTATGATCGCGGTCCATAGTGCGGACGGGGCCAAATTCGAGACTTTGCACCAAGACGACGGGGCGAAGCAGGATTCAATCCAGGATGCCCGCCAAGTTATGCAGCCGGTGGAGCATCCCGTTGTGCGCACCCACCCGGTCACCGGACGCAAGGCGCTGTTCGTCAATGCCATTTTTACCCAACGCCTGCGGGGTGTGCCGCGTAAGGAATCCAAAATGGTGCTGGATCATCTCTATGAACATATCAAAACCCCGGAATTAAGCTGCCGTTTCCGCTGGCAGAAAAATTCCATCGCCTTTTGGGACAACCGCTGCACCCAGCATTATGCCATTGCCGACTATGGCGACGTCCATCGCCTGATGCATCGCGTCACCGTCAACGGCGACCGCCCGGTTTGAGTGACAGCATTTTGCGACGCGGCATTTCGTGCCGGTGTCATATGGCAAGGACAAACCCAGGATCAGGAGACAGACATGGCAACCGCCGCCGCCCGAAATTAAAACCCTAGCGGAGGCTGCTATACACAGGCTCTGCTCATACTGCTCGACGCTTAAACACCCCTACAAAAACGGAAAGGTTATTATTGTTATGATTGGTTACACCACCCTTGGAACGAACGACCTGGAAAAAGCCGCTGCCTTCTACGATGCATTATTCGCAGACCAAGGTCTGAAGAGAATGACCCCAAATGATCGCCTGGTTATGTGGTCAAGCAAGGCGGGCGCAGCCATGTTCGGCATCATCAAACCCTTTGATGGCAAGGCCGCATCGGTCGGCAACGGCACGATGATCGCGCTGATGGTAGATAGTGCGGAGACCGTCGCCAAGCTTCACGCCCGGGCCCTGGAACTGGGTGGTAGCGATGAAGGTGAAGTCGGCCCCCGTGGTGGCGGTGGCATGACATTTGCCTATGCCCGCGACCTGGACGGCAACAAACTGGCATTTTACGCTGCCAAATAACTCACGACCCGAGTGCCGCGATGCCCGCATACGGCAGGGCACCGTGGCATTCGACGTCCAGTAGGCCCTTTTTCACCATGGGCAATTCGGCCATCAAGGCGTTTGCGTGATCAGCGTCGTCGCATTCCAGGACAGCGATAGCACCCTGGCCATCGGCGCGGGAGTACATTTCGCGGATTTTGTCGCCGCCATACAGGGCAAAGGCGTATTTGTCTTCCGCCTCGATCAGGCGTTGAAAATCCTCCGCCGTGGCGTGTGCTTTGCGCGTGAACGTAACGAAGACTTTCATGATTATGCCTCAACCTTAGTATTCCGGGCCCATTCCCGATACATGTCCATCAGCGCCACGATGTCCTTGCCCCGATAGCCTTCCGCGAGGGCCAGGGCGTACATCTCCCGCGCCAGGGATGTTGTGGGTGTGGGCATTTTCATGGCCCGGCCCAATTCGACACCCAAAGACAGGTCTTTCTCCCCCAACTCCATCTTGAAGCCAGGTTCGAAATTGTCTTCCAAGGCATTGGGGAAACGTTTGGTGAAATGGTGCGAACGGCCACCACTGACCGAGATGACATCGAACAGTTTTTGCGGATCAACGCCCGCCGCCACGCCCAGGGAAAACGCTTCCGAGGCGACCAGGACATTGCCCATGGACATCATGTTGTTGACGATCTTCACCACCTTTGCCGTGCCCACCGCGCCGGTGTGCTGCCAGGTCTGACCCAACAGATCGAACAGAGGCCCGGCCCGTTCCAACGTCGGGGCCTCACCACCGACCAACAATACCAACTTACCCGTACCGGCTTCATTCGGGCTGCCGCTGACGGGACAGTCGAGCACCTGGTGGCCCTGGGCAATAGCGGCTGCGCCCACCTCGCGCATGGTATCGGGATCAATGGTGCTCAACTCCACCAACATGGAGCCGGGCTCGGCCAGGTCGATGATGCCCCCCTCCCCCATCCAGGCGCCTTTGACCGCATTTGGATCCGGCAAAGACGACAGCACCGTGGTTCGCCCCGCCAGGGCAGCGCCCAGGCTATCGGCCATGTTAACGCCCTGATCGACAAGGCTTTGCCGCGTTGCTTCGTTGATGTCAAAGCCCATGACGTCGTGTTGCGCTTCGCTCAAACGGCGGGCCATGGCGGAGCCCATCTGCCCCATGCCGATGACGGCAATTTTCTCACTCATAGCGCCATCCAACTCTACCTAAACATCGATGCGGTAAACGCGGGCGGCGGTGTCATGAAACAACGCCGCTTTCTCCGCATCGGAACAACCGGACGCGATCCGCTTAAAGGTGTTCCATAGGACGTTGTAGCTGCAGGTGCGCTTGTCCACGGGGAAATTGGACTCGAACATACAACGATCAACGCCAAAGCGTTCAATGCAATGGTCGTAATAATCCCGTGTCGCAGCCGCCAGTTCCTCGGACGACGGCGGTTTGCTTTTCAAGTCCCAGTCATAGCCGTTGACCCGCATATTGATGCCGCCGAGCTTCGCCACCACGTTGGGGCATTTTGCCAGCTCGTCAATATCCAGACGCCATTGGGCCTTAATCTCCTCCCGCTTACCCGCATAGGGTCCGATACCGAGGGGCCCGCCGAAATGGTTCAAAATCATCGTGGTATCGGGAAAGGCGCGGGCCAGATCCGTAACCTGGCCAATTTGCGGATGATAGCACCAGGCCTCAAAGCTCATATTCAGGGGGGCCAGTTGCGCAAAGCCTTCGCGGAATGTGGCATCCGCCAACATACCGTCCCACGGCTTGGTATGGGAGTTTCGGATATCATCGGAAGCGTCCCAGGATGCCGCGTGGCGGATGCCCCGAAAACGCCCCGAACCTGCCGCGATGTGGGCTTCCAACACCTCTTTCGCGCCGGCGCCCAGGTTCAAATCAGCCAGGCCCACAATGCCGGCAGCGATACGCGCATCGCCATAGCGGCCGGATGCACTCATTGCGGCTATGCCATTGACGAATTCGGTTTCGCCCACAGGACGCATATGGCGCGGGCCATCGCCCTTATACATAGCACCGCATTCAATAAAGACTGTGGAGACAACATTTTGGCCGCAGGAAATCTCGTCCAGGATTTCGTGGAACAAATAACGATGTTCCACCTGTTCCGCGCGAAACTCCGCCGCCGGGTCAAAGATGGCGTCCCATAGATGATGATGGGGATCGCAAATCCGCAAATCCGGTTCCAAGGTGTCTTCCGTGGTCAACGCCAGCCAGTCATCGGTAGTACCCATAGTCTATCCTCCCAATTTCATCGTTGCCTCATATTACGCTATTCCCAGCCCACGGGAACAGTCTTGACCTATGCTGCCCGTAAATTCGAAAACGGGAGATAGCAGTATGAGCGAGTTATCCATCGACATCACCACCCGGGCCGGATAGGTCTATGACCAGCCGGCAGCGGAGCGTCACTGGGAGCGGTTGTTCGCACTGTATGGCAGGCTTTGATGGCTGGTTCACTTGACTCCAGGCCGACTGGAGACAATTATCCGGCAAAAGATAAGCAAATTCGTAGGTAGGAAATGTCTGAAAATAATTGTGATTTCGATTTAGTAATTGTCGGTGCCGGCTTTGCGGGGATGTACATGTTGCATCGCGCCCGGGGCCTGGGTCTTAAGGCAAAGGTATTTGAGGCCGGCAGCGGCGTTGGCGGAACCTGGTACTGGAACCGCTATCCCGGTGCCCGTTGCGATGTGGAAAGCATGCAATATTCCTATCAGTTCTCACCCGAACTGGAACAGGAATGGGAATGGTCCGAACGCTATTCCCCGCAACCGGAAATCCTGAACTACGCCAATCATGTGGCCGACCGGTTCGATTTACGTGCAGACATACAATTCGATACTTCGGTGGAACGGGCAATTTTTGATGAAGGATCCAGTTGCTGGAACCTGACCACATCGGATGGCGAAACCTGTTCGGCCCGATATTGCGTCATGGCGACGGGCTGTCTGTCGTCCACCAACCTGCCGGATTTTGAAGGCCTGGACAGCTTCAAGGGTGATAAATACCACACCGGGCAATGGCCTCATGAAGGCGTTGATTTCACCGGCAAGCGTGTTGCCGTAATCGGCACCGGATCGTCCGCCATCCAATCCATCCCCCACATCGCGGAACAAGCCGAACATCTGACGGTTTTTCAACGCACCCCGAATTATACGATACCGGCCCATAACAGAGCCATGGACCAGGCCTATGCGGCGAAGGTCAAGGCGGAATACCCCGCCATGCGGGCCCGGGCCAAAACAATGCCGCCGGGTATGGATATTACGCCGAATATGCAGCCCGCGTTGGAGGCAACGGCAGAGGAACGCCAGGCCCAATACGAGGCGAAATGGGCTGAGGGTGGCATCCCCTTCATGGGTGCCTTTGGGGATTTGATGCTGAACGATGAGGCGAATAACACGGCGGCGGCGTTCGTCCGCGGCAAGATCCGGGAAACGGTGGAAGATCCCGCGATTGCAGAATTACTATCGCCGGACAATGTCATCGGCTGTAAACGACTGTGCGTGGATAGCGATTATTATGACACCTATAACCGCCCCGATGTCACCCTGGTAGATATTGCCAATGACCCGATAGAGCGCCTAACCCCAGACGGCCTGGTCGTGAAAGGTGAGGCATATGAGGTTGATGCGATCGTATTCGCCACAGGCTTTGACGCCATGACCGGCACCCTGCTGCGCATTGATATTCGGGGCCTGGGCGGCAGAACGTTGAAGGAAAAGTGGGAGGAAGGGCCGAAATCCTATCTCGGCCTGTCCATGGCGGGCTTCCCCAATATGTTCACGGTCACGGGACCGGGCAGCCCCTCGGTGCTGACAAATATGTTACCGTCCATCGAGCAGCATGTGGATTGGATTGCAGATTGCCTGGCCTATTGCCAGGAAAATGGCCACAAACAGATCAACTCCAGCCAGCAGGCAGAGGATGATTGGGTCAGTCATGTGAGCGAATCCGCCGACTTGTCCCTACGCTCCACCTGCAGTTCCTGGTATGTGGGTGCCAATATTCCCGGCAAACCAAGGGTATTCATGCCCTATTTGGGCGGCTTTCCCATGTATGTGGAAAGATGCAACGATATCGCCGCCAACGGCTATAAAGGTTTCGCTTTGAGCTAGGTGCGAGTTCTCACGAGGCTGTTCATTCGAGGGTTTTACCCGACGGCTTTATCCGAGGGGCATCCCCTCTCTCGACGCAGTTTGGTTTGAGGCATTGAGGGCAGGGTCATGAGCGAAAACCAAGCAACGCCTGACGGTACCGGCGGGGACGGGCGGCCAAGATTAAGGCGTCGCCTGACCCTGCCCCTGCTGACCCTTTATGGCCTGGGCGTCACTATCGGCGCCGGCATATATGTCCTGGTTGGTGCTGCGGCGGCAAAAGCCGGGATCTATGCCCCGGTCTCGTTTCTGCTTGCCGCCTGTGTGGTCGGCTTTACCTCCCTGTCATATTGCGAGATGGCCACCCGTTATCCCGTCAGCGCGGGGGAAGCGGCTTATGTACGCCAAGGCTTCAATTCCCGCATCCTGTCTCTGATCGTCGGGTTAATGGTGGTGGCATCCGGCGTGGTCTCATCGGCCGCTGTTGCGATTGGCACGGCGGGGTACCTGGAAGCATTTATCCCTCTTTCTCCGGCGTTGTTAACGGCTTTGATCATTCTGTTGGTCGGCTTGATCGCGATCTGGGGCATACTCGAGTCCGTTGCCCTGGCCAGCCTGTTCACGGTGATAGAGATCGGCGGCCTGGGCTTGGTGGTCTGGGTCGGCCTGGCGGACGCACCCCAGGGCTGGTCCGACATCGCCGGCCTTATACCCCCCTTGGAAAGCGGGGCCTGGAAAGGGATAGCGGCGGCGGGATTATTGGCATTCTTTGCCTTTGTCGGCTTTGAGGACATCGCCAATGTGGCGGAAGAGGTTAAACAGCCGGGCAAGACCCTGCCAAGGGGCATAATCCTGACCCTGATCATCGCCACCATGACCTATTTCACGGTCGTCTCCGTGGTGGTTTTGGTCGTACCCATGACAGACTTGGTCGGCTCCACCGCACCCCTGGCCTTGATCTTCGAAAGCGCCGGGCCGGGGATGAGCGGCCTATTCCATATCATTGCGATCATCGCGACTTTCAATGGGGCCCTGATCCAGGTCATCATGGCCTCCCGCGTCCTCTATGGCCTGGCCAACCAGGGCAGCCTGCCGCGAATACTGGCAGGCGTTAATCCGCTCACCAAAACGCCCTTGACGGCGACCGTCCTGGTCGTCGGCATCATCCTGTTTCTGGCCTATTTTCTGCCTATTAGCGATTTGGCGGAGGCGACTTCGACCATAGTCCTGATCGTTTTCTGCCTGGTGAATTTGGCTTTGTTGCGCCTCAAACTTTCCAAGGTGCCCGCCAAGGGTGACGTCTTCCAGGTCCCCATGGCGATCCCGGTTCTGGGTTTTGCCAGCAGTGGCTGCCTGCTTTTAGCCGGTTTCTTCCTGTCCTAGCTTATTTTCGATATTCATCGAGTCGCCGGGCGGGTAGTTCAATCTCAGAAAATTGCTCTAATGAGCGAAGGCCTCCTCGGGCACAAAATCGAAACCGTCGGCATCTGGGGGCTGCCAATAAAGCTCCAGGGTCGAGGTGCCCTTGCGTTCAAAATACAGCAAATACAGAGGATACCAGCCTGCCTGGGGGACCTGTACGGTGACGTTGGGGCTGAAGTGATCCTTGTGCACATCAGGGTCGTCGATAATCAATTTGCCGCCGATATTCAGGCGAACGCCATCGTTGGACTGGATCGCCATAAGGTAATTGCCCGCAGTTTCGAACTTGATATATCCGGTGATCCGGGCGGCAACGCCGTCATCATTTTCGTGGGTCAACACGGGGCCATCACCCACGTTCCAATCCAGCATACTCAAGGGCTCGCCGGGTTTGCCTTTACCGGCAGCTTCAATATCATCCACATGGTGGGCGAAGACCTGGATATACTCAACGGCCAGTCCGGGCATGATACTGCCGCCAGGCTGTGGTGAAGCCGGCGTCAGGCCGCCAACAGAAGTCTGCGCCATGGCTGAACCCAGTGAGTTGCCCGCTAACAGCAATAAAGCCGCCGCGAAAGCGGCAAGGATTGGCATTTCGCCTCGTCTCGTCATTTCCTGTTCCCCAAATCAAACTGATCGACAAATGGGATCGTTGCAAATTCTGCCGCTTAGGGCAACGCCAGTTACAAAATAGTCCACAACTTCACCATTGCAGGCTTGCACAGCCCGGCGCTTTCCCATATATCCCGTGACAGTGAAACATCCTAACGCGGCAACAGCGCGCACGATGGTTCCGGGCGCGTAGCTCAGATGGTTAGAGTGCCGTCTTGACATGGCGGAGGTCCCTGGTTCGATTCCAGGCGCGCCCACCACCTTTTCCCAAGAAACAACGATATGAAAAAACGCAGCCCGCAATGGGCGCTTTCTGCGTAAACATCGCCTGGATTTACTGGATCGAACCGGCAGCCGAACCTGCCGTCGTTAAATCGACCAGCGAGCCGGGCATTAGCTTTGCCATAATCAAAGACGCGAGAGCATTTCTATCGGGACGTCGAGCGTGTGATTAGACGGCAATGGTGGTACAAAAAAAGAAAACGGCGACCCGAAGACCGCCGCTCTCAGATTGTTTGCAGTTATACTCTGCTAGGCGGATTTTGCCTTGCGTTTACGATATCCTGCGAAGCCCAAACCCAACAGAGCCGTTCCGAAAAGCGGCAACGCGGCAGGGACAGGTACGACTGAGGTTCGGTCATCCGTTGACAGTAGAAAATTGTTGAAAACGATTGCCTCATTAGCGGTCAACAGTGGGTTTATCTGCAGTCTAATACCCAAGCTGGTGTCGCCATTTCCGATAGCGGCGTTAAAGATAGAGAGAATATCGAAACTTAACGTATTTCCTACAACAAGCGGCGTCGAATTGAAGCTACCAACGGCACCTGACGTTGCAATCTGAAAATCACTCAAATCTTCAGTATTGTTCCCTACATAGGCGTTTATATCAATATTTCCGTTAAAATTAGACTGACCAAACAAACCGCCTAACTGGTTAACATCGAAGGTAACAAATGCCGATGTTGCTACCAATTGCCCTGCAAGATTGAACTCTGCTAATCCACGCGTCTCTTCAGGACTGAGCCGTCCCACTTCGGCCAAACCGGCTGGATTACCAAATGATCCACCCGTGTTTGAATGAAAATGTGTGCCTACGCCAACCGCACCTCCGAATTGATCAGCAACTGTGAATGTGAAGCCATTGGTAATCGTTACAGCACCTGCGCTTCCAATCGAAGCGATGGCCAAAAAAACTGTTGCCAAAGCTAATTTAATTAACGCACCCACTTTTTTCCTCCTCAGTGACTTGCATCTAGTTGTTTTTCATCGGCATGCATTATGTATAGATACAAACCAACATAATCAGTTAGAGTACCCAAAGGGGTTACATTTTAGTAACACACGTCAACGCTAGTTGAAGCTTATTCCCTTGACCTGCGGCAATCGAATTCCCAAACAACCACCGACAGCCAAATGGTTTTGCCTGATGGACAGCAAAATCCGATGTTCCGAACGGCCAGGAGGGTCATTGGTAGGCATTCGCTGCGACGGGCGTTATTCTGGGCCGACAAACCGCTCTGGAAGACGCGGCGAAACGCGGATAAGGCAGCATACCGGCAGAAAGAAGGCGGCCATTTGCGCAACAGCCTAATTGCGCCGCGCCTCGTAGAGGTTATGCTGGGCGTTGATTTAGGATGCATTCGCGAAAGATGCCACAGCCATGGCCCGTATTTTCAGTCTTACATCGCATGTGGTTTATGGCCATGTGGGTGCCCAGGCTTCGGTGCCGGCCTGGCATATGATGGGCCATCAGGTCTGGCATCTGCCGACGGTGTTGTTTTCCAACCATCCGGGATACGGCGGTTTTAACGGTGGCCCCGTGGATCTGGCCTTGACGAACCAACTGCTCGACGGATTGTTGGAACGGGAGTTTTTGGCCGATTGCGGGGCCCTGCATACGGGTTACATGGGTCAGGCGGGGAATGTTGATGTCGCCGTACGGGCCATTGAGGCGTTCCAACCACCGCTGGTTCTGTGCGATCCCGTTCTGGGCGATGAAGGTAAGCTGTATGTGGCACCAGAACTTGCCACGGCGATCCGCGAGCGGCTTTTGCCACGGGCCAATATTGTAACCCCCAACAAATTCGAATTGGCCTGGCTAACCGGGGAAAGCATCGACAGCCTGGATGATGCTATCCGCGCTGCCCGGAGCCTATCCCGTCGAGGCCCCGAATTGGTTATTTGCACAAGTGCCGCGCAGGCGAATGGCTGGCTGCACAATCTGCTGATCTGCCCGGCAGGAACTTTCCAGGTCCGCGTCCCCTTCATGGACAATGCGGCCGAAGTTCCGAAAGGTACCGGGGATGCTTTTGCCGCCATTCTGCTGGGCCACTACCTCAACCACAATAATATCACCGCCGCCCTGGCCTGGGCCTCCGCTGCCCTGCATGGCCTAATCAAAGCCAGTGTTGAGGCGCGGTCGGTGGAGCTGGCAATTATCACGGCACAGGATCAAATCACCGCGCCAAGCCGCATGTTCGAAATTGAACGGCTAGATTAATACCAAGTTGCGGTGATAAAGACCCATATAGACGCTTTACGAAGGCTTTCGGGTAGGAGCGTGTTGCGCCGTGGTGCCTGGTACCACAAGCAGCGCGCGACACCGCCGAAAGCTTTCGTAAAGCGCCGAATTCGGTCGTTTCAGGGGCCCCTCGGCGGCGTCGTGTAACCTTGAAGGTACCAGTACCGCCAGCGGTTCCACTCCTACCCGAGGGGCCCTTGAAACGATCTATATGAGTCTTTATCACCGCAACTTGGTATAAAGCCATTGATCTAAAGATTACTTGGTTTCGGCCCGCCCGTGGCCCAGTCCAGCAATTCCACTGTATGCACCACGGGGACGTCCAGGCCGCTGCGTAGCTGTATCATACAGCCGATGTTCCCGGCGGCGACCAGATCCGGCTGCAGGCTGTTAATATTGCCCGCTTTGCGTTGCAAAAGACGACCGGCCAATTCCGGTTGCAGCAAATTATAAGTGCCGGCCGAGCCGCAACATAGGTGCCCTTCCGGCACCTGCATCACTTCAAAGCCCGCCTGGGCCAGCAGTTGTTTGGGCGGCGTGATAATTTTCTGGCCATGCTGTAGGGAACAGGCCGCATGATAGGCCACTTTCAGGTCCGAGATGGGACCCGGCGTCTGGCCCAGCGCCGACAGTTCCGGCAGTTCGGGACGTTGCAGTAATTCGGTGATATCCACCGCCAGATCCGCGATCCTTTGCCCAGCCGCCGCCCATTCGGGATCGTCGGCCAGCATATGGCCATAATCCTTCACAGTCGTGCCGCAGCCAGAGGCATTGATGACGACGGCATCCAAACCCTCGCCAGACAGTTCCCGGTCCCAGGCGGCGACGTTGGCCCGGACAGCGGCTGTGGCCTCCTCCACCTTGCCCATATGCTGGGTCAGGGCGCCGCAACAGCCAGCGCCCTTGGCGATTACAACATCACAGCCCAGGCGGGTCAGCAGACGAACAGTGGCGGCATTGATGGCGGGGTCCAACACCCGCTGGGCACAGCCGGTCAGCATGGCCACCCGCAATTTCCGCTGCCCCTGCGCCTTATGTATCTGGGGGCTGTCCAGGCCCGAGGCCGGGGGCAGTTTGTCCGGGGCCATGGCCAAAAGCCCGCGTAGCCGCCCCGGTGCCAGGGCTGCGAACGGTTTGGCCAAACGCGCACCTTGCAGGGCCAGGCGGAACAGGCCCGGTCGCGGCAGAACCATCGCCAATAGCCCGCGCAGCCAGGTCTCGGCCCAGGGGCGCTTAAACAGCGCCTCTATCCGGGCCCGGGCCTGGTCCAGCAGATGCATATAATCAACGCCCGAAGGACAGGTCGTCATACAGGACAGGCAGGACAAACAGCGATCAATATGGCGCACGGTGCGGGCATCGGGGGCCGCACCACCTTCCAGCATATTCTTGATCAGATAAATCCGTCCGCGCGGGCTGTCCAACTCGTCCCCCAGCATGACGTAGGTCGGGCAGGTGGCGGTGCAAAAACCGCAATGAACGCATTTGCGCAGAATGCTATCGGCCTCCACCACATTGGGGTCGGTCAACTGCGCTGGCTTGAAATCAGTTTGCATCGCTATACCGCCACGTACATGCGGCCTGGGTTTAACAGCCCGCGGGGGTCGAAGGAGTCTTTGATGCGCGCGCTAAGCGCGGCAAGCGCCGGTGCGCCAGGCTGGAAAACATCTATCCGTTCACGCAGGTCGTCGGGCCCGCGCATCAATGTGGCATGGCCCGCATCCGGGCCAATTAGCGCGCCACGTACCAGGGCAACGCCACCATCACTGTGCCCATCATTCAGTAGGGGCACGGACAGCCATAGCAATCCGCCGGCCCAATCATAATAACCCTCACCACCCTCTGACAAAGCTGCCGCCATGGTCTCGGCGCCCAAGGATGGCGTGACGGAAAGCTTCCAGATCACAGCGTCGGCCTGCGGCAACAAATGCGCGACATTCGCGACCTCCCGCCAGAATGTACTGCTGTTGTGGCCGTGCAGTTCCTCCACCGCGCCAAAGCTGCCCCATTGTTCCCGTAACGCCGCCGCGCGGTGTTCGACAGATGGACCCGGCCCTTCGACACGCACGGCGGTCACCGATGCGCCCGCCGTCTGCACATAGGACACGGACGACCGCGCCGCGATGGCGCTGGGCAAATGGGCCAGACCGGAAACTTCATGGGGGCTGCCGGCGGCCTGGCTCATGGCCAGGATGGCGGTGCCGTCTTCCTGGCCAAACAACAATACGGTGCGGATTTTTTCCGGTGCGGGCAGAACCTTGATGGTGACCTCCGTCAGGGCCGCCAAGGTACCGAAACTGCCCGCCATCAGTTTGCAAAGATCATACCCGGTGACATTCTTGACCACGCGGCCGCCGGATTTAAAAGCCTCCCCCCGGCCTGAAATCCCTGCAACGCCCAGGAAATGATCCCGCGCCGCGCCCGCCTTGATCCGTCGCGGCCCGGCCAGATTGGTCGCGAGCACACCGCCAATGGTCTGGTCCTTGTCATGCTGATAAAGGCCGGCGTAATCAGGTGGTTCAAACGCCATCTGCTGGCGTTGCTGGGCCAACATGGCCTGAATTTCCCCCAACGGCGTCGCCGCGCCTGCGCGCAGCACCAGTTCTTCCGGCTCGTACAGATTGACGCCCTCCAATGCGGAAAGATCCAGGCGGTAATCCGTAATCATGGGCCGCCCCAAACCGGCCTTGCTGCCACCGCCGATCAATTCAACGCTCTTGCCGGACCCGGCGGTCCAGGCCAGAACCTCCCCGACCTGGGCGGCATCAGTGGGTTTCAGGTTTTCGGTCATCTGAGCGCCATCAAAACCGTGGAATCTCTGGGAAAGGTATTTTCCCCTTGTGCACGACCAGCTGCCCCAATTCGGCACAACGGTGCAGCACGGGAAAAACCTTTCCAGGATTCAGGCGGCCATTCGGATCAAAGGCGCATTTGATCCGCTGTTGCTGGGCCAGATCCTGCTCTGTGAAAACTTCCGCCATCAGGTCACGCTTTTCCACACCTATGCCATGTTCTCCTGTCAGAACGCCGCCAACCTCTACGCAGAGGCGCAGGATATCGGCACCGAATTCCTCCGCCGTTTCCAATTCTCCCGCATTGGCATCGAACAGGATCAGGGGGTGGAGGTTACCATCACCCGCATGAAAAACATTAGCGACAGCGAGGCCGTGTTTCTTGCTCAATTCTCCCATCCGCGCCAGAACTTCCGGCAGGCGGTTGCGCGGGATTGTGCCGTCCATACACATATAGTCGGGACTGATGCGGCCAATGGCGGGAAAGGCTGCTTTGCGCCCGGCCCAAAACGCGTCCCGTTCCGCCTCAGTCTCTGAAATGCGCAATGACGTGGAACCACAGCCTTCGGCAATTGCGCCGACTTTTTCGATCAAATGGTCGACTTCCCGGCCCGGACCATCCAATTCCACGATCAACAAAGCCTCCGCCTCCAGGGGATAGCCGGCATGGCAGAATTCCTCAGACGCATGGATGGCTGCCTTATCCATCATCTCCATCCCGCCCGGAATAATCCCTGATCCGATAACCTGGCCAACGCAGGCACCCGCCGCCTCGGACGAGGGGAAGCCGATGAGCAGGGCACGGGCGGTCTCGGGCTTTTTCAGGATACGCACGGTAATCTCCGTGATCACCCCCAACAGGCCCTCGGACCCGGTCAACAGGCCCATCAGGTCATAGCCGCCGCTGTCCAGATGCTTGCCGCCCAGGCGGATGACCTCGCCCGACAGCAGGACCATTTCAAGGCCCAGAAGATTATTCGTGGTGACGCCATATTTCAGGCAATGCACACCGCCGGCGTTTTCCGCCACATTGCCGCCGATGGAACAGGCGATCTGGCTGGAGGGATCGGGGGCGTAATAAAACCCCTCGGCATCGACAGCCTGAGATATCCCAAGATTGGTCACGCCCGGCTGGACCCGGACGGCACGATTTTCATAATCAATTTCCAGAATTCGGTTGAACTTACCCAAGCCCAGAATAATACCGTCTTCCAGGGGCAGGGCCCCACCCGATAACGAGGTCCCGGCACCACGGGGGACAATCTTTACGCCGCGCTGATCGCATAGGCGCATAATGTCTGAAATTTGCGCTACGGTTTCAGGCAGGACCACGGCCATGGGAGTCTGGCGATAGGCGCTTAGACCATCGGATTCGTAGACCCGCAGGGCAATCTCGTCCGCAATCACGCCTTCGCCTGACACAATCTGGCGCAAATCGGCAATCAGGCCCTGTCGCTGCGCCAGGATATCGGCTTCAGGTTTTGGCATCAGCATGATTTTGTCTCCGGCTCGGGGCGGAATTGATGGGCCACACTAGCGCAATTCCGGTCTAAAGAGAATCGCCCTAAAGCACCGGGGCGATTCAAAGTGATTGGAAAAATTGCTTGAATCTTAAGAGTTCCAAGTGCCTGGGCATTTCCTCGTCGGAAATGCTCTGGAGAGTTTGCCATGATCAGCGGCACAGCGTCAAAAACGAAAAACCGCGCCCTATAGGCGCGGCATCAGCGACCCCAAAAAGGCCGAGGCTCGCGAGAATTTAGCCTTGGCGCGCCTTGAACCGGCGGTTGGTCTTGTTAATCACATAGACCCGGCCCTTGCGGCGGACAATCCGGCAATCCCGATGGCGTTTTTTCGCCGATTTCAAAGAATTCACAACTTTCATCACATCACCTGTATTCGACCGTGCGGTCATATTCAAACAGTCGGCGGAACATACAGATGCCCCCCAGCCCTGTCAACGACGTCCCATGGAAATTAACTGCTTAGATCACAAATCATATTTGGACCGAATTTTGGCCTAATCGGCGGATTTGCTGGCGTGAACGCGATAGAAACCAATATTGCCCGCTTGCAACATGGCGATGCGCCGGGCCCACAATTCCACTTCCCACATAACCCAGGGACGTTGATCCTTGGGCACGGAGCCTTTTTTCAAGGTTTCCGTCAATCCGGCCAGACCACGGAGTATATGGCTGCAAAATAAACTGGAAATATCCTCCAACTCATGGACGTCAAGATGGGCCGCGGACAGTCCCTGTCTGATTTGATCAACAGTCGCCAGATAGGGTTTCATCTTCTCGAATTTTGCCCATTCCGCGGCATCTTCCTTTGCCTCATCGGCCGTTTTGGCCATGAAATCAGCAAACAAAGCCTGGCCGCCGGGCTTCAGTATGTTCCATATTTCAAGAAATGCCGCATCCTTCTCTGCCAAGCCCAGTAAGGCACCTCGGCTGAATACGGCATCCCGGCTATCAGGTTCGATGTTACAATTACCAATAGCCCCTTCAATCATTGCTACTTTGTCCCCCAGCCCGGCCTGTTCGGCCAACCGGGTCGCCAGTTCCAATTGGGCCGGGTCCAATTCCAGTCCTTCAACCTTGGCCCCGGTTTCCTGGACAATGATCCGCGTGGCAGTGCCGATACCCGCGCACAAATCCACGACCGTTTTGGTCTCATCAAGATTTAGCGGTTCGATTAGCTGGGTTATGGCTTGTTTACTGCCCGGATATGTACAACCTTCGCCAAACAACATTTGTGCCGCTGCCAAACGGGGAGCCGGCCAGGCAATGCCGTCACCCGCCTCGTCACCACCGCCATCCATTGATGCGCTGTTAACATCGGCGTCGACTTCTTGCGCTTCTTCCCCCTCCCACCACGCAGAGAGACGCCCCCGGAGAGAGGTTATGAAGCCTTCAGATTGCGATTTGCTTTCGACAGACATCAGCCCTAGTTGTCTTTGCTTCCCAAGAAACCCTTCACCAATACCGGTTCTTAAAATCAACCAGCAGGGCGAAATCTGGCATTACTGTCCAGTATTTTGTTTAAACCTAGGTTAATTATAAAGCCGGGGCATGGGCCGTTCAATCTGCAAGTGTTAATTCGCAACAGACAATATCTACGATTCCACGCGCAAATCCGCCTGATCAGCCGTGTTATAATTGGCATCGTACCACCAGCTAATATAGTCGTCGTAGGTGATGGGTGCGTATTGCACAGGATGATCTTTATCGGAACATCCAGGCAAGCAGGAGATGACCGTATCTATATGCGGCCCCATGAAATAGGGAATAGCATAGCGCGCCTGCCCCTTGGGTGGAATAACCCGGTGCGGTGTTGATTTAAAGCGCCCATTGGTCCATCGGTGCAGCATATCGCCTGTGTTCACCACGAACGAACCGGGCACATAGGGCACATCGCACCATTTCCCCTCATTCTCGCCGGATTCCACCTTAATTTGCAGGCCGGGCACGCCGGATTGGGCCAAAAATGTCATAAAATTGGCGTCCGTATGGGCTGAAAAGCCAAATTGATCAACCGCGCGATCTACGCCGGGATAGTGGGACAGACGGAAGGAAAACTGACTTTCCGCGAATGCGGCATCAAATGTATCGGCGGGCAGATCCAAAGACAGGGCCACTGCCGGCAACAAACGCCGGCCCAGGGCATCCACCGCTTCCGTATATTCCAACAGCGCATCACGAAAGCCGGGCAAATCCGACGGCCATTCGTTCGGACCCGCAAACCGCCGTCCCGCCAGGACCAAGGGGTCATCCGCTGTTCGTTCCCGTTTGGTAAAAAAAGATTCGTTCATATCCGGCAACGCATCATCGCTGACCCGGCTCGTGCGCACATTGTACCGCGCCATGGCCATATAGCCGTTGTTGTGTTCATTCATCATGACCGCCTGCTTGGCGGCCATATCCTGATCATGAAAACGTTTGGCCTGGGCAAAGGTTTGATCGATCAGGTCCTGGCTTACGCCATGATTGACGATCATCAGAAAGCCGACCTCCTCCAGCGCGTGGCGTAAATCTGCGGCAAGTTCCTGCGCGCCCTCCAGACCATTTGCCAATGGTGCCAGATCAATCAACGGTATCTGGGTCGCGGAAGTCACATCAGACGTCATCGTCATGGCTGTATCCTCATACATTCAGTAGCCTTGATCATACTCAGCAGGCAGATTACGTCAATTTCAGGCTGCCGTGGTCTTGGCCAATGCGGCATCAATGGCCGGCAAATCGATCAATATCCCCAACCTTTCGCCCTCGGCCCGCAATGCCTGCAACTTCCCCGCCGTTGGTAGAGCGCTATCGCCGCGACCGAATGCCGCCAAGGCCCGCCCCCGCGCGACGATGAAATCAACCCATGGCAACGGCTCAGGTGCCCAATATGCGGCCATGGCGTCCGCAAAACGTTCCGCCCCATGCCAATCAGCGCGCTGCAGGGATGCATCAATGGCATGACGGTAGAAATGAAGGAAATTATGGCTGACCGCGCTTTCATTCAGAAATCTCTCTCCCTCTTCCAGGCTCCGCGCTGCAACCTCGACATCATCCGCCAATTCTGCCAACAGACCAAAGCATGAGGGCCCGCCAAATGCCATGCCGCTCTCCCGCGACAGGGCTATGGCTGTTTCTGTCACGGTCGCCGCCTCCTGCCGCCGCCCTTGTATCAAAAGGGCCCGGCCCAGAATGAAATTCGCATCAACTGAAAACATATGCGAGCCGATTTGAAGGCTGAGCACCAGGCTTTCCCTGGCCAGAATTTCAGCTCGTTCGCCCTGACCCGCATCATTCAATATTTGTGCCTCGATACCCTTGGCGATGACCAATGTTCGCTGGTCGCCGATCCGCACAGCCAATTCCGTAACGGCGGTGATATCGGCCTTCGCCTCTGACAAGTTGCCAAGACTGACATTTATGATGGCCCGCATATTTAGATTGGGGGCCTCAACCGAAGGGAAGTCGTGACGTTGGCAGGTTTCGATGCAACGATCGAAATAGTCGTACGCGGTTTGCATCCTGCCATGCATATACCAGGCATCGCCGAAACCGCTTAAGGCACGGACTTCCGCCTCAGAGGACCCGGCATCGATGGCCAGTTCCAGGGCAAGGCCATGTTCCGCCAGGCAGCCGTCAAAATTCCCTAATGAGAAAAAGATCCCACCGCGCAAACAATGAATTCTGGCAAGCGCCTGGCTGTCGCCAATGGGTTGCGCCGCTGCTTCCGCCCTGTCCAGCGCCTGCAGGCAATCTTCATACCGGTCCGCAATACGCAGCCCCTCCGCCAGGCCGATATTCACCTGACAATTCTGCCGATCCCCATTTGCGACGTCGCCTGCCTGTTCGTAAACCGAGACGGATCGATCAGTCTCCCCCAATTCGCGCAATAACTCCGCTTGCAGGCACATGGCATTGAACCGCACCGCACGAGGGGCATCCAAGGCCAACGCGCGATCTATCAAGACTAAGGCACTGTCGTGTCGAAACGCATTGTGCTGCCGTTCGGCAGCGTACAAATAGGCTGTTGCAGCACCGGGATCACCGGCGGCGTCAGAATGCTGTGCATGCAGGATGGGATCAAGATCCATGAAATATTCCGCCGCTATCGCGTGCAACGCTGCCCGTTGCGCTTTCAACATCGAGCTGTAGACCCCGTCACGGATCAAGGCGTGGGCAAAGTGAAAGTCCGCGCCTGCGCTTCGGATCAATGCTTGCGACAGCAATAATTCCGGTTGGTAGTCTTCGTGGCCCAACAGTGCGGCTAATGCCGCGCGTGAAAACCTTTGCCCCAGAATTGAGGCCGCTTGCAGGGCGGCTTTATCCGTTGCGGGCAATGTATCCAGTCGGGCCTGAACGATACCTTGCAATGTGCCGGGTATCTCGCCGTCCCGCAAACCGTCCGCATTGCGCAGTAGTTGCTCCAGGAAAAGCGGGTTGCCACCCGCCCGCTCTATACAGGTCGCAACCAGATCATGCTCGATATCCGGGAAAGCCCGCGCCAGATCAAACGCCTCTACCTGATCCATGGCACCTAGATCGATGATGCTTACGGGTGCGCCAGACGTCGTTGCCCGCCAATCATCATCAAACGGATCGGCGGCAAGCCGTGTTGACAACAGCAATATCGCCCGGCAGCCGGCAACCAATTTCGCCAACAATGCCACCCTGTTCAAAAGCACAGGGTCGGCCCAATGCAGGTCTTCTATGGTCAACAGCAGCGGCGATTGCCGACTAAACGCCAGAACCAAGGTTGTCACAGTCGCCAGTCTGCCCTGGTTGCGGGTGTCGTTGTCCATGGCGTCATAAAGGCCGCGCAGATCTGGGGGCTGTTTCAGATCCAGCAAATCATTCAGAAAAACCTGTTGATCCTGATGTAACAGGCCTTGGGACATGGCCCACCTGCCGGTCCGTTCACGTTCGGCTTTGCCGCTGCCTGGTTTGATCTCCAGCAAGCTGCGCACGAACCAACGGACCGCATCCTGGCCCTTACCGGTGCCGAAATCCAACACCAGGGAGGTATGGCAGCGAAAACCGTTCTCTGTTGCCAGGCGTCTAAATTCCCCCAACAGCCGGCTCTTACCAATGCCCGGCTCACCCCGTACCACAATGGCTTCACCCACCCCCTGCGCCAGACAATGGCGCACCGCCCCTTCGAAGCGGCTGAATTCGCGGCGCCGTCCGACAAAGGGGTGGGATGCCCCCGCGCGCGCGTTGCCCAAACCACGCAGTCGCCAGACGGTCATGGGAGCGGGCAAACCGGCGATGCTTTGCGGACCCAGGTCATCGCCCTCGAACTGTTCAGCCAACGCCTGTTGCACCGAGGCAGAGACAAGGGTTTCCCCCGCCTGGGCCAGATCCGTCAGACGGGCAGCTAAGTTCACACTATCGCCGGTGACGGTATATTCCGTATGGGCCGCACTGCCGGTGGTGGAGGCCACGACCTGGCCGGCAGCAACACCTATGTGAACCCGCAGGGGTGGCACAAGTTGTGATACTGCCCGGTGAATACCCCGTGCCGTACGCAAGGCCCGTTCGGGATCATCTGTATGTGCCACGGGCGCACCAAAGACGGCCATCATCGCATCGCCAATATGCTTATCAACAGCGCCCCCATTGCGGCTTACAACGCCATCGACGGCGGCAAAAAAATCATTCAACAATATATGGGTCTGTTCCGCATCCAGGCTACTGGACAGGGTCGTGAATCCGACGATATCAGCAAAAAGAACCGTCACCTGACGGCGGGAAGCATCCAAATTTGGTAAGCCTGGACCATCTGTCGCCGTGCCTGAACCAGCAAGCGCTGCAATGGCGGCCATCAGCTTCTTCCGTGGGCCTATGGGCAGGCCCATTTCCTTTAAATCGCCATTGTCGAGCAGTTGGGCCGCGGCCATATCGATTTCATTCTCAACAAATACAGCCAGATATTTGTCAAGCCCAAGTTCTGCCAACCACTCAGATATTTCCCGCGCCATGACTGAACACCTAATCCGACCCAATATTACATTAGCAACATGACGGTATGGATCAATACGACAGTTTCAAAGACCATGCCAATCATCTGCGACAAAGTGGTGCCATGACAGCGTGGATTTATCGTCGATCTGTCGCTACACTTGCGCCATGTCAGATGTAACCCAACGTAAATTGGCGGCCATCGTATCTGCTGATGTGGTCGGTTATTCGCGCCTCATGGGCACGGATGAAGTCGGCACGCTAGTGCTCTGAATCATCTAAAGCGCTGGGTATAAGTTTTTTAGCTTGATGCGGGCGTCATCGGTTGTAAACCGCCAATTTGCTTTGACGTTATGTTTGTTGCGCCTTTGCAGCCAAGCCAGAACGTGTTCCTCGAGGGTTTCGATGCCGGCGAACAAAGCCTAAAAAACATCGCCAAACCCGTCCAGATCTGGCGCTGGTCCCCCAATCAGCAGCAAACGGCAACGGCGGAAGAAATTCTGGGTGTGGATATTCTGCCCCTTCCCGATAAGCCATCCATTGCCGTGCTGCCGTTTGACAACATGTCCGGTGATCCCGAACAGGAGTATTTTTCCGATGGTATTTCCGAGGATTTGACGACAGCCCTGTCGCAATTCGGCGGCCTGTTCGTGATCGCGCGAAATTCAGCCTTTACCTACAAAGGCAAAGCCATAGATGTGCAACAGGTGGGGCGGGAGCTTGGCGTTCGGTACGTCCTTGAAGGCAGTGTCCGCCGCGCCGGTGACCGGGTGCGCGTCAATGCACAGTTGATAGACGCCACCGCACACCGTCATGTCTGGGCGGAACGATTTGACCGCCAGATCGAAGATGTCTTTGAATTGCAGGACGATATCGTCGCCTCTATCGCAACGGCTGTTGGCCCGGAAGTAACCCAGGCAGAGATTGAACGGGCAAAGAGCAAACGGCCAGGTACGTTGGATGCCTGGGATTACTATCTCCGCGCCATGGCCGCCTACCACAAAACGTCAAAGGATGATGTTGCGGAGGCGATGACGCTCTTACAGCAGGCGATAAATGTTGAACCGGATTTCGCTGGTGCGTATTCCTTGCTTGGCCTTTGCCATAACGCTTTCGCCATGCATGGCTGGATTCAACCCGTTAGCGAAGGGTTTGCAAAGGCGCGGCGTTTTGCGGAGGAAGCTGTCCAGCTTGCACCAACAAGCCCGGAAACCAATCATGTGCTGGCAATGGTCCTAGCCGTGACGGGAGAACCGGAGCGGGCGGTCACGGCTGCACGTTATGCCATCGATCTAAATCCGAATTATTCGGAGGCCTATGCTTATCTTGGCCTCAGCCTTGTCTTCCTTGGCAGGTTGGAAGAAGGCATGGCGGCCTGCCACCGTGCCATGCGCGGCAGCCCCCGTGATGTGCGGGGAAGTTTTTTCTATAACGGACTTGGCCATGCCCATTTCATGCTGAGCGAATATGAGAAAGCTATCGAAGTCTCACAAAAAGGCCAGCACCTGGATCCCTCAAACTACGGCTCCATGGTGACCTTGGCTGCATCCAATGCCTGCCTGGGCCGTGAAGCAGAAGCAAAAAGCCATGTCGACACCCTGCTTCGTTTCATACCACGCTTTACACTGCGCGCGTTGCGCAAGAACCCCATGTTCACGCGTCCGGAACATATCGACAAGTTGGTAGAGGCCATGCGCCTAGCCGGCGTTCCAGAGTGATCCTTCGCTAAATCTATTCCGGCAACTCGATAATAATGTTGCCGAAATCGTCCTGTTTTGCTGTGGCACCGGGGGGGACCAGGCAGGTGGCGTCGTATTCCTCGACAATTATGGGGCCTGTCTGTTCTCCTCCTAGATTCGTGGAGGCCAAATCAGTACGTGCCAGAACTTTGGCCTCCAGCCAGCCCAGCTCCGGTCCGAAATAGGCCTGGCGGGTGCTGCTTTGTGTACCCGTACGGCTGTCCATGACTTTCAGGCGGTCGGGAACGGGGGGATGGTCGGGGATGGCGCGGCCGATCAATTGCGCGTTGACCAACATGACAGGTTCTTCCGGACCCGCGCGGTGGCCATAGGTGCGTTCGTGTTCTACGCCGAAACGTTCTTCCAGCTCGGCCACCTTGTCAGGGTCGAAATCACCGTCCGGGGCGGGCACCGATAATTCGTAAATCTGACCCTTGTAATGCATGTTGGCGGTGCGGCGAATATCGATCTGTTCCGGGCGATAGCCGTCTGCCGTTAATTGCGCGCGCGCTTCAGCTTCCAAGCCGCCCCAGATATCATTCAGGGCGCTGGGTTCGGCATCGCGGAGCACCTGCATCATGGAGCGGGAGTAATGATGTTCCACATCCGCGTACAGCAACCCGAATGAGGAGAACAGGCCAGGGAATGGTGGCACCACGATGCGGCGCATATCCAGCGCCTTGGCCATCCCGGCGGCGAACAACGGTCCGTTGCCACCAAAGGCAAACAAGGCATAGTCCCGGGGGTCACGGCCACGTTCCGACGAAATCGCCCGAATGGCACGGATCATGTTGGAGATAACGATCTGATGCGCACCATAGGCAGCATGAGCCAGATCCAGACCCATGCGGTTGGCGACCTTTTCCTGGAAGACCTCGCTACTTTTGTCGGCCTGTAATTCCAGCTCTCCGCCGACCAGGAAATCCGGGTTCAAATAGCCCAGGATGACATTGGCATCGGTCACGGTCGGTTCCTCACCGCCCATGCCGTAGCAAACGGGACCCGGCATGGCACCGGCACTTTCCGGGCCGATCTGCATGGAGCCGCCCGCATCGATCCAGACCAAAGAGCCACCGCCCGCGCCGACCTCAGCCAGATCAATGGCCGGGATTTTCAGATGATAACCGGCACCACTCATCAGGCGGGAGCCGATCATGATGCCGCCGCCGACCTGATAATCAAGGCTACGGGTAAACTCGCCATCTTCCACCAAAGAGGCCTTGGCCGTGGTGCCGCCCATATCGAAGGTGATGATATCGGGCAAATCCAGTTTCCGGGCCAGGGCCTGGGCACCGACGACGCCGCCCGCAGGTCCGGACTCAATAATATTGGCCGGCTTACGCTCCGCCACCGCCGCATTGATCAGACCGCCGTTGGATTGCATCAATAACAGCGGCGCATCAATTTTTGCAGCGCCCAACCGCGCACTTAACTGCTGTAGATAATTGCTGACAATGGGCATCACATAGGCGTTGATGACAGTGGTTGAGGTGCGCTGATATTCCAGGATCTCGGGCAGCACATCGGCCGAGATACAATGGAGCAGGTCGGGTGCCATACGTTCTATGACGCCCTTGATGGCCCGTTCGTGGCTGTCATTGGCGTAGGAATTGATCAGGCATACAGCAATGGTCTCGACCTTTTCATCCAGCAGCCGCTGAACCACGCGCTCGACCTCGTCCAGATCAAGGGCCTTGTCCACGCCGCCCTTGTTGTTGATCCGCTCATCCACATCCAGGCGCAAATAGCGCGGTGCCAGGGGCGGCGGCTTTTCCCAATGCAGGTCATACAGGCGGGGCATGCGCAGGGTGCGGATTTCCAACACGTCGCGAAAACCCTTGGTGGTGATCAGGCCCGTCCTGGCACCTTTGTGTTCCAAAATGGCATTCGAGGCGACCGTGGTACCATGCAGCACTTCTTCAATCTGATCCGGCTGCAACCCGGCACTATCAAAAACGCTGGACAGGCCTTCAACAATGGCGACTTCATAGGCACCAACGGTGGACGGGACTTTTTTGGTGTGCAAGGTGCCATCGTGGCCCAGCAGCACAAGGTCTGTGAAGGTTCCGCCAATATCCGCGCCTACTCTGAACTTTGCCATACTGCTTATCCTTTCGCCGCATCGGTCATTTGCGGCTCCTCCCACATTACCTTGGCGGTTTCGCCCGTACGACCGGCCCTGATAGCCGCCCGCCGGGCCTCGGTGGCGTCCGCATCAACGGTCCAGGTCGCGGTATCAACCATCACACCGTAATCTTTAAAGGCGGCCTCGGTGCTGACCAACTCGTTGCGCACATCCATCAAAACCTTCTCGGTATCCCGCTCCAACGGGTCACCCCAGCCGCCACCGCCCGCAAGTTCATGACGAAAGACCGTGCCGTATCCGATCTCCATGGTGATCTTGGATGCCATGGTACGATTTTCCTTATCCGGGTTCAGGCTGTTGGCCGACGGCTGACCTGGATAACCGCCATACAGGCCATAGGGCCGATACTTTTGCCGATCAGAGCGGACCTGCAAAACAGCCTCCCGCTCCAAAAAGCGATAGTCCCTCCGGAACGGCGCACCGCCCCGGTATTTGCCCGCTCCGGCCCGATCAGCGACGAGTTCGTAAGACAGGATCTGCATGGGCTGTTCCGTCTCGATCACCTCGATCGATTGCGAGGCCATGTTGGCGAACATGTTGGAATTGCCCTGCAGACCGTCAGCCCAGGGACGCCCGCCATGGGTGCCGCAGGAAAAGTCCACATAAATATAGGGCTTACGCTCATCATCATAGCCGCCGATGCTGACACCTGTATTACCACCGTCAGAGGCGGCACAGACACGATCGGGCAGCATCATGGCCAGGGCACCAAACATGCAATCCCCCATCCGGAAGCCGGTCAAACCACGGGCGGCACAGGCCGCGGGTAGCACCATGTTGGTAATTGTGCCCGGTGGTGCGATGACCTTAATGACCCGGAAGACCCCTTCGTTGGATGGAATATTCAAAGGCAGGACGCAGCGGATCGCACCCACCGAATGGGCCACGGTGAACGAGAGGGAGCAGTTGATGGCACCCTTTACCTGTTCGGAACTTCCCGTCCAGTCCACAACCATCTCCTCACCGGATTTCGTGATCTTCACGAACAGGCGGATGGGCCGGTCCAGATCGATACCATCATCATCGATCCAATCTTCGAAAGACCATTCCCCATCGGGCAACTCCGCTATCGCCGCACGGGTCAGACGCTCGGCATAGTCAATGACCTCCTCCATATAGATGTCGACTTTTTCGAGCCCATAACGGCGCAGCAACTCAGCGAATTGGGTTTCGGCGATATGGCAGGCCGCCAGTTGCGCCCGCAGATCACCCAGAACCTGGATCGGAATGCGGACATTTTTTTCGATCAGGGACCACATGGTCTCGTTCCGCTTGCCCCCCTCGAACAATTTCAGGGGCGGAATACGCAGACCTTCCTGATAGATCTCGGTCGAGTCAGAGGCGTTCGATCCCGGCACCCGTCCGCCCACGTCGGAATGATGCGAGATGGTCGCGGCAAAGGCGACGCGCTTCCCCTCGTGAAACAGGGGCTGAAAGATAAAGATGTCCGGCAGATGCATGCCGCCATCAAAGGGATCGTTCAGAATGAACATATCACCGGGCCCGATATCGCCCTCGAAGCGTTCCACCACCACCGCCAGGGCGGCGGGAATGGAGCCGAGATGTCCCGGCAGGGTTAAACCCTGGGCCACCATCTTGCCGTTGGCATCTGCCAGGGCGGTGGAGAAATCCATGTTATCCCGCAAGACGCCCGAATAGGTGGTTCGGCAGATGGTCACCGCCATCTCGTCGCCAATGGCGAAAATGGCATTCTTGAACAGCTCGAACTCGATAGGATCTTCGATTTTGGCCATGGGATATTTTCCTTAATGGGGAACTATGCAAATTTTGCAGTGCCATCGCCGTTCCGTCCAGCCCAAATCTCGGGTAAGCTTCCCGCATGAGCCAAAAAAAGAGTGAAAAAATGAGTGGGCCAATCATTCTATACGAAAACATGCGAACGGTGGTTTACGTGCCGTTTTATCTGGCCATCGTGCGCGGCGACTGGGAGGCGGTGGGCATCGATGTCTCTGTCCAGACTTCCCCCAGCACGCCGGAAACCGCCCAGGGACTGATCGATGGCCGGGCCGATGTCTCCTGGGGCGGGCCCATGCGGGTGATGCTGCATCACGATGGCGACAGGGATTGCCCCCTGATCTGCTTCGCCCAAATCGTGGCGCGGGATCCCTCGATTATTCTGGGGCGACAACCAAATGATCGCTTTCGCTTCGACGATCTGGTGGGCAAGCGGGTCGGCGTGGTCGCGGAAGTCCCCACACCCTGGATGACCCTGCAGGATGATATCGGTCGGGCCGGGGTTGATCTGGACAGCATCGATTGGGTTAAGGACCAGACCATGGCGGAGAACGCCGCCGCCCTGGCCAGCGGTGATTTGGATGCGGTGCAAATCTTCGAACCTTACGCAGATGCTCTTGTCAGCGCCGGGCACGGCCATCTTTGGCATAGGGCGGCGATGCGGGGGGATAGCTGTTGGACCTCCTTCTACACGACCCGTAAATTCACCGAGGCGCAGCCCGAAACCTGCCAGGCCCTTGTCCACGGTATAGAGCGCGCCCTGGCCGTCTTCCACGACAGCACGCCCTTGGATATCGCCAACCAAGTCAGCGATTATTTTCCAGATCTTGCGGACGAGGATCTGGCCCGCATGATTGATGGCTATCGCGCTTCGGGCCTGTGGGCGCGAACCACGGAACTGCCCGTTACCGCCTTCACCCGCCTGAAGGCGGCCATGATTTCAGGCGGATTGATCAGCTATGACGCGCCCTATGATCGCCTGGTCACGGATATGGCAGGCTGAAATGGAAATCCCCCGCATAGATATCGCACCGTTTCTAAGCGGTGATGAGGTTGGCAAACGCCAGGTCGCCGAACAGGTCGCGGCGTCCTGCCGGGATATTGGCTTTCTGGTGATCCGGGGCCACGGCATGGACGCAGCCGGTCTGCAACGGGCATTTTCCCTGACCCGTGAATTTATGGACCTGCCACGGGAGACGAAGGATCAATGGCATCCCACGGGCATCTCGAAACAGCGGGGCTATCACGGCTTTGCCACCCGGGGTCTGGCCTCTACCCTGGACAGGGAGGTCCCCCCGGACCTGCGGGAGACGGTATTTCTAGGCCCCGTGGATGATCATCAGGCCCATTATGCCGATCTGACAGCGGCGGAAGCGGCCTATTGGCCCAACACCATTCCGACCCAGCCGCCAGGGGTCGACGCCGCATTGGTCGCGCTGTATCGAGATTTCGAAAAGCTGTCGGGGCATATGCTGCGTATCTTCGCCGTGGCCCTGGAGATGCCGGAAGATCATTTCGCCCCCCTAATCGATCGGCATTTCTCCATTCTAAGCTGCCATCATTACCCGGCCCTGAAAGCCCCCCCAAAACCGGGTCAGTTGCGCACCGGCGCGCACACGGATTTCGGTGCCATGACCATTCTTGCCATGACGGAAGCGACGGGCGGCCTGGAAGTCCGCATGCCGGACGATGAATGGCTGGGCTTTCAGGCGGGACCTGACGAACTGGTGGTGAACCTGGGCGATATGCTGGCCCGCTGGACCAATGATCGTTGGGTTTCAACGCTGCACCGGGTCGCCAACCCGGATAATCTGGAAGATGCCATGAGCCGGCGGCAGTCCATCGGCTATTTCATGCACCCCAATTTCGACGCCAATATTGCGTGTCTGCCAACATGTCTGGACCCACGCGCCGCGCCGCGCTATGCACCAATTACAGCCGGTGAGCATATCGCCATGAAGATCGCCAAAAGTCACGAAATGTAGGAAAAAGACGCCATGTATATCAACGGTAGCTGGGCCAGTGCCGCCGCCAACGCTGAATTTGAAGTCCTTAATCCCGCCACGGGCGCTGTTATCAAGTCCCTGCCCGATGGCGGTGGCGAGGCCGCGCGGGCAGCCATTGATGCAGCGGCCGAGGCGTTCAAGACATGGAAGGCTACGACGCCCTATCAACGTGCGGAATTCCTTATGCGGGCCCATGCCCTGATGATGGAGCGCCAGGAGAATCTGGCCAAGGTGATGACTGCGGAACAGGGCAAGCCCCTGCGCGCCGCCATGACGGAAGTAAAATACGCCGCCGATTTTTTGAGCTGGTTCGCTGAAGAAGGCAAACGGGTTTATGGCGAAATCATACCCTCCGCCCGGGCCGACCAGCGGTTTTATGTGCTGCACCAACCGGTCGGCGTGGTGGCTGCGATTACGCCGTGGAACTATCCCATTTCCATGATCACCCGTAAGTTAGGGCCAGCGTTGGCCGCTGGTTGTACCGTGGTTTTGAAACCGGCGGAAGCGACGCCCCTGACCGCCATTGAAACCTTCAAGATATTCGAGGACGCGGGCTTTCCCCCCGGCGTGGTCAATCTGGTTACGGGTATGGACCCGAAACCCATTGGCGAAGAATTCGTTTCCAACCCCAAGGTCGCCAAACTGACCTTCACCGGCTCCACCGCAGTGGGTAAAATGCTGGCGGGACAGGCAGCGGGCAACATGAAGCGGGTCAGTTGCGAGCTGGGCGGCCATGCGCCTTTCATCGTGTTGGAGGACGCGGACCCCGAACACGCGGCCAAGGGCCTGCAATTGGTAAAATTCCTCAATACGGGCCAGGCCTGTATCAGCCCGAACCGGATTTTTGTGCACCGCAATAATCTCGACGGTTTTCTGGATACCCTGACAGGCCGTGTCGCCGGCATGAAGGCGGGCAACGGCATGGAAAAGGGTGTCACCATTGGGCCATTGGTGAACGAAGCTGCCGTGGCCAAGGTGGAAAGCCAGGTCCGCGACGCGGTGGCCAAGGGCGCGAAAGTTCTAACCGGCGGCGAACGTCTGACGAATGGTGATTTAGGCCAGGGCCATTTCTTTGCCCCAACCGTGTTGACCGACGTCACGCCCGATATGCTGATCTACCGGGAAGAAACCTTCGGTCCCGTGGCAGCCATTGTGCCCTTTGATGACAACGACGATGTACTGGCCATGGCGAACGACACCAACTATGGCCTGGCGGCCTATGTCTACAGCCAGAACCTGACCCAGGCCATGCGCCTGTTCGAAGGCCTGGAATTCGGTATCATCGGCGTCAACGACATCAACCCGGCATCCGCCGCCGCGCCCTTCGGCGGCAGAAAAGACAGCGGCCTGGGCCGTGAAGGCAGCCGCGAAGGCATCAGCGAATATTTGGAAACAAAAGTAGGCGGCTTCAGCATTTAGCTGTCATTCAGATTTACCTTGCTATAATGCGCCTATGACAAAGCTATTTGACAAAGCCGTTCAACGGATTCGCGAAATGTCACCGCAGCAGCAGGATGAAGCGGCTGAGGTGCTCATCAGTATTGCCCAACAAGACAATGAAGCCGTTCAGCTTTCTGCGGATCAAATTGCAGAGATAAAGCATCGATTAAGCGAACCTGCCGTGTATGCCACAGACGAACAGGTTGAAAGCTTGTTTCAGAAAATGGGTATATGAGGCGAATTCAATATCGACTCGTAGCACTTGAAGACCTTGCTGGAATATTTTCCTCCATTCGCAATGACAATCGATTAGCGGCTGAAGGCGTACTTCGCCGCATCCGGAGGTCTATCAGTCGGTTAGAACTGTTTCCATTTTCCGGTCGCGATGGCGTTGTGCCGAATACTTACTAACTGGTGGTGCCTGGTCTGCCCTATATCGTCATATACAGCATCGAGATCGATTTTGTGGATATTCTCGGCGTACAGCACACGGCGCGGGACCGACCGTTGGCACGTTAGGCAACGGCATAATTACGTCGAAAAATAGGTTTGCGCCCGAATGAACTTGGCCAGGCCGGCGGCTTGGGCGTATGTGCGGTCTTGTTCTCTACTGCCCACAAGGAAAGCTTCCAGTGGGTGGATGCCGTGATGGGCAAGAGTGTTGCGTAGAGCCATCGGATCACGGGTTATGCGGTCACCCGAAATGATGTTGATGGCATTGGGGCAGAGTTTTTTCAGCTGCCCCAAGGGATCGTTGGCGATGATCAGCACCGGGCATTTCAGCGCGGACAGCTTTTTCAGCACGCCGCCGTTGCCTGCAAAATCTAACCCATCAAGGATAATAACCGCCGCCTGCAAATGCCGCCCCCGGTCCATGATAACGGACGTGTATTCCCGATAACCCAGGCCAAGATTTCGGGCCCGGGCACAGCGCATGCGAACGATTTCGATGGACGGTGTTTTCCAGGCCTCGGCATGGGCCACGCGCCAGCTGTGCACCACCCAGGACTGGGAGGATTGTATTTCCGGGCCGCCATTGTGGCCGATTTGGCCAATGCCGCCGGTGGGCAGAGAAATTTCAATATTTATCGTGATGACGCAACCACCCCATCTTATGACCTTCCGCCACCGTATCCCGGCCAAAGGGCACCAGCCATTCCTCCCGTGTCGCTGCGTTGATCTTCGTCATGATTTCATATCCCCAAAACAGAACGTCATGCCTGGGAATAGTTTAACCGAATTGATGGCAGATCGGAATTGCTCTATGCGAAGGAATTCTTGCGTTGCGGTGGCGCGCGCTCTGCCAGGGCGACATAATTGCCACCCCGCGCCTTGGCCTTATACATCGCCTTGTCGGCAGCGGCGATCAGGGCGTTGCGGTCATCTGCGTGGTCGGGATAGATTGCCACGCCGCCGCTGCAGCAGACGTGAAATTCGTGGCCCTGCCATGTTATGGGGCGGCTGACCATGGCCAGTATGCGGCTGGCAACCTGCAGGGCACCATCGGCTGAGCCGCTATCGGAAAGGGCAACGACAAATTCGTCGCCGCCGATACGGGCGACTAGGTCGTTCTCCCGCAGTTCGCCCCGGATCCGGTCGACAATTACGCGCAGAACTTCATCGCCTGCCGCATGACCATGTTTGTCATTGATCGGCTTGAATTTATCCAGATCCAGAAACAGCACGGCCAGACAACTAGCCTGTCGATGCACCCTGGGCATTTCCTGATCAAGATATTTGTTCAAGTAGGGTCGGTTGGCAGCCCCCGTTAAGGCGTCTGAATAGGCCCTTTGATACAGATGTTCTTCCGTCGCTTTGCGGGCGGTGATGTCGGAAAATATCCCGATGTAATTCGGCGCGCCGCCGTCTGGGTCCGGGACCTTTGATATGCGCAACCACTCCGCATAGACCTCACCATCTTTATGGCGGTTATAGACCTCCCCCTCCCAATAGCCGCCCGTGGCAATTTGCCCCCACATCTGGTTGTAGAAGGCATCGTCATGCAGGCCGGACGACAGGATGGAGGGATTTTTGCCAATAACTTCTGCGCGTCCATAGCCGGTGAGCCGGGTAAAGGCATCGTTGACCGCCAGTATGTTGCCCTCTGCATCGGTGATGGTGGCACCATCCGCCGTCGTCAAAAACACCTTGGCGTGCAGGGTGGCCTCGGACACGGCCTTTGCCTCCGCCGGGCCCGGGCGCATCAGCCACAAGCCGGCAGCCATGCCGCATATGAAGAACGCGCTGGCGAAGATAAACGTGGGATAAAACACGGCTATGAGGCACAGGGCGCAAGCGACAATCGCGAACACAAATAGAGAGCCGACAGACCTGGCGCGCGACCGGGTCCGGCCCTCTTGATACCCCCAAATTTTTCCCCAGGTTCGGTTTAGATGCATTGCGACCATAACAAGGGTTGCCAAAAAGCAGGCCCTAATATGACGCTAACAACACCAATAAATCGTTAAATTATTCTGCTGCAATATCGGCATCAATTCCGTTCAAGGACGATAACGGGGATCTCCCGCGTGGCCTTGGCCTTTTCGTGATAGTCGTTATAGGAGGGGAAAATCTCCGCCATCATATCCCAAACCCGGCTTCGTTCCGCACCTGATATCGTTCGCGCCGTGGCGGAAAACACCTCCGCACCGACCTGCAATTCCACTTCAGGGTTTTCAACAAGATTGCCATACCACACCGGATCGGCAGGCGTACCGCCGCGGGACGCGATGATAATATGGTCCTCCCCGTCCTTGCCATAGATCAAGGGCGTCGTTCGCGGCTGCCCAGATTTGCGCCCTGTTGTGGTCAACAACAGACAGGGCAGGTTCAGGCTGCCGTCCACACCTTTCCAGATGTGCCCCTCCGCGCCATTGCTCTCCCGGTATTTACGGATATGCTCAAGTACCCAGTCCCGTTGGCTCATCTCGTCCCTCGTATGTCTGCTTCTCGTTGACCACCATAGTGCACCCAGCTTGGGAAAAAGGAAAACAATGATCAAGACCGGAGAACTGCATACCCAATCCCTCCGCGATGGCCGCCAGGTCTATTTGGATGGCGGCGTGGTGGATGATGTCACGACGCACCCGGCCTTTCGCAATGTTGTCGCCTCGGTGGCTCAGCTCTATGATTTTCAAAGCCAGCCGGGCAATCGGGAGCTGATGACCTTTGCAGTATCTGATGGCCACGGTGGCACCGGTGGCCCCGAAATGGATGCCCGCGCCAACCGCATCTGGCAATTGCCCCATTCTTATGAAGATTTGGTGACCCGCCGCCGGGCCCTGGTCGCCTGGACCGAATTGCATGGCGGCTTTCTGGGCCGGGCACCGGACCATGTGGCCTCGTGCATATCAGGCATGTACATGGGCCGGGATGTAATTGAGGCGCATGACCCTGATCGGGCCAATGCCCTGGCGGACTATTACCGCTATGCCCGGGATAACGAGCTGTACCTGACCTATGTCATCATCAACCCACAGGCGGACCGCTCCAAAGCCGCCCACGAACAACAGGGGGAATTTCTCACCGCGGGCGTCGTGGATCGTGACGACAAGGGCATCACCGTACATGGTGCCAAGATGCTGGCAACCGGCGCCATCGTCGCCAATGAAGTTTTCGTCACCTGCATCCAGCCCCTACCGCCCGGCGATAAGAATTACGCGCTTTCGTTTGCCATTCCCATGAATGCTAAAGGATTGAAGGTGCTGTCGCGAAAGTCCTACGAGGCCCAGGCACCAAGCGAATTCGACAACCCCCTGGCGCACCGGTTTGACGAAAATGATGCAGTGTTGTTTTTCGACAATGTCCATGTGCCGTGGGAGCGGGTCTTCATCGATAGCGATGTGGAGATGTGCCAAAAACAATTCCACGCCACCCCCGCGCACGTCTACCAGAACTATCAGGCCCAGATACGCCTGATGGTGAAGATGAAATTCCTCATCGGACTGGCTCACAAAATTACCGAAACCAACGGCACCACGAACTTCCCCCAGGTGCGCGAGGCATTGGGCCAACTTGCCGCCCAAGGTGCCATGGTGGAAGCCATGGTCCAGGCCATGGAAGTCAAAGGCTGGTACTATGGCGACTATTATGTGCCCGACCGCCACAGCCTGTACGCAGCCCAGGTTCTGACCCAACAGCTATACCCCGTTGTCATGACCGCGCTGCGGGACCTGGCAGGCGGCGGCATGATCATGCTGCCCTCATCCGTGGCCGATTTCGCTAATCCGGAGCTGCGGGATCTGATCAACATCACCCAGCAATCCCCTGTCGCCAGTTCCGAAGACCGGGTGAAGTTCTTCAAACTGGCCTGGGACGCAGTGGGTTCCGAATTCGCCTCGCGCCATACGCAATACGAAATGTTCTATGCCGGCGCGACCTTCGTCACCAAAAATCACAGCTATCGCACTTATGACTGGGACAGCAGCAAAAGTCTGGTGGATCGGATGCTGGATAGCTACAGTCTGAAAGATGAGCTGTAGAGAAAGTTCTTCAAATACGCTCCTGTCGGCGCGTCGGCAATGGCTGCCAGCAATCGTTCCCACGCAACCCACATTGCGACAGACGCTTGAACTTTTTGACAGCAAAAGAACGCGCACTGTGCAGGGACAATCGCGTGCCTTCCAAATGAAAACGGGGAGCGGCAGAGCGCTCCCCGTCCGATCATCAATGTTCAGTCGGTTACCACATGGCAACAGGGTTAATGATCATCTGTACCGTGCCCTTAATGCGGGCCTGGCCAAGCACGAACATGAACTCATGCACGCCCTCTTTTGCCAGACGGCCAGTATTCATGGTTTCCAAAATGAAAATGCCGTTGTTCTTCAGCAAATGGACGTGACCATAAAAAACCTTGTCTCCCTTAGCGGGTGGCACCACGTCGACGCCCCAGGTATCGGCACCCACGGCCATGGGGTTCATGGTCGCCATATAGGCGAAAGCTTCGTTGTTCAGGCCCGGTTCGCCTGACACCCAGGCTTTCGGGTCCGAGGCTAATTTGCCATCGGTCCAGCCGGTGTGGAACAAAACGACATCGCCTTGGCGAAATTCAACGCCCTGTGCCTTCGCCGCAGCTTTAATATCGGCTGAACTGATCGCCTGGCCTGCGTCCATTGTCGTCACGCCAAAATGCTTCGCCATATCAACCATGACGCCGCGCCCGATCATCGGTGGGATCTTATCCGTACCGAGTTTCTTCAAACCGGAAATATTGATGAAGTCCACGGCCTTGTTGCAATTGTAGTATTCGCCGGCTTCACCAAGATGCCCCAGGCCATCAATCTGTGGCCCGGTACCGAACCAAAGTTGTGCCAGATCATCGTTGTAGACCGCATCCCAGCCGAAATCCTGAACCAAGCTGCGACCGTTATGCTGGCCCGGCTGGACGATTTGCAGCGAAGTGGAGCGCGGCGGAAAGGCCGGCATTTTTGGATCAACAACAATCCCGAGGGGATGGCTCTCACCCTTTTTTACTAATTTAGTCGCCATCAGCACCTGTTGCGGCGTGACATAATTCGCCGCACCAATTTCATCATCCGCACCCCATTTAGACGGTTTGCATTCCGCTGCCTCGCTTGCCGTTGCGGCCAGCGCAAGTCCACTGGTTAGTACAGCCAAGGTCGCGAATCTAGATATGCTCTTCATAAGAAAATCTCCCCATTGCTTCGTTTTTTATTCACACTGCGTAAGCGCGTTAACCATAACGCAACCTGGGTAATTGCCAACAATGATTTGCGAGATTTTTTCTGCCACCGCAAGGAAACTCCGGATAATATGGGGTCAGCTTTTGCTTTCTTAAGGACAAGGATACCAACTATGGCTGTAACCAAGGCGCACAAAGAATTTTTTCCCGTGGATTTTGATGCCGGCTGGGAAGTGCCCGTTGGTTACCCCGACGGCATCCAGCAAAAAATCCTGGCGGGTTCCTTGGATGAGGCCCAGGGCAAAGGCAGCCGCACGAGATTGCTGCGCTTTCAACCCGGCGTCTTTACCACTGAACCTTTTGTCCATGAACATTGGGAGGAGGTTTATCTGGTCTCCGGCGATCTGACGGTGGGTAATGATGCCAATGGTCAGGGTGGCGAACCATTCGCGGCCAACACCTATGCCTGTCGACCGCCCGGTGCGCCTCACGGTCCGTTCAAGTCAAATGGCGGCTGCGTATTGTTCGAAATCCATTATTTCGACCCGGCCTAAAACTTTAAGCTTGGGCGCTTGCGGTAACATGGATTGCCGGATCAAGTCCGGCAATGACAAAAAGCGATTGAAATTTTGCGCACTGTGTCATACTCGGACTTGATCCGGGTATCCACGAACACAGCTGTTTGAACAGACTTAAGGGGTCTAATCGTTTGGCCCCAGGACGATGGGCTGACCATGCGGGGTTGCGTGTGCCGCACGATCCCAGGCGTCTTTGCGTTGCACCAGGGCCTTCGATGTCACCAGGCCCTTTTCCGCGACAAGGGTTTCCAGCGCTTTTAGCCAATGCAAATAATAGGTATCGCCCAGGTCAGGGTCCCCCTCGCCATGAGCTGTCGTTATTTCCGCACTCAGATGTTCGGCCCATTCCGGCCAGGTGAAATGACCCTGGGCATGTAAAGACACGGTCATGGCAAAGGCCTGGGCCTCCCACGGCTCGCGAAAGACCGGGCCGTCTTCATCCCTGGGCAGTGACGGTAATTCCGTGGCATCTGGCAGGTTCGTACTCATGCGCCAGACTCCAAATGACCGGGCTCCAAATGACCGGGCTCCAAATAATCGTCCCACATATCCACATAGACCTTGTCGACGGCAGAGGCCTCATCGCCCCAGATCTCCCGCGCCGTGAAACAGACGCTGTAGAGATGTTGCGGTTTTTGGCCCGCGAATACAGCATGGGTATCGGGGAAAATAAAAACACCGTGATCCCTGTCAATCACCCCCGCCTTGCCGCGCACATAGCGGGGAATGCGGGTATGTCCCTTGGGGTGGATATTGCGGGCACGGATTTTATCACCTGCCTGGAATTGCGCTGGAATATCCGCGTCCACCCGCGCTGAACGTTCTGTCCGCCGCTGTTCCAGTATTTCCTCTATACCCAACGGCTCCCCCTGCTTCACCGTTGCGCGTTGTTCCGGCGGGGTCTCAATTTCCGCACGGCTGACCATGTCATGGGCCACCAGGATATTTTCCGTACGATACAGCCAGCGTTGATAGTAGCTGGAAGCAAGATAGAGGGCGGGGTCCATCTGCTCCAAAGTATAACGGCTCGCATCGATGTTCCAATTGCCGATAGCACCCAACGCCGTATTCAGGGCCCAAACCCGCCCTTCCCACGCGGCATGAAAGATCGGTTCGTCCCTTTCGATAGGAATGGGGCCAAAGCCATCCATGCCACCCATGTCATGAATACCGTCCATTACCCAACCCTCCCATCAACGGACCCATCCAGGCGATCCGTGCCAATCATGGAATTGCGCGTTACCAGATCCGACAACGCCTCTTCATCCAGGCCATCGGTTCCGGCGGGGCGTTCGGGCAGGACCAAATAGCGGACCTCCGCCGTGCTGTCCCAGACCCGTATTTCAACATCGTCGGCTATACCCTGGCCGAATTCAGCCAGCACGCCGCGCGGGTCTTTCACAGCACGGGCCCGATAGGGAAAGGATTTGTACCACGCAGGTGGCAGGCCCAATACCGCCCAAGGGTAGCAGGAGCAAAGGGTACAGACCGTCAGATTATGTACCTGTGCCGTATTCTCCAGCACCACAATGTCGGCCCCTTGGGTTGAGACATAGCCCAGGCTGTCAATGGCGGCGGTACCATCTTTCAGCAACCACTGCTTAAACGCCGGATCGACCCAGGCCCGTGCCACCACACGGGCACCGTTTTTGGGCCCTACCTGGTTTTCATAAGTATCGACGATGGTATTCAGGGCGTCTGGGTCCACCAGACCTTTATCAGTCAGCAGGGATTCCAGGGCGCGGACCCGAAGTTCCGAGTCTGAAAGGTGTGAATGGTCGGAATGCTCGCTCATAATAGTGCCTTAAATTACGGTGGGCCTTAAGTTACGGTGGGCCTTAAGTTACGGTGGGCCTTAAGTTACGGAGGATCTCAGGCTACCCATTAAGCAACGGGGGGGAGGTCTTCTTCCAGGATAGAGATGTTGAGGTCATAAGACACTTCGCCCTCATCGTCGTCCCGATGCAGGACACCGACGAACTCTCCGGCAATATTAATCTCTATCGGCGCGCCGGGGCGCACGGGCGGGCTTATGGCAATACGCTCGTTGGCAAAAATTCTCCTTAGATAACTTTGCACTCTGGCGATTTCGTTCGCAGTCATCCAATGGCTCCCATCCAATTTTATTACCCATTTATACCAATGTAAGGGTGCCTGCATACCCCAATCAGCCCCAAATCGACCCCAAACAATCTGGGCAGCACCTATTAGACATGCTCTAATCAAGTCAACGATCAAAAAACGAAGGGTTTGGGAGATGTCGGAATTAGAAGGAAAAGTCGCCGTCATAACCGGTGGCGCCAGCGGTATCGGTGAAAGTGCGGCGCGGTTGTTCGTGGCAGAAGGCGCTAAAGTGGTGATCGCCGATATGCAGCCGGAACGGGGCGCAGCCCTGGCAGATGAATTGGGCCCATCGGCTTTATTTCAAAAGGTAGAAGTGCGGCAGGAGGCAGAGGTCAGGGCGGCAGTGGATGTGGCCGTGGACACCTGGGGCCGCCTGGATTGTATGTTCAACAACGCCGGCTTTGGCGGCGTGCTGGGCCCGATTGAGGAAATTCCCGTAGACGATTTTGATCTGACCATGGATGTCCTGATCAAGGGCGTCTTTCTGGGCATGAAACATGCGGTGCCGATTATGAAAGCCCAGGGATCGGGCAGCATTATCAATACGGGCAGTATTGCAGGCGTTACCGCCGGGCGGGGCCCGATCATCTATTCCGCGGCCAAGGCGGCGGTGGTGCATCTATCGAAAGTTTCAGCCATGGAATTGGGCGAACACTTCATCCGGGTCAATTGCCTGTGCCCCGGCTATATCGCCACGCCCTTGTCGGCCAATACGGTTGGCCGTTCCGATGAATTGATCGAGAAAGTGCACCATACCTATGCTGTGCGGCAGCCTATTCCGAGGACAGGCATGCCCGAGGATATTGCCCAAATGGCGCTTTTCCTGGCCTCCGACCGTTCCTCCTTCGTGACCGGACAGGCGCTTGTCGTCGATGGCGGCGCAGCAACAGGTGTGATGTGGTCCGATCAAAAGGATGTTTACAAAACCTACCATCCCATCAAGGTCTATAACCCTGATGTCGGCTAACCAAGACCTTACGGTCGGGATCGGCGGCTTTGGTGCCATTGGCGAAAAAGTCGCACGGGTTCTAGATAGCGTCGATCAAAACGGAGGTATACCAGGCATCCATCTGGTTGCGGTATCGGCCCGGGACCATGCCGGCGCGCGAGGCCGCATGACCGGCATGGCCAACCCACCCCCCGTTGTCAGCCTGCCCGAATTGGCAGGATTGGCCGATGTGGTTGTGGAATGCGCCCCCGCGGCGGTTTTTGCCCAAGCGGCGGAAGCCGCCGTCGAAGCGGGAAAAATATTCATACCGCTCAGTTGCGGTGCCCTGTTGCAACATCCCCATCTGATAGACCGTGCAGCAGATACCGGTGCCCGGATTATCGTGCCCACGGGGGCATTGTTGGGGTTGGATGCGGTGCGGGCAGCCGCTGAAGGAGTTATTCATTCCGTTCACATGGTCACCCGCAAGCCGCCCAACGGCCTGGCCGGTGCGCCGCATTTGGTCGACAATAACATCAGCGTCGAAAATCTGACGGCGGCAAAGTTGGTCTTTGCAGGCACCGCGCGGGAGGCGGCCAGGGGCTTTCCCGCCAACGTCAATGTCGCCGCCGCTTTAAGCATGGCCGGGAACGGTCCGGACAACACCAGCATCGAGATTTGGGCCGACCCCGGCGTTACCCGCAACACCCACACCATTAATGTAGATTCCGATGCCACCCGGTTCGAGATGACGATAGAGGGCATCCCCTCGCCCGAAAATCCAGCTACGGGCCTGTTGACGCCGTTGAGTGTGCTGGCAACCTTGCGCGGGCTGGTCAGCCCCCTCAAAGTAGGAACTTAAAGCAATGAATAAGATAGGCATCGCCGTCTCCGGCGGCCCGAACCCCTCTGAAATTCCTGGTCTTGTGGCATTGGCAGAAAGCCTTGGTTACGAATCCGCCTGGGTGGCGGAAGGTCATGGCGGCGATCAGTTTTCCGTTCTGACCGCATGCGCCATGAAAACATCAACAATCCGCCTGGGCACCGCAATCTCCAGCGTCTATGTCCGGTCCATCCCCACCATCGCCATGGCGGCAGCGACCGTGGATGATATCTCGCAAGGGCGATTTATCCTTGGCCTTGGGTCGTCTCACAAGGTTCAGGTGGTGCCGGAACATGGTGTGGCATACAGCAAACCCATTACCCGGCTGCGGGAAAGCGTCACCATCATTCGTGACCTGTTGCAAAACGGGCGGGCCAGCTTTCAGGGCGAGACCGTGACTATCGAGAATTTTGATCTATGGTTCACTCCCCGGCGTCCCGACATTCCCATTTATGCCGCAGCCGTTTTCCCAAAGATGATGGCCGTTTGTGGAGAGATTGCCGACGGCATCATCCTGACCAGAAGTACCTTGCAAACCGGGGCCCAGGTCAAACAACACCTGGCCGAGGGTGCGGCCCGCGGCAACCGTGATCCGGACAAGGTTGAAGTGACCTCTCTATTACCCATCGCCGTGGGGGACAGCCGGGAAGAGGCGCTGAATTCCATGCGGCCCGGCCTGACATTCTATGTGGGTTTCTTCCCCCGCTACCGCCAGATGATCGCGGACTACGGCTTTCAAGAAGAAACCGCAGCGGCAGCGGCAGCCTTCGCCAAGGGGGATCGGGAGGGGGCGGAGCGTTGCATTACCGATGCCATGATCGATGCCACCTCCATCGTTGGTACGCCTGGTCAGTGCAAGGAGCAGATTGAGGCCTATCGTCAGTCGGGCATCGACCTCCCCATTCTCAGCCCCTTTGCCCGTGGCCCAGGTGCCAGGGCGACGTTCGAAGCGGTCATTCGGGCCTGCGCACCATAATTTATGTGCTGGGATAGCTATCGCCAAAAAAGAAGGGGCGGCACCTAAAGCACCGCCCCAACCGATTTTATTCCGAATTGCCTTAGCGGATGTAGATATGCACTTCGTTGCTGGCTGTGTTCGACGACGATGAAGCGGAAAGCGAAATCCGGCTGGCGGGAAGGCCCATATCCATCAATGTTTTCAGCACGCCGTTGGTGTGCTTTTTGATGGTCGATTGCGCCATGGCCTGTTCCGAGGCGTTGCCCTGACTTGGCGTCACGGCAACCAGATCAAAATTCGCGTCGGGCCGTACCTGCAGAGTTTTTGACACCGCCGTATAGAGGGCTTGTTGATAGGGCACGTTGGGCCGGTCAAACCGGATCACCACCAAAGCCTGACGGCCACCGGCCACAAAGCCCCGCCGCGGCGTGCTGGAAGTGGAAAACGTTGTCGGCTGCGTGCCGGAGGCAAAGGCCCTGGCCATAAGACTGCTGCCGTGCAGCTCACCGTTTTTGATGGACGAGGAAAGCGTAGTCAGATTACTGCGTTCGCCAGCCACATAAGAGGTCTGTCGCGCCACGTCTTCGTTAATTTCGCCCAACAGGCGGTCGATCAGTACGACGGCGCGGTTGGTTTCATCTTCCAACAATGCCAGTTGCCGGTGATCCTCATCAATAGCACCCGATAGGCCATAGGCGGCGCGTGCGGATTCCAGAACATAAGCAGCCAGTGAAGAATTGGAGGCAATTTGATTGGCCAGGCTGTTCATGGTGGCGATGTCACCGCTGATCCGGTCCAGCTCCGCCTGGGCGGCGTTCCACTGGTTGACCAGGATGGGATTGCCCGGCGTGGTGCCCAGTTGCAAACGCGCGGTAACGGCGGCCACAGTCCCATGATAACGCTGGGCGTTATTGGTCGTGGTCTGGCGGATTTGTTGCAGTTGCCCGTTCTGTTGGCCCAACTGGCCCTTCAGACGTTGCAGCTCACCGCGCAGCTGGCCGACCTTTTGTCCGACCAGCGTTCCCGTTGGCTGCCCCGTCATCAGGTTACCGGCTGCCATGGTCGGGGCCGGTGCGCCGGACATGGCGGGTGGCGGCGGACTATAGGTTGGTTGCCTATTCATCTCGGCCCGTGAGGGCGGAATGGAAACTTTTTCAGACGCATTGCCCGCCGGTTCGTCACCCGTCAAAGACGGCCACAACGAATCAGACGCAAAAGAGCATCCTGAAAGCAAGATTGCCGCCCCAAGGACAGCCCCCGTCGACCTGCGCAAATTCACTCTCCCTGACAGGCGAACCCAATAAACCATTTAAGCTGAAGTCCTTATAATTTAGATACTTAGCTGGTCGTTTCGTCAGCCGGCTCAGTCATAGTCGATTCGATACACAGGATACAGCCAATTCCACATGATTTATGCAAAAAAAAGCCTATACCCCCACTTATGGTCCCAGGATACCCCCGAAACCCTTAATTATTTCCATCTATCCAGTCTAAAGATCATATACACCAGATACATTTCGCAATCGCAACAAAGCTTAGCCAATGCGCGCGATTGTAACAAGTAATCTTGCTACGAAGGACATCCCACCAACGTGGATTAGAGGCGTCGGACACCGCCCACGACTTTTTTTCCCCTGCGCCGCGCCATGGCGCTTGCCTTGGCCCAGGCTTTTGTTTAGGTAGGCGGCTCCGCAGGTTGGATCATCACAATCGGCCCTGTGGTTGCGCGCCCGTAGCTCAACTGGATAGAGCGTCTGACTACGGATCAGGAGGTTGGGAGTTCGAATCTTCCCGGGCGCGCCATTAACGCGCTTTCCAAAGGAAAGCATAAAGCATCACAGAAATCAGCATTTGGCGGCAGCTGTTTGCGTAAGCAAAACGCGAGAGCCGTGGTTCGAAATTTTCCCATCTAGGCGCGCCATTTTCACGTCGTTCGAACAGTCGGTCCGCGAATTCACCGATCGAGGCAGCCTTCCCCGCCAGAACAGGACCAGGACAGCCTCCGCACGCTATAGCATGAAACCTTCGTCGCCGTAACCGCCCATGCCAAACGTCTGGCAATTCCTCCCGTTTCAACTAGCCCGAATTATTCATAGTGGGGCTTTGAATTGTCGGCGAGCGTAGATTAACCTGTTGAAATATCGTAGTTTTCTG
>JABJKS010000081.1 GCA_018660265.1 Rhodospirillaceae bacterium | reverse complement strand
TTGCTCCGGTTGGCCTTTTCGGCACTGTCTCGGGCTTCTTTCAGGTCACGCGTCAGTTTCGCCAACTTGGCACCGCGTTCCTCTAATTCTGCTTTGGTTAGTTCTAGTTGGGTGACCCGTTCTTCCAGTGCGCGCCGGCTCCCCTTACGTGGGATGCTCTATTGCGCTAGCATCGACGTCGCATATGCATCAAACGTACCCCCTCGCCCCATCAACGTGAAATCGGCTTGTATTTGATGGGTCAAAAGTGAAGTCTGGGTGTTGCCATTAGCGGTCATGCGGCCATTACCTCAGGCTGAATGGGACATGGAGTCCAGGTCAATTGTCGGTCATCTCCAGTTCATGGAACAGCCATTCGCGGAAGGCACGAACGTCCTTCAGCTTTCGGGAACGCTCTGGCATGACCAGGTAGAATGCGGCCCCGCTTGGCAGGCGGCGGTCCAGAGGCGCCACCAGTCTGCCCGCCGCCAGATCGCCGTCCACCAGCGCACTGCGGCCGATGGCGACGCCCAGGCCATCAATGGCGGCCCCCAGCACGACGGCGGTGAAATCTAACGTGGTGCCTGAAGCGGCATCGATGCCTTTGGTGCCGGTGCCGGTCAGCCAGTACTGCCACAGATCGGGATTCTGCACATCATGCAGCAAGGTGTGGTTTGCCAAATCCAGCGGCGACTTGAGCGGGTTGCTGGCGAGCAAACTTGGCGCACAGACTGGGAAAATATCATCCTCCATCATCTTTTCCGTGTGCACAAAGGGCCAATCGCCAAGGCCCCAACGGATCCCAGCATCCACATCGTCATGGCGAAAATCGATCATGCGCAGGGTTGTGGTCAGACGAAGGTCGATGTCGGGATGCATTTTCTGAAACCCCGACAACCTGGGTACCAGCCATTTCAAGGCAAAGGTCGTGGTAGTGGAAAGGGTTACCGTGCGGCTGCCCTGGGACCGTTGCAGCCGCGAGGCGCCCAGGCGCAATTCATCGAACGCCGCCCGCACATGGGGCAGCAAGGTCTTGCCCGCTGCAGTCAGTTCCACGCCCCGACCGTTGCGTTGCAGCAGATCCAGGCCCAGTTCCCGTTGCAAGCGGGATAATTGATGAGAGACGGCAGTTTGCGTCACATTCAGCTCCGCCGCCGCCTTGCCGACACTGAGGTGCCGGGCGGTGGCCTCAAAAAATTTCAAGCCATTCAGGTTCGGTAAACGCGCCATCGCAGTGTCCTTTTCATGATAATATGTCATGCATTTGCGACAAATCGTCGTTTGTTTCATAGCGTGATAAGACCGATATCACAATTGTAAGCACGGAAAACCAACAAATAGTCTAGTTCAACCTTGGCGTTCCAAAGGCTTACTCATGATAAAACATACATTATAGGATATTGGAAATGACCACGAATTATCAAAACAGCCGCTTTTCCGGCGAACCTCAACAAATTGTCAGTGGCGAGATCACGACTTGGGATGAATCTGCGCTGCGGGAGGTGGCGGAACGCTCCCGCGCGGGGGAAATCAGACGACTATTCAAATGGCTGTTCCGGGATACGGAAAGCAACGAATAGAGCCGTCATGTCGAGAAGTAATACCAAAAGGATTTCCCGATGCCTGTCGTAGAAACCGACGAAAACACCCGCGCCCCCTATCAGCTGCCAATGCCACCTGATGCGCTGCCTGAGATCGTCGTTCCTGACGCTCTATCAGAAAATGACGACCGGATGTGGGTTCAGCAGACCGAGCACGTCTTCTTTCGGCCCTTGTGTCTGAATGTCTCGCAGGGCTATTGGATGAACTTGCTGAAGGTGACAAAATCCGGCGTCCTGTCTCGGCACCGGCACCCCAATGCGGTGCATGGGTTTGTGCTGAAGGGGCGTTGGCACTATCTCGAACATGATTGGGTCGCGGAAGAGGGCGGCTACGTCTATGAACCGCCGGGCGAGACCCACACACTGGTGGTGCCGGAAGACATCGATGAAATGATCACCTATTTCCAGGTCAACGGTGTGATGTACTATGTCGACACCCATGGCAAACATTTGGGATACGAAGACGTCTTCACCAAAATCGATATGTGCCGTGCTCATTTTGAAAACGTTGGCCTTGGTGCCGATTTCGTACAGCAATTTATTCGCTGAAATTAAAAGGATCAAAAACCGAGATGACGCGACTTCATTATTTTAAAGGCCGGGGTCGGGCGGAAACAACCCGGTGGATGTTGGCGGTAAGCCGGATCGATTTTGAAAATGTGGCGATTGACACGCCGGAAGCGTTGGCCGCATTGCGGGCGACGGGCAAGCTGCCTTTCGATCAAATGCCACTTCTGGAAATCGATGGCCTCAACCTGAGCCAATCCAGCGCGATGATCCGTTACCTGGCGCGCCGTGGCGGTTATTATGGTGAGAGTGATGCGGATGCGCTGTGGTGCGATATGATGGCAGGTGCCGTCGCCGATTTCGCCGAAACTTCGATACAGGCGGCGTTTCAACCGACCGCCGAAGCCGCTGTGGAAACTCTTAAGGGCAGGTTTGCAAAATTTGGCCCAGTGTTCGAAGCTCGGTTGGCGGACAACGGTACAGGGTTCTGTGCTGGCGCGTGCCTAACGTTCGCCGATGTTGTCCTTGCTGAGGCGTTGAGCGGATATCTTGAATGGGTGCCGGGCCTCCTGGTAGACACCCCTCTGTTAGCTGCGTTGCATGGCCAAGTTCTGGATCTGCCGGGGATCGCCGCCTACTTAAATTCGGCGCAGCGTTACCCGATGGCGGGCGATACCTATGTGATCGACGCCGCCCGCGTCCTGCAACGTGCTCTGCCGACACATTTCTCTGACCAAAACAGATTTGTTCCAGTGCAATAACCCGGCGTGGCTTAAGGTCTCTGGTCAGGCGTCAGCATGGAATTCTGCAACGTACCCCCTCACCCCATCACCGCGAAATTGGTTTGTACTTGATCCTGTGGGGTTGGTCGGCTTCGTGGCCCAGGCGGCGTTTGCGGTCTTCCTCGTAGGCTTCGTAGTTGCCTTCGAACCATTCCACGTGGCTGTCGCCTTCAAAGGCCAGAATGTGGGTGGCGATGCGGTCCAGGAACCAGCGATCATGGGAGATCACCATGGCGCAGCCGGCAAATTGCAACAAAGCTTCTTCCAGAGCGCGCAGGGTGTCCACGTCCAGGTCGTTGGTTGGCTCATCAAGCAGGATCAGGTTGGCGCCGGATTTCAACATCTTGGCCAGATGCACCCGGTTGCGTTCACCGCCCGATAGTTGCCCCACGGGCTTTTGCTGATCCGCACCGCGAAAGCCGAACCAGGTGCAATAGGCCCGGCTGTTGACGCCGCGCTTGCCCAGCATAATTTCCTCTGCGCCGTTGGAGACTTCCTGCCAAACCGTGGCCTCCCCCGACAGTGCGTCGCGGGATTGATCCACGTAGCCCAACTGAACTGTATCACCGACCCGCAGATCGCCTTTATCGGGGGTTTCCTCCCCCACCAGCATCCGGAACAGGGTGGTCTTGCCGGCCCCGTTGGGGCCGATCACACCGACAATGCCGCCGGGCGGCAATTTGAAGTTCAGGTCGTCGATCAACAGGCGGTCGTCGTAGGCTTTTTCCAGGCCCACAGCCTCGATCACCAGATCACCCAGGCGGGGCCCTGGCGGAATGACGATTTGCGCCCCTTTGGCGCGGGCGCCGACGTCCTGGGCCAGCAGTTCGTCATAGGCCCGGATACGCGCCTTGCTTTTCGCCTGGCGGGCCCGGGGGGATTGCTGGATCCATTCCAGTTCATCCGCCAGGCTGCGCTGGCGGGCCTCTTCCTGCTTGCCTTCCTGTTCCAGGCGTTTTTGTTTCTGTACCAGCCAGCCGGAATAATTGCCTTCGTAGGGAATGCCCTGGCCGCGATCCAATTCCAAAATCCAACCGGCGACATTATCCAGGAAATAACGGTCATGGGTGATGGCCACCACGGTGCCGGTATAATCGTGCAGAAAGCGTTCCAGCCAGGCCACGGATTCCGCATCCAGATGGTTGGTCGGTTCATCCAACAACAACAGATCGGGCTTTTCCAACAGCAACCGGCATAACGCCACCCGCCGCCGCTCACCACCCGACAGTTTGGTCACATCCGCATCACCCGCTGGGCAACGCAAAGCATCCATGGCGATCTCCAATTGGCGGTCCAGATCCCAGGCGTCCTTGGCGTCGATCTGTTCCTGCAATTCGCCCTGTTCTTCGATCAGGGCGTTCATTTCGTCGTCTGTCATTTCCTCGGCAAAGCGCAGGCTGACAGCCTCAAACCGATCCAGCAGATCCTTGGTTTCGCGCACGCCGTCGGTGACATTGCCCAGCACATCTTTTTCCGGGTCCAGCTCCGGCTCCTGGCTCAACATGCCCACGCGGACGCCTTCGGCGGCCCAGGCCTCCCCGATGAATTCCGTCTCCTTACCGGCCATGATCCGCAGCAGGGTCGATTTACCCGCGCCATTACCGCCGATAACACCGATTTTTGCGCCCGGAAAAAACGCCAGAGTGATGTCTTTCAGAACTTCCCGGCCACCGGGGAATACCTTGCGCAAATTGCGCATGGTGTAGATGTATTGATAAGACGCCATACCTGATTAGCCCGCCATAATGTGATGAAGTCGTTGAATAATGCCGTCAGATACCCGTCTCGGGACGGTGAAGTCAATATTGCCGTACGAAATGGAGGGTAGTGCGTCAGTTTGAAAAAATTGGAATCGGAGTTACTGTCACCGAAATCAAACCAGGAGAACACCCACAATGTCCGCATTTGAAAACCGCGTCTCTTTTGTAACCGGCGCTGGCTCCGGCATCGGCGAAGCCATGGCGCTGAAGCTCGCTGGGGAAGGCTCCACCGTTGTCTGCTCCGACATTAACGAGCAGGGCGCGCAGGCCACCGCCGCGCGGGTCGAGGAATTGGGTGCAAAGGCTGTGGTTAGCGCGCTTGATACCGCCAACGAGGAGGCGGTGAAGGAAGCGCTCACCAAGACGACCCGCGATCTGGGCCGGTTGGACGTGCTCATGAACAATGCAGGCGTTGGCGGCAAGAATTGGGAGACGACCACCGCCATCAACCTGGATGGCGTCTACTACGGCCTGATCCACGCCTGCCCGATCATGGCGGGCCAGGGCGGCGGCGCGATCGTCAACACAGCCTCTGTCGCGGGTCTCGGCGCGCTGATGCGGCCCTTCGAATATCACGACGACCCCGTCACGATCGAAGCCGCCAGCGCCTATGTGGCCAGCAAGCATGGTGTTGTCGGGTTGACCAAGCAATTCGCCGTCGCCTTCGGCAAGGTCGGTGTGCGCGTCAATGCGATCTGCCCCGGCTATATCAAGACGCCCATTCTTGCCCCTATGCTCGAGCGTGAAGGCCATGAGGATTTCCTCAAAGAGCTGCACCCGATGGGGCGGCTCGGCCAGCCGGAGGAAATAGCGGAAGTAGCTGCATTCCTCGCCAGTGATGCCGCCAGCTTCGTCACCGGCGTCGCCATGCCGGTGGATGGTGGCTACGCCGCGCGCTGAGCCAGCTCTGCCGCCGTCGGGGTTACACCGTGTCACCGTAATTTCGGATCACGCATTAATGCAAAATGAAAGACCTGACCCCAATCCTTCTTATGGTTTGTGCAGGCATCGCAATCACCCCCGTATCGTGATCTCGACAGCATTTTCATCAACACCAAAGGTAGTGGCTAAGCCCTTTTTGGCTTCGGCTATGGTAAGGCCGCTTGGTTCCTTCTCGTCGATTGCTTTCAAATTTTTTGCAACAACGGGCTCCCGCACTTCAGACAACGGCTGAAAATCCAATGATCTCAGGTCAATTTCAAGATCGGCCAATGTCGTATATCGAACTGGGTTGCGGTCGCCGGTCCACAGCTTGTCCATTGCTATTTCTGCGACTTCCTTGAACTGAATTACGAGGCGACCTGGACTTTCCACTGATGGCTTCAATCCCTTAATCTTAGCAATCAAGAATCCCTCCCCATGATTAGTAGTGTGTCTCGATCCTTCGTGGAAGACATTGCGACAGCAAACCACAAAATCTGTAACCGCAACTATTTTTGGGTTCAGTCTCCAGTCTCCACTTCCACCAATTTGACGAAGTTCCTCTGCGCTCTTCGCCGTCAGAACCATTACCACCGTCTTTGGCGCTTCTAAGGTAATTTGACCCGCGTCGACGCTGCGACTGATCGTTTTCTTGGAAGCGCGGCCAGGTATGTCCGCGTCAGCCTCTGTGAGGGCGTAGAATTCTGCCACGGTTTTTCCGTCAGCTTGCGCCATTAGCTTGAAGTGTCTGTCGCGTATGCTGCCAGGCCTTACGTTTATGCTGGGTGCGGGATCAACCACATGAATTATGCTCTGGGTAAACTTGGTCATGACCTTCTCCTACTTACCTGGTATCGATAGAACACCATATAGAGTCTAAATTATAAATGTCTATATAATTTTATATATAAATTTATTTTTTATTTTAACATACTGATAATAAGCAATATATTTTGACCGTGATTGTGGATTCGATTTTTTCTGCATTGATGTTTTGTGGGTTCTGGAGGTATTGTCAGCGTCGCAATTGCGGTGACAGTCAGATACCCGGCCAAGGCCCGTGAAGTCAATATTAGCCACAGTAAATTCATTCACCCGCCGTTCAGGTCGGTTGGGTTAGGATATGGCATGGTTCAACGATGTCTCTCCATATTGGTTTTGATCACTGTACTGGCGCTGCCTGGTTTGGCCCGCGCGTCGCATGCTGTGGCCGGACCCGGCGTTTGGCGCGGGGAGCGCGCGGAGCAGGTTGTGCCCCGTGTGGCAGCGGGCAAATGGCAGCTGGCGCAATCTAAGCGCAACAAGCAGCGCAAGAAAAACAGGCGTGATCACGACCGCGCCCGCGATGCGGTCAGTGCGGGCGATGTGCTGCCCCTCCGCCAGATCATGCAATCCGTCGGGCGGCGTTACCCTGGGCGTTTGCTGGACGCGAATTTGGGGCAAAATCGGCAAGGGCGCTGGATTTATCGTATAAAGTTGCTGGCACCTCGCGATCAGGTGCGGCGGCTGACGGTGGATGCCAAATCAGGCCGTGTCCTGCAGGGCGGGAGGTAAGGCTGATGCGGCTTTTGGTGGTTGAGGATGACGCGGATCTGGCCCGGCAATTACGCGGGGCCCTGGTCGATGCGGGCTATGCGGTGGATCTGGCCCATGACGGGGAAGAGGGGCATTTTTTGGGCGATACGGAGCCCTATGATGCGGTCATATTGGACCTGGGCCTGCCCACAATGGATGGTATCACGGTGCTGCAACAATGGCGGCGGGATGGCCGGGACATGCCGGTTCTGATCCTGACGGCGCGGGACCGCTGGTCCGACAAGGTATCGGGCATTGATGCGGGCGCGGATGATTATCTGGCAAAACCGTTTCATATTGAGGAAATGCTGGCCCGCATCCGGGCCTTGCTGCGCCGGGCTGCGGGCCACGCCAGCAATGAAATCGAATGCGGGCCGTTGCGCCTGGATATTGCCGCCTCGAAAGTGACCCTCGATGGTGGCAACGTATCATTGACGGCCCTGGAATTCCGCCTGTTGTCCTATCTGATGCACCACCAGGGCAAGGTTATTTCCCGCACGGAATTGGTCGAACATCTGTACGAGCAGGATTTCGATAAGGATTCCAATACTATCGAGGTTTTCGTGGGCCGCCTGCGCCGCAAGACCCAGGCCGGTTTGATCGAAACCGTGCGCGGCCTGGGCTATCGCCTTGGCGCTTCCGATAACGGTGCTTCCGATGATGGCACCTAAATTATGAAATTCGGCGGTAACTCCCTCCGCCTGCGCCTGATCGCCATGGCAGCGCTATGGTGCGCCATTGCCTTGCTGGTGGCCTGGGCTTTGCTGTCGGCCTTGTTCGCTGATCAGGTGCGGCGGGGTTTCGATGACAGACTGGCCGCCCTTTTGGAGGGCCTCGTCGCAGCCAGCGAATGGGACGGGCAGGACGGCCCATTACCCACCTTGTCGCCCGCCCCGACATCTGTTCCGTCACCAAATCCGTCACCCCTTCCGTCTTTGCGCCGCCCTTTGCCCGACCCGCGTTTCCAACAGCCCCTTTCGGGCTGGTACTGGCAGATCAGCGACGGGGAGGCGCCCCTTCTACGCTCCCGCTCTTTGTGGGACGGCGCATTGCCCCGGACCCTTGGGCAAAACCGCAAAAGTGGCGTGATATTTCAGGATATCGCCGGGCCTAACGGCAAGCAGCTCCGCATGGCAGCCCGGCGTTTGACGCTGACGGGGGTCGACGGCGTGGTTCTGTTTCAATTGGCCGGGGATAGCGCTGCCGGCACGGCCGATATAGCGCGCTTTGATAGATTGCTGGCCATTGCCCTGGTTATTCTGGGCCTGGGTCTGATTGGTGCCATGGTCCTGCAGGTCCAGATCGGACTGCGCCCCCTGGCCCAGATCGGCCGTTCATTGGCGGCTATCAGGGCCGGAAAGGCGGAACAATTACAAGGCGTGTTCCCAACTGAAATTCAGCCCCTGGCGGATGAAATTGACACCTTGTTGGGGCATCAGGCGGCTGTGATCAGCCGGGCCCGAAGTCATGCGGGGGATTTGGCCCATGCCTTGAAAACCCCCCTGGCGGTCTTGGGGAATGAAGCGGCGGAGGTTGAGGGTGAATTAGCTGCCCACGTCCGCCGCCAAGTGGTTGAAATGCGTCGACAAGTGGACCGCCATCTCTCCCGCGCCCGTACGGCTGCTGCCGCCGGCGTGCTTGGTGCCCGTTGCGAGGTTGCGCCGGTGGTGGCGGAGCTGGCGCGGGTGCTAAGTCGCCTGCACCAGGCCCACGGGGACGGAGGGGACGGCGGCGTCCAGATCACAGTTGATGGCGCGACCGATTTGGCCTTTGCCGGAGAACGTGAAGATTTGCAGGAAATGTTGGGCAATCTGATGGACAATGCCTGCCAATGGGCCCGCGGCCTAGTGCGCGTGAACATCAGTTCCCAGGCCGGCACGCTGGTCATCGCGGTCGATGACGACGGTCCCGGCCTGCCGCCTGAACGCCGGGCCGAAATGTTGGCCCGCGGCGGCCGCTTGGATGAAAGCAAGCCTGGTTCCGGTTTAGGCCTGGCAATTGTCGCTGATATGGCGGGGCTTTATCAGGGTAAGTTGGATCTTGCCGCATCCGACCTGGGCGGCCTTTCAGCGCGCCTGACACTGCCCCTCGTGGTCCGACCCTAACGGGGTAGCCTCAAATCTGTTTCAGGACACTTATTGCAAGACGCTGGGCCAGTTCTTGTCGGCTGCGACAATAAACGCATCCCGGTTCGCGATCCAGGTTTTCTGAATATCGTGGGAATAATTCAAATACAGCTTGCCGTTCACTATGGCCCATGCCGTCGGATCAATCTTGGCGGTGGAGTTCTGTGCCACCGCATAGGCGCAATAGCCACCATATTGCGGCGCGTACTTTTCAGGCGCGGCGACAAACATGTCCCGATTGGCGGCGGAGGCGAAGCGCCAATCGGCACCTTTCCATTTGGCGGTATAGTCCCCACTACCTTCCACCGGTTTGCCCTCGGTGAAATAGGCGACCGGGTCATAGCCGCCGATGGCCCGGCCCAGCCAATTGCTGTAAATTGCATCGGCTGCATATGCCGGTACCGTAAAAAGCATGGCGATGGCCAGTGCCAGAGCCGAAAAACGCACGTTCTTGATCAACATGATCTATTCCCTCATACCCGATCTTTACCATCCTGGCGGATATAGACGCCAAGCCATCATATGAATTGCTTAATATGTAGGTGATATTTGTACAAATCAAAGAAAAGTTATTCATTTTCCGAAACTAGGGTGGGCTGGGAAAATTGTTGACTAAAACTATATATTAACATGCCAATAGTGGCGTCGAATGCGGCGACTGGATCGGCAGGATGCAACTGAACGAGCTTGGATCGACGACAAAAATTTGCCAGCAACTCGCTACGGCCTGGGCGGCTTGGCGGGGCGACAAGATCATGCCGGCACGCGCCGATATGCAGCTGGAAGATATTGTCGAGATTCTGCCCTGGATTACCATTGTCGATGTTATATCCGAGACGGAGCTTACATTTCGTCTGGCCGGTACCATGATCCGTGAGGTCATGGGGATTGAACTGACGGGCCGTAATCTCCTCGAAATAACGGAGCCTGAGTACCAGGCCGCCAGGGGTGCGGGCATTGTACAGATTGCCCATAAACCTTGCGGCGTCGTCTGGATCTGGAATATCGCCTTTCAAAACCAGGATTATCGACCAGCGGAAATCTTAAGCCTGCCCGTGCGGTCGAATAAGGCCGGCCAACCGGTTCAATTGCTCAGTGTCATGGGTCTGTTGGGCCGATCTGAAATGCTCCGCGCCATGGACCACCTGCAGCAACTGGCGCCGTCCGAGCAGGCGAGCTTCATAGATATTGGTGCCGGGATACCGCCTGCACGGAACTAATCGCCGCCCGCGCCCATGTGTTTGAAGTATTGCTGTTCCATGCCCCGTTGGTTTTCATAGATGGAGCCGCCGTGAACCGCTAACGGATAAGGCATCCGCACGGGGACGTCTTCCAGGCGCGGGACCAGGCTGCTTTCACCCCGGATCACCCATCTTTCAAATTCGTCATAGCCGTCACGCAGTCCGGCCAGGGGCCAGGCATCGACGGCGGTCATTTCCCAGATCATTAGACGCCGTTGCCGGTTCGACCGATTGGCGGGGGAGCCATGCACACAGCGGGAATGAAATATCAACATATCCCCGGCCCTACCGGTCATTTGCGCGGCCTGATCGAAATCCAATGAATTCGCGGCCAGATCCAGCGCACCGCAAAAGGCACCATCTGCATGATGATCGAATATGGGCCCCTTGTGGCTGCCCGCCATGATCCCGAGGGAGCCGTTGTCGGCATCCATGTCATCCAACATTATGGCGACGGTCAGTACGTCGTCGTTGGTATGGGGGTAAAAGGCCCAATCCTGGTGCCATTCCACAGGCGCGCCATAGCCGGCCGCCTTAATGTTGATCTTGCCCCCGTACAGTCGAATGTCTTCACCAATCAGGCCGGCCACCGGGTCCGTCAGATCCGTGTCGCGGACCAGGTCTTCGAACGCCGAAAAATGTAAATGGGGCGTCTTAATCCGCCGCACACGGGGCGCATTTGGTTTATGGCTGGCTTCCAGATCATAGATCTCGTTGTGATCCTCTACGCCGGAGGCGGCCTGGACAACACGGTCGGTCTCGGCCTGTATCGCGCGCAATTTTTCGGGGCTCAATACGCCCGGGACGCGAAGAAAGCCGTTCTCGGCGAAAAAATCTTTCTGGGCCTGTTCAAGCAACATCGTTACCGCTCCATCGCAATTAGATCGTCAATGTAGCGTATCTGGCTAATTTGGTAAATCAGGACGAATTGACGCTGGCGCGCACCTGTTCCAAATGCGCTGAGATACATAAGAATAGAGCAATTGAACCAATCACTTAAGTCGCCCCAATCAAGCGAAGTTGGCTACTCTGGCTAATTGACAATTGCGCCGGTACCGATGGCGGCCTTGATCAGGGCCAGCGCGTCCTTGCTGGCCCATTCGGCAGGTCCCACAAGACGGCCGATTTCCCGGCCCTTGGCATCAAGCAGCACGGATGTGGGTAGGCCATAGGCACCAAAGGCCCTTTGTGCCTTTGTGGTTTCGTCAATAAAGGCGTCCAGGTGTTTGATTTCGTTTTCTTCGTAAAAGGCTTGCACCACCGCCATCCCCTTACGGTCGGATGATATGGCGACGACCGTAAAATCCGCACCGCCAAGGGTTGCCTGCAACTGGTCCAGATCTGGCATTTCCCGGCGGCAGGGTCCACACCAGGTAGCCCAAAAATTCACCAGGACGACCTGCCCCCTAAATTCGGCCAGACTACGTTTTTTGCCGTCGATATCGCGAAATGTTATGTTCTTCGTCGGCAACGGCTTGGCTGTGGGGTTGAAATTCGCCAACGCCCCGACGGCCCATTTCGAAAGGTTGGCCGCGTTGTTTTCGGCCAGGCGATCCGCCAGGGCAAATTGGGCCATGGACAGCAGCAAAAAAATGCTCATGGTGGCGACAAATGGGAACCGAGTAATATTTCGCAATGTAACCACAGCCTCCTTAGCAGGCGGGAGTAACTAGATGACCGACGACAGGTCGGAAGACAAAAAACCGGCACCGAACGCCGCCACAAACCCTGCCAACGAACTATGGGGCGGTCGGTTTGCGGGCGGTGCCTCAGATATCATGCAGCGGATCAATGCGTCGATCTATTTCGACCGGCGTTTCTACCGCCAGGACATCGCCGGCAGCCGGGCCCACTGTAACATGCTTGTGGCCCAGGGCATCCTGGATCAGGACGATGGTCACGCGATCTTGAAAGGGCTTGATCAGGTTGAGGCCGAGATCACAGCCGGCACCTTTGAATACGACCCGGCCAAGGAAGACATCCACATGCACGTGGAGGCGAGGTTGGCGGAGTTGATTGGCGAGGCGGCGGGGCGCTTGCATACCGCGCGCTCCCGCAACGACCAGGTCGCGACGGACTTTCGCCTCTGGCTTCGTGACGAGATCGATGCCCTGGACCCTGCCTTGCGGGATTTACAGACGGCAATGCTGGACCGGGCGGAGGAAAATGCCGATACGGTGATGCCCGGCTTCACCCATCTACAAGCAGCGCAACCGGTGACTTTTGGCCATCATCTGATGGCTTATGTGGAAATGCTGTCACGGGACCGGGGCCGTTTTGCCGATTGCCGCCGCCGTCTCAATGAAAGTCCCCTGGGTGCCGCGGCCCTGGCCGGTACGTCGTTCCCAATTGATCGGGCCGCGACCGCCTCCGCCTTGGGTTTCGACCGGCCGACAGCGAATTCCATGGATGCGGTTGCCGCCCGGGATTTCGCCATGGAGTATCTGTCCGCGGCTGCCATTCTGTCGGTGCATCTGTCCCGCCTGGCGGAGGAGATTGTCAATTGGGCCTCGGCCCAGTTCAAGTTCATTACACTGGGCGATGGCTTTTCCACCGGGTCATCGATCATGCCCCAGAAACGCAATCCGGATGCCGCCGAACTGGTCCGGGCCAAGGCCGGGCGGGTGATCGGTGATTTGAATGCCCTGCTCATCGTCATGAAGGGCCTGCCCATGACCTATTCAAAGGACATGCAGGAAGACAAGGAACCGGTTTTTGAAGTGGCCGATACCCTGACCCTGACTGTGCCCGCCATGACCGGAATGCTGGGCGATCTGACGGTCAACCGTGAGATCATGGCGGCAGCGGCGGGACAAGGTTTCACAACCGCGACGGATTTGGCTGATTGGCTGGTGCGGGAATTGGGCCTGCCGTTCCGGAGGGCCCATCATGTTACCGGCAGCCTGGTCAAAATGGCCGAGGCGCGCGGTGTCGATCTTGATGCGCTGTCCCTGGCCGATATGCAAGGGGTTGAGGCGGGCATTACAGAGGCGGTCTTTGCTGTTCTGGGGGTGCAGAATTCCGTTGCCTCCCGAACCAGTCTGGGCGGCACCGCACCGGTCATGGTTCGGGCCGCCATTGCTGAAGCACGGGGTAAGCTATGAGCAGGGCGGGCATGGACCGCCGAAAATTTGTCCGCTTGATCATGGGCGGGACAGTGCTGTTGCTTGGCGGTGCCTGTGGCAAAAAGGGTCCGCCGGAACGGGCCGATGGCAGTACCAACATGAAGGTCGATGGAAAGAAGCGGAAGAAAGCCAAGACGGGACAATAAGGGCAATGGATCATTTTCAGTATCGAGACGGCATCTTGTATGCTGAGGACGTGGCAATACCGGATATTGCCGCAGCCGTTGGCACGCCGTTCTATTGCTATTCCACCGCGACCATGACCCGGCATTATCAGGTTCTGGCCGGTTCCCTGGAAGGTACCGGTGCGCGCATCTGTTACGCGGTGAAGGCCAATTCGAACCAGGCTGTGATCCGTACCATGGTTGAACTGGGTGCTGGTGCCGACGTCATTTCGGGCGGTGAATTACAACGCGCCATGGCGGCGGGTGCGACGGCGGACAGCATTGTTTTTGCCGGCCCGGGCAAAACCAGGGACGAATTGGCCCAGGCTCTGGCCGTCGATATCTATCAATTTAATGTGGAGAGCGAGCCGGAGCTGCGCCTGTTGAGCGCGGTGGCCTCTGAAATGGGCAAGGTTGCGCCGGTGTCCATTCGGGTTAATCCGGACGTGGATGCGGGCACTCACGAGAAGATCACCACGGGGCGCAAGCAGAACAAATTCGGCATTCCTATTGATCGCGCCATGGACATTTTTGATCTTGGTGCCTCTTTGCCCGGTTTGGCCATGTTGGGGGTGGCCATTCATATCGGCTCCCAAATCACCGATCTGGCCCCGTTTGAGGAGGCTTTTGACCGCGCCCTTGGTCTGGTGGATGAACTGCGTGCCGCCGGCCATGATATCAAACGCTGCAATCTGGGCGGCGGCCTGGGCATTCCCTATAGTGGCGAAACCCCGCCGCCGCCAGCTGAATATGGCGCGATGGTCAAACGCCTGACCGCCAACCGTCAGCTCGACCTGGTGTTGGAGCCGGGCCGCGTTCTGGTGGGCAATGCAGGTATTCTGGTGGCCCGGGTGATCCATGAAAAACATGAAGGCCGCCGCTTTGTCATCATCGATGGGGCCATGAACGATTTGATCCGCCCGGCCATGTATGACAGTTGGCACGATATTGTGCCGGTGCGCGAAGCGGCCCCCGATGCCATGATCAGTGCGGCGGATGTGGTGGGACCCATATGTGAATCCGGCGATACCCTGGCCAAGGGCCGGCCCATGGCACCGCTTGCTCCCAATGATTTGATCGCCGTGCGCAGTGCGGGGGCGTATGGTGCTGTCATGGCATCTACTTACAACAGCCGCCCCCTGGTACCGGAGGTTCTGGTTCGTGGCGATACCTTTGCGGTGATCCGCCCGCGCCTGGATATTGCCGACCTGATCGCCCTGGATCAGCCGCCGCCCTGGCAGTCCCCCTAACGGCAACCCGGAATAGGACCATGGAAACCCCGAACAGCACCAAACGAATGCTTGCCCTGGCGCAGGTGGTGCTGTTTTGGGAAGCTTTATGGCCTGCCCTGTTGCCGGTTTTGTGCGTCGGTGGATTGTTTATCGCCGTGGCATTGCTGGAATTGCCGACGGCCTTAAGCGCCCTGGCAGGTCCCTATGGCGGCTGGCTGCATAGCGTTCTGCTTGGCCTGTTCGCCCTATTGTGGATCGCGGCTGTTTGGTTGGGCCTGCGATCCTGGCGCACGCCTGATGGCGATGCTGCCCGGCGCCGGGTGGAACAGGACAGCGGACTGGCGCATCGGCCTTTGGCGAGCATGGAAGACCAACTGGCCAATCGTCACGATACATTCGCCGCTGCCCTGTGGAAGACCCATCAACGTCGGGCCAGGGCACAATTACAGAACCTGTCCGTGGGCCTGCCCCGGCCGGGATTGCCCAAAGGTGACCCCTGGTCCCTGCGCGCTTTGGTGTTTTTGTTGCTGGTGGCGGGGTTGTTCATCGGCTGGGCCGATGCCCCGGACCGTCTGCGGGCCGCCCTGGCACCTGATTTCAGCAACCTTGGCGCGGTGCAGGCGGAGTTGGAGGCCTGGATCAACCCACCCGATTACACCGGCCTGCCACCTGTGAAGCTTAATCCCGAAAGTTCCGAGCCCGTGGCGGTGGTTGAGGGCAGCACCCTCATGGCCCGGGTTTTTGGCGGCGGGGAGGTCCCTCGCCTGTCCGTGGATGGCGCGGTAACGCCATTCGAGAAAATCGACGAACGAAATTTTGAGATCAGCCAGACCATAATCGCGGGTCTGCGTTTAAGCGTCGCCTCGGACGAGAAGTCATTGGCGGATTGGCCCCTGTCGATCATCGTTGATCAACCTCCCGTCATAAAAAGCCATGAAGCACCAAAGGTGACGGCCCGACAGGCGGTGCGCCTGTCTTATGAGGCGACGGATGATTATGGCCTGGCCCGGGTCTGGGCGGAGTTGAGCTTGCCAGGGGTTGAGAGTGCCGCCCCCATCCCTCCATTAGAGCTGGAACTGCCGGTCTCCCCGCCCGGCGCGGCGGCGGCCAAGGATGGCGGGTTCTTCGATCTTACCCCCCACCCCTGGGCCGGCCGGACGGTTCAACTGCATTATCTGGCCCGTGACGAAAAGGGCCAGACCGGCCGGTCGGCGGCCCTGACCCTGCGCTTGCCGGAACGGCAATTCAAACATTTGGTGGCCCGGGCGATCATTGAACAGCGGCGGGATCTAAGCCGTAACCAGGACAACGGCGGGGATCGTCGTATGGCGATCGCCTATGCCCTGTTCGCCATCGGCTCCGGCCCTGAAACCTATGGCCACGACCAAATCGCCTACCTGGCCCTGCGCACGGCGGCGCGGCGTTTGCAATATAGCGGTGATGAGGCGGTGCCGGCGGTGCTGGATTTATTGTGGCAGGTCGCCTTGCGGATCGAGGATGGCTCCATGTCCTTGGCGGAGCGTGAGTTGCGCGCGGCCCAGGATGCCTTGATGGCGGCGCTGTCGAATGGCGCTGATCAGGCGGAGATTGAGCGTCTGATGGATGAGCTGCAAAAGGCCATGGAAAAATATCTCCAGGCCTTGGCGGATCAGGCCCCGGATGGGGATCAAGCCCAAGGCCCGCAGCAGGCCGACCCCAACGCCCGCACCATCGATGCGGATGAGCTGCGAAAGATGATGGACCGGATCAGAGAGTTAAGCCGGCTTGGTGCCACGGATGCAGCGCGCGAGATGCTGCGCCAGCTGCAGGAGATGCTGGAGAATTTGGAGGCCCGCAAAAGCACCGCGCAAAGGCCCGGCAATGGCCCCGGCCAAAAGGCCATGAACCAACTGGGCGATTTGTTGCAAAAGCAGCAGGAGTTGATGGACCAAACCTATCAACAAACCCCGCGCCGCCGCCGCATGCCCTGGGAAAAACGCCAAGGCGAGCGCGAGGGCACGGGTGAAGGCCAAGGCCAAGGGCAGGGGAAGAGTCAGAGTCAGGGCCGGGGCATGACGTCCGGCAAGCGGGAGGCTATGCAAGGCCTGTCCGGCCGCCAAGGTAATTTGCGCCAGCAATTGGGCGATGTACTGCGGCAATTGGGCGAGGGCATGGGCCGCATCCCTGAGGCCATGGGCGGCGTCGACCGCGCCATGCGGCAATCGCAACAGGCCCTGGGTTCAGGCCGGGGCGGTCAGGCACTGTCGAACCAACGCCAGGCCATCGAAGGTCTGGCGGAGAGCTTTCGCGAACTGGCCGAGGATATGATGCGCAACGCCGAACAGGACGGCCAGGGCACCGGTCAGGGCCAAATGGACCCCGCTGGCCGCCCCTATCAAGGTGGCGGCGCGGAAACCAGCCGGGTCATGGTGCCCGACGGATCGGACCTGCAACGGGCCCGCCACATCCTGGAAGAACTTCGCCGCCGCGCCGGCGAACGCGCCCGCGCCAGGTTGGAGCGGGATTATATCGAACGGTTGCTGGAGCGGTTTTGAGCGGGGCGATGCCTTTGTTGGGCGGCGGCTGTTAACCTATAATTTTAACATAATCTAAGAAGGTGTTTCCCATAATAGAGCCTTTCGAAACGTAACTTTGAGGGCATGTTATGGGGCATTTTTTGAAGGCCGCTATTGCGGTATTTTTGTTGTTTTCGGTTAGCGGGTGTATCACTTTCTCTGATAGATCCAGTGCACGGCAGGATGACACGGTGCCGGTCGTCGCGAACGATAATTCGCGGATGGATCTGTTGCAATTGCCGGCCCAATTATCGGGCCTGGCGTTGGGCTATATCAACGTAGCCTCGGATTTTGTGGTTGATTTTGTGGGCAGTCCGCGGCCGTTTGGCCCGCTTTACCTGACCCCGCCAAAGACGGCGACTTATCTGGATGGCACCCGGCCAACCTCTACTGACGGTGAAAGTATCGCCTTTAGGTCCGCTCCAAGGCGTGCTCAATAATCGCCTGAGCACACGCATCCGGGTCTTCCTGGGCCATGAGGTGGAGGCAATTGGGCATGATGCGGGCCTCTCCGTCGGCCATGTTTTCGGCGATGGAGGCCATGGTGCCCGGGGCCCAGGAATGTAGTTCGGGCAGGACGTTCTGGTCCGTGGCGAAGATGCGGGCGCGGGTTGTGACGGATGCGGTTTGTTCGAAAATACCGCTGTCGGGGCAGTTGGCGTAAATGGCGGATTCTATAATGCCGGGGCAGCGTAAGTTCAGGCCGCCGTTGCTGTCAGATTCCACCGCAGCATCAAGGTAAGCCGTCATCATATCGGGTGCGAAACGACGATAAGTGATGATTTTTTCGACCGCGTCACGCAAGGCCTGTTGGTCGGGGAAATGGCCCTGACGTCTTGCCGCCCAGCGGATGAAGTTTGGCGCATGGGCCAGGGCGGCATCCCGTTCCGGGTGGCCTGCGGGGGGATAAATGGGCGGTTCGAACAGGGTCAGACTGTCGAAAGGTGCCTGGCCCAGGTCTGCCTCCAGCAACACCGCTGCCAGGCCGCCCAGGGAGTGGGAGGCGAAATGCAAAGGCTTCGTTGGGCCGATTATTTGCCGTATCCGGGCCGTTAGATGGCTTAGGTCTTCGGCAAAACGGACCATGGCGAAATCATGTTCAAGATTATCCAAAGACCGGTCGGAGGCACCATGGCCCCGGGCGTCATAGGCGAAAACCTGGAAATGGCCGCTTAACCGCGCCAGCAAGGGTTGATAACAGCCCGCATTGAAGCCGTTGGCGTGGGCCCAGATCAGTGCGGGTGCATCGCCAAGTGGATCTTTGGGCGCATTGTGGAGTCGGTAGGCCCGAACCGCGAAATCATCGGTCGAAATAATGGTGAAAGCTTCGGCAAAAGAAGCCGGCAGGGTCGGCGTCCGCATGAGTTAGTACGCCAATTCCTCAAACACGGGATCAACGGATTGCCCCCAGGCACCGTTGTAACGTTCCAGCAAAACCTCCGCCGGGGTACGGCCCGCCGCTACTGTTTCCTGCAGGGTTGCCAGATACTCGGTTTCATCGGCAGAGGTAACACCGGGTCGGGCGCGGGCGCGCAGACCCTCCATGGCCACATCCAGTATGGGACCGGCCAAATCCAACATGGTACCGCCGCCCAGAGTGCCCTTCTGCGGTAAGGGCGTGGCCAGGCCCAGGCGGGGGACCTCGTCCCGCATTCGTGCCATATCCTCTACCGTGAAATGCTTGACCAGATCCCAGGCAGCCGATTGCGCCGCGCTGTCATACAACAGGCCCACCCATAGGGCCGGCAAGGCGCACAGGCTGGCCCAGGGGCCGCCGTCGGCCCCGCGCATTTCCAGGAATTTTTTCATGCGTACTTCGGGAAACAGCGTGGTCAGATGATCTTCCCAATCCTTGATGGTTGGCTTTTCACCCGGCAAGGCAGGCAGCTTGCCGGCCATGAAATCCCGGAACGACTGTCCCGTGGCATCGAGATACTTGCCATCCCGATAGACAAAATACATGGGCACATCCAGGGCATGGCGGGCATAGGCCTCGTACCCCATATCGCCATCAAAGACGAAGGGCAGCATGCCCGTGCGGTCCGGGTCCGTATCGGTCCAGATCTGGCTGCGGAAGGAGAGGAAGCCGTTCGGCTTTCCTTCGGTAAAGGGTGAATTGGCAAAAAGTGCGGTGGCGAGTGGCTGAAGGGCCAGGGAGACACGAAATTTCTCCACCATGTCCGCTTCCGAGCCGAAATCCAGATTAACCTGCACGGTACAGGACCGCAGCATCATATCAGGCCCCAGATTACCCTTGGTGGGCATATAGGCCAGCATCAGATTGTAGCGCCCCTTGGGCATGACGGGGACATCTTCCCGCCGCCATTTCGGATCGAACCCTAAACCCAAAAATCCCACATCCAGGCCCTGGGCCACTTCCTTGACCTGGGCCAGATGATTATGCACCTCAGCACAGGTCTGATGCAGGTTTTCCAATGGTGCGCCGGAGAGTTCAAACTGGCCGCCCGGCTCCAACGTGATCGAGGCACCGTCCTGGCTCAAGGCAATGACATTGCCCGCCTCGGACACGGGTTTCCAGCCAAACCGCTGTAAACCTTCCAACATGGCCCGGATACCTTGGGGGCCGTCATAATCGGCCCGGCCCAGATCAGAGCGGCGATAGACGAATTTTTCATGCTCCGTGCCGATTTTCCACATGTCCTTTGGCTTTGCGCCATCGGCGATATAATCTACCAGCTCGGAAAAATCTTCGACTGGCGGCAGCGCGCCGGTTGTTTTATCAGACATACAGATTAACCTCGGCTTGCCGTCATCAGGCCTGCCCGCTTCCAAATATAGGGGCCAATACTATTCGAGTTAATCTATGCGGCGCTCGGATGCAAGGGCGGATGCAGGGGAGACGTTGTCTATCGATTGTCACCCAATATCGCCTGCCACAGGCTAAGGGCCGTGACGGCAGCGGTTTCCGCGCGTAAAATACGCGGCCCCAATGACATGGGCACTACAAAGGGGCGTTGGCGCAGTGCATGGCTCTCGTCTGGGTCAAAGCCGCCTTCGGGGCCGATAAGTATGGCCCAGGGTGTTGTTGGCGCATCCGCAAACCCCTGTAGCGCTTCCAGGGGCGGCGGTGCGCCCGCCTCATCACAGAACAGCAGGCGGCGATCCTCGGGCCAGGCATCCAGGATCTTATCCAGGGATTGGACGGTGTGTAATTCCGGCACGGAAAGGCGGCGGCATTGCTCCGCCGCTTCCGCCGCCGTCGTGCCCAGGCGGACCAGATTAATCCGCTCCACCGCCGTGCGCCTTGTGGTGGTGGGCAACAGGGCCGTGACCCCCAATTCCGTCGCCTTTTGTACCAGATAATCCACCCGGCCCCGCTTTATGGGGGCGAACAGCAGCCAGATGTCAGGTTCAGGTGGTTGGCTCAGGCTTTGTTCCACCAGCTGGAGGGAGGCCCAGCCCTTGCCAATGGTATCAATCCGGGCCCGCCACTCTCCATCCCGGCCATTGAACAAGGCTGCCTCATCACCGGGGCCCAGGCGCAGGACAGACCGCAGATAGTGCGCTTGCGGCGCTTCCAGCCCGACAACGCCGTTCGAACCCAGGTCATCCGTGACGTATAGGCGGATCTTGGCCCGCGCGAGTTGCTGTTGTTGATTTTTCGCCATTATCCCAAAAAACCAAAAAAAGTTTCATCAATCCGTTATCTTAGCCCTATGACGCCGCCAGAAACACCAGCTTCATTTACCGATATTCCCGACCAGGGATGGGTTGCCCGCCATGCGCCCACGCGCCTGCGGCCCTATTTGCGCCTGGCCCGCCTGGACCGGCCCATTGGTACCTGGTTGCTGTTGTGGCCCTGTTGGTGGTCTATTGCCATGGCAAGCAACGGGCAGATGAATAATTGGCCCGATTTTTTATGGCTGTTGGCAGCATTTGCCCTGGGCGCATTGGTGATGCGCGGGGCGGGCTGTGCCTGGAATGATATCACGGACCGTGATTTCGATGGCCAGGTCGAACGCACCCGTGGCCGCCCCATTCCCAGCGGCGAAATTTCCATTGGTCAGGCCGCCGCCTTTATGGTGCTGTTGGCCCTGATCGGCCTGAACATCCTTTTACGCCTGAATACCTTTGCGCTGTGGATTGGCGTGATGTCCCTGGCCCCGGTGGTGATCTACCCCTTTATGAAGCGCATTACCTGGTGGCCGCAGGTTTTTCTGGGCCTCGCCTTCAATTGGGGGGCGCTGTTGGGTTGGGCCGCCGTGCGGGGGGAGCTGACCCTGGCGCCGCTGCTATTGTATCTGGGCGGCATCGCCTGGACCCTGGGCTATGATACCATCTATGCCCATCAGGACAAAATGGATGATGCCCTGATCGGTATCAAGTCATCGGCCCGGGCCCTGGGCCAGCGGACCCGGCCGATGTTGTGGGCATTTTATGGTGCAGCGATTACGCTGTTTGCCTTGGCCGGTTGGCTGGCGAACCTGGGCCCGCTGTTTTTTGCCGGCGTCGGGGTGGCGGCGGCGCAGTTGGCCTGGCAGGCGGGGTCGGTTGATATTGATGATCCAGGCGATTGCCTGGCCAAATTCCGTTCCAACACCTGGTTCGGCTGGCTGGTGTTCGCTGCCGTGCTGCTAGGGATCTGGTAGCGAAGTATGGGATAGCCGCGTGGTGTCGAAACCGGGCAGGCTCAGCTGATCCGGCAGGCCGGGGATATATGTCAACGCCACGAATTCATAGGCCAGGCCCGTCACTTCCACCGTAATCAAGGGCGTCACCGTCTGCCCTGTCCCGCTAATATCCAAGCCGCTATCTGCGTAAGTGACAATAACGTTATCGCCGGTAATGCGCGATGAAACTGCCTGCATGGCGGTGAGGATGGCGGTAAAGGAGGCCGCGCTATCAGTGGAACTGCCGCTGCACGACACGCTGGCACCGGTGCAGGTAATCGGCGTCGCATCCAGATCGTTCAGGTCTATGATCGGATCCTGGATCAAGGCCTCGCGTAGGCCACGTCGGGTCGCCTCGGAAACTTTGTGATAATCGAACATGATCAGACCAACTTCGAGAGAGCCGATGGTCAACAGCAACAACGCCGGCAGGATCATAGCAAATTCGGTCGCTGCGGTGCCACGACGGCAGGACCACCAATTTCTAATCGTCCGGATCAATCTTTTGGGTGTGTGGATGATCATGGCCTAGTTTCCGACAAAGGCTTGTTCGTGGGAGGCCTTCATGGTCAATGTGGTAAAACCCTGGCTTTCCAAAAACGTCAGGAAAAGCGGCTCGTACGGCACGCTCGCCACGACCCGGATAACTTCATAATCAGTGCCACTGGCAGTGTGCGTCGACGTTGTCACAGCGAAAGAAGACGAACCGTTGGACCAGCCGGGCACAACAAAATCGGCAGAGCCGTCAATTGTACCGGTTTTCACCAAATTGGCGATGGTGGTCTGGGTGGTGCCCGATAAAGGCAGGTCGGACCGGGCCGCTAACATGGCGCCGACGCGGAGGCTTTTGTCCAAATCCGTGGATTGATTTAGGTAATAGCCGAATTCAAACACACCGACCATGACCAGGGTCAGCATGGGCGCCAATATGGCGAATTCCACGGCTGCCACCGCCCGTCGGCAGAACAGGGCGGCTATCGCTTTGGTTTGCCAGCTATTGAATAAGTTGAACATTGATATGAACGTCGTCTGAAAATTGTTGCAACAACGGACCGACCACTTCCACATAGGTACTGGCCCGGGTGCCGTCGACTTCTTCGGTCAGGAAAACTTCGACATAGCGGCCATAGGTCGGGTAGTCGCCGCTGCCCATGACACCAAGTGCGTTACAGTTCAACACGGCGATTTTCAACACCCGGCGCTTTAGGTCGGCAGAGGCCGCGGATACCGGCACACCGGTTGCCGGAATGGCGGCGCCGGGCGGTGTCACCGTGCTATAGCCCGATGGTATCGTGATGTCTGTTGTCGGATAGACGGTGTTATTGTCGTTGCGATAGAAAGTCTCGCCCAATTCATAAAGATAGACCTGATAGCGGGTATAATTGGCCAAATCCGTCGGCTGGGCGTCGCTGGGATGGTTGGTCGTCCAATAGGCTTCCGGATCCCAATCGCCATTTCCTAGAATGGTGGAACCGGACATGTCGGAATCACGACCATAGCTCATGATATTTTGCGCCGGATTCTTGGGGCTTTTGTTGCCGGCGTCCAGGCGGGCATTAATGCCGTTTCGGGCTTGCTGGACCTGTACGCCAGGCGAAGTTGTCACGATCGAGGTATAGCAAAGGCCTGGATCATTGGCTAAGGCGTCGCCGACACTTGCCGCGCCGCAGTTGCCCACCGATGGACACAAAAGGCCGAAGTTACCTGGCGCAAGGGAGCCGCCGCCGGGCCCGGCTTTTGCCAATAACTGCCGACCGGCATTGGCCTCGTCCAACAGGTCATCCCCCGATCCGCCGGATTCTGCCGGATTGCAGGCCATGTACGGCGGCGCGGCGCAGACAATTGGCACAATACCTGCCCGCGCGGTCGCCTCCAGCGTAAATTGATCAGCCACCGAGCCTGAGGATACCGCCTGTAAGGCTGGAGCGAGGAAAATCGAAATTGTCCGTGGAACAAGGGTCACGTCCACATAAACCGCATCATTATCTGCGGTCGTCGTCACGTCCGAGGGATCTACATCGTTATAAAATGTGATGCTTTGGATGGTGAAGGCACCCACAGTATCCGACAATGAGGTGGCGTTCGAGATGGCATTTGTGGCTGCTTCCGTACCGCGGCTGATCGCGCCTGTTTGGCCGTCAAGCTGTGCCGCGGCAGACAGGGCGGCGGCGTCAGCGGCATTCTGCATCTGTGAACGCAGCACCACGACCCGGCCAATATCCAGGGCCAGAACCCCACCTGAAAGAGCCAGTACACCGGCGAAAGCCACATAGATCGTGGTAGCGCCGCGCCGGTCCCGTAATAGAGACAGCAAGCCGATCCAAAACCTGGCTAAAATTCCGTGCCCTAAATTTTTATGCCAACTAGTCATTGCGGTCCCTTTTGCGCTTATTGGTAAATGAAAGGATAACAGCGAATGTAATACCGTGAATGTAAGATTTGAATTCATTTCAGAAACACAAGTGATTGACATCACATCGCGATATACTTAGTGCTTTAGACGCCGGAATTGACTGAAACAAAAGGCAAAACTTGGACTGGTATAGACGATTGAATTACCGTCATGGTATGATAATCACATGAATCTCTCCTACCGCCGCTGCGCGAGAGAACAAAAGTGACCACACCCATTGATGCCGCATCCGCAAAGCTGGAACCCGCAAATGCCACAAATACGGCTAATGTAGTTTCCGGGCTTGCTATAGACGCATTGGCACCGCAAACGAGCCATCGGCTCATGCTGCGCCTGTTGCGGGATTATATCAGGCCCCATGCGGGGCGTCTATTATGGGCCGCCTTGTTTATGGCGATTGTGGCCGGCACCACAGGCTTGAATGCCTGGTTGCTGGAACCTGCGATCGATAAGGTCTTCGTGAAACAGGTGCCGGGCATGTTGTTGTGGGTGCCCATCGTTCTGGTTATCGTTGCCTGTCTGCGCGGTGGTGCGACCTATGTGCAAAGCATTTTGATGCACGGCGTCGGCCAGCGCATTATTGCCGAGACCCAGGTTAAGATGTACCGGCACCTCATCGGGGCCGATCTGGCTTATTTGCAATCCATCCATTCCGGGCAATTGCTGTCTTCATTTCTTTATGACGCCAATTTGTTGCGGGATGCAGTGGGCCGCGCCGTTACCGGCATCGCCAAGGACGCCTTGACCGCCCTGGCCCTGGGCGTGGTGATGTTCGTGCAGGACTGGCAACTGGCCCTGATCGTGGTCTTTATTTTTCCCCTGGTCGGCGTGGCGATCCGTAAACTGGGCAAGCGTATGCGCAAAGCTTCCACCGCCACGCAGGAGGAAACGGGAAAGCTGGCCACTCAACTTAGCGAAACCATCGACGGCGTGCGCCTGGTCAAAGCCTATGGCATGGAAGAGGGCGAGACGGAACGCATCCGCGCCCGCATCGAACGACGCCTGAAGGAGATCATGCGCGGCATCCGCACGCGATCCGCCGCCACACCGTTGACCGAGGCCCTGGGCGGTGTCGCCGTGGCCCTGGCCATTTTCTATGGCGGCTGGCGGGCCCAGCAGGGGGCGCTGTCATTGGGCGAATTCATGTCCTTCCTGGCGGCTTTGTTGATGGCTTACCAACCCTTGAAAGGCCTCGCCAGTTTGAACACCGCCCTGCAGGAAGGCCTGGCGGCGGCGCAACGGATCTTCGCTATTCTGGATGTGGCACCTGCCATTGTTGAAAAGCCGAATGCCGCCGCCTTGACTGTGACCCAGGGCGCGATCCGCTTTTGTGAGGTAAATTTTTCCTACGATGATCAGGTGACGGCCCTGCACAACATCAATATTGAAGTCCCGGCAGGAAGCACCGTTGCCTTGGTCGGCCCGTCCGGTTCCGGCAAGACCACATTGATGAACCTGTTGCCGCGCTTTTTCGATCCCGACAAGGGCAGGGTGGAGATCGATGGCCAGAATATCCGGGATGTCACCATTGCCTCCCTGCGGGACGCCACAGCCCTGGTCAGCCAGGATATCACCTTGTTCGATGATACGGTGGCGGCCAATATCGCCTATGGCCGGCCCGGTGCCACAACGGCACAAATTGAGGCTGCGGCACGCACTGCGGCGGCGGATGAATTCATCGCCGCCCTGCCCCAGGGGTACGACACCAAGGTGGGTGAAAATGGCGTTCGCCTCTCAGGCGGCCAGCGACAACGCATCGCCATTGCCCGGGCCATGTTGAAAGACGCGCCCATATTGCTTTTGGATGAAGCCACCTCGGCCCTGGATACGGAGGCTGAACGTGTGGTGCAGACGGCCCTGGATGCCCTAAAGGCCGGTCGCACAACTTTGGTTATCGCCCATCGTTTGTCGACAATTATGGCGGCGGATCGCATTTGTGTGCTGGATGGCGGTCGGGTCGTGGAAAGCGGCGATCATGACACTTTGATGCAACGCAAAGGCAGCTACGCCCGGCTGTATAACTTGCAGTTTGCCAATGGCGATCCCGCTGCCAAACCCGAAGTCGAAACGACCGCACAGCTGGGGAGCTGATATCGGTGGGCCTGGGCAAACGTTTCTTCAATACCGCTTTCGCCCAGTCAATGATTGGTGTTTTGATGGCGCAGTATGTGCGCCTCGTCACCGTCACCACAAGATGGCAGGTCGTGGACGGCCATGTTCTGCCGGATTTGCTGGCCCAGGGACATGCTGTCATCGCAATAACGTGGCATGGCCGTCTGATGATGATACCAAAGGCCTGGCCCGGCCCCAGCCCCCTGCATTTACTGATTTCCCGTCACGGGGATGGTGAGATGGTGGCCCGGATTATGGCGCGTTTTGGCATGCGCATGGTGCGCGGTTCCACCCAACGTCAGGACCGGGACCGGGATAAAGGTGGCGCGGTGGCCTTGCGCCAGATGCTGACTTTATTGAAGGCGGGGCATTCCGTTGGCGTGACGCCGGATGGTCCCCGTGGCCCGGCCCGGTATTTGAGCAGCGGTGTCATCACCTTGGCCCGGCTGTCCGGCGCGCCGGTGGTGCCGGTCATCATCAGCACCCGATGGCATCATAGTTTTTCCAGCTGGGACCGGTTTCGATTGGCCCTGCCGTGTTCCAGGGGCGCGATAATCTATGGCGCGCCCGTTATCCTGGATCGCAAAATGAATCCGGCCCAGGAAGAAGCTGCCCGGCGGTCGCTTGAAGCCGCACTTGATGCCGCAATGGAACGGGCAGACCGTCTTCTTGGTGACTTTGCCGGTGCCCCTGACAGCAAGCGTGGAACAGCGTTATGACATACGGAATGTATGCCGCTATGACGCGCCTGTTGGCACCGTTGATCGACTGGTATTTGCGCCGGCGTCTGCGGCAGGGCAAGGAAGATCCGGTGCGCTTTCGGGAACGATTGGGGGAACCGGGCAAATCCCGCCCGCCTGGTCCCCTGATCTGGGTGCACGGGGCCTCGGTGGGGGAGGTTATCTCGGTGTTGCCGTTGATAGAGCGGCTGTTGCAACAAGACGAAAACCTGCATGTGTTGTTGACGTCGGGTACCGTAACCTCGGCCCGGATCATGGCGGACCGCCTACCCGCCCGCGCCGTGCATCAATACGTCCCCGTGGATCAACCCGCCAGCGTTGGCCGGTTTCTCGATCACTGGCAGCCTGATCTGGCGCTTTGGGTGGAATCCGAATTGTGGCCGAATTTGATCCATCAAACCAGGGAACGGGGCGTGGCCATGGCATTAATCAATGCGCGCATGTCGGAAAGTTCATTTCGCCGCTGGCGTCGGCTGCCGTTTTTGGCCAGGCCGTTGTTGCAGTCGTTCCAATTCTGTATGGCGCAAAGCGCCCCTGATGCCGGGCGGCTGGCGACTTTGGGGGCTCATAACGTGAGTTTCCTGGGCAATCTGAAGGCCGCCTCGCCGCCTCTGTCTGCCGATCCCCGTGAGCTGCATGCTGTGAAGGTTATGTTTGGTCGGCGACCGCGATGGCTGGCCGCCTCCACCCATCCAGGCGAAGAAGTCATGATCGCCAAAGTTCACCGCCAATTGGTTATGCGGTTTCCAAATTTGCTGACGATCATTGTGCCCCGCCATGCCAATCGGGGCGACGATATTGCCGTGGACCTGGCGAACATGGGCCTGTCAACTGCCAGGCGCAGTTTGGGGCAGGCGGTCGGTGATGACACGGCAATCTATCTGGGCGACAGCATGGGGGAGATGGGGCTTTATTATCGCCTGGCAAATATCGTTCTCATGGGCGGCTCCTTGGTTGAACATGGTGGCCAAAACCCCCTGGAGGCGGCCCGCCTGGACGCCGCCCTGTTGTTCGGGCGGCATATGTTCAACTTCACGGATCAGGCCACAGCCATGATCAACAGTGGCGGCGCGCGGGAAATTGCAAACCAGGATGATCTGGTTGATCAGGTGGCGCTGTTGCTAAGCGATGGGGTCGAGGTTGATCGTCGGGCCAAGGCTGCGGCGACTGCAGCTGATGATGGCGATGATGTGTTAGCGGCAATATTGCAGCAGCTGGCACCCCTGCTGCCCAGTCAATCCCCAGAACAACGGCAACACCAGCGTTTGGATATCGACCGTGCAGGCGCCTGAATTTTGGCGTCGGAACGGTATTCTGGCCTGGTGCCTGCAACCCCTCGCCTGGCTGTATGACGCCCTCGGACGTTTGCGCTGGGCGATATCCACGCCCCGGCAAGTAGACGTGCCGGTGATCTGTATTGGTAATCTTGTGGCAGGCGGTGCGGGCAAAACACCGACCGCGCTGGCGGTTGGCCGGGCCCTGGCCCGCCGGGGCATTGCGGCGCATTTTTTAAGCCGGGGCCACGGCGGCCGCCTGACCGGACCGCTTCAGGTAGATCCAAATCGTCACGATGCCAATGATGTGGGTGATGAACCGTTGTTACTGGCGGCGGCAGGACCGGCCTGGATTTCCCGTGATCGCGCGAAAGGTGCCAGGGCCGCTATCGCTGCCGGGGCCCAGGCCATCATTATGGATGATGGTTTTCAAAATCCTGGTCTGGCCAAGGATTTGTCATTGCTGGTCATTGATGCGGCCTATGGCCTGGGCAATGGCCGGGTGCATCCTGCGGGACCCTTGCGGGAGTCTATTGCTGTCGGCCTGGCGCGGGCCCAGGGCATAGTTTTGTTGCAGACCGGGGAGACGCCGGCATTTCTGCCTGATTTCCGGCTGCCGATTTTGACCGCACGCCTGATCCCCGATGCTACGGCCCTGATCCTTCGCGGGCAAAAGGTTCTGGCCTTTGCGGGCATTGGCCGCCCCGAGAGGTTTTTCCACACGGTACGGGAGCTTGGTGCAGAGGTCGTCGGCGTGCAGGCATTTCCCGACCATCATCCATACCGCGAGGATGAAATCTGGAAACTGGTAGAGGCGGCACAAAGCCAGGGCGGGCTGGCCGTTACCACTGCCAAAGACGCCGTGCGCCTGCCTGCCCAGGCCAGCGCCATGGTGACGGTGATTGATGTCGCACTGGAATTTGATAACGTCCCTGACCTGGACTTTCTGTTGGACCGCACCCTGGGTACTTCGCCATGAAGCATCCGATCCGTTATCGATTGGAATATTTCCTGGTGCGCCTGTTTTGGGCCCTTTTTGCATCACTGCCCCTGGCGACCGCTTCGGATCTAGGTGCCGTGTTGGGTAGAGCCTTGGCCTATCTACCGCCCCTGCGGGCACGGGTGGAGCGTAATTTGCGCCGGGCGCTGCCGGAACTAAGCCAGGAACAGCGGGCCGTCATAAATATGGGCGTTTGGCAGAATTTAGGCCGGGCAATGGCCGAGTTGCCGCATCTGAAAAAATTTACGCTGACCGAAGACACGCCCGGCCCCGGACAGATCCAGGTGATTGGCAGTGAATATCTCAGGCCCGCCTATGATCAAGGGCAGCCTGTCATTTTGTTCAGTGGTCATTTGGCGAACTGGGAATTAATGCCCATGGTGATATCGAGATATGGCCGTCCCTTACATGCGATCTACCGGGCACCGAATAACCCTCTGATCGATAAATGGCTGTACCGGCTGCGCGACGGCGTCGTCCTCAGCGCCCTGGCGAAAGGGCGGTCTGCCGCGCGGGGTATTCTGTCAGCGTTGAAGCAAGGCCATTCCATCGCCATGCTGGTGGATCAAAAAATGAATGACGGCATCCCGGTAGATTTTTTTGGCCAGACGGCCATGACCGCCCCGGCCCTGGCGCAATTGGCCTTGCGCCAGGATATCAAGGTTTTGCCGGTTAATTGCGAACGCCTCAACGGGGCATCTTTTCGCATTACCGTTGCCGCGCCGTTAGTCTTCGCCAAGACCGACGACCATCAGGACGACGTCGCCTCTCTGATGGCCCAGGTCAACGATATATTGGAAGGCTGGATCAGGGCCCGGCCTGAACAATGGCTGTGGCCGCACAATCGCTGGCCGAAATAGATCATTTAGGTTTCGGGCCCAGTAACAGGCCTGGGTCCAGGCGTTGGTTGAACCAGTTCAAACGCCAATCAAGATGTGGCCCGGATGCCCGCCCTGTTTTGCCGACAGTGCCGATCTGTTCACCCTGGCGGACAAACTGCCCGACCTTCACGGTGACGCTGTTCAGATGCATGTAAACGGAGGTCAGGCCATGGCCGTGATCCAGCATCACCGTACCGCCGGTATAGAACAAATCCCGTTCCGCCAAAGCCACCCTGCCGTCGGTGGAGGTGTGCACCGGGCTACCGGTTTTGGCCGCGATATCCAAACCGTAATGGGGCCGTCGCGGCTTGTCGTTCAGGATGCGCTGGCTGCCGTAAACACCACTGATCCGGCCCGGCAGCGGCCAGGCAAAGCCGCTTTCGAACCAGGATGCGGCGCTGTCTTTCCGCCGCACCGCTGAAATCAATTTGTTCTCCCGCCGAATGCGGGCCAGGACGTCTTTTGGCGGTGTAACCTTCTTGGCCGGCAGGCCCTTTATCTTTTCGGTCTTGTAGGTTCTGGCTTTGATATTCAAAATTCGGCTGTGCCTGATGCCGTCCGTGCCGGTCCAATACAGGGGCGCGGTTTTGGGAAAATCCCGGCCAAAGCCAAAGATGAAACGGCCGTTGTCATCAACACGAACCACACGGCCCTGAAACTCAATTTTGGTCCCTGGGACGGTGACACCCTGTACCAAGCCGCCTTGGGTGAAATTACCTCTCAGATCCGGGGCTTGGGCCAATGCCGTTCCGGACCAAAATGTCAGCAGGCAGAAAAGCCAAATGCGCATCAGAATAATGACCCCTGATCCTTGGAGGGTGTTTTGGGCGTTGTCTTAGATGTCGCATTAGGGGTGGCTTTGGTCTTGGGCCTGACCGTCGTTTTTCGTGCCGTTGTTTTGGCCCCGCCATCGACGGTGACGGCGACCTCGCCATCATGAAAGCGTATATCCAGGCTATCCCCTGCCGTGGTACCGGCAGCGGCCATGACGACGCCGCCATCACGGTGGCGCACCATGGCATAGCCCCGTTCCAACACCCTCTCGAAACTCAAACTATCGAGCAGTTTGCTCTGACCCAAAAGGCGCATGCGATGTTCGTTGATGCGACCTTGGGCGGCGCGGTGCAGGCGGCCATCGAAATCACGCAGGCTCCGCCCGCCGCCTTCCACGACTTCCAACACCAGCCTTGGCCGCAGGCGGGCGGTAATAGCGGTCAGGCTGTTGCGCTTTTCGGTCCCAAAGGTCAGCAGGGCGCGGTGCAAGCGTTCCGCCCCCTCATCCAGACGCTGGCGGGCCAGGGCCAGTAAATCCCGGGGCCCGCGCAGACCACGGGCCAGACCCTCCAGATCCCGCCGCCGCTCCGCCAATAACCTTTGCGCCCCCAGGCCAAGACGCCGGTCCAGATCCTGGGTTGTTGCCACCAATTCGGCCCGCACGGGCACGGCGATTTCCGCCGCGGCCGTGGGCGTCGGTGCGCGTCGGTCAGAGACGAAATCGATCAATGTGGTGTCTGTTTCGTGCCCCACGGCCGAGATCAGGGGGATTTCACTCTCCGCCACGGCTCTGGCAACGACTTCCTCATTAAAGGCCCACAGATCCTCGATAGAGCCGCCGCCACGGGCGACGATCAGCAGATCCGGGCGGGGCACGGATGACCCTTCGCCCAATGCATTGAAGCCACGGATGGCAGCGGCGATCTGATCTTCCGACCCCTTACCCTGAACCAGGACCGGCCATAGCAGCACGCGGCTGGGGAAGCGATCCCGCAGGCGGTGCAGGATGTCGCGAATCACTGCGCCGGTGGGTGATGTCACCACGCCGATGACGCCCGGCAAATAGGGCAGGGGCTGCTTTCGCTCTTCTGCAAATAGGCCCTCTGCCGCCAGCTTTTTGCGCCGCTCCTCCAGCAAGGCCATCAGGGCGCCGACGCCTGCCGGTTCCATCGCCTCCACCACCAACTGGTAACGGGAGCGGGGGGCATAGGTGGTCAGCTTGCCGGTGCAAATCACCTCCAGGCCATCTTCGGGGCGAAAGCGCAGTTTTCCGGCGCTGCCGCGCCAAACCACGCTGTCGATCACCGCCCGGTCATCCTTCAGGGAGAAATACATATGCCCCGAACGCGCCGCCATAAAGCCCGATACTTCACCCCGCACACGCACGTAGCCGAAATTATCCTCCACCGTCCGCTTAACGGCAGAGGCTATTTCAGAAACGGAATATTCCGGCAAATTGGGCACGCTGCCAGAATCACTTTTGGCATCACCTTTGGCACCATTTTCGGTCATTGCCCATAAACCTCGACTTTATCCGCGATCATCTGCTTTCGCTCTTGCCCGGCTATGATACAAGGGGGGCCAACGGTGTAAACGGTATTGAATAGTCTAAAGAGGTTCGAAGGAATGCATGTACTGGTTATCGGCGCGGGCGGGCGGGAGCACGCGCTATGTTGGGGGGTGGCGCGTTCACCATTGGCAACCCGGTTAAGCTGCGCGCCAGGCAATGGCGGTATCGCACGTTTGGCCGAATGTGTTGATATTGCGGTCGATGATTTTGATGGCATCGTTGCCTATTGCCGGGACGAGGCGGTGGATTTTGTCATCGTCGGGCCCGAAGGCCCGTTGGTGGATGGCATCATTGACCGCCTTGACCGGGAGGGCATTCTGGCCTTTGGCCCCAATGCCCGGGCCGCCATTCTGGAAGGCTCGAAAGTCTTTACGAAAAATCTGTGTAAGAAACACAATATACCGACCGCTGCATTTGAGAAGTTTACCGATCTGGACAAGGCCAGGGAATATATCCAGGACCGGGGCGCGCCCATCGTGGTCAAGGTGGACGGTCTGGCAGCGGGTAAGGGTGCCATTGTCTGTGCAACCACTGAGGAAGCTTTGGCCGCCGCAGAGGATATTCTGGGCGGGCAATTCGGCGCGGCAGGTGATGCCATTGTGGTGGAGCAGTTTATGGTGGGGGAGGAAGCCAGTTTCTTTGCCCTGTGCGATGGCCGCAACGCCCTGCCCCTGGCAACGGCCCAGGATCATAAGGCGGTGGGCGAGGGCGATGTGGGGCCCAATACGGGTGGCATGGGGGCCTATTCCCCGGCTCCGGTCATGACGGACGAGATGTGCCAGAAAACCATGGAACGGATTATCCTGCCCACCATGCGGGCCATGGAACAGGATGGCCGGCCCTTTAAGGGTCTTTTGTTTGCGGGCCTGATGATCACCGACCGGGGGCCTCAGTTGATCGAATATAATGTTCGCTTTGGTGACCCGGAATGCCAAGTTTTGCTGGCACGCTGGCAAAGCGATCCTTTGGCAGCCCTTGTTGCTGCTGCGAAAGGACAGTTGGCCGGTTACGAGGTGGATTGGTCGGACAGGGCCGCAATTACCGTTGTCATGGCGGCCCAGGGCTATCCCGGCGACTATGGCAAAGGCAGCGAAATCAAGAATATCTCCGGTGCGGAGGCCATTGCCGGTGTCTCTGTTCTACATGCCGGCACCAAGTTGGGGACCGGCGCTGAGGGCGACAAAATTCTCGCCAACGGCGGGCGTGTCCTTGGCATCACGGCTCAAGGGTCTGATATCAGAACAGCACGGGGGCGGGCTTATCAGGGTGTTGATGCCATTGATTGGCCGGAAGGCTTCTGCCGCCGGGATATAGGCTGGCGCGCGGTGGCACGGGAAGAGAAAGCGGAGCAAGAGGGGGAATAGCCAGAGGATGAGCCGGGCGGAAAAAACCAGAGCTGATTGGCTGGCCACTCTGGCCAAGTTCAAACACGACCCGGACCGGGCCGCCAATGATGCCATGTGGTCGCCGCGCCTTGATGCTGCCTCCCGCGACGAATTGGTGACAATACAGAACGAAAAGCTCCGGGTTGTAACGCCGTTCCTGTATGAAAACAGCGATTTCTATCGTGACCGGTTTGACCGCCTGGGCCTGGCACCGACGGATATCGCCTCGATCGAGGATTTGGTCAAATGGCCGGTGGTGGACAAATCGGAAATGACCGCTGATGTGGAGGCCAACCCGCCCTTTGGCCATTACACCACCTTGTCCGATGATCTTTGGGCCAGCCGGGGCTGGATGTTGTTTTCAACCTCCGGCACCACGGGTACGCCGCGGGTTTTTCGATACTCTCAGATTGATCGGGAATACTGGGCCTGGTCCAATGCCCGGGCCATGCATGCCATGGGCTTCACCCCGGCGGACACGGTCTTCATGATGTCCGGCTATGGTCCCCATGTCTGGGCCTGGGGGGTGCAGATGGGCCTGGCCAAGATGGGCATCGGGATTATTCCCGGCGGCGGCATGGACGGCAAAATGCGCGCCGCCGTGGTGGAACGGTTCAAGCCGACGGTGCTGTGTTGCACGCCATCCTATGCCCTGTATCTGGGCCGGGTCATGCAGGATATGGGCCTGGATCCCAGCGCAACGTCGATCACCAAGCTGTTCTGCGCCGGCGAGCCCGCCATGGCCATCGACCCGACGCGGGAGAAGCTGGAAGATCTATGGTCCGCCAAGTTGATGGAATTCTATGGCTGTACCGAGGCCGCGCCCCAGGCGGGCGGCTATGCCTGTGCTGCCAGTGGCGCGGGCGAAGATGGACATTTCCTGCATCTGATGGAAGATCTGCAAATTTGGGAAACCATTGATCCTGAAACCCACCAACCCACTGTGCCGGGAGAACGCGGCCTGTCCGTTTGCAGCAATCTGATTTCTGAAAGCTCCCCGCAACTACGGTTCCTGGTGGGTGATTTCACCACCCTGAACCACGCGGCCTGTGCCTGTGGCCGCAGCCACGCCAGGGCCATGGGTTGCTTTGCCGGCCGGGCCGATGACCTGATCAATCTGCGCGGCATCAAATTCTTCCCCACCCAGATCGAAAAAGCCGTGCGCGCCATCGCCGGCCTGGGGGATGAATTCCAGATCGTTCTGTCCAGCCGAGCCGAGGACGGCATGGACGTGATGAAAGTCATCGTCGAACACCCCGAGCATGGACCGGCTTCCGCCCTGGTCGAACAAGTCGCCGCCGCCGTCCGGGTTGAGATCGAAGTCCGGGTCGACGTCGAGGTCATCGCGCCCGACACCCTGCCGAAGACCGAATTCAAGGCAAAACGGGTGATGGACGAACGGGTGAAAGACTTACGCCCATTATGGGGGCACAGGGTGTGTTGAAAAAGTCGCCAATTCTGGCCCTTTAAGTTTTCAGGCCGGATATTGGCAGAGTGTGTTGGTGATCCAAAGGATTGGCTTTGTGAGGTAGTAGATGGCTCTTTTTAGGCTTTGAAGGGCGA
>JABJKS010000078.1 GCA_018660265.1 Rhodospirillaceae bacterium | reverse complement strand
CGTACCGCTAAAGCGCTACACGAAGCAGCGCGGGGCCCTCCTATGGACTACCGGGACAACCCGCAACACCGGGTATTGCTTTATAGGAGGTGGTGTATTTTTACTCCGGCCACTGGTGTGTTTTTACTCCGGCGTTGACAACGGGGTTTTCGTTGCCAGCAAAAAATAGGGAATGGAGCCGACGGTTATGATGACAGGGGGCTGTTTGTGCGGGGCCATACGCTACGAGGTCAGCCAAGAGCCTATGGTGACCAGCCATTGTCATTGCCGCCAGTGCCGGCGGGGGAGCGGCGCGCCGTTTATGACCTGGATGACGTTGGCCCCTGACGGGTTTGACTACACCTTAGGCACGCCGGCGATCTATCGATCATCACCGGGGATCCAACGGACTTTTTGCGGGTAATGCGGCACCACCCTCGGCTATGCCTCGGACGACTACGATGATGAGCTGGATATCGCCGCTGCCAGCCTGGATGATCCCACAATGGTTACACCCGATGATCACATCTGGGCCAACGAGATGGTACCTTGGCTAAAGTTTGCCGACGACCTGCCGCATCTGCCCGGCAGTCATTGGGAGCATGGCTATCCGGATAAATCAGCCCCCCCTAAAGAATAATCCCCAGAGAATAATTCCTAGAGAATTGCGATCGGACGGACCGGGCAGCCGGTGGCCCCTTTGAACTTCACCGGCAGAACCACAAAGCAGAACGCAGTGATACCTTTCTGCACCAGTTCCCCCAGGGCCATGTTCTCAATGATATGCACCCCGGCCTCGACCAGGCAATGTTGATGCACGGGCATCATCACCGCTGGGTGATTGGTGCCGGGTAGCACTTCCAGTGCCATATTGTCTGCTCCAATACCGACGACCCCTTGAGAGGTCAGCCATTTGGCGCCGCCCTCATCAAGACCGGGCTCCCCCTCCAGATAGGTTGCGTTATCGGTCATGAAATAGCGGCCCCAACCGGTGTTGAGTAGGACAACGTCACCGGGCTGTGGTGCGACATCGCATGCCTCACAGACACGTTGCAGATCATCTGCACTAATCGGACGGCCCGCCGCTAAATGCTCACCGCCATCCAGACCGGAGACATCAAGGCACAGACCACGGGTCACCATTGCCGGAATGTTTTCAACGCCCAAATTGATCAGGCCGAAATCACCGACGCTTTCATCGATGGTATGATCACCGTACAGATGTTCGCCAATAGAGAAATGGCCCAGGGCATCAATATGCGTCCCCACATGCATGGTCATGCCAACCCGTTCCAGGTTGGCCCCGACCTCGTTGGTGGCACCCATGGCGGCGCGGATTTTCATGCTGTTACGCGCTGTAGCACCGGAGGTGATGACATAGGGGGTTTGATTGGGGGCCATGAACGGCGCGCCGTTCTCGATCACATGGCTTAAATCCACGATCTCACCACTCGTGCCCAAGGCCATCGCCGCCAAGGTCATCTCCGGTGTCAATTGATTGGCGGCACCCAGCTGGTCGCCTGGCCCCCACTGACTATGGTCGTGTATGCAATTGGTCATTTTAATGAGAATCCCTGGATTCGCCGCGTTCCTCAATGATATTCACGAACATGGTTGCCGGTTCCAAACAGGCCCCCGTATCCATCTGCCCGACCATGGAGCGATAGATCTCCTCCCACGGTGTTTGGGAACCGGGATAATCCGCCGTCCAGGCAGCCTTGCGTTTGTCCAACTCCTCTGTCGGCAACAGAACATCGACGGTGCGCAGGTTCAGATCAACGCGCACCTTGTCGCCAGTTTCCAAGATCGCCAAACCGCCGCCCACGGCACTTTCGGGCGATACATTCAGGATCGAGGGGCTGCCGGAGGTGCCGCTTTGACGACCATCGCCCATACAGGCCAGATCCTCGATACCCTCTGCCGCCAGGGCATCGGGTGGTGTCATATTGACGACCTCGGCCGAGCCGGGATAACCCACGGGGCCATTACCGCGAATGACCAGAATGCTTTGGGCATCGATTTCCAATGACGGATCATTGATCCGGGCATGGTAATCCTCCGGCCCTTCGAAAACGATGGCGCGGGCGACAAAGGCATTTTCGTCCCCTTTTTCCGACAGATAACGCCCGCGGAAGCTTTCATCAATCACCGATGTCTTCATCACCGCACTGTCGAACAGATTACCCGATAGCACGACGAAGCCTGCGTGTTGCATCATGGGTTGATCATAGGGCTTGATCACGTCCCGGTTCACGTATGGATTAGCTTCGTCAGAGGCTTCCAGGTTCTCGCCCATGGTCTTGCCGGTCACGGTCATGACATCGTTGCGCAGCTTGCCGGCCCCCTTCAATTCCAGCATCACACGGGGCACGCCACCGGCCTTATGATAATCCTCACCCAGATACTCGCCGGCGGGCTGCATGTTGACCAACAGGGGAATTTCGTGGCCGTATTCCTGCCAGTCATCCAGGCTCAATTCCACCCCCATATGGCGGGAGATGGCGGCCAGATGGATCGGACAGTTGGACGATCCGCCAATGGCGGATGCCGTCACGATGGCATTCAGGAAAGCGTCCCGTGTCATAACGTCGGAAGGGCGCAGATTCTCATGCACCATATCGACAATACGCAGGCCCGTACGATAGGCATTCTGTCCCCGCTCCCGATACGGACCGGGGATGGAGGCACCGCCCGTCAATGTCATGCCCAGTGCTTCTGCCAATGAGTTCATGGATGATGCCGTGCCCATGGTGCTGCAATGGCCAACAGAGGTTGAGGATGAGGCCACAAGATCAATAAACTTCTCAATATCGATCTCACCTGCGGCCAGGCGGCGGCGGGCATCCCAGACGATGGTGCCTGAGCCTGTGCGTTGGCCTTCACTATGGCCGTTCAACATCGGGCCACCTGGCAGGGCGATGGCCGGGATATTGACGGTTGCCGCCCCCATCAACATTGCAGGTGTCGTCTTGTCGCAACCCATGGTCAGCACCACGCCATCGATGGGGTAGCCGTGCAGCACTTCCACCAACGACAGATACTGCAAATTTCGATCCAGGGCCGCCGTGGGCCGTTTACCGGATTCCTGAATGGGATGGACGGGAAATTCGATCGGCACACCACCGGCGGTACGAATACCGTCGCGCACGCGCTTGGCCAGCTCTATATGGTGGCGATTGCACGGCGACAGATCACTGCCAGTCTGAGCGATACCGATAATGGGACGGCCCGAGCGTAGTTCTTCGGGCGTCAGGCCAAAGTTAAGATAGCGCTCCAAATACAGCGCCGACATTTCCTGGTGGTTTGGATTATTGAACCAGCGTTGGCTACGCAGTTTCAATTTGATTTCATCACCCGCCATGGCCTTACTCCCTGTCTTCTTTTTTTGCTATTCGATTGCAGCCACAGTTTATAACAGATTGCGCCCCGTGGGTGCGACTATTCCCTTCTAATATGCTACATCATCTCTCTGTACAGAGCAGGAGAGTGCCCCGATGCCATATGTAACCAACCGCGCCATTCATGATGCTGACGCCCATATCATGGAGACGCCTGAAATGCTGGCCGATTTTGCCGACCCCCGGTTTCGGGCGCAAATCGGCAGCCATGATTTTGCCCACCTTATGGGTGGTGAGGGTGCGGAGGCGTTGTTCGATGAATTGCGGGCAACTCAGGCCGATCCGGACTTTCGCGCCCGGGATGAGGCGGAGATTATGAGCCGCAAAAACTGGCACGCCACAGGGTCCTTCCTGAAAGACGATCGCGCCATGGCCTTGGATATGCTGGGCTTTAAAAGCCAGCTGATGTTCAACACGTTCTGGAATGCCTATCTGCTGGATCTGGAAATGGGCGACGATGTGGAACTGGCCTATGGTGCGGCCCAGGCTCATAACAGGGCCATGCTGGATTTCTGTGCCGTGGACAAGCGCTTGCTGGCGGCCTGTTATGTTCCCCTGATGGATTTTGAACGCTCGGCTGCCTTCACGGCTGAGGTCATCAAGGCCGGTGCCAAGGCAATTCTGGTGCCGTCGGCCTGCCCGGCCAACCACTCGCCCAGCCACACAGGTTTATTTCCCATCTGGCGTCAGGCGGAGGAGGCCGGCCTGCCCATCGTCATGCATGTGGGCGGCGGCGGGCAATTGCTGGATCCGACCTATTTCGAAAACGGCCTACCGGCGGTAAAAGATTTCCACGGCGGGGCGGAAAATTTCCGTTCCGTCGATTATATGGCGATACCGCGCCCGACCGCCCAGACCCTGGCGACCCTGATCATTGATGGCATATTCGAGGCGCACCCAGCGCTGAAATTCGGCATCGTGGAATTGGGGTCCGTCTGGCTGCCTGGATTAATGCAGCAATTGGATGCGGCCCACGAGGCCTTCGCCCGACACGAGGACCGTCTGCGGAAGTTAAGCCTGCGGCCCAGCGAATACGTCCAACGACAAATCCGCATCACGCCCTACCCGACCGAGAACACCGCCTGGGTAATTGACCAGGTGGGCGAAGACGTCTGTCTGTTCTCCTCCGACTTCCCCCATGTAGAAGGGGGACGCGCGCCCATTAAGCGTTTCGACGCAAGCCTGGTGAACAGTAGCGAAATCGTGCAGCAAAAATTTTACCACGACAATTTCGTTGACCTCATGGGTGCCGGATTAGGCTAAGGCCCCGTGACTAGGCGCGGTTCGCTGGGCGATGTGGCGCACCTTCCCTGAGGCGGACGACTAGGACGACTGGCGGATGACTAAGTCTCTTCGCCAGCTTCCCGCTCGGCCCGCTTTTTCTCAACGATACGTGCGCCCAGGATGGAAATTTCGTACAGCAACAATATGGGCACGCCAAGGCCAACCTGGCTGATGACATCAGGGGGCGTTAATATAGCCGCAGCGGCAAAGGTAATGACGATGGCGTATTTCCGTTTTGCCGCCAGGCCCTTGGAGGTCACCATGCCGGCCCGCGCCATCAGCATGAGTACAACAGGTAGCTGAAACGATAGGCCAAAGGCAAAGATCAACTTCATGACCAGAGACAGATATTCGTTGACCTTCGGCTCCATCTGAATTGCCAGGGTGCCAAGGCCGCCGGCGGTTTCGAAGCCCTTGAAGAATTCGAATGCCAGGGGAAAGATCAAATAATAGACCAGGGATGCGCCCATCAGGAACAACACGGGCGTGGCCATGAGGAAAGGCAGAAAGGCCCGGCGTTCATGTTTGTATAAACCCGGTGCCACAAAGGCCCAGATTTGTCCGGCAACAATGGGGAAGGTTAGGCAGACAGATCCGAAAAAGGCCACTTTCAAGTAGGTGAAGAACGCTTCGTGCAGGCCCGTGTAGATCAACCGTCGCCCCGGCTCCCCCTCCATCACGTCCGCCAGGGGCTGGACAAGGAAGGTATAAATTTCTTCGGCCACCAAATAGCACAGCACAAAACCGATCACCAATGCGCCGATAGACCAAAGCAAACGATTGCGCAGTTCCACCAGATGCTGGATCAACGGCATCTTTTCCGCTTCGACTTCATCCTCAAACGCATCTGTGGCTTCATCCACCGATCCGTCTTGCCCTATCTGTTCCTGGGACACGATTAGCGGTCCGTGCTTTTGGCAGCGGCGACGTCATCGGTACGTTCCGAAGGCGGAATTTCAACCTCATCTTCATCATCATGGTCATCGTCTTGGGTGATATCAGGCATAATGTCGGCGGCAGCAGCGACTTCGTCCTCAGCCTCATCAGGCGGCCATTTCAGCGGCGTGGGCGGGGGCGGTGTCGGGTTATTGTTCAGATCGGGCTCTTCATCGAACGATGATTTTACGTTGCCGAAATCTGCATTCAGCATGTCGTTTGAGCCGAAATCACCAATACTGTTTCCTGCCTTGCGCAGCTCGTCCAACTCACTTTCCGAGATCATATCGTTGACGCTGTTTTGTAAATCCCGGCTCATGGCCCGGGCCTTGCCCACCCATTGGCCCACTGTCCGCAGGGCTCGCGGCAAATCCTTAGGCCCGATCACCACGATCGCCACTACGGCGATGACTAAAATTTCTGTCCAGCCTATGTCCAACATGACGTCAGATCCCCTCAATCCGCGACGTACCGTAACGCATTCGGCCCATCGCTGTTGAGTGGTATCCTAACTTTTTGCCGTCTCGTCCTTCGCCACGCTGGCTTCCACCGGTTTGGCATCTTCACCGTCCACGCTGTCGCGTGGGGCGGATGTGACCTGCTCATCCTCCGCCATGCCGGCCTTGAAGCTCTTTATGCCCTTGGCCATATCACCCATCAGAGCAGATAGTTTACCCCGACCAAACAACAACACGACCAAAAGCACGACGATTGCAATTTGCCAAAAACTCAAGCCCATGAGCGTAACTCCATTAGTAGGTAGTTGAGACGCAAGATCACGTCCGTCTAATTTGCCGGCAATATGGCAGAAGCACTACGCCAGCGCAACGTAACCCGTATATGGTAACGGCGGGGCATTTCGTCCAGAATAAGCACTATTTATGCCGCTGATTAATTTACGGTCAGCTTGGCAGGTCGATAATCTCCGCCGTGGGTGCCGGTTCCGCTTCCTGGCCATCATCCTCGAAATCTGCCAGCGTCGCCTCGCTGCCGTCATCCCCTTCTGCCAGGGGATCTTCCGGTTCTCGGTGGGACAAGGGTAGCAGATCCGTACGCGCCTGCCCTTCCAACAACCCGGACGCCTTCAATTCATCCAGACCCGGCAGATCCTTAGCGGATTGAAAGCCGAAATGTTCTAAAAAGCCATCGGTAGTACCATATGTTACGGGCCGGCCCGGTGTCCGCCGACGTCCGCGAATGCGCACCCAGCCCAATTCCATCAACAAATCCAACGTACCTTTGGATAGACTGACCCCACGCACATCTTCAATCTCCGCCCGGGTAACCGGCTGATGGTAGGCGGTGATCGCCAAAGTCTCCAGCCCGGCACGGGACAGTTTGCGCGTTTGTTGGCGGTGTTCCTGTAACAGAAAATGCAGGTCAGGTGCTGTCCGCATGGCCCATTTCCCAGCCACCTGTACCAGATTGACCCCGCGATTGGCGTAATGGCCCGACAGTTGGCGCAACAGCTCCGGCACATCCGCGCCTTCCGGCAGACGGGCCGACATAGATCTCTCATCCAAAGGTTCCGTGGCCGCGAATAACAAAGCCTCGATCATTCGAAGATGATTGGCTTCATATTCATCAACCACCGGCTCAGTCCCATTGTCGATTGGCGCGCTGTCATCAGGCGCGCTATCTTCCGGGACATTTTCTTCCGACACGTTCTGGGCAGTCATTGGCCGTCGCCTTCCTTGATATAAATTGGCCCAAAGGTCTGTCCCTGGCGCAAGCTTAACCGACCCTGCTTAGCCAGCTCCAACGACGCGGAGAAGGTTGAGGCTAACGCGGACCGCATTTCCATGCCCACCTTCAATTCCATCGGCAGGAAGGCTTCCAGGCTGGCCCAATCCGGCATTTGGCCCAGGAAAAGGGACAATCTGCGCATAGCCTCTTCGACCGAAAGAATAGCGGGCGGTCGTGGTGTTACGGAGGTTACGACAGATCGGTCAACCTGGCCCACATAAGCCATCAATAGATCATAGACAGAGCAGTCATAGTTGGATTTTCGGATCACGGTGACGCCCTCGGGCGCGCCACGGGGAAAAATATCGACGCCCAGGCGCTCCCGCTGCATCAAGGTATCGGCGGCCTCTCGCATGGCCTCAAGGCGTTGTAATTGATGCTGCAGACGGGCGGCAAGCTCTTCACCGGTCGGTTCCTCATCGCCTGGCAGTGCAGGCAACAGCAGGCGGGATTTCAGATAGGCCAGCCAGGCCGCCATAACCAGATAATCGGCGGCAACTTCCAGCCGCAGGCGGCGCGCCTCTGCGATAAAGGTCAAATATTGCTCGGCCAGATCGAGGATTGAAATATGCGTCAGGTCCAGTTTCTGCTGCCGGGACATGGTCAACAGAACATCCAACGGCCCCTCATACCCATCCAACGCCACTTGAAAGCTGTCGCCCTGGCCGTCTGCTGCCTCCGCCATCGCGGGATTTGGCGGCGGCCCTTCGAAGGGTTCGCTTTCCGGTGCAGCACTGGCAACTGGTTCTGGCTTGGTATTATCGCTCTGGCTCATGCTCTAAGTATAGCTGATCCTGCCCGCCAACTAAATCGATAAACAGTTAACAAACGCAATATCTTGTGGGTAACTTACCCCATACCCCTAAATAGACATAATTCAAAGGGATGCCAATTGCGCCGTGAAAGCCGCCAAAAGGGCCTCATAGGACGCGGCCTGTGCCTGTCCACGATATGCCATGGCAGCCTGCCAGCGCCGTTGTCCCACCTCGGATAAAGGCCCGCAAACAGCCGCTATGGATTGCATTTCCAAGCCGTTGCCATTGCAGTGCAATGCCACATCACAGCCTGCCGCCAGGGCTGCGGCGGCCCGTTGATCCAGGCTGCCGCCCAGGGCCCGCATGGATAAATCATCGCTAAACAGCAAACCGTCAAAACCGATTTGGCCGCGAATAACCGTGTCAATAATGCTCCGCGACAAGGTTGCCGGATGCTCCGGGTCCAGGCTTGGGTAAAGTACATGGGCCGTCATCCCCATGGGCAAGTCGGCAAGGGCCGCAAATGGTCGAAAATCACGCTCTGCCAAGGCCTCCCCGGCAACCGGGACCACGGGTAACTCCAAATGACTATCCACGGTTGCCCGACCGTGTCCGGGAATATGCTTCATCACCGGCAGGACGCCGCCCCGCAACAATCCATCCGTCTGCGCCCGTCCCAGCTGGGTGACGAGGTCCGGATCGGCGGAAAAGGCCCGATCGCCGATGGCCTTATTTCCGGCAGGGTCGTGAACATCCAGGCACGGCACGCAATTGACATCGATCCCCAATTCCAGCAGTTCCATGGCCATCAACTGGCCATTGAGGGCGGCGGCATTCGCCGCTGCGTCGGGATCTTTCAAAGCCCATTGCCCGAAAACAGCTGCGGCGGGTACTTCGCGCCATTGCGGCGTGGCCAGGCGTTGCACGCGCCCGCCCTCGTGATCCATCAAGACAGGTGCGGTTTCCCGGCCAACGGCGGATCGCAGATCGTGGGTCAATCGCCGAATTTGGTCCGGACTTTCACAATTACGGGCGAACAGAATGAAGCCCAGGGGATTGCTGTCGCGAAAAAATGCAGCCTCTTCGGGCCCTAAAACCGGGCCGGCGCACCCGAATACAGCTGCCAACGGCGTGGCCAGGGGCGCGGTTGCAGTCATCGCCTTATCAGGTCAGCGGGGCGGTACAATTATGCAATCCTGCTTTTTAGCCTTCAACTTGGCGCAGGCGGCCCGGGCACTGGCAGCATTGCCGAAAAATCCAGCCTGTACCCGATAAAAAACCCCGCGCTTACCCAAATCCGCCTTTTCCGTATGACCGGACAATTGGCCCAAAACACCTCCATGGGCCTTTTGCAGACGTTGCCATGCCGCCGCGGCCAAGGCCGACTTGCGGTATGCCGCCATCTGAATTCGATAGCCCTTGGTGATTGGTTTTGCTGACTTTACTGACTTTGCTGATTTGACGGCTTTTGTCGGCGCTGCCGCAACAGTTTTTTGCGCTATTTTCGGCGCTGTTACCGGCGCTACTTTTGGCGTCGGCAACGTCGCTTCCAACGCCTTGGCTTTCGGTGTCACTTTCGCCTTTGGCAATAGGCTCTCCGTCTTTGCGGCCATCTTGGGCGCTTCCGCCATGACCGTCTTCACCGGTGCCTTCACGACCTCTACAGCTTTTGCAGCTTTAATTTTAGCTTTATTGGCGATTGCCGGCGGTGCCGGCGGTGTCGGTGATGCCGCATGGGTCGCAACAGCGGCGGGTGCTTCAGGTTGTTTCATGGCCTTAACGGGGGCCGGTGGTGCCACAACTTCTTCCATCTGTGTTTTATTGGCTATGACCGGAGCTGCCGGTGTCTCCAGGTTCTCCGTCGATGGCGCTTTGACAATTGGTTCCTCAGGGGCGGGTGCCAATTTGCCCGCAGCGGGTGCCACTGGCTTTGGTGTGATGCGCTCAAATACCAACTTGTCCTGATTGGGTATTTTCAAACCACCTGGATCTTTCGGTTTTTCCTTCATCTCGCCGGTATCAGCCTTGATCAAGGGGATTTCGGCTGCCGCCTCGTCCTGCATGTCTGAACGTTCCAGAGCATACCAAGCTGCAACCGCAAAGACTATGGACATACCCAAGGCAGCGCCGATGCCACCCAAACGGCCCCAGTGGCGGATCGCATGGCTTCGATCGCTGCCATCACCAATGCCACCACCACTGGCACCATGTTCCCGCCCGGTGCTGCCCGGTTCAACAGCCGACATACGTCCTATCTCCTGCTTTTTGGAATTACCATTCCGACCAATTTTGCCGCTACATTCGTTCGACCGGCTCCACACCCACCAGCGCCAGGCCGGAGGCTAGGACAAGTGCAACGCCCTGTATCAATGCAACACGCGCCAGGGTTATCTCCCTGTCCTGCTCCATGATAAAGCGCAGGTTGGGTTCCGCGTTACCTTTGTTCCACAGTGCATGAAAAGACGACGCTAACTCATTCAAATAAAAGGCAATTCTGTGCGGCTCTCTGGCTTGGGCGGCGATTTCCACGGCTCTGGGCCATGATGCCATTTGCTTGATTAGGTCTATTTCAGCCGAATCAGTCAGACGGCTTAGATCCGCCTTCAATAAAGAATTCATATCCAGGGACAGATCCGGCACCTCGTCCGCCACCCGGCGCAACACCGAATGAATACGGGCGTGCGCATATTGGACATAGAAAACCGGGTTATCCTTCGATTGCTCCATGGCCAGGTCGAAATCAAAATCCAGCGGGGCATCGTTTTTTCGGGTCAACATCATAAAGCGGACCACGTCAGCACCAACCTCATCCACCAACTCCCGCAATGTGACGAAGGTACCGGATCGTTTCGACATCTGAACCACATCGCCGCCGCGCAACAAGCGCACCATCTGGCACAGGCGCACATCCAAAACGGCCTGATCGCCACCCAGGGCACGCACGGCTGCTTTCATGCGTTTGATATAGCCGCCATGGTCCGCGCCCCAGACGTCAACCATCTGACCATAACCCCGTTGCACTTTGTCGTAGTGGTAGGCGATATCAGCCGCGAAGTAGGTCCAGGCGCCGTCCGATTTTTGCAACGGTCGGTCCACGTCATCGCCGAACTCGCTTGCCTTAAACAGGGTCTGGGGGCGCGGTTCCCAATCATCCGGTGTCTTGCCTTTCGGCGGTTCCAATACGCCGGTGTAGATCAGATCCTGGGCCTTTAAGGCAGCCATGGCCCGGTCGATACCACCGTCCAGATGAAGGCTTTCTTCCGAGAAGAATTCCGATTGTTCAATACCCAGCAACGCCAGATCATCACGGATAATGTCCATCATGGCATCAACGGCAAAGCGGCGCAGGGGGACCAGCCAATCAGCCTCGGCCAAATCACGCCATTTATCACCGTCACGGGCCGCCAGGGCCTGGCCCACGGGGATCAGATAGTCACCGGGATACATCCCCTCCGGGATCGCATTGATGGTTTCGCCCAGGGCTTCGCGATAGCGCAAGTGCACTGACCGGGCCAGCACATCGACCTGGGATCCCGCGTCGTTGATGTAATATTCCTTGCAGACGTCATAGCCGACTTTGCTTAGTAACGCCGCCAGGGCATCGCCATAAACGGCCCCGCGCACATGACCAATATGCAATGGCCCCGTCGGATTGGCGGAGACATATTCGACGTTGATCTTTTGCCCCGCGGCCATCTGACTGTCGCCATAACTGATCCCCTGCCCCAGAACATCGCCCAGGCGGGCGCGCCAAAAATCCTCCGACAGGCGCAGATTGATAAAGCCGGGACCGGCGATTTCAGCCGCTGTCACATCTTCCAATGCCGCCAGACGCTCCGCCAAGGGCGTGGCAATATCGCGCGGCTTCATCTTCGCCTGTTTGGTCAGCACCAGAGCCGCGTTGGTTGCCACATCGCCGTGGTCGGGGTCGCGCGGGGCCTCCACCGCCAGATTGGAAAAATCCATACCGTCCGGCAGAATACCTTCATCGGCAAGGCCGCCGACAATGGCGATGACATGTTCGCGGATATAGGCGTAAGGGTTCATTTGTTCGGGGTCATTCCTAAATAACGTCTTTTAGTTCGATGGGCCGAAATGGCGGCGGTGTTCTTCCAGGGCAAAGCGGTCAGTCATACCGGCAATAAAATCGGCAACCCGGCGTGGGGTATCGGGACTATAGGCCCCGCGTACGTTTGGCAAATGCTCAGGCTGGGCCGTATACAACCCGAACAAATCCCTGACAACCCGGCCCGCCTTTTCAGACATCCGTTCAACCCTGTCGTGGCGGTACATGCGTTCGAAAAGAAATGCTTTCAACGCCTCTTGCGCCACCGTCATGGTGGGGGAAAAACCGATTACGGGCCGACCCAGACCGCGAATATCCTCGACCCGCTCAGCGCCGCTTTTGCTCAACCTGTCGCGACTTTCCGCGATCACATCATCGACCATCTCGCCGATCAAACGGCGTACAGTTTCGTGCACCAATTGCTCCCGGCTCAAATCCTGATAGCGGGCCCGCAACTCCCCCAACACGGGCGCGACCAAGGGCACCTGGGCCAGATCATCGGCCGAAAACAATCCCGCCCGCAGGCCGTCATCAATATCGTGGTTGTCATAGGCGATATCATCCGCCAGGGCCGCCACCTGGGCCTCGGGGCCTGCATAGGTGTCCAATTCCAAATCGTGACCGGCGATATATTCGGCCGTGGCCAGGGGTAGCGGATCATCCAGTACAGGGCCGTTATGCTTTACCGTGCCTTCCAAAGTCTCCCAACTCAGGTTCAGGCCGGCAAATTCCGCATAGCGGTGTTCCAATAATGTGATCACCCGCAGGGCCTGGGCATTGTGGTCAAAGCCGCCATGGGGCTGCATTAATTCATCCAGCGCATCCTCGCCCGCATGGCCGAACGGTGTGTGCCCCAAATCGTGGCCCAGGGCCAATGCCTCCGCCAGGTCTTCATTCAGCTCCAGGGCCCGGCAGATCGAACGGGCGATCTGCGCCACCTCCAGAGAATGGGTCAGACGGGTGCGGTAATGGTCCCCTTCGTGATACACGAAAACCTGGGTTTTATATTGCAGACGGCGAAAGGCGGATGAATGGATGATCCGATCCCGATCACGCTGAAAAGCGGAGCGGGTCAGGCTTTCCGGTTCGCTATGCAGCCGTCCCCGGCTCTGCGCCGAGTGAGAGGCATAGTTGGCAAGGGTGTCTGATCGGTTCATGGCGGCAACCTAGCGCTATTTTGGCAATCTTGGAACCGATTGACTTTTTTGCCTTTGCGCCTACATTCAGTTAACCAAATGGGGATATGGTTGAATTATGACTGAACTAGCACAAAATGACGTCACGGTAACCGAGGGCGCGGCAAAACGCATTGCCTTCCTGATGCAACAGGAAGGTGCGGATGCGAAGCTGCGGATTGAGGTCCAGGGTGGCGGCTGTTCCGGCTTCAGCTATGGCTTCCGCTTTGACACCGAAGTCAATGACGATGACCTGATCATTGAACGGGAAGATGCCGTGGTCCTGATTGACGAGACCTCATTGCAGTTTTTGGGTGGGGCCCAGATCGACTATGTTGAAGATCTGATGGCGGCTGCTTTCCGCATTGATAATCCCAATGCCTCCTCCGCCTGCGGTTGCGGCACCTCTTTCGCGATTTAATCAGCTCATACCGCTTGCCAGGGGCCGGATGTCCATGGCCCAATGTCGCTTATGAGAATCGCAACCTGGAACGTTAATTCAATTAAGGCACGCCTGCCCCGTGTTCTGGAATGGCTTGAACAAGCCAAACCCGATGTCGCTCTGTTGCAGGAGTTGAAGGTCACGGATGAGGCCTTCCCCTATGAACCTATCGAAGACCTTGGCTATAACACCGCCGTGCACGGGCAAAAGACCTATAACGGCGTGGCGATCCTGTCCAAACGGCCCATCGAAGACGTGCAAACAGGCCTACCCGGCGATGCTGAAGATGAACAGGCCCGCTATATTGAGGCGGTGATCGACACAGTTCGGGTTGCCTCTATCTATCTGCCCAACGGAAATCCGACCGATAGCGACAAATATCCTTACAAGTTGGCCTGGATGGACCGCCTTGTCAGCCATGCGCGCGGTCTGTTGGCCTATGAAGAAGCTTTCGTGCTGGGCGGGGATTACAACATAATCCCCGAAGACCGTGATTGTTTTGATCCAGTTGGTTTCGCAAGCGATGCACTTTGTCTGCCCGAAAGCCGGGCCCGCTGGCGGCAGTTGCTGAACCTTGGCTTGACGGAAGCCTTTCGCACCCGCCACCCCGACGTCACCGCCTACAGCTATTGGGACTATCAGCGCGGTGCCTGGCAGAAAGACAACGGCGTGCGGATTGACCATCTGTTGTTGAGCCCGCAAGCAGCAGACCGCCTGGGTGATGTGGAAATCGACCGTACCCCGCGCGGCAAGGAACGCCCCTCTGATCACACGCCGGTCTGGTGCGACATCGAAGAATAGGTTTTACGACGCTGTCTTACGACGATTTTTTACGACGCTAGGGATGTCCGAACGCGGAAATCATTGCCGGCGGACAGATCCGCGCCGCGCAATAGAAATAGCGAATGGTTCGACATATCCATCCCGCCACGGGAACGCTGCATCTCTTTTGCGACCTCCCGATTATAGATCGATGTTGTGGGCATCAAGCGCAATGTCATGCCGCGCCTAGGGTTAGGTGAAGAATTGATCTCTGAACCGTGCGCCAGGTAGACGTCATGAAATGACATTTGACCGGCTTTCAACACCAGGTTTTCAGCCTCGTCATCGTTATATTCGCTCGCCTGTAGTTCCTGTTGCAGGGTGAATTCGGGATTATTCCGCTGATCATGGGGCATCAGGCGTTTCGGTTTGTGGGAGCCGGGAATGATCCGCAGGCAGCCGTTTTCGACCGTGGCATCATCCACCGCGATCCAAACTGTACAGGTCGCCAGGGGTCGGATGGGCCAATATTCTCCGTCCTGGTGGAAAGGCGTTTTCTTGCCGTTCACCGCCGGTTTGGCAAAAAAGCTCATATTCCAGAGCGCGATATCGGGGCCAATTAGCTGTTCCGCCATGTCCAAAATGGTTTCGTCCCGGGCATAGTTCAAAAACGCCATGTCGAAGGACAGCAGTGCCGGGCAGTTATCCCTGAAGTCAGGAAATTTCGCCAACAGCCGATCATGGTCCCTGCGGATGGCGACAAGGGTTTCCTCGCTGAGGCGATAGTCGGGAATGACATAGCCTTTTTCGTGATATTCCGCGATTTGCTCAACACTCAACATAGGACCCGTCTCCTGATTATTTTGTTCATATTAGCACGTTCATCCACGCGAAGAAAATTTTGATGAGATGTTAAGATTCCCATATAATTAGTTAACGTTTGTTAACCATGATTTTAGTCGACTTATCCTCTGCTTGTCGTTAATGTATTGGCAACTATATTTATTTGCGAT
>JABJKS010000077.1 GCA_018660265.1 Rhodospirillaceae bacterium | reverse complement strand
CTGGTCGAAAACTACTTCGCCAAGATCAAGGAATTCCGGGGCATTGCCACCAGATACGACAAGACAGATACAAGCTATGCCGCTAACCTAAACCTCGTCGCAGCGATCATCGCCGCAAGATAAATGTCCACGGGCCCTAGTCTATCTAAACTATCTACTGGGCCGAATAACGTTGATCAGGTCGCCGCCCGTCAACAGGGCCTCTAAATTGTCGCCGGTTTTTTCCCAGCGGCGGATTTGCTGACCTTCCGACCAGCCGGAAATATGTGGTGTCATTAAAACATTTTCCAGCTCATGAAAAGGCTGGCGCGAGGGGCGAATATTGGGATCATCCGCCGTGGGGTAATGATACCAGGTATCCAGGATACCGCCAGCAATGACCCCGTCACGCAAAGCATGATACAAGGCACTCTCGTCCGCGATATGCCCACGCGCGACATTGATCACGACCGCTGAAGGCTGCATGGCGGCAAGCTCAGCCGCACCGATCATCCCGCGCGTATCATCCGTCAAAGGGCAGCAGATGATAAAAAAATCAACTGCCCCCAGGACCTGCGGCAGGGCATCATAGCCGCCCAGGAAATCTGGCTTTGGGTCAAGAGCGCGTGGCGTGCGGGTCAGGGCCATGACTTTCATATCGAACGCCTTGGCCCGTTTGGCGATGGCACGGCCAATGTTGCCGTATCCAAGGCAGCCTATCGTCATGCCGGCCAATTCACCGCGCGTCTCGCCGCCCGTAGATGGCGTGCCGGTCCAATCGCCGCCTTTGAAAGCCACATTCCGCCGGGCCAGTCCAACCACCCATTCCAGCATGCCGTTGAAAGTATATTCGGCGATGGCCACTTCGTGTTCATAGACATTGCAGACAGTGGTTTGCGAAGGCAGGGCATCAACATCAACTGCATCGAGGCCCGATGCGGGGATTTGCAACAGCCGCAAATTCGGGGCCGGCGGCATGTGAATTCCATAGTCGACGGAGACCATGAATTCCGCCCAAGCCATGTTCTCAGCCCTGGTCTGCGGGCTGTCTTCGTCCGACATGTGGCGCAGGTTGACACGGTCGCCAAATCGTTGAGATAGAATTTCCATGCCGCGACGTGCTATGCCACCATTCAACAATACATTCATGCGTGCTATCCCAGTAATCCTATCCAAGCCGTACCAATTTCAATCCTAATGATGGAGGCTTTCGGGCCAATGAGCAAAGACAACATCAAGACCCGTACCGAAACCGATAGTTTTGGCCCTCTCAAGGTGCCATCCGACCGCTATTGGGGAGCGCAAACCCAACGTTCCCGGCAAAACTTTAAAATCGGTTGGGAACAGATGCCGATCCCGGCGGTGCATGCCTTTGGCGTTGTCAAACAGGCCGCAGCAGAAGCGAATATGGAGCTGGGCACCCTGGACAAGAAGCGCGGCCGCGCCATTGTCCGCGCCGCCAAGGAAGTGGCATCGGGAAAACTGGACGATCATTTCCCCCTGGTGGTCTGGCAGACCGGTTCCGGCACGCAAAGTAATATGAATGCCAACGAGGTCATCTCCAACCGCGCGATTGAGATCCTGGGCGGTACCATGGGCAGCAAGTCGCCCGTGCACCCCAACGATCATTGCAATATGAGCCAGTCGTCCAATGATACCTTTCCCACCGTGATGCATGTCGCCGCCGTCAACCAGATCGATCAATTATTGATCCCCGCCCTGCAACATCTGCAAAAGGCGTTGGAGGCGAAATCCAAGGAATTCAATCGTATTATCAAGATTGGCCGTACCCATCTGCAAGACGCAACGCCGCTGACCCTGGGCCAGGAATTCTCCGGCTACGCGACCCAGATCAAATATGGCGTTTCCCGGGTCAAGGACACGCTGCCCCGGCTTTATCGTCTGGCCCAGGGCGGCACCGCCGTGGGCACGGGGCTGAACGCGCCGGTCGGCTTCGATAAGAGCGTCGCCGCCCATATTGCCAAGATCACCGGCCAGCCGTTCAAGACGGCGGAGAATAAGTTTGAATCCCTGGCCGCCCATGACGCAATAGTGGAAGCATCGGGGGCCATGAACACTTTGGCCGCCAGTCTGATGAAAATCGCCTCGGACGTTCGCCTGTTAGGCTCCGGCCCCCGCTCGGGCCTGGGCGAATTAAGCCTGCCTGAAAACGAACCGGGTTCTTCGATCATGCCGGGCAAGGTCAACCCAACCCAGTGCGAGGCCATGACAATGGTTTGCGCCCAAGTGATTGGCAACCACACAACGGTCACTGTGGCCGGTGCCAACGGGCACATGGAATTGAACGTCTTCAAGCCGGTAATGATTTATTCCCTGTTGCAGTCCATTCAGTTGCTGGGCGATGCGGCCAACAGCTTCACCGACAATTGCGTCGTCGGGATCAAGGCAAATGAAAGTCGGATCGCCGATTTGATGGCGCAATCATTAATGCTGGTCACCGCACTGGCACCACACATCGGTTATGACAATGCAACGAAGATTGCCAAACATGCCCATGTCAACGGCTTGAGCCTGAAGGAAGCGTCGATCGAGCTGAAGCTGGTGGCGGAGGCTGACTTTGATAAGTTCGTACAGCCAAAGAATATGCTGGGGCCAAAATAGGCTGACGAGATCATGCCAGGCCCAGTTCCGGCAGCGGATGATGAGGAGCTGCTAAGGCGGTCTTTTCGCATTGCCGGGCATCAAACTTCAATTTCCATGGAGCGGGCATTCTGGGATCAGTTCCGCGCCATGGCCGATGCTGATGGCCGCTCCATGACCGATTTGATTGCGGACATCGACGCCCAGCGCAGCGCCGGGTTAAGCCGCGCGCTGCGTGTGTATATTCTCAAACGGCTGCAAGGGGCAGCCCAAACATCGCCGACAACACCGGCATTACCCATCAATGGAGAGAACCAATGATTATTGATCATCGCACCTATGATTTTCATCCTGGCAAACTGAAAGACTGGATCGCCGTATACAAGGAACATGGCCTGCCGGTGCAGGAAAAGCATTTGGGCCGCCTGATTGGTTTTTTCACCACGGAGGTCGGCCCGATCAATCAGATCGTCTTCATGTGGGCCTATGACAACATGGGTGACCGCGAAGTACGTCGCGCGGCCATGGATGCGGATCCGGCGTGGGCCGCGTTTCGTGCCAAGACCGGGCCTTTGGGTGCCTTGAAACAGCAAACGAACAAGATATTGGCCCCGACGGATTTCTCGCCCATTCAATAAATTCGGGGCGGGTGCCTTTCAGCGGCTGCGTTTACTTCTTCAGGGCTTTGAACAGGCCTTGAAGCAGTTGCTGTCGGGGGTCCACCTTTTCGGCAGGTTGCTCAGTGGGCGGGGCGGGCTGGGAAGTCTGTGGTTGGGATGGCTGCACGCCTGACGGCTGTGGCACGTTCGATGGTGCCCGGCCGCCGCCGCCGGTCACCGAGTCCAGAAATTTGCCCAGGCCTCCAGACTTTGCCTTGTCGCCCAATAGCTCCCGCCCCAGACGCGCCAAAAGCCAGCGTTCAAGCTTCGCCGTTTTCAGATTATGGCGTGGTTGATCCAAGGGTCCGAACAAATGCGCACCCAAGTCAGGCGCATTGCGATGTTCGATCAGGGACAGGACCGCGCGCAGATCCATCTGCCATTCCGGCAAATTGACCGCGCCCTTCACGGTGGCACGAGAGGCATCCAGGCTGGCCAGCATATCCTGGGTTCGCGCGACGCCGTTCTTGATCTGCCAATTGCCGTCCACGTTCCGGTAACGGGTCTCGCCCCCAGAAAAAGCCCGTTGTGCCAGATTAACGAAGTCCGGTGCATTGTTCAGATTGCCAAGGCGTTGGGAGAAATTTTTCATGTCGAAGCCGCGGATCACGCCATTCTCCGCATGTACCTTGGCCTGGCCGGAAAGGGCGTTGACCAGATCCCATTGGGATGAGCCGACAGTCTGAAACTGGCCGGAGAAATCCAACCGTCCCGTGACCTGGTCCATCTCCAACGCCGTGCGCATAGCCTGATTGATGTCGGCCCCCTGCAACTGCACAGACAGCCCAAGGCCAGGCACCGGGCGGGAGTTCAAGGTGGCGCGCAGTCCCACGTTGCCCTGAAATAGACGGCCCGACAACTCCTCGACCCGCATGACACCGTCATTGATGCTCAATTGCAGGCGGGGCTCCTCAAAGGGGTAGCGTTGAAAGACCAATCGCTTACCTTTCAGGCTGATCTTTGCGTCCACGCTCTGTAGTGCGCTGAGGTCAATAGCGTCCCGGGACCAGCGTTCATCGCCACGGCGACGTTGGCTGCCGCCGCTGCCCTTTGCCTCGCTTCCTCCGCGACCGTTCCTGCCACTCGACTTACTGCCCGTGACATCGAGGAAGTGATCAAGCACCACATCGCCCGCCTGCAGATCAGCCGTGACCATGGGGCGCGGGCCGTCAAGGCGCACACCGCCCGTGCCGGCCAGGGTTATGGTGCCGATTTGGCCTTTTAGATCGCTCAAGCTGAATTGATCGCCGGATCCCTGGACGTTCGCTGCGATTGACACAGCACCGGGGCTTTGACCCTGGGCATGATAACGACGCCCCAGGGCGGCGAGCAGGGATACCAGATCTTTATGTGCGGCATTCGCCGATATATTCATTTTCGCCGTGCTGTCCAGGTTACCGATTTGGCCCTTCGCCTGAACCTCCCCACCTGCAAGGGCGGCTTTCAGATCGACCGTTAGAGCATCGGCCCCACCGTTCAATTTGCCTTTCACGCTGCCCTGTATAGATAGCTTCGTATCAGCGCGGGCCAATGGCTTGATACCTAAATCAAACGTACGGGACAGCCCCGCCAGACTGCCGTGCTTCAGGGACACGGCCACATCCAGCGACATGGCACCATCCAGGTCTGCCACATGGCCATTTGTCTTGCCGCTTAATCCTGAAAGGGAGGATATGAGGTCGAAATTCAGGCGCGTCATGTCGCCATCGACATTGCCGTCCAAGGTCAGGCCCTTTAGGCGCTTTGGTGGCAACGGCAATTCAATACCCGCCAACCGCACCAGGCCATCAACATATTTGGCCCGCACCCGCAGTTTGCCCTTACCCTCGGGCTGGCCGGCAAAACCCGCCGCGGTGCCGCTAAAGAGTAGATTGGCACCGGCCAAATCACGAACAGCGGCCCGGCGCACGGTCATTTTCCCGGCTGCCAATCCAAATTCCACAGACAAACCACGAACCGGCGTCGCGTTATAGGTCAACTCACCGACATTCAATACGACATTGGAATCGAATTGATCCAGCACCGCCAACGAGCCGGCAGCCAAGCCTGTCTCGTCTGTCTCGTCTGTTGGTTTTTGCTTGGCGGGCGATGGGTCTTTTTGGGCCGCTGCCGCTGATTTCGCGGGCAAATAACCATCCAGGTTGATGCGATCAATATTCAATGCCAGACCGAACGATGGCCGGGCCTGGAGCAGAACCGTCGCCGCGCCTTCGACGGTAGTAGAGTCCAGGCGCAAGTTCATATTGCTGATCTGAGCCTGTTGCTGGTTGACGTTGAAGTTTGAGGTCAGGATCAAATTTGCCAAACGCCCAGGCGGAATGGATGTGGGATTGGCGTCGAGCCATGCCAACAGTCCGCGCATATTGTTCGACGCCAGCTCCACCTTGCCGTTAAATTGCGGCACGCCATCGACCGCCCCGCCGTCGCCGGACAGGCGAAGGTCCGAGCCGCCGGGCAAAAGTGCGGAGAGCCGCTCCAAGCGCAGGGCACCGCCCTCGATCGAGGCATCAAGCTGCACCTGACTGACGACACCGTGGCGGTATTTCAGCCCCTCAACCGTGACCGCGATGCTGCCGCTAATATTCGCAGGGATAACAGGTATGGCCGGTGGTGCCTGTGATCCCGGAGTTTTTGCGCCGTCGTTGGTTTTCTTAACGGTATCTGTGGAGGCTGATGCGTCCGTTTCCGCTATGCCTTGCAACAACCGGTCGACATCCAGACGGCCAATGGCCAGGGCGACATCATAGCTTGGCTCTTCACCCAGGCTGGCATTAACGGCACCGCTGGCCTGGAGGGGGCCAAAGGTCAGATCAATATCGTTTATGGCCACCGCGTCGGCAGAAGCTTCCAGAGAAGCTTTGACCAATAGAGCCTGCTGGAGAATAGCCAATGGCTGTCCAGCCTGGACAAACGTCCCTTGTGCGGCGGCAACATTTGGCGACGACAGCTCCACATTTCCGCTAACCTGTGGCATCTCGCCAGAGGTATCAACCCGGCCTGAAAACACCAAACCGGCCTTGTCGCCATCAAGCTTGAGGTTGAGCCGGACGCCCGTCGGCTTATCAGCGCCAAACTGATCGAGAGAGATGTCAAAGGTCAAAGGCAGGCTTCGCGCCATTGCCGTACCTTTGAATTCAAAAGGTCCCTGCATGGAGCCGGCAGCACCTGTCAGGTCGATTTGTTCAATTCGTTCTTCAGATGCCGTCTCGCCGCTTGAACGATCCCGATAGATCAGAACCGCATTTTCAACCGAAATTTTGTCTAATGACAGCGCGATACCGGGATCTGCGCCATCAGTGCCGGAATTGGCACCTGTTGTCGCTTTGTCGCCGGGTGGTTGAAACTGCCAGTTGGCCCGCCCTTCCGGCAAAGCCTCAAGCACAATAGTCGGTTGGATCAAGCGGACGGATGTCACCTGTATTTTACCAGAGATCAACGGTGCCAGGGCAAGGCGCACCTCCAATGCCTTTAATGTCAGCATTTCTTCCGCATCGGATAGCCCGGCCAGCCGAATATCGCGCACGGAAAGTGCCGGCGCAGGCAATATGGCCAGGCTGATATCCCCGTCAATGGCCAACTGCCGTCCCGTAGCATCGTGGACAGCAGCGATTATTTTCGCCTTGTGATCGTTCCAATTGACAAAACTGGGCCCAACCAACAGCGCGGCGATCACCACAACAAGCAATATGCCCAGACCGATGAGCAGTTTTTTCACAGCAAACTCCTGCAGAACCCTATTATGGCTAGATAGACGAGGCCGAACAGATAGCCTAATCTATTACATAAGCTGGGGGTGGAAATTTGTTTAACGCTTTTGTGAAAAGGAGCAAAGGCATGGCCGAGATCGTAAATCTCAATCACTTCCGCAAGACAAAGAAAAAAACTGAAAAAACAGCCCAGGCAGCCTCTAACCGCGAGCGCCACGGCCGCCGCAAGAGTGACCGGCAACGTCAGGAATTGGAAGAAAGCCGTCGCAAACGAGAGCTGACCGGCCATGTTCTGGAAAACACAGCATCTGACGGCGAAAACCAGGATGAGGACGACCCAGGTTAATTGAAAATTGCTCTAATATTTCCGGCTATCACTTTCGCCGTCATGTTCTTCGGCCTGGGCTTCCAACAAGGCGCGGTTATAGGCCCGCAGAACATCACTATGATGGACGACACCAAGGACGGAACGGTCATCAACCGCCGCGATGACCGCAAGATGTTCCTCACCCGATACATCCATAATCGCCAGGACTTCCTCCAACGTATCTTCGCCTCCCGGTGCGGGGGCCTGTGAATGTGCCACATCACGGGCATTGATCAAGGCATCAAGGCCATCGTCGAATACGATATGCTTCAAATCGGCAAGGGAAATTGTGCCGACCAGTTTGTCGTTGCCGTCAACAACAACGAAAGTTTCGTCGGGTAGGCGGGTGAACAGGGCCTTAATTTCGGCAATAGATGTTCGTTCCGGAATCTTCTCGAATTTCCTGGTCAGGACGTCGCTGACCGTCAGGGTTTGCAACAGATGACGGGCCCGGCCGCCTTGCAGGTTCAGCCCCCTATTATCCAGCTGCCAGTGAAAGAAACTTCGAACGCCAAGTTGCTGCACGATAATAGTGGCGATGGAGGTCGCCAACATGACGGCAACAGTGATCTGATAATCGCCGGTCAACTCAAATACAATCAGAATGGTCGAGATCGGCGCGCCCAGTGTGGCCGCCGCAACCGCCGACATGCCGACAATGGCATAGGCACCATGAGAGGCTGCGAGGTGGGGGAATGCACTGGCCGCGATCAGGCCAAAAGCACCGCCCACCATAGCCCCAATACAAAGAGACGGGGAGAATACCCCGCCGCCAAAACGGCAACCGATACTGATGGCCGTCGCCCCCGTCTTTAACGGGATCAAAAGCAACAGCAGCCAAAGCGGCAATAATTCTTTCAAAGCCGCATCCGTCGCTTCGTAACCCACGCCCAGGACATAGGGAAATTCCACTGCAATGGCACCAACGGCCAGGCCACCGGCGGCAGGCTTGATCCAATCAGGCACCCCAAGGCTGTCGACCACCCGCTCCGCATAGAAAATGGACCACATGAAGATGATGGCAACGGCGGCACAAACAGCCCCCAGCACCATGAAGGCGGGGTACTCCCACATGGAATTAACCCCGAACTCCGACAACAAAAACGCCGGTTGTTCTCCCAGATAAGCACGGCAGATCACCGTACCCGCGACCGAGGCGATAACCACGGGGGCAAATGCGGATAAGGCATAATGGCCAATGATCACCTCCAGGGCAAAGAACACCCCCGCGATCGGTGCATTGAAGGAGGCCGCGACAGAGGCCGCGACGCCACAGCCCAGCAAGGTCCGGCCCAAATGAGGCGACAGACCCAGACGCCTGGTGATGCCGCCCGAAATGGAGGCCCCTAAATGCACCATGGGCCCTTCCCGTCCGGCAGAGGCCCCGACGCCCAGGGAGACGATGCTGGCTAAGGCGGCGCATATGCCGTCGCGCAAACGCATGCGACCATTGCGAAGCGCCATGGCCTCGATAACGTGAGAAACCCCCAGGACCCGCCCCCCCGGCACGACAAACTGCAGGAATAATCCCACCGCCAAGCCGCCGATGGTCGGGACAAGCAAAACCTGCCAGATCGGCAATTCCGCCACCCTGCCAACCAACTGATCGGCAAATACGCCATAGGTTGCCCATTGTATGCCGCTAATGCTCATACGAAAGCCGATGGCGGCATAGGCAACGAGCACACCGACCAGGGCCGCGATCACCGCCATCAGCGCCTGATCATTGCGCATAACGCGACGGGCCCGGGCGAATTGGTCGGCTAATGCCATAATGAGGTCAGCTCTTTCGACGAATACCGATGGAGCGGCCGACCCCGTCCGGTCTGGCCAACCCGCTGTGGGCCGAAAGAACCATATCTATGCGCTGTCGCAGGATATTGGGGAAAGGTGCAGACCGGCGGGCTTCAAGATCCACATGCAGGGCGATTTGTTCCGAGGTGGCGGCAAGGAAACCTTCCGCTGCGTGAAACATCTCGAAATAATAGTGCAGTCGCTTTTCGTCCGCGTCGATCAATTGCATGCTGAACCGCAGATCGTCATCCAAGGCGACTTCCTGTTGATATGTGACATGAGTTTCCAGCACAAATGCGGAATGTTGTTCACGCTTCACATAGTCGACGCCTAAATCGATCAGGTCAAAAAACCTGTCCGTGGCGTTGTCGAACATCAGGACATAGTAGGCCATGTTCAGATGGCCGTTGTAATCAATCCATTCCGGCAACACCCGCGCCCGGTGAATATCCAATTGCCCCCGGGGCACCACATCCTGCCCGGGTCGAAGGGGTTTATGAAGGCCGTGCATCGGTTCGAGTGCGGATTGCTCGGCAGTTTGGCTGTCATGCTGTGTCATAGGCCAGCATATTATACCAAGGCGCACGAATAGGAACCCAGATACTAATCAAGGGCAGCGCCATCGAGAGCTGCAGCACCGGCACGAATGCGGGGGATCAACTCCCGGCCATAATCCTCCACATCGTTCAAAGGATCAAAACCACGCAGCAGGAACCCGCCCACGCCCAATTTGTAATATTCCAAACAGGCATCCGCCACCTGTTCCGCCGTACCAACCAGACAGGTTGTATTGCCCCGGGCACCATAGGCCGCTGCCAGGGGCATCCACAGCCGTTCGTCATGAATATCTGCCTTTGCCGCCAGGGCCATGATGCGGCTACCGGATTCATCCTTTGGAATATGCTGGCCCGTGACCGCCACCTCCGCCTCCACCTGGGACAGGATATGGGCCGCCTTGTCCCAGGCCGCACCCTCGGTCTCTGCGATGATCGGGCGGACGGACATATTGAAACGCGGCGTCCGCCCCCATTTTTCCGCCCGACCGCGGAAGTCCGCTATCCGCGCGGCGGTTTCCGCCAGGGGTTCGGCGAACATGGCAAAGACGTCGCAATGCTGTGCCCCCATAGCCAATGCCCCTTCAGACGATCCACCGAAATAGACGGTCGGGTGGGGTTGCTGTAGGGGTAGAATGTCAGTCCGGGCACCGCGCACCGAATAAAACGCCCCCTCGAACTCGAAAGGCTCGCCACCCGCCCAAGCTTTGCGCATTACCGCGAGATATTCGCCGGCCCGACGGTAGCGGTCGTCTTTCGTCAAATTATCGCCATCCATCATTTGTTCCTTGTCGGACAGCCCGGCAATGATGTGAATGGCCAGCCGACCCTGCCAAAGCTGATCAAAGGTGGCAAATTTCCGCGCCATCAAAGTGGGTGCGACAAATCCGGGCCGGTGGGCGATCAGATAGCTTAATTTCTCGGTATGGGCCGCAGCATAGCCGGCCACCGTGACGCCCTCGGCCGATTGAGAGGTATAGCCCACCAGAACCAGGTCATAGTCCGCCGCTTCGTGCGCCTGGGCGAAGCTTTTCAAGTAGTCCGGCGATATGCCGCCGGTGATGATATGGACCGTGGCGTCATTTGCCGGCGCGGTCACCCCGATCATTCCGATAATCTTTACTGACATGGCATTATTCCTCGTGACGGGCGGCAATAGATCTAAGCTTAACCCCCAAGTGCAGCAGGGTCACTATGTCACGTTTCCATAACCGCCTGGCCTCGATAAGCTAGTTGGCAAACCAATGGAGGAGAGCATGATGGACTTTGCCACATACCAGCGTTTGACGTTTGAACGGCGACAGCGGGTGTTATGGATCAGCATCGATGCCGGGCCCATGAACGCGGTCGATTTCGAACTGCACGAAGAATTGGCCAAGGTCTTTTACGAGGCCCAGAATGACCAGGGCAGCGACCTGATCGTCCTGACCGGCGCGGGCCGGGCCTTTTGCGCCGGTGGTGATATGGATTGGTTTCAGGAGATGATCGATGATCCTGCCAAATTTCGCGGTATCACCACGGATGCCAAGCGTATCGTCAACGGGTTGCTGGAGATGGAGAAGCCTATTGTCTGCCGCCTGAACGGCGCAGCAGCCGGACTTGGCGCGTCTATCGCCCTGTTGTGTGATGTCATTATTGCCGACGAACGCGCCTTGATCGGCGACCCCCATGTGAAAGTCGGCTTGGTGGCGGGCGATGGCGGCGCGGTGATCTGGCCACAGTTAATCGGCTTCGCCCGGGCCAAGGAAATGCTGTTGACCGGCGATATGCTCCGCGCCTCAGAGGCTGTAACCATGGGTCTGATCAACTATGCCGTCCCAACAGATCAACTGGACGGAAAGGTCGATGAACTGGTTGGCAAGATACTCGCCAACCCCCGCTGGGCCGTACGCTGGACCAAAACCGCCGTGAACCTGGTCCTGCGCGATATTGCCAACAAGGTAATGGAGCCTGCGATCGCCTACGAAATCGCCTCGAACGCCACAGCTGACCGTCAGGAAGCGGTCAATGCCTTTGTCGAGAAACGCGCGCCCAACTATACTGGTGAATAGGAGGACCCAGATGTACTTCGCCGACGAACCCGAACATATCACCATGCTGCGTGACAGCCTGCGCCGTTTCAACCAACAGGAAGTCAGCCGGGAACAGCGCCGGGAATGGCAGACGGCGCAGGCTTGGCCGCGGGATGTCTTTGCCAAACTGGCGGGCATGGGCGTTTGCGGCCTGACGGTGGCGGAGGAATTCGGCGGTCAGGGTCAGGATTGGTATGCCGCCACCGCTGTCATCGAGGAACTAAGCCGGGCCGGTACGTTTCTGGCCAGGCCCTATATTCAATGCGCTTTTTATGGCGGCGGCAATATTTCCGAGAGCGGTTCGGCCAGCCAAAAAGCTGATTTGTTGCCGAAAATAGCCGCCGGCGAATTGCAGTTTTCCTATGGCCTATCGGAACCTGATATAGGCGGCGACCTGGCCAGCGTCAAAACCCGTGCCCACCTGGAGGATGACGGCGACACCGTCGTGATCAACGGCACCAAACGCTGGTGCACCGGTGCGGATTGGGCCGACTATATCTTCTGCTTCGTCAATTCCGATCCGGAAGGAGAAAAATACCAGAACCTTTCCATGATCTTGGTGCCCACGGACGCACCGGGCATCACGCGCAGTCAATTGACCCACCGAAACCTGGTCTATTCCCACAGCTTCGATGTGCATTTCGATAATGTACGCTTGAGCGCCGATAACATCCTGGGCGGGCGGACTGCCTGGAACAAAGGCTGGCGCGCCTTGGCCGGGCGTTCATTGGATGTGGAAAAGGTGGAAGTTGCCGCCATGACCTTTGGCTTGGCCCAAGCCACGGTGGAGGAAGCCTGGGAGTACGCCCAGCAACGGCAGCAATTCGGCAAGCCGATCAGTGGCCATCAGGCCGTGCGCCACGAACTGGTGCAGGCAAAAACCCAGCTGGAGGCCTGCCGCCACATGCTCTATCACGCCGCCTGGCTGGTGGATCAGGGCCGTCCCGCATCGGTGGAAACCAGCATGGCGAAGTTATTCATTGGTGATGTGGGAGTTGAGATCGGACTGGCCTGTCAACGGGTGCTGGGCGCCTATGGCATGGGGGAGGAGTTTGACATGATGCAGAACGTCACGGACCTGATCGGCATGCCCATTGTCGGCGGCTCTTCCAACATGCAACTCAACAACATCGCCAATCGCCTGGGCCTGGCCGGATAAAGCTTCGATCCTTTACGATTGCCTTCCAAACTTGTAACGATTTAGTCACTAAAATGGTGCTAAAATGAGCATGTCCGATTGGTTTGAGGGAACTTTCATTTTCGGACTTTGGGGAAAATCGGGCCATCGGGCTCATAAGCGGGCAAAGCAACATCAAACAGGCATTTTTTTATTTCATCGCGGCTGCGTTGATTTTCGCCGTGGATATTGCGCGCCTGCCCGGTTTGGGCGAAGGCGTGCCCTATTTTGTGTTGGTTCTGCTCGGCCTATGGGCACCGACAACGAGATATCTATGCGCCCTTGCCGTCATCGCGACAATGCTGGCAGTCGCGGGACATTTTTTCGCAGGGGGTGATGTGGGGTGGTCTGTTTTCTCGGACCGGGCCCTGGCTTTTGCCACCATCTGGTCAACGGCAATCGCGATTGCCGTGCACAAGCATCATCTGCAGACACTTGCCACCTCCCGGCTCGATCTGGAACGGACCGTGGAACAGCGGACGGTCGAAATTAGGGACAGCGAAGATAAATTCAGGAATATCACCGACAGCCTACCCGTCCTAATCGCCTATATAGATCGCGACCAGTATTTTCGCTCTGCCAACAAATTGTTCGAAACCTGGTACCAAACGTCTGTTTCGAACATCATCGGCCGGCGCATGAGCGACATTTTGACACCTGAAGGATATGACGAACTTAAAGGAGCTATAGAGCAAGTCCTGGCAGGTGAAGCGGCATTGCGGGAACATGAAGGGATGATGCCTGATGGCGTCTATCGTTATGTCAGAATTCACTACCTGCCTCACAAGACCGACGACGGAGATATCCCCGGATTTTTCGCCCTGGCCGAGGACATCACCGATATCAGACAGGCGACACGGGCACTAGAACGCCAAGGCGCGCGATTGGCCGAGGCGCAGCGCATTGGCAATATTGGCAATTGGGAGCGAAATTTCGTCTCGGGCGAGCTTTATTGGTCAGACCAGACACGCGTTATTTTTGGCTGGTCAGAGCCGGATGCTAGCGGCCTCACACGAGAGGACTTCATATCCATAGTTCATGAGGATGATCGCGCTTTTGTCCAGGACGCGCTGCGTCGGGCCATCGAAGAAAATGCACCCTACAGTCTTGATCATCGCATTGTCCTAAAGGATGGATCAGTGCGGGTCGTGCACGAGGAGGCCATTGTAAACCGCGACCCGGATGGCCAGGCGCTTCGCATTGCCGGTACGGTCCAGGACATTACGGAACGCAAGCGCATCGAAGCCACCAACTTCCGGTTCCTGAATGCCATTGATCATGTTCTGGGCAGTATCGCCCTGTATGATGCGGATGAGGGTTTAGTCACCTGCAACGTACGTTATCGCCAACTTTCAGGTGCCGTTGGTGGAAAATTGTTGCCGGGTCTGAAATTCGAAGACTACCTCCGCCTATTGGTTGAACATGGCGAAGTGCCCGAAGCAGAAGATGATCCGGAAAGGTGGATCGCCGGACGGCTAGAACGGTTCCGCAATCCCGGAGAGGTATACGAGATGTTGCGGGGCGGTCATCATTTCCAGATAGCCGAAGCGCGCCTGCCCGATGGCGGTACGGTTATTTCCACTATCGACATCACCGAGCAAAGGGCGACCGAGGAATTACTCCGCCGTTCCCAAAAGATGGAGGCTATTGGCCAATTAACCGGCGGGATCGCCCATGATTTCAACAATATCCTGGCAGCCATTATGGGCAACCTGACCCTGCTTCAGGAAAGCAGCAATGACGCGGATGATGGAAATATTGGCCTCATTGTATCCTCCGTCCGGGCCGCGGACAGAGGCGCCGAACTAACCCATCGCCTGTTGGCCTTCTCGCGACAACAAGCACTTGATGCCAAGCTTATGGATATCAACGGGATGCTGCCGCAATTTCACCAACTCGCGTCCTCGGTCATTGGCGAGGAGATCAAGATCGAGTTGGCGCTGGAACCGGACCTGTGGGCTACAATGGTCGATGCGGGGCAGCTTGAGAATGCCCTTTTGAACCTGGCCATCAATGCCCGGGATGCGATGCCAAAAGGGGGCCGCCTGAAGATCAAGACCGGCAACCAGGTTCTGCGGGAACAGGATTCAGTCACATTCGGGGACATGCTACCGGGCAATTATGCGGTCATCACGGTCAGTGACAACGGCACGGGGATGTCCAAAGATATCCTACAGCAGGTGTTTGAACCATTTTTCACGACCAAGGAATTCGGCAAAGGCAGTGGCCTGGGCTTAAGCATGGTTTTCGGCTTCGCAAAGCAATCGGGGGGGCATGTAGCAATTGAAAGCACCGAAGGCCAGGGTACAGCTGTTAGTATTTTTCTGCCCAAGACCGATATGGTGTTGAGCGAGCCCCGTCATGAAGTTGAGACGGAACACAAACGCCCGACCGGCAATGAGACGGTTCTTGTGGTGGAAGACGACATTGAGATCGGCAGGCTCCTCTCGCGGGCTCTTGGACGTCTGGGCTATCGCGTATTGCAGGCCGAGGATGGCCCCGCAGCGCTGGCCACAATGTCCGCAGCGGACGAAATTGATCTGCTGCTAACAGATGTGATTTTGCCCAATGGAATGAATGGTCGGGACGTTGCCGAAAATTTCCGAAAAATACATCCTGCCGCAGCAGTGCTGTATTCTTCTGGCTATACCCGCGAAATCCTTAGCGAGCGCGGGCAACTTGAAGACGGCACCGTGCTTTTGAGCAAGCCATATCAGATCCAGGATCTGGCCCAGCGGGTGCGGGACGTTTTGGACAATCGACTGTAGTGTCACCAGCGCCCGCGTCAGGCATCAAATGCGTTGACTTGCATCTGCTTCCTTGTGCAATTTCCATTATCCGGGGCGGAGGATATCTGGCCGCCTTTGTATGAATTTCCGACCTACCTAGCCCGAACTAATTTTCTTGTTCCAAGGAGTTTCAGATGACCGGCAATACTGACCGCTACCGTTTAATCGGTGCGTTGGGGTCCCCCTATTCCATGAAGTTACGGGCCATTATGCGCTATCGGCACCTGGCTCATGATTGGGTGCTGCGCACACCCCGGAACCGGGCCGAAACGGCGGATGTGAAGCCGAACCTTGTGCCCATGCTGCGTTATCCCGGCGAAAGCCATTATCGGGTAGACAGTACACCCCTGGCCTATGACCTGGAAGCCCGCCATCCGGGCCATCGTTCGATCATACCGACGGATCCCGGCATGGCGTTTCTCAGCCACTTGCTCGAAGACATGGCAGACGAATGGCTGACCAAGGCCATGTTCCATTACCGCTGGTTCTATGAAGCGGATATCTATTATTCCTCTCATTGGATTGCCGATGACAGCTTCCCCGACGAACGGGGCGCTGCCCGCGATGCAGCGGCAAAGTCGTTCGCCGACCGCCAAATTGGTCGCATGCCCATTGTCGGCTGCACGCCTGAGAACAAAGCGGTCATCGAGGATACCTATCATCGCGTCCTAGCCCTCCTCGAAAGCCGGGTCAGCGTCTATGACTTCCTGTTCGGTGCTCGCCCGGCGTTGGCGGATTTTGGCTTATTTGGTCAGTTGAAAACCCTAGCCACTGATCCGACCCCCATGGCGATCATGCGGGCGACGGCCCAGAAGACGGAAAGCTGGCTGCGGCAACTGGATGATGCCTCGGGCATCGATGGTGCATGGCTGGATCCGGGAGAGGACTTGCCCGACGCCACGTTGGGGCTTTTGGCATTGGCGGGGGAATACTACCTGCCGTTCCTGCTGGCAAATGCCGCCGCTGTGGAAAAGGGCGAGGCGACCTTTGCCCTGACCTACGACAAGGGGCCCTATAGTCAGGGGACTTTTGGCTATCAGGTGAAGTGCCTAGTCGACCTGCGCCGGCGTCTGGCGGATCTAAGCGGTGATGCGGCGGAACGCACCCGTACCATCCTGCAAACAGCGGGTTGTCTGCAGGCCCTCGACCAATAACAGCACCTGAACAATTACGATAATGGCGCATTGCCTTTTTGCACGTGGCGGTTAGGATCAGCGCCGAAAACTTATTAGGAGACAATTGTGGCGGATATTAAAGTTCAGTCTGAGATTACCGGTAAAGTATGGGCGATTGAGGCCAGCATTGGCGATGCCCTGGATGAAGAAGATACGATTATTGTTCTGGAATCCATGAAGATGGAGATCCCCGTGGTGGCCCCTTCAGGTGGCACCTTAAAGGAAATCCTGGTCAAAGAGGGTGATGCCGTGGCGGAAGGCCAAGACGTCGCCATCATGGAAGGTTAATCCACTTATCAACCTAGATCGGGAGGTGCCGGTGCCATGAGTGAGCAGAGCGCCGATACATCGGCCGCACCAATTTTCAATCCTTTCTCACCGGATTTTCTGCGCGACCCCTATCCCGCCTTCCAACAACTGCGGGCGACGGCACCCTTGCACAAGACCGATATGGGGTTCTGGGTCGCCTCCCGCTATGACGATGTCACCCTGATCCTGCGCGACAAGCGGTTTGGCAAGGGCTACGTGGAGCGGACGGAAAAAACCCACGGCCCGGATATCTGGCAACAGCCGGCCTATGCCTCCATGCGCAATTGGATGCTGATCAAGGACCCACCGGACCATGGCCGCCTGCGCGGCCTGGTCGCCCGGGCCTTTGCGCCCCGGCGTCTGACGGCCCTGCGCCCCCGCATTCAACAATTGGTGGATGAAAGCCTGGATAAACTGGATGACAGGCTGGACGGCAAATCGGAAATGGAGTTCATCCGCGATTTTGCCCATCCCCTGCCGGTGCACGTGATCTGCGATATGCTGGGTATACCGGAGGATGAACGCCAGCAGTTCTTTGAGGGGTCCCGTATTGCCGGTCGGTTGATCGATCCAACCCCCATGACCCCGGATGAATTGGCCGAGATCAACGAGGGCAATTTGCAACAAGCCGCCTATTTCAGATCTTTGTTCGCGCGACGCCGGGAAAATCTGGGCGACGACATCACCTCGGAATTGCTGCAAGCAGCAGACGACGGCAATAAATTGAGCGAGGAAGAACTTGTCGCCAACGTCATTCTGTTGTTTGGCGCGGGTCATGAAACCACGGTCAACCTGCTGGGCAACGGCATGCTGGCCCTGCTGACCTACCCCGAAGAATGGGAAAAGCTGAAGGCGGACCCTTCCCTTGTGCCCGGCGCGGTGGAGGAAATGCTGCGCTTTGACAGCTCCGTCCAGATGACGGGCCGCACGGCCATGCAGGACGTGGAGATCAACGGTGTGACGATACCGCAAGGTGATGCGGTCCTCAGCCTGTTGGGTGCGGCCAATCGGGATCCGGATGAATTCGAGAACCCGGAAGACTTCAAAGTAGACCGGGAAGGTGTTCGCCCGACTTCATTCGGCGGCGGCATCCATCATTGCCTGGGCGCGCCCCTGGCCCGCATTGAAGCGGAGATCGCCCTGACCACATTGATGAAGCGCTTGCCGAACTTGCATCTGGCCAACAAAGACGGCCCGGACTGGAGCCTGATGTTTACTCTGCGCGGCCTGAAAGGCCTGCCCGTAGCCTGGTGATACCAAGGTGCGATCATAGGAACAGCAACGATGTATATCGCCATGAACCGCTTCCGTGTTGCCAAAGGCAATGAAAGTGACTTTGAACGCATGTGGGCGGAACGCGATACGCATCTGAAAGAGGTTCCCGGCTTTATGGAATTTCGCCTCCTGCGCGGGCCCGAGGCAGAGGACCACACCCTCTATGCCTCCCACACGTGCTGGCAAAGCCACGATGATTTTGAGGCCTGGACAAAGTCAGACGCCTTCCGCAAAGCCCATGCCGGCGTGAGGAAACCAAGCAGCGAAAGTAAAAGCATCTATCTCGGCCCACCGCAGTTCGAAGGCTTTGAAGCCATACAGGCCGTAACGCGCGACTGAGTGGCTTATAACTTGGGCCACACCTGTTGCATAAGCCGCGACAGGGCGTCGGTGTTTTCACCCACATCCGCGCTACTGACACCGACGACCAGTTCATCGACGCCTGCGGCATCATAGGCCCGGATGGTATCGGCGATATCATCTTCCGTACCTGTCAGGGCGGTTCGGTCCTGAAGCGGTGCGCTGGGTGCCTTGGTGGTAAACTTCAGGGGCAAGGCCAGGGAATAATGCAGCGATGATGGGTTCCGGCCCGCAGCCTCCGCCAGGGCGGAGATCTTCTCTCGACCTGCCGCGAACTGGCGCGGTGATTGTCGTAGGGTATGCCAGCCGTCGCCGAAGCGGGCCACACGGGCATGGGCGGCGGCGCTGGAGCCACCGATCAAGAGGGGGGGATAGGGTTTCTGCAAGGGTTTGGGTGAGAACTTCAGGCCGCTGTAGCGATAGAACGCGCCGGAGAATTCCGGTGTGTCCTGGGTCCATAACGCCTGCAATGCGCCCAGGATCTCATCCGTCCGTTTGCCCCGCGTCGTGAAATCAACGCCCAGGTTTTCAAATTCGTCTTTGGTGACGGCAACGCCAACACCTAGGTCCACACGCCCACCCGAAAGTTGATCCAAGGTCGCCACCATCTTGCCCAGGCGCGCCGGATCATGCCATGGCAAAACCAGGACGGAGGTGCCCAGGCGCACGGTTTTCGTGGCACAGGCAATCGCTGTCAGGACCGTCAGGGCGTCATGATAGGGTTTATCGCCCAAACGCTCCGCCACATAGGTAGAGTGGAATAAATGTTCCCGCACCCAGACGCTGTTCAGGCCCAACGCCTCCGCCGCAACGCCAAGTGCGACCAGGTCGTTGGGGTCTTCCACACCCTGGTTATTGGGAATACCGTAGCCGATTTTCATGCGGCGAATTCCATGTCGCGCAAAATCTAATTCAGCTGCCGGGCCTGGTGCGGGCTGTCGAGGGAAAACGCCGGTATATCAATATCAAAATGATTACTGCCCTCAGTATCCGCCATTTCGTAGGTCCCGACCATAAGACCCGATGGCGTCTTCAACGGACAGCCGGAGGTATATTGAAAACTTTCCCCTGGTGCCAGTACGGGCTGTTCACCAACGACGCCGGGGCCTTGCACTTCCTCCACATGGCCGGCTGCATTGGTAATAACCCAGTGCCGGTTCAACAACTGCACTGTCTCGGTACCGCCGTTTTCGATGGAGATGGTATAAAGCCAGAAATACTGATCCTCCACCGGGTCCGATTGCTCAGCCAGAAACTGCGGCTCCACCTTCACCGTTATATCCCGTGTCGTCGCACTATACATTTCCGCACCATTCCCATGTGATCCAAGACTGGCAACAATTACCTCAATTATCCGCCCTGACAAGCTTTTAGATGGGCCCTGAACGCAGCCACCGTCGCCGTTGTATTCTCCGGCCAGAAAGCGGCCGCAACATAACGGTCCGGGCGGATCAACAGGATCTGATCACGATGGGCCCGGCAGGCCTTGAGGGCAACATCCGCTCGCCCCACGGCGCAGATAATACCTTCCGGCGCGATCACCGCATGGGGGCTTAAAAGCACTTGTGCGGGCGTTAACTCGGGCCAAAGATCGGCGATATGGTCGGCGACAAACCGGGCCACGTTGCTGTCCTGGCACAACAGGGCAAAGCCGCCGCCAAGGGCATCATCCAGGCGTGAAACATCGCTGACCGCTACATCCAAATCGGGTTGTGGCAACATCGCGCCAACCAGGGATCCTTCGAATGTCTGGTCATACAGATCAACAAATGCACCGTCTGCATAGCGTGGGCGCGGCTTGAACTTCATATTGACGATAAAGTCCCGGGTTTGGGGAAAGCGTTCAAACTGCCGCAATATGCCTTGGCGAAACTCCAAATCTTCACGTGCCTGGGGCATGATGATCTCCCCCATGGCCACGGCCAATTGCACCATGGCCCAGGCCGGTGCCCGGCGTTCCTGGTCATAGCTTGCCAACAGCCCCCGCCCGGCGTTGCCGGCCACCACCTGGGCCAGTTTCCAACTGAGATTATGGGCATCCCGCAAGCCCGCATTCATGCCCTGGCCGGCAAAGGGCGGCGTTAAATGGGCCGCATCGCCGGCCAGAAATACCTGGCCCTTGGAGAATTGCGCCGCGATCCGGGCCTGAAATGTATAGATCGTGATCCGGGTCAAATCCTCGTCTGTAACCTCCCGCAAAGGGGCCAGGAATTCCCGCACCCGGGCCGGTTCGACCATATCTTCCGCCCGCTCGCCGGTATGCAGCTGAAACTCATAACGCCGCCCACCGCGTGGTGCGGGGATCGAGACGAAGGGCCGGTCCGTGCGGCAAAAAAAGCGGGAGACGGCCTCCCTATCCGGGTCGTTTTCCGTGTCCACGATCAGCCAGTCCTGGGGATAGGTATCGCCTTGCATGGCAATGCCCAGGGCTTCACGGATAGGGCTGCGCGCACCATCCGCCCCAACCAGATAATCGGCCCGCACCTGCCCGCCGCCTTCGATCTGCAAGGTGACGCCACTATCATCCGCCGTGAAAGCAGATAACTTGGTATCAAAGGCCAGGGTGACATGGTCAAAGCGCGCCAGACCCGCCACCAAAGTTTGCTCCAATTCCGGTTGAAAGAAATAATTACGCCGGGGAAATCCATATTCAGGCGTCGGTGCCCCGACTTCAGCAAAGATTTGGCCGTCATGGTCAATATAGCAGGCTCCACCTGCGGGCATGGTCCGGGGCATGAATTCCTGGTCCAATCCCACCGCCTGCAAGGTTCGCGCGCCCTCATCATCAATGGTAATGGCCCGGGGGATCACCATGGTGCCGGGGTTGCGGTCAATAATCAGGGTACGGATGCCATATGTGCCCAGTAAATTCGCCGCCATCAGGCCCACAGGCCCCGCACCGACGATGGCCACGCTGACGCGACCAGGCAGATCGTTCTGTTTCAATACCACGATTACGCTCCACGACAATATTGCCCGTATCCTAGCCTGATGCCTTGCCCTGGGGCCAGGGCGCAGGCACCATGGCAGGCGTTGATATCATTGTGCGTATGCTGGAGCCTCCATGAAAGATCTGATCGAAGAATTGCGCCAGCGGCAGGCGGCCTCCTTGGAATTGGGGGGTGCAAAACGCGTTGAGCGCCAGCATAACCAGGGTAAATTGACCGCGCGGGAACGAGTCGATCTGTTGTTTGATCCCGGCACATTCGAAGAATTGGGCCAGCTGGCAACTCATGTCCACACCCCCGTTACCACCATTCCCGACAAGCTGACCCCTGCTGATGGCGTGATCACTGGTTTTGGCCAAATTGAAGGCCGCCCGGCGGCCGTCATTGCCGAGGATTTTACGGTTCTTGGCGGCTCCCTCGGGATCAATAATTTCAACAAAAAGAACCGCATCATCGAACTGGCCCACCGGGATAAACTGCCGATTGTCTGGCTATTTGATGGGGCCGGCGCGCGCACGGATGAATTCATCGGCGAAGGCCTGGCACCGATGCATCATTTTATGCAGGTGGCGAAGCTGTCCGGCGTCACGCCGCAAATTGCCGGTGTTATGGGGCCAACCGCGGGCGACAGTTCGTTATTGGCGGCAATGATGGAATTCATCGTCATGGTGGAAGGCAATGCCATGCTGGCCGCGGGCGGCCCGCCCCTGGTGAAGATGGGCACGGGCGAAGACGTCACCAAGGAAGAACTGGGCGGTACCGACCTGCATTGCCGCATCTCCGGTGTGGCTGATAACCGGGCCAAGGATGATCACGACGCCATTGCCCAGCTCCGCCGCTATCTGTCCTACATGCCGACGAATGCCTATCAGTATCCGCCGGACCTTGAACCGGTAGCGAACCCTGATGCTTACGATGATGAACTGGCGGCGATCCTGCCGGAGAATAAGCGCCGCCCCTACGACATGATGAAGATCCTGAGCAAAGTCGTGGACCCGGATAGCTTCTTCCCCATCAAGCCGGAATACGCCCCCATGATGATTACCGGCCTGGCGCGGATGAATGGCCATGCTGTCGGCATCATCGCCAATCAACCAAAAATCATGGCAGGCGCCATTACGGCCGCAGCGGGAGCGAAGCACCGGCACTTTATGGATCTGTGCAATGCCTTTCATCTGCCGGTCATCTTTTTGATGGATACCCCCGGCGTTATGACCGGGCCGCAATCAGAAAAAGAAGGTGCCTTGCGCGCTGGCATGGCCATCGCGCATTCGTTCGCCTTTGCCCGGGTGCCGTTGTTGTGCCTGACCATTCACAAGGGCTTCGGCTATGGCGCAGCGGCTATGGGCGGACTGGGGGCGGGACAATCAACCGCCCTGGCCTGGCCCGGCGCGGATTTCAACGCCATCCCCCTGGACAGCGGTATTCAGGCCGCCTATCGCGCGGTGCTGGATGCTGCCGATGATCGGGAAGCGGAACAGGCCCGCTTAGAGGCTGAATTAGGTGCCCTGTGCGGTGCCTTTCCCGCCGCCGAGCAGATGAAGATTGATGATATTATTGAACCGGGGGAAACCCGCCCTCGCCTGATCCGGGCCCTGGAACGTGCCCTGACCCAGCGCGCGCAAGCCCCGGTGCCTGCAACCCGCACCGGATTTCTGCCTTAGAAAGTCCAGCGAAAACAGCGTATGTTGCACAGACCCACAGTCCATTCACGATCCAAAGGTAGTGCCGTGTCATTTACATTGTCAGATGATCATCGTCAGGTTCAGGAAATGATCCGCCGCGTGGCGATTGAAAAAGTTGCCCCGCGCGCCGCCGAAATCGATGCCGCCGGCACATATCCCCAGGACATGTTTGATCTGTTACAGGAACTGGGCCTGTTCACCCTGCCTTTTCCGGCTGAATATGGTGGTTCCGATAGCATGCTGTCATCCTGTGTCGCGGTGGAGGAGCTGTGCCGGGTTTGTTACAACACGGCCTATCTGCTGATCGTGCAATGGGTACCCTTCGGGGCCATTTTGGCAGGGGGAAACCCGACGCAGCAGGCAAAGTACCTGCCAGGTCTGGCGAATGGCGATTTACGTGCGGCGATCTCCACCACCGAAGCGCAAAGCGGTTCCGATGTCGCCGGCATTCGCACCAAAGCGGAACGGGTGGATGGCGGCTATCGCCTGAATGGGGCCAAGATTTGGTGCACCAATTCCTCTGTTGCCGATTTTGTCCTGATCGCCGCAAAAATTGTCGAAGAGGGCCAGGCTGTAACTGAGGCCAAACGGGGTGCCATCAATTTGTTCATTGTGGAACGGGATACCCCCGGCTTCACTGTCGGCCCGGCAGAAAGCAAGATGGGCGCGCGCGGTGTGCCGTCCTGTCCGCTGTTTTTGGATGATGCTTTTATCCCCGAGGAAAATCGCCTGGGCGAAGAGGGCCTTGGCTTTAAGATCGTCATGGAAGCCTTCAACAAATCTCGCCCCATTATCGGGGCCCGTGGTGTGGGCCTGGCCCAGGGTGCCATGGATTTGTCCATTGATTTCGTCAAGCAGCGCGCTGCGTTCGGCCAACAGGTCAGCAATTTCCAAGGCGTGCGCTGGATGATCGCGGATATGGCGATCCAGACGGAGGCCGCCCGCAGTCTGGTTTACCGCGCCGCTGCTATGGTCGATGACGGCATTACCGGGCAGGAACTGGCCCAGGCCGCAGCAATTGCCAAGGCCCAGGCTACGGATACCGCCATGACGGTCGCGACGGATGCAGTACAGCTTTTCGGCGCTGCCGGGATCTCCAACGACTATCCCATCAACCGCTATTTCCGCGACGCGAAGGTCTTGCAGATCGTGGAAGGTACCAATCAAATTCAACGTAATATCATCGCCAACAACCTGATTGGGCGCAGCTAACCGCGCCTATCGTAAAGCAAAGGATTACTTGCAATGAGCAATATGGAAATTGTCGGCTTGGGAATGTTTTTTGAGGATCTGCCCATAGGCCGGACCTTTCAAACTATTGGGCGGACGGTAACGGAACCGGACATTGTCAATTTCATCAACGCCACGGGCATGACCGAAGTGCTGTTCATAGATATGGAATTCCTGGAAAAGGAATCCGATATCAAGGGCCGGGTGGCACCAGGTGCTTTAGGCTATACCTTTGCCGAAGGATTGTTGGTTCAGGCAACCATGCAGCATACGGGATTTGCCTTCCTAAACATGGAATTGAGTATTGAAGCACCCGTTTTTGCCGGCGACACCCTGCATGTGGAATGCGAAGTGATCGAAGCCCGCCTATCGAAAAGCCGCCCCGGTCGCGGCCTGGTCCGCACCCGCAACAAAGTGGTGAAACAGGACGGCACGGTCGCCTTGATCTACACACCCCTGCGCATGATCAAGTGCCGGGACGAAACCTTGCAGGGTTAGCCCATTATGGGGACACAATACTTATATCGAGAAAAGTTCATGAAATCCGATATAAGTATTGTGTCCCCATAATAGAGATTTGGAAGGAGATGCCATGATGATCATAGATTCTCAGGTCCATGCCTATGAACGGGATCACCCCGGCCGTCCCTGGGCCGCCGTTCTGACCGGACCAGACGCAGTCACCGGCGATGATATGGTCGCCGCCATGGATGCGGTTGGCGTCGATGGCGCGCTATTGGTATCCGCCTTCACCATGTATCGATACGACGCCAGCTATGCGCTCTCTGTGCAAAAGGCACATCCGGGCCGCTTTGGAGTGATCAAGCCCATCGACGCGAATGATCCTGGCGTCGCGGACACCATCGCGGATTGGGCCGGCATGGACGGGACAGTCGCCATCCGGATTATGATGGCCGGGGATACATCCACCGATCCCGATGATCCCGGCGTCAATCGGGCGCTTGCCGCAGCCGCGAAACATGGTCTGCCGGTCAATCTGCTATGTTGGGATAGTTTGCAGCAGACCACGAAGCTTGCCGCGAAAAACCCTGACACCATGCTGGTCATTGATCACCTTGGTATACGACAACCCTTTGAACCGCCGGCTCCGACCGATCCTCCCACAGACTCTTTTGCCGCCCTGCCGGATCTATTGGCCCTGGCGCAATATGACAACGTTGCCGTCAAAATCAGCGGTGCCTGCACCCTGTCCCATGACGCATACCCCTACAATGACATTTGGGATCCGCTGTGCCGCATCTTTGACGCCTTCGGCTTTGAACGTTGCCTGTGGGGCACGGACTGGACACGGGCCGTCAAGTTATTGACCTACGAACAAGGGGTACAGCCGTTCCGCCTGACCGATCGCATCTCGGATAATGATCGGGCCGCTTTAATGGGCCAATCTTTGCAGCGCATATACAACTGGTCACCAAGCGGGCCCGCAGGCTAGGCATGGGCGATGCGATCACATCGCCTCAGGGCCAGCAGATCCGGCACACCTCCGTCCAGGGTCGGGTCAGCGCGGAAGAATGGCGGGTGCGCGTTGATCTGGCCGCCTTCTATCGCCTGGTGGCCCATCACGGAATGACGGATCTGGTGCTGGGGCATCTTTCGGCACGGGTGCCGGGCACAGCGGATCAATTTCTGCTGAACCCCCATCCACGTATGTTTGAACAGATCACTGCCTCATCATTAGTGAAGGTTGATGCGGACGGGAATATCCTGCTTAACGTTGGCAGCAATTATGACATTCCCGCCTACACCATCCATGGTGCCGTCTATGGTGCCCGAGATGACGTGGGCAGTGCGGCCCATACCCATACCGCCGCCGGCATGGCCTATTCCGCGCTACCTGATGCCATGCTGCCCCTGTCGCCCCAAGGCACACGCTTTCACGACGCCCTGGCCCGGCACAATTTCGAAGGGGTTTTCGACAACCCAGAGGAACGGGCTCGATTAATTGCCGATATGGGCGGCATTGACGCGGCATTGCTTGAAAATCACGGCTATCTGGTGTGCGCAGCCGGCGTGCCCGAATGCTGGTCCCTGCTGTATGATCTGGAACAGGCTACGCTTACGCACCTGGCTGCGCTGTCGACAGGGGCGGAGATCATCCACCGGGAGGGGGCGTTGGTATCAGCAGATAAAGCCCGCATTGATGCTGAAAGCCAGGCTTTTATGGCAGCGCGCTGGGCCTCTCAATGCCGGCAGCTCGATATTCTTGACCCATCCTATCGGGACTAGCGGCCATGGCAGAACTGCAATGGAACGATATTGTCCGCCCACCAACCACAGCATCCCAGGCGAGGTTGGAGCTGGCGGCCGTCTGTCGACTGGCGGCGCGGGAAAACATAGCACCTATCGGAGCCAGCCGTTTCGCCACGCGGGACCCGGAACGCCCCGGCACCTATTTGATAAATTCCGGCGGCTTGTTGTTGGTGGAGGTCTGTGCATCAAACCTGATCGCGGTCGACCGTGATGGCGTGCGTCTGGATGATGGGATAGCAGAACCGGATGCAGGTGCCCTCGCCCTTGTCCTCGCCAGCCTGGAGGCAAAACCCGAAGCCGTGGCTGCGGCACAGGTCGCAACGACAGCCGGCTGCGCTGTGGCATCCCTCAAAGATGGCCTTTTGCCCATAACCCAAACCAGCTTCATGTTCCACGGTGCCCTCGGCACCTATGATTGGGAAGCAATGGCAGCCGCCGATACCCTGCGCCAGGGGATCGCGGCAGAGATGAATAATTGCAGCGCGGTTCTGGTGCGCGGCCGGGGCCTGTTGGTTGCAGGCGATACCCTGGCCCAGGCGTGGAAATTTTTGTTCTTTCTGAACAAATGCTGCCGCTCTCAAATTGATGCCATGGCGGCTGCCAAAGGTGCCGGTACATCACTGACCATGCCCACGAAAGCCGTCATCGATCACGCCGTGGCGCAATCCCGCGCCTTCATCGAGCACCCCCGCTATGTGGCCGACTGGCCCAGTGCTCTTGAACAACTGGACCGGGAAGATCCCTCCTATCGGGATTAGGTGATTTATCGAAACCAGAAAGACAGAACGTAAACCACATTGCGATGACAGTTGAACATTTCCAGGCACCAAACGACGGGGCGCTATCGCCCAAGATGCTTACCGCCTACGCGCGGGACGGCGTTCTGGTGTTGGAAAACATGTTTTCACGCCAGGTCTGTGAAGCTTTGATGACCAGGGCCGGGGAATTGGTCGATGGCTTTGATCCTGATGTGGCCCGCACGGTCTTTTCCACCACCATCCGGGGCCAGGACAGGGACGACTATTTCGCCACGTCGGGGGGTACAATTCGCTTTTTTTTAGAGGACGGCGTCCTGACACCTGATGGCAACCTGAACCGGGACAAAGCCAAATGCATCAACAAGATCGGCCATGCCCTGCATGACCTGGACCCGGTTTTCGATGGGTTTTCCCGGCTCCCGAAGCTGGCGGCGGTAGCCCAAAGCATTGGCTGTGCCCAGCCGCTGTTGCTGCAATCCATGTATATTTTCAAACAGCCCGGCATTGGTGGTGAGGTGATCTGGCATCAGGATTCCGCCTTTCTTCACACCCAGCCGTTAAGCGTGGTTGGGTTCTGGGTTGCCCTGGAAGACGCGACGGTTGCGAACGGCTGTCTATGGGCCCTGCCGGGGCAGCACCTCGAGCCCCTGCGCAATCGCTATCGCTACATCGACGGTGCGTTGACGACAGAACAATTGGACCCCGAACCATGGCCGGATGACGGCAAGATCCCGTTGGAAGTGCCACAAGGCACATTGGTGGTTTTGCATGGCTCCCTGCCTCATCGCAGTGACAGCAATTTTTCAGACAAATCCCGCCACGCCTATACCTTGCATCTAATCGATGGGGCCTGCGTCTATTCGCCGGACAACTGGCTGCAGCGCCCGAACGATATGCCTTTAAGCGGATTCTAAGTCCTAAACTTTTCCTTCTGCCTTCAACTCGCGGTATTTCTCCTTGCGGGCTTTCCACGCCACCAATGCCTCGCCGGTGGTGAATGGCTGTTCTTCCGTAAAGACCAAATCCTTCCAGGCATTTCCGCCGCTCCATACCAGGCCGGCATCCCAGGTGGTTCTGGGGCCTGCCGCAGATTCCAATAAATCCAGCGCCATATCAAAGACTTGTCGTTGCTGGGTCACGTCATAGGGTTCGCCGCAGGGATTGCCGAGGGGGTAGTCCACAAACAGCAGGCGCGCCACACCGCAGTGTTCAACAATGTCTTTCGCGCTGGCGATCATCACCGTGGGGATGCCGTTCTCTTCCAAATATCTGCTGATCAGACTCACGGTCTGGTGGCAGACGGGTCAAACGGGGACAGTGACGGCGACGTCTATGTTATCCGCCCTGCAATATTCCAGAACCTTGGGCGCTTCCTCTTCCAGCACCTTGCGCTGGCTGTAGTTGTTGTAGGCCCCATAGAAACGATCCGGCATGGAGCCGATGCGGCCGGCGGCCAGGGCCTCGTGCATACGGTCTACCGGGAAGAACGAATTGATGTCTTCCAGATGGGTTGCGTTGGCATCGTAGGCATCGGCGCGGCTATAAAGGCGGTCGGTGGGAATATTAGTGGGGACGGGATAGATGGCGCGGAAGCCGTCCTCGACGATAGGGTTGTCCTCCGTCTCGGGGTCATAGCGCACGGCAATTTCACTGGTGGACAGCAGGGCGACCTTGCATTCCGACAGTGGCTTACTTAACGGCGTGAATGGCACGCTGTCATAGTGAGCCCAGGCATAAGGTTTTTCATAACCCTCCCCTTTGTAATAGGCCGTCGTTTTGTCGATATATTTTACGTGGTCCATGGAACTCTCCTCTCTTCTTTACGCTGCGGGCTCTTACGCTGCCGGCTCAGGTGCCGCTGCCGCCTGTATACGTGCTGCGGCGGCGGCACCTGCCTCACCCAATCCATCAAGGGCATCAGCATAATACTGCCAATTCATCCGGCTGCTGGGGCGAAGGCTGACCCGTTCTGAATACAGGCTTCGCGCCATGGCAAAACGGCCATCCCGCAACGCCGCGTCACACAGAATTTGTGCGAACATATCACGTTGGGCATGGCTGCCGCCAATGGCGGTGATATCATCCTTCAGGGGCCAGAGAATATCGCAGGTGCCGCCATAATTCCCGGCCTCGTAGGCGACCAGCGCCTGGCATAAAGGCACCGTGGTTGCCGCCATGGTCGAAGCCGTCCAACCACTGTCAATATCCCCGAACGCGGCCATGGAACTGATATGTCGCTGGGCGCTATCACTGCGCCCGGCGGCGGCCAGGGCGAGACAGAAATGCACGTCATTGAAGGCCAGAATATGATCATCGATCCGGGTCTCGCCATGATCCGCCAGGGCCTCCCACCGATCGCCGACCTCAACACCACGCAGCTCCAACCGTTTTAACAAGGATACCTGGTTCTGCATATCCACATAGAATTTTGAGTTCACGGCACACATACGCTCATCATAAAGTGATAGCGCGGCGTCATAGTTGCCCTGGGACAGATTGAACAATGCCCCATGCCACCAAACGTGGCCAATAAAGGGATTACGCCCGGCCCAGCGGTCTTCTGAAAAATCCAGCCATTTAACGCCCTCGGCGGTGCGTCCCTGCATCTCCAACACATGCGCCACGGCGTGGATGGCCCACAAATCCTCGCCGTTCCGCTCAACCGCCTCACGCCCCCAACGTTCGGCGGCGGCATATTCGCCGCATTCCTCCAACCCGAAGGCATACATGCCCTGGATGCTGGCATAGCCAGGGGTATCCGCATTCCAGGCCGGCAGGGCGCGGGCGACACCGCCGCGCATGGCGTAACTGCGCCCGGTCCAAAATGTCAGATAATGATGCAGTTTCAGGGCCAGGATATCCAGGGGATGCTCCGCCAGAATATCTTCCCATAGCCGGCAAGCCCCGATGATATCCCCCTGGGCCCAGGCTTCCAGGGCCATGACGTGGGCCCGCTCCCGTGGTGTTACGGACGCGAGGCGTCCCTTCATCTCCCCGACGGCCGCATTGACCTTTGGCAGCACGGCACCTGTTTCCAGCATTTGCAAAAAACAGGTGCGAAAATACAGCGCCAGCACGAAATCAGGGTCTTCGTCCAACGCCATTTTAATCTTGGCCGAAGCGCTCAGGCGATAGTCCAGATAGTCATCAATCGCAGCACTAAAATGCCCGGCGGCGGCTTCGCTTGATGTGGTGAGAGTAAGGCCGCGTGCATCCGTAAACATAGGCTGTGATCCTCATCGCTTTTTTGCCGGCTTATTGTGCCACCCCAACGTTAACGGCCCAAGCCCCAACGCGCAACGCCCCCAGGTTCCAAAAACCCAGCCCCGCCGCCGCAAAACCCATCGACATCCCCCCAACCCTTTGCTATACCCGGCCCTCTTTCGGGCGCATAGCTCAGTTGGCAGAGCAGCTGACTCTTAATCAGCGGGTCGCAGGTTCGAGCCCTGCTGCGCCCACCAATAAAATCAAGGGCTTAGTGGGCATGTCCCTCACTAAGCCCTTTTTTATTTTCCACAATTGCTACAATCGTTGCTACGTTTGTTCAATATTGTTGTAAATTTCGGAGAAGGCGCACTGTTGGCCACCGGCAATGAGCCGAGGCGACTAGAGCAGGCCCTATCCAACCAAAAGCCATCAGGGGAATGTCGGTTGATACGATAAACCAGCGTTCTGGAGCGGTTTGAGGTCAGCCCAACG
>JABJKS010000075.1 GCA_018660265.1 Rhodospirillaceae bacterium | reverse complement strand
CCAATCGTATGGGCAAAGTCAAATCCATCGAAGCCTGGAGCGTCTCGGCACAACCGACCCAGGCAAAGGCCGGCGACAGCATCGGCATCACGTTGGAAGAACAGATCTTTGTCGAGCGGGGGGATATAGCCTCTCACGAAGACGATGCACCTATTGAGTCTGATGTCTTTCGGGCCCGTCTGTTCTGGCTCGGCGATCGTGATGTGTCCGTTGGCAGCCGCTATACCATGAAGCTGAACACGGCGGATGTCGCCGTGACTGTGCAATCCATCGACCGGGTGATCGATACCGGGGATCTCTCTACCAAGGACGCAACAGCTGTCGCACGCAATGAGGTGGCGGAGATTACCTTACGTGCAGATGCCATGCTGGCCCTGGATGCCTTTGTCGATGCGCCGCAGACCGGACGTTTTGTCCTGGTGGATAATTACAATATCGCCGGTGGTGGCATCATCTCCATGGAGGGTTATGCGGATCAGCGCCATCTGATCACCCGGCGGGCCAGCAATATCCAACGGGTCGAACATGATGTAACCGAGGAAAATCGCCAGCATCGCAACGGCCATAAGGGTGCGGTGCTGTGGTTCACGGGGTTGTCGGGTGCGGGTAAATCCACCGTCGCCGTGGCGGTGGAACGGCGCCTGTTTAATCTCGGTTACCAGACCTATGTTTTGGATGGTGACAACGTACGCCATGGCTTGAACGCGGATCTGGGCTTTTCACCTGAAGATCGCGCTGAGAATATCCGCCGGGTTGGTGAGGTCGCCGCCTTGATCTCGCGGGCCGGGATGATCTGCATCACCGCCTTTATCTCCCCCTACCGTTCCGACCGGGACCGGGCGCGCAGTGCGGGCGGCGAACAATTCTCCGAGATCTATATTCAGGCTGATCTGGCCACCTGCGAGGAACGTGATCCCAAGGGCCTATACAAAAAGGCTCGAGCCGGCGAGATCCCCGACTTCACCGGTATCTCGGCTCCCTACGAGGCACCGGCAGCGCCGGAGCTGGTGGTGGACACATCTGCTTTGTCGGTGGAGCAGGCGGTTGATCGGGTGGTCGAGTATATCCAGGAACGGTTTGTCATCGTGGCAAAGCCGACCCGGAACTAGGCAGCAAGTGCTGAAATTGCCGCAAGGCCAACGGCACCGCTGTTGTTAAGCCGCAACCCGTTATGAACCGTGATGCCACCGAGGCCATAGACCGGCAGGGGCACTTGGCCAATTAGGCGGCTGAACCGTATTGGCCCAAGCACCGGCGCGCCAGGATGGGAAGCGGTCGGGAATATGGGCGATAGAAGTGCGGCATGAACACCACGGCGCGCGGCGCGCAGAAGTGCCGTCTGGGAATGCGCCGCCGCCGTAATGATCCAACCTGGTTTGCCCATATGTCTTGGCATCACCGGGGCGCGAGCGGTTTGCCATTGCGGCAAATGCACCCCATGGGCACCCAGTTTCCAGGCCAGGCGCCAGTCGCCGGCGACCAAAAGAAACAAGCCGCGCATTTTGCATAGTGCCATCAAGTCACGGCCCAACGCCTCGCGATGGGGGTCGTCATAGTTTCGCAGGATAATACCGCCGCCACGGGGTAATCTGTCTGCTGCTGCCATTGGATCGGGCAAACGAACCTGGTCCGTCAGTAAAAGAACGCTGGGCAGGCGGCCATTTTGTCCCGCCTGGTGATTGAGGCGACGGGATAGCTTTGTTAGGGTCTGTGCAGACATGAAGGATAGAATGCCATGACTTTGAGTGATGAACCAGCCGGGAACCCGGTCGAAAACCCAGACGGCAACAGTGTGGATGTTGCCGCAAATTTAGCCCTCGTTCAGGCCTCTATCGCCGCCGCCGCCAAAGCTGCAGGCCGCAATAGCGATGATGCCGCCCTGGTCGCGGTTTCCAAAACCCAAGGGGCAGAAGCCATATTGCCGGTTATTCAGGCGGGTCAGCGATTGTTCGGCGAAAACCGGGTGCAGGAAGCGCAGGGAAAATGGCCGGACATAAAGGCCGCCAACCCGGATCTGCGCCCAGAGCTGCGCCTGCACCTGATCGGCCCCTTGCAAACCAACAAGGTCAAGGATGCGGTTGAACTATTCGATGTGATCGAGACCGTGGACCGGCCCAAACTGGCGCGTGCCCTAGCCAGGGAAATGGCAAAGCAGGACCGGCAACTGGATTGCTTTATTCAGGTCAATACCGGGGAAGAAGAGCAAAAGGCCGGTGTCTGGCCCGAAGATGCGGATGCATTTGTCGCCTTGGTTCGTGACGAATTGGGCCTAAAAGTGCGTGGCTTGATGTGCATTCCCCCGGTGGATGAAGACTGCAGCCTGCATTTTGCCCTGTTGCGGGAAATCGCCCTGCGCAACAACCTGTCGGAATTATCCATGGGTATGAGCGCGGATTACGAGGTGGCGATCCGGTTTGGTGCGACCCTGGTGCGGGTTGGTACCGCTATATTCGGGGCCCGGAAGCCCTATCCATAAAGCCCTATCCATAAAGCCCTATCCATGAAACGCTATCCCTAAAGAATAATTTCGATCTCGCTACCTTTGTCTAAGGTTTTCAGAATTTCCAGCAAGTCCGGTTTTGAAAGCGCCACGCAGCCTTCCGTTGGCCCGTAATCCGGACTGGCCACATGCATGAATATGGCGCTGCCCCGGTGCGGCACCACGGGGTCATCATTGTGACCGAGGATCACCACCAGGTCGTATAAATCATCATCGCGCCACATAGTCTCGGCCCGGGCATCATAGGGCAAAGTCACCGCCTGATTATAGCTGGGATCAGATGGGTCGTCGCACCAGCCGTCGTTAGGTTGAATTGCCGCCGTATCCAGTCCGCTTTGGGGTCGGGGTAATCTATCCGCCCGATATAACAGTCGGCGCACAGGGTAACAGCCGGTTGGCGTTGCCCGATCACCCTCCGACTTGTCAGGACGCACGCCGCCATGTCCCAAGGCGCAACGATAACGGGTTTCGCTCCGTTTCAGCCAGCCATCCGAAGTTACGATCAAGTGCGCCAAAGGTGGACCATGGACATCTTTGAATTCTCTGATGTTCTTATAATGAAAAAGCAATATAATCGTGACATAAATTCTGTTCGAGTTCAAAATGAGAGGAAACCTAATATGCCTGATAGCTTATATGAACGTATTGGCGGTGCCGACGCGGTAGATGCTGCGGTGGATTTATTTTATCGCAAAGTCCTGACGGACGCGGATGTTTCTCATTTTTTCGATACCACGGATATGGACGGACAGCGGGCCAAGCAAAAATCTTTTTTGACCATGGCCTTTGGCGGTCCCCATGAATATACCGGACAGGACATGCGTACAGCCCATGCTAAATTGGTCGAAGATGGTTTGAACGACAGCCATTTTGACAAGGTTGCCGGCCACCTGCAGGCAACGTTGGAGGAATTGGGTGTGGACGCGGGTGCCATTGGCGAAGTTATGGCCATTGCCGGCAGTACCCGGGATGACGTGCTGAACAGATAACGGCCTATGGCGCATATCAAATTTGCTGCCCGGCAGCATGACCTGACCCCGGATGAAACAGTTCTGGAATGTCTGGAACGGGCCGGTCATGATATACCGTTTTCCTGCCGGACAGGTGTCTGTCTGACGTGTCTGATGCGGGTGTCCACGGGCACGCCGCCTAGCCCCTCCCAGGCGGGATTGCGGGAAAGCCAGAAAGAACAGGGTTATTTTCTGCCCTGCGTCTGCCATCCCAGCGAAGATTTGGAATTGGTTTCGCCCAGTGATGCTGAACTATATGGCCGCGCAATTGTCAGCGAAGTAACTCACCTGAACGACAGTATCTGCCGGGTGCGCCTGCGCACGGCGACGCCGTTGTTTTATCACGCCGGGCAGTTCATCAATCTCCGCCGGGATGATGGTGTTGTGCGGTCTTACTCTCTGGCCAGCGTACCGCGCCTGGACGATACCCTGGAATTGCATATCAAACGCCTGGGCGGCGGCAAAATGAGCAACTGGATCTACAATGACCTGGCGGTGGGAACGGCCATGGATATGCAGGGCCCGAATGGGGATTGCTATTATATTGGCATGGAACCGGCGCGGCCCTTGTTGTTGATTGGCAATGGTACCGGCCTTGCCCCGTTGTATGGTATTGCACGGGACGCTTTGGTCGATGGCCATAAGGGGCCGATGTATCTTTACCATGGCAGCCGTACTGCAAAGGGGCTGTATTATGGTGACGAATTGACCGCGTTGGCCCGGGAACACGAGAATTTCCACTATATTCCATGTCTCTCGGGTGAAGAGGATGATGTTCGCGGCGCATTAGGTGCGGAACAAGGCCGGGCCGAAGCGGTTGCCATGACGGCCCATAGTGATCTGGCCGGCTGGGGGATCTATCTATGTGGTTACCCACCCATGGTACTGACCGCCAAGAAACTGGCCTTTCTTGCTGGTGCGGCCTTGCATGACATCTTGGCGGATCCGTACGAGATGCAGGACCTGCGCAGAATCCCCAGGGAGTAGGGCTGCTCGAGGCTACTTGGCGTTGCATAAGACTATCCCGATGTTGAGTTGGCCGCTGTCTGGCAGCCGCGTTGGCAAAGTTAGAGCAATTTAAAATTAATTGGAGTCGCTCTCGCGACCCAAGTGATTTGTTCAATTGCTCTTTTTCTTAAGAGTCTGAGCATGTTTTAAATAAACATGCTCTAGCCGCGGCTGACCGCCTCAACCATCACGCCATTGGCGTCCTTGGGATGAACCAGCCAGCGGTCGGATGCGCCCGGCGTCGTCGGTTCCCGCATCATGACCGCCATGCCGCTATCGCTCAACGCTTTGCCGCTGGCCTCCACATCGTCGACTTCCAGGCAAACATGGTAGAAACCTTCGCCTACCTTGGCCAGGCGCCGGGACAGGGCGTTTTCCATGTTCGATTTATCCAATGGCTCCATGATCTCGATAACCATCTCATCCCAGGTGCCGCCAACGGAAATGAACACGCTGCGGATGCCCTCGACCTCGATCCTGCGATCGTCAAATTTCTGCAGGCCAAATGAGCCGGTCCAAAGCTCGGTTGCAGCGTCCGCGTCGTGTACCAGAATGCCAAAATGGCTGATCTTTTTCGTCATGATCGTTCTCCCTCTTTTGCCATAACAGTATCCATTTTTGGATCGCCTGCAAAGCTGGAGATATTGGTCCTATATAAAAGTTGAAAATGGCTCTTTTCTAACGGCCAATTTTTGGCAATTATCATGTTTATAAACCTATCCGCGAAGGAGCGCGTTCCATGGCCAGTGAAACTGCAACCGAAACTACAGCCGAATTGGAAAAACCCAGTGTATGTCCCCTGGATTGCCCGGACACATGTTCGTTGCAGGTTACCGTGGACAATGGCCGCATCGCAAAGGTCCGAGGTTCCGACGTCAATCCTCTCACCAAGGGGGTGATCTGCAACAAGGTGGCCCGGCTTTACCCTGATTTCGTCCATGGGGACAATCGCCTGACCCAGCCGCTTCGCCGCATCGGTGCCAAGGGTGAGGGTAAGTTTGAGGCGATTTCCTGGGTGGAGGCGCTGGATTTGATCCATGATCGTTTTCAAGACGCCATTGCAGAACACGGGCCACAAACCATACTGCCCCTGAATTATGCCGGCCCCCATGGTCTTTTGGCCATGGGCTCCATGGACCTACGGTTTTTCCACCAATTGGGTGCCTCCGTGCTGTCCCGCCGGCCCATGTGCGGCGGCATTAAGACTGAGGCCTGGCTGGGTACGTTCGGCACAATCGCCGGGGCACAGATGACGGATATTGAAGACGCTAAACTGATTGTGGTCTGGGGTAATAACGTCACCTTTTCTAACCTGCATCTGGCCCCCGTGTTGCAGAGGGTGCGGGATCAGGGTGGCAAAGTGGTCGTGGTTGACCCCATCCGTATCAAGGTGGCGGAACAGGCTGACATGCACATTGCCCCGCGCCCGGGCACGGATGTTGTCCTGGCCTTCGCCCTGGCCAATGAGTTGGAACGCCTTGGTGCCTTCGATCAAGATTTCATTGCCGAAAAGGTGGAGGGCGCAGACGATTTCATGGCCGAAGCGCGGACCTATAGCCTGGAACGAGCGGCTGAAATCACCGGCGTGGCCAAGGCTGATATCCGCACCCTGGCAGCCTGGTATCACGATGCCGAACCGGCCCTGATCGCCACGGGCAATGGCTTGGAGCGGAACCGCAATGGCGGTGCCGGCCTGCGCGCGATATTCGCCCTGCCCGCCCTGACGGGCAAGTTTCGTAATCCCGCCGGTGGCCTGGTGGGCGGCTCGGGCAATTTGTTCCCGAAAACCGGTGCCCGACTGACCCGCCCGGATTTAATCCCCGAAGGCACCCGGACCCTGAACATTCTTGATGTGGGACGACATCTGGCGGACGACGATGTGGACCCGCCCATTCGGGGCCTGGTGGTTTATAACCACAATCCCCTG
>JABJKS010000074.1 GCA_018660265.1 Rhodospirillaceae bacterium | reverse complement strand
CGGTTCAGGGGTCGACATATCCTGCTCTTCGATCATCCAGACCAGCGTTTCTTTCCAACTTTCGTAGCTAAGGCCTTGCTGGGCCACCAAGCGGAACGAATGGCAGGCAGAACAAAGATATTCGAACGGTTTTCAAGGTTTTGTAAAAACTCAATTGCTCTGTGATGATCGTGCATATTAGCAAATAAAGTATGAATATGGAGCGGCGGAAAACAGCGCTTTGTCACCGTCTCGCGGCATAACCGGATGGCAAACCCCCGCCATAGGGCCATTCGACCTGGCTGCATCTAACCAAAGGGTGCTGCGAAAGGCCTTGGCTGTCCGCGCAATCAAATTTAGTTGCTGCGATGCTCGCTATGGCTCAAGGCTGTGCAACAAACGTTGTACGGCGTCGTCAATGTGGATTTCACCGCGTTGCAGCCTGGCGCAAAGGTCTTCGATGTTTGGCGAAGTGCCGGCCTTTATCATGCTGTCCAGCTGTTGTATTGCAGCGTTGGCCAACATTTTTCGAAACCACTGCCGCCGTTGATGTTCGCCGCCCGGCTTGTCCCGTGCACCAAGTTGATTGGAAACCGCATCCGCCAATTGATCGACGCCAGCGCCCGTGGTGGCCACTGTTTCGATCACTGGGACCTCCCCGCCACTATCAGGGCGCAGGGAGAGCATGGATTTAAGCTGGCTTGCCGTGGTCCCGGCACCGGGCAGATCCGCTTTGTTGACCACCAGAATGTCAGCGATCTCCAGAATGCCGGCCTTCATGGCCTGAATGTCGTCGCCAAGGCCGGGGGCCAAGAGGACAATATTGGTGTGGGCCAGATCAGTCATTTCGAATTCGGACTGGCCGGCACCGACCGTTTCCAAAATAATTGTATCCCATCCTGCCGCATCCATCAGATCGATCACATGGGCCGTGGCGCGGGACAGACCACCCAAATGGCCTCGGGAGGCGAGGGAGCGTACGAATACGCCTGGGTCTGCGACATGTTCTGACATGCGAATACGGTCGCCCAGGATCGCACCGCCACTGAGGGGGCTGGATGGATCAACGGCGAGGACGGCAACGGATTGTGCCCGGTCCCGCAACGCGGCCACAAAGGCGTTTATCAAGGTGGATTTTCCAGCCCCCGGCGGGCCGGTGAAACCAAGCACAGAGGCCCTTCCCAGGTGCGGTGCGATGGCTTGCAGAATTCCGGCAGCAGCCGGGGTGTTGTTTTCCACCGCTGTGATGGCCCGGGCCAGGGCCAGTTTTTCGCCCCCCAACAGACGTTCAACAAGTGGGGTGGCGGCATTTTTCGATGTCATTGTGAACCGAGACCCTAAGCAACCACCAAGGGCTGGCCGACACCCAGTTCGTCGCGGACCCGGTGGCAGATTTCGCCGTGGGTGACACCGGCCAGGGCGCATTTGATGACATGGCCGTAGGTGTTCTCGTCCGTGCTGTTGCAGGCCCGCGCCAGGCCGTCAAGGGCATGTTGCACCGCGCCCTGATCACGATCCCGCTTATAGCTTTCGAAACGGGCCAGATAGGCCTCGACCCGGCCCGGATCAAGGCGTTCCCTGGTGGCGGGTCGGTCGCTGGGTGTGTCATCCATGACGTGGGCATTGACGCCGACGATGACCTGTTTGCCGCTGTCAATCTTCGCCTGCCAGTCCAGGGCCGATTGCCCGATCATGTTCTGAACCAAGCCGCTTTCCGTCGCCCTATACATGCCGCCCGCAGCGTCGATCTTTTTGATCACGGCCTCGATCTCGGCTTCCATCTGGTCGGTCAGTTTTTCCACATAGTAGGACCCGCCCAGGGGGTCGATCACGTCATCCAGGTGGGCCTCGTCACGCAGGATATTCTGTGTCGCCACGGCCACTTGCGCGGCGTTTGCCGTCGGGCTGCCCAGGGCTTCGTCATAGGCGTCCGTATGCAGTGATTGCAGGCCGCCGAATATGCCCGCCATGGCCTGGACCGCGACCCGCCCGATGTTGTTGAAGGGTTGTTGACGGGTTAGATCAACACCCGAGGTCTGACCATGAAAGCGAAACCGTTGGGAACGGGGATCTTTTGCCCCGAAACGTTCGCTGGTTATTCTTTGCCACAGACGCCTGCCGGCGCGGAATTTGGCAACTTCTTCGAAAAAGGAAATGGAGATATCGAAAAAGAAGCTGAAGCGGGGCAGGAAGGCATCCGGGTCATGGCCACGGGCGACCAGATCATCGGCATATTGAATGGCGGAACTGATAGTCAGTCCCATGGCTTCGGCAGGGGTGGCGCCAGCCTGCTGCATGTGTTGGCCGACCACGGACAGGGCGTTCCAGCGGGGCGCTTCACGTTGCATCCATTCAATGTGATCCAGCAACAACTGCCGCTGGCCGGGCAGGGCGATGCGAAAGAACATATGCAGGGCGGTATGGTGGGAAAGGTAGTCGGATTGGTTTGTGGTCCCGGCCAATTTATTCCAGGCGATGCCCCGCCGTTTCGCGACCGCAAACAGGAACGCGGACAGGGTATAGGGCGCGCTGCAGCCGAGCGAGGTGGAATATTTATCAATGGGCAGGCCGTCCAGGCAGACCCGCATATCCTCAGCCGAGGCAATGACAGTGCCGCAGTGGCCCAGCAATTCCGGCTCCACCTCATCAGGATCAAAGCCCCGCATGTGCGAATTGCAGGGTGCGACATAAAGGCCCGTCAGGCCGATATCGTACAATGCCCGCATGCGGGCGTTGTAATCTTCGGGCAGGTCCAGGCCGACCACCAGGCGCGGGCTCCATGGTCTTCCGCGATGCATGCTGGCATGAATGCCCCTGGTCGTGGGGCCGTCGCCGGGAAAGCCAAGGCTGTTCATATAGCTGTCCTGGTTAAGACCGCCGTTCAAATCATCCGGCCCATAAAGCGGTTTAATGGGAATGCCGGAGCGATTGCTGCGCGGCGTCTCATCGCCCATCTGCCGGCTATATTCAGCCTCCCAACGGGCTTTCGCCTCCTCATAGGCAGCACTTTCTTCAAATGTATGACCCTTACGCATGCCCGCCGCCCATTTCTGCCAGGCCGGCGGCGCGGGTTTTCTGTACCAATTGGCTGACGCGGGCGACAATGTCATCCCGAGCCGCACCAGGGTGAAAGACATGCGCCACGCCTGCATCCGACAACAAGGCCAGATCGCAATCGGGCACGATCCCGCCGACAACCACAGAGACATGGCCCAGGCCCGCATCGCGCAACGCGTCCATCAATTTGGGCAGGATCAGGTGATCCGTGGCCAGTGACGATATCCCGATCAGGTCCACATCTTCCTGGATCGCCAGATTGACCACGTCGGTGATTTTCTGCCACGGGCCCGTGTACACCACCTCCATACCGCCATCACGCAGAAAGGCCGCAACCAGCCGGCTGCCCCGATCATGGCCGTCCATGCCAATTTTCGTCAGCAGTATCTTTGGCGGATGTTGTTGTGTGCTGTCTAAATCTGCGGCATTCATGAGCCCACCAATTGTCGATACATGACCAGTTGGTCATGGGTGAGATTAGCCCACGAGGCAGCTTGCCGAATTGATTGATGTCAATATGTCCACCCGGCCAACGTGATGACACAGGCGTGACGTCCAGCTACTCTCTCAGGTGGGGCCAATACTTTAGAATATTTTCAGGCTTAGGGTTGATCCAACCTTGGTTCAGTTCGTTATGCCGCCGTTGGCGAGCCAGTGTGCGCATTCAGCGCCTAGTTCTTTTTGCGCCCGGTCTTCATAGGCACGACTATCTTCAGCCGCCAGGATGTCCCGCCAACGCCCGTTCTGCCCTTTATGAATAAACACCTCGGCCCCGGCATCCCAGAATGCCCCACCCAGCGGCACGCTCTTGGTCGCGTTCGCTTTCATGTATTGAAAACTACAATACTCCATCATTTGCGGCCATTTTTCTTCATCAATCGAAATATCAAGGAAGCCGGCGACACGGCGCATTTCGCGCCCCATATCCGCTTTCATGTCGGCAAAATGCAGGAACAACACATTCGGCAACTGTCGGATCTCCCACCAGCTGTGGATGTTTTCCCAATACGGCCACCAAGGGTAGCCATCGTTTTCAAGCCATTCCTGAAAATAGAGCCGGACGTCGTCGACTGGTTTTTCGATCGGCGGGCCGACCCGACCGGGCGTATCATTTAATGCCCCGTACCATATGTCGTTGGCATTGGCGTGATGATTGTACATGCTCCAAACCACGTCACGACCGTCACGACCTATATAGATGTATTTCGCCAACGGCGAATATACCAAGGCATCCACCGGCAAGTGCGTTTTCATGAAACGGCGATGGGTCTGCGCCTCGACTTCCGGCAGTTTGACTTCTTTGGGTGGAATACGCAGATCCATCCATGGCGACATTTCCGCCACCTCCATCCCTTCGCAGCCGGGGAAAAGTAGCTGCGCAATGATCTGCTGCAGCCAAGTGGTGCCCGATTTAGCGTAGGTGGAGATCACGATGTCATCGTTGCGAAAGGGAAAATCGTTCCAAATCGTGGAATCAAAATGGTGATTGTGAAATTCCCGCAATTTTTCAGGCCAGGCCACGTCATTTGGCATTTTGAGAATGCTCCCCTTCGTGAATACGCACGGCGCAATCGACAGCGTCCGAGACACTGGGGAATTCGACGATCCAGTCATCGCCCATGCGTTTGACTACAGTACCTTTGTGCGCGCGCACCACCGGTTCGAATAATTCGCCGCGTAATTGACGTAGGGCGTTAAGCGTGCGTGTTTGATCCTCACCCATCAGGCGGCTGTAATCGACCACATCGGCGGCCAATATGGCGGTAAGTCGACGTTCCAATATTGCGCTCTCCCCTGGCGGGTATCCTAGCCCGGATTATTCATGGTGACGCTCAGGTTTGGATGAGTCGTGGTTCATCGGCCGGGTTGACGGGTAATTTTTGAAGCGGGTTTTGATGCTGGGTTGAAGGTTTATATTCGGGGTTTATTCGGCGGCACATGCCGCAT
>JABJKS010000041.1 GCA_018660265.1 Rhodospirillaceae bacterium | reverse complement strand
GTGACCAATAGCAACCATTGATCAAAGCCCCGACGATAAGGTGCCAGATCTGCAAATAACCGGAATGGGCCAGCCACGCCAGCACCGTGGTCACCGACAGCAGGACCATCAGACCGCCAAGGACGATCTTTTCCCGCGGCACCCGGTCCGCCAAGGCCCCCATGACAGCACCAAAAAAGGCCAGGGGTGCCATCCGCGACAGAGACACAAGGGCGACGAGGAAGGGGGAGTTGGTGGCATCGAAGACATAGACCGCAAAAGCCAGCATTTCCAACCAGCGGACCACGCCGCCCAAAACACCCACCCCCCAAACCTTGCGAAAATCAGCAATTCTTAGAAGGGCGCCCAAGCCCGGATTTCCCACCACTCAAATGCTACCGCGTGCCATCAACGGATATCGTATAGAGGGTCATGTCACCGCCACGGTTAAACATGTGAAAACCGTCAAAGGGATCGGAAAAGCCCTGATCGGCGGCTTCGAACAATTTTGCGCCATCCACGCGAACGCTCATCCGGCCATCTTTGCGCCGCTGCCAGACCAATCTATGTTTCCCGCCGTCCAGCAGATGGGTGCCAGGCTTGGCACGTTCGACCACATCCGCGCCGCGACGGCCTATCCGCAACAACAACAGACCATCGTCGGGGGTGTAGATCAGACGATAGCCCGTCGTGCGTTGCCAGCCTTGATAGACCCCCAGTTCAAACCCTGCACCGTCCCGACCCGCAAATTGCGCCTTAAGAGAGAATGCGTTGCTGATAGGCTGTTTAAGAAAAATTTCGCCCGGGCCGCTATTGTCCCCGCTGTCATAGCGGTTGCCGTTTCTATCAGTTTGCTGATCCGTCTGGTTTTGACCACCGGTCAACAACTGGCCGATGATCTGGGCCGCAATATCCTTGCTTTTCAGCTTGCGTTCGCTTTGCCGGGATCGTTCCGCATAGTCGGTCGTGCTGAATAACCCACCATCCCGGCGTACACGAAAATGGCCGGTTGCGACCTTCCAGACCGGATTAGCCGTAAAATCACCGTCGGCAAAATCATCAAAAATCAATGCAACCGGCCAAGGGTTACCGTGGCGGCGCACCAAAGCGCGCAAATCTCGTAAAAATCGAGGGTCGGCGGCGCGGGCCTTTTCCGCATCCCTGATCAGGGCGCGCAATTCCTTCAACAATTCTGTTTTCGCCCCGGCATTTTGGCCGCCAGTCTGTTGCGGTGGCTGCCACGAACCATAGCGGCTTTCGGCCAGAGTATTTTGCATCACAAACGGGGCGGTGAAGCTCAAAAATAGCGTCAATATTGCCGCGGCTGTCTTCATGGATCTACCCTGCTGCTTGCGAATGGTCTTGCAACCTATCATAACTTTGTCATGTTAATGGAGTCTGCCGATGGGCAGTCACAGGAATTGCCGTAAACGTACAGACCCAATAAAGCGGAACGAACACACATGGTGCCCATCGATTTCTATTTCTGGCCCACGCCGAATGGCTGGAAGATCGCCATCATGTTGGAAGAATGCAACCTGCCCTATGAAATCAAGCTGGTGGATCTATCCAAGAAAGAGCAGTTTTCACCGGAATTCCTAGCCATCGCACCGAATGGCCGCATGCCGGCCATTGTTGATCCCGACGGCCCTGACGGAAAGCCAATCGCTATATTTGAATCGGGCGCCATCCTGCAATATTTGGGTAATAAGACCGGCTGGTTCTATCCCGTGGAACAACGCCAATGCACGGACGTGGAACAATGGCTGTATTGGCAAATGGCAAACCTGGGCCCCATGGCCGGTCAGGCAGCGCATTTCCGCAATTACAAGGCGGAAAAGATCGACTATGCCGTTGAACGCTATACCAACGAGGTGATCCGCCTGTATGGCGTCATGAACAGCCGACTTGCCGATCGGGACTTTCTGGCCGGGAAATATTCCATAGCCGATATGGCTTGCTGGCCTTGGATCAGAGGCCATAAGGCCTATGGCATCGACCTGACGGAATTCCCCCATTTGCGGGCCTGGTTCAAACGGGTTGGTGGCCGCGAGGCGGTGCAGCGGGCCGCCAATATCGGCAAGGAGCAATTCAAGCAATCGCAAAGCCGGGCCCAATCCTCCATTTAAGAAGCGCCCAGGACGCCAGACCTAAAATATGTCAAAGCACGATACTAAGCCGCCCACCACCCCGCCATTAGACGGCTACATCATCTACGATCCCGTCGATCCTTTCGAAAACGATGCCGGGCCGTTCTATTGGCGTTTGCTGGAAGATGGCAGCCATCACTTTGTTTTGGCGACCGAGGAACGCCATGCCAATGCCTATGGGGTCATCCATGGCGGGCTACTGATGACCATGGCGGACCTGACTATGGCCGTGACCGCCAAGGGGGAACCCGACGATGCCTATGTCACGGTCTCCTTCAACTCGGAATTCGTCGCTGCCGGCTTTGCCGGCGATCTGGTAGAGGCGCGCTCGGAACTGGTTCGCCGTACCGGCAGCATGGCCTTTGTCAGGGGTCATATTCATGTGGGTGACAATACGCTATTCGTCTGCAGTGCCGTGATGAAGCGGGTCGGCAAACGTGGTGCCCTGAAAAATAGCGACAAGAGCAGCAATGACGACAAGAACTGAGGCAGGACGGGCCATATGAAGACGACGGGCCGGCAAAAATTCAGTGCCTGGCAACGTATGGGCCGTCTATTGCGCCTGCGTCTGGTGATCCCTGTGCTGCGGTCGCCGGCAGCGGCGGATTATACCGCGCGCGGCGTCTTTGTCGGCCTGTTGGTTGCCATGACCCCCACAGTCGGCATTCAGATGGCCATTGTCGCCGGCATCTGGGCCATGGTCCGGGTCCTGCGCCCAAGCTGGGATTTCAACGTGGTGGTCGGCATGCTGTGGACCTGGCTGACCAATATATTCACCCTGCCGCCACTCTATTACCTGTTCCTGGTGACGGGCGAAGGCATGCTGGGCCGTTGGGGGGAGACAGGGGGCTACGCCATGTTCGCGGACCAGTTGGTCGAATTGCTACAGGCGGACGCTACATTCACGGAATCTCTTTGGATCTATGCCGTGGGTATTTTTGACGCCTGGGGAGCGCCCATGCTGTTGGGCTGCGTGCCGTGGGCCATTGGCTCGGCGTTCCTCGGCTATTGGTGGAGCCTGCGCCTGGTCCGGCGCTTTCGCCTGAAGCGACGCGACCTAGATCACCGCGCCTAATTTTGAGCTATTCGTTTAGGGCTATTAGTTCTGTAGGGGCGGCTCAGAGGCGTGCTCAGCGAAAATTTCCTGTGCCCTGATCTTTTGGCTCAAGGCTAAATTGTCACCAATAACTTCCAGATATTTCTCCGCCGTCCGCGCCACGGGAATATTCAAGCCATTGCAATAATGCAATAGAACTTCAGAGATGAATTCGGCGTTCAGGTTAAAGCGCTTCAGGCGGCCCTCCTTTTCGTCCTCTATATCGAGAAGTACCTTCACGCCGCCGCCAAATTTTTGAAAGACATGGACGCCGCGTACGGCACCAGGGGGCACCAATTCGGAATTGCCCGGCAGGTTAGGCGGGCGCTGCTCGAACGCCTCCAACAGCTCCCGATGAGAAAAAATTATCTTGCGTAACTCTGTCGGCATTCCAGGTCCCCTCCGAAATTACGTGCGCAAGGCTATCATGGTTCAAAGCACCCGGCGATGGCAAGTCATCACAGCATATTTGTCAAATAACAACGATCCAGGCCGGTCTGCACGACAAGTGAACTTGACACTTGCATCCGAATAGAAAAGCCCTACCTTGCCTCCGCTCGAAGCCATTTCGGGCACCGAATTCAGGGACGATGCGGGTTAGCGAACAAAATTTTCGGACATATTTCAGCTACGAATTGAAGGAGCGCGCCGATGGCGGTCATTCAGCCTCAGACATTAGCGAGTGGTGCGGCAAATGAAGAAATGGTCCCCAACGACCATTTCAAAAGTCGAAACGGTGTGCGTTTTGCCGGTAGCCATTTGTTGCTGGATATGTGGGGTGCGGCGCACCTTGCTGACCCTGATGCCCTTCGACAAGCGATGGAACGGGCCGTAAAGGCCGCGGATGCCACTTTACTGCATTTGCATCTGCATCATTTTTCCCCCTGCGGCGGCGTATCCGGCGTCGCCGTGCTGGCTGAAAGCCATATCAGCGTCCATACCTGGCCTGAACATAACTTTGCCGCCTTCGATATTTTCATGTGCGGCGAAGCAGAGCCTGAACGCGCGGCGGCAGCGTTGCAAGACGCCTTGCGCCCCAGCCGTATCGAATTGACGGAACATCGCCGGGGCATCCTGCCCGGCGACGAAGGTGCGTCTGGCCTGGAAATCGCCACGCAATGGAAAAACCCGTGACCGCGAAAATTGACCGCTTCATTGCCGGCCCATTGTATCTAACGTCGACCACTTATTCTTGAGCCTGATCAAGGCGCGGCATCAAGTGTGATGCGTCTATGTCATCGTAGCATTCATGAAGGGCCTGCCATGTTTATCGACCGCTTACTTTCCAATTCTGTAATCCCCAGAGCGTTGTTGATCGCCGCTGTTTCGCTGACGGTAAGTCCAACAGCCAGCCTGGCAGATGGCCTCAATGCCTTGATCGATGGCGGCAAACCAGCCTTGGATATACGCTATCGCTATGAGGCGGTGGATCAGGCAGGCCGGGTAAAAGATGCGGATGCCAACACCATGCGCATTCGCGCCGGCTTCGAGACCGGACGCATCAACCTCGGCGGCTTGGAGGGCATCGGCGGTGCCTTTGATGTGGAATGGATCGAACATATCGGCGGTCAGGCATTCAATGACACCATTAATGGCAAGACCACTTACCCGGTTGTCGCGGACCCTGACGATTTTGCCGTAAACCAGCTTTATCTGTCCGCCGTGGACACCATACCGGGTACCAAGGTCAAAATTGGCCGGCAGCGGATGATCTGGGACAATGCCCGTTTCATTGGCAACGTCGGCTTCCGACAGAACGAACAGACTTTTGACGCGGCCCGCCTGGACATCACCGCCCTGACAGACTGGGATCTGGGCTACCTGTACATTGACGAGGTGCATCGCATCTTCGGCCGGGATTCTTCAACCGGCAGGCTGGAACTGAAGGGCCACGGCATTCGCGCGCAATTTCGTGGCTTCAAGCCTGTGACCATTACGCCGTTTGCCTTGTTGCTGGATTATGACCGGAGCTCGCAAGCAGCCAGCTCGACAGCGAGTTACGGCAGTCTGATCAACGCCAAAATTAAACTAAATGACGACGTCACCGCCACCTTCGCCGGTGCTCTGGCCCGGCAGGAGGATCATGGCAACAATACCGGCGATTATCACGTTTGGTATTACAATGCGGAGCCGGGTCTGAATTATGGCCCATGGCGCTTTAGCGTGGGCATTGAACAATTGGACGGCAACGGCACCCAGGCATTCGGCACACCGCTGGCGACATTGCACAAATTCAACGGCGTGACGGATCAGTTCCTGAACACGCCGACTGGTGGCCTGCGCGATCTTTATGGCAAGGCCAAGACCACTTTGCCGGCCATAGGCGGCATCAAGGGCATCAAGCTGTTCGGGGCCTATCATCGGTTCAGCGATGACGACGGCAGCGTGGATTATGGCGAAGAATGGAATGTGGGCCTGGCGAAAGCCTTTCCCAGCCGGTACGGCCCCATAACCCTCAGCCTACAATATGCCGACTATGAAGCCGATGCCTTCGCCTCTGATATCGACAAATTGTGGCTGACGGTCAGTTTTAAGCTGAAGCCGAAATAGCGTTTACAGCAAACCCAGGGCCCGCAGTTCCGCCGCCATTTCAGGCGGTGGGCCGTCGTGGTCTTCGGGGTTCCAAACGCCTGCCTGCAAATGTGCCGGCAGATCCGGGGCGGCGTCCTTGGCCTCCAGATAGCGCCAGCCCTGATGCGGACGGCGGGCATGCAGTTCCGTGCGAACCAGATCCGGGCCCAGGACAAAGCCGCAGCGTTTGCCGCCTTCCTCATCGTGCAGTTCATCCAGGCGCACGATGGTTTGGCGGACCCGGACAAAGCCCTTGATGATCCAATAGAGCGAACCGCCGTCCAGGACCTCCACATCCCGGCGCGGCCGGTTGCGGGTACGATGGACGCTCTCGAACGGCAGGCCTAAAGCCTCCGCCTGGGCCCGGCGGGTCTTTTGTAATTGCGCCAGCTGCTCGATAGACTCCACACCCACGCACAGCTTGATGATATGCACTGTCATGGCAGCCAGCCTAGCAGGCGCCACCAAAGATAATCCAGGGGCAGCAGCACCAACACCGTAACCGCAAATAACCAAAGGCATAATTTGTTGCCTTGGCGGATAGGCACCGAACCAAGCTGCATGGCAATGATCAGGGGTGGGGTCTGATAGGGCAGAATCACCGTGGTATAGCCGACCACCGTCAGCATCAACATTGCCTCGACCGGCAGATCGGCGGCAGCCGCCATATGGCCTGCCAAGGGTGCCAGGATGGCGGGCACGCCGGGCTGAGTTGCAAACATGGCCAGGGTGCTGGACAGGCCCGCCACGGCGGCAAAATTCCAGGCATGGGCACCGGGCTGCAGGTCCAGTAATGGCAGCACGGATTGCGCCAGCAAATCACCGACCCCGCCATGGGCCACCAACGCCCCCAGACCCAGGACGCCCGCAACGTAGAATAAGGCCCCCAGTTTGACCTTTTCATCAAAATCCTGGGGGCTGACGATGTTGACCATGGGCAGGATCAGAATACTGGCAACCCCAAGGGCCACCCATGCGGGCGAGATGTGGTGCAGGAAATCGGTCATCCACAGGGCCAGCGCCAATAACAGCATCACGGCCATTAACCGTTCCTTCCGTGCCATGGCCATTGGTGCCTCTCTCTTTTGCACCACGGCGACGGCTTTTTCCGGAAACAACCAGATTACCAAAGCGCTGATAACCACCGCCTTCAAGGCACCCAGCACGGGGAAATGCAGCAACAACCAGGTGCCATAAATAGGAGAAATACCATACAGGCTTTCGCTGGCACCGATGATCACCATGGCCGGCACCGTCGCCGACATGATGGCGAAGCCGGGGATCATGGTCCCGAATGATACCGCCAGCACCATGCCCGTGCGCCCGTTACTACCCGGGCCATAGCCAAAGCCGTCCGCCATGGCCAGGATGATCGGCATCAGGATCATCAGCCGGCCCAGGGTTGAAGGCATCAGAAACGCCATAACCACAGCCATGACGACGGTGCCAATAATGATGCCCGCATAACGGTTTCCAAAGCGGCGGCTGACACTATGGGCCAGACGTTCCGCCAGGCCGGTGCCGCGGACACCGGCACCGATGACCAGACCGCCGAAAACCATCCAGAAACCGGCGGAATGAAAGCCGGCAAAAATCACGTTCGCCGGTGCCAGGGCAAACAACATGGCGACGGCGAAAAACAGCGTTGTGATAATGAATTCAGGGAACGCCCCGGTGGCGAACAAAACCACCGTGGCCAGGGCCAGGGCCCCCGTGCGCGCGGTTTCGGTCTGCAAGCCATCGATGGGTACAAACGCCAGGATCAGAGCAACCGCAATACCCAGACCCGCAATCCAATATGATGCTTTCATCAAGCCGCCCTGTGCTGCATCACGGCCTTCACACCACGATGATTAAAGTTACTGTACTATAGTCGTGCTACACTGCGCCAATGTCAGAGACAACAGATATTGGTCCCGAAGAGATCAATCCGGAACATGCGGGTTTCACGCCGTCCCGGTTGCAAGCCGCGGTCACCATTGCCACGGACAACGAAATCGCCTGGTCGCGAAATATAAACGATCAACTGGGTAATGGAGAATTCGAACCGCCACCCTGGAACGAGGTCCTGGGCCCAACGAAACCACGGGGCGGTCCGGCCGGGCTGATCATGCGCAAGGGGCGCATCGCGGCCACCTGGGGCGATATCAAGCGTACGGACATGACCTTTTCCGTGGCCAAAAGTTATCTCGCGGTCCTTGCCGGGCTGGCGCTTGCCGATGGCCTGATCACCGACATCCACGAGCCGGTCGCAAAAACTGCCCTGGACGATGGTTTCACATCACCACAAAACCGCGACATTACCTGGCATCATCTGTTGCAACAGACATCCGAATGGGAGGGCACGTTGTGGAGCAAGCCGGACCTGATCGACCGGCACCGGCAATTGGGGGAGGGTGCCGATAATTCCCGCAAAGGCCAGCATCGGGATCTGTCGGCCCCCGGCACCTATTGGGAATACAACGATGTCCGGGTCAATCGGTTGAGCCTGGCATTGCTGCACGTCTTTCGCCGGCCCCTGGATCAGGTCCTGGCGGAGCGGATCATGCAGCCTTTGGGAACATCGAATGACTGGACCTGGAATGCCTATCGCAATGCCAACGTCACCATAGACGGCGTCTCCATGCCCTCGGTCCCCGGTGGCTCACATTGGGGCGGCGGTCTATGGATCGGGGCCGGCGATCAGGCCAAATTGGGGCAGTTAATTTTGCAGCGCGGCAGCTGGGGCGGCGCGCAATTGCTACCCCGGGCCTGGGTCGACGCCTTGTTGACGCCCTGCACCTTGAACCCGGCGTACGGTTACATGTGGTGGCTGAATACAGGTCAGTCCCGCTATCCCGCAGCCTCCCCCGGTGCCGCGGCAGCCGTCGGTGCGGGTGGCAATACTGTCCTGGTGGATTTCGACCACGACCTGGTCTTGGTTGCGCGCTGGCTGGATGATGCCGCATTGAAGCCGTTAATCGCGGCCACGATTGAAGCCATAAAAGGGTAAAGGCAAGGAATTTCGCAGATGGTCGAAGGCACCGGAACGGACCCAAATTTGAACCCAAAATCCGGCCCAAAATCGAACATGGGGCAGCTTTATCGCAATGTACCCATCGGCCTGTGCAGTTTCGATATTGACCTACGACTTGTCGATGTCAATGACTGGCTGGCAGACCGAAGCGGCAAAAGCCGAGAGGCGCTTTTAGAGTGTTCAATTGTGGATTTTTTGCCTGCAATTGCCAGCGATGTTGCGGACGTTGTTGGTATATTACGCCATGTAATCGCCAGCGGTGAATCCGTGTTGGCCAAAAAATTTGCCGTAAAAGTTCCGGATGATCCGGACAGAGAAACCGTATTTCAGCACAGTTATGTGCCGATCCACGCCTCCGATGGCATAATTGTCGGGGTCAGCGCCGTCATCGAAGATATTACGCAACAGAAAATTGCGGCGAACGAGGCACGGCATAATGAAAGTCCGCTGCGAGACCATGGCGGCATCAGCCAGGACGTCACTGAAAATAGGCGAACTGCCGATGAATTGCAGGAAACCACCAATTTGCTGCGGACCATCATGGACAATGTGCCAATCGCGATTTCATATCGGGGCATGGACGGCAGGTTCATATATGTAAATGAGGTTGGGGCGCGTTCCCTGGGTTTTTCCCCTGAGGAATTGTTCGGCAAGACAATCGAGGAATTGTTCGATACGAAGTTCGCCATTTCCTCGGACGACCTTGCCCAACAGGTCATTAGAACCGGCCAGCCCATCCGCAATTACACCTATCACCCCAGCCGCGTGCCGGATCAGGAAAGACAGGGTGATGTTGTGCCGGTACATGATGTCCATGGGCAGATGGCGGGCGTGGTGACGGTCATTCAAGACGTCAGCGTCTTGCGCAAGACCGAAGCTGATTTCCAACGACTGCGCACCGCCGTTGAGAATATTCCGGACGTCATATCAATTTACGACCCTGATAGCCGTTTGGTCTACGCCAACCGCGCGCTGATCCCGCAGGAACTGGCGCCGGGCGGGACCCTGCGCAATGGCATGACGTATCGAGAAATCATGCATCAAATTGCCACTTCCCGCTTGGTTTTAGGGGTGACCGACAACATTGAGGAGTGGGTCGAGGAACGCGTTGATGAATTTCACAATTCAAGGGGACCGAACAAATATTATCGCAAGGACGGTGCCATATTCCTGGCGTACCGCCACCGTCTGAAGGACGGTTCAACCCTGACAATCAGCCACGACATTACCGAGACCGAGGCAGCGCAAGGCGCATTGTTGGAGACAGAAGAACGCTATCGCGATCTGGTGGAAGGGTCGTTACAAGGCGTCATTGTGCACAGGGATCAAAAGCCCCTCTATGCCAATGATGCCTTAATTCAAATGTTCGGATACGACGACCTGGAAGATTTTATGCGGATCGGGTCCATTAGTGCCCTGGCTTATGATGATGATGTGGCGCGGGTGGAAAGCCGCGCACAACAAAGACGCGACGGAGAAGACGTATCAAATTTCGCGGAATTTCGCGGAATTCGCAAAGACGGCAGCCTTATCTGGTTCGCCACCTCCGGGCGGAGGACGCAATGGCAAGGCGCGCCGGCCATTCAGGCGACAGTTATGGAAACGACGGAGCGCAAGGAAGCGGAACTGGCGATAGAGCGAAGCGAAACCAAGTTCCGGGCTCTATTTGACAATGCCCAGGCAGGCAGCGTCGTCATAGACAAAGCAGGCACAATTCTTAGCTTCAACAATGCGGCATCTGTTCTGTTTGACTATCAGGCGCACGAAGTCATGGGCCGAAATGTCGCCATGTTGATGCCCGCCGCCGAAGGGCGCCAACACGACGGCTATTTGACCAACTATCTGAAATCAGGTGAAGGCCAAATTATCGGCAAGGGCAGGGAGGTCATCGGACAGCAAAAAAATGGCGATGAATTCCCCATGCATCTTTCAATTGGTGTCATAGGCAGCGGTCCGGAGGCCGAATTTGTCGGCTCGATTGTCGACCTGACAGGCTTAAGGAAATTGGAAAACCAACTCCATCAATCACAGAAAATGGAAGCCATTGGGAATTTGACCGGCGGCATTGCCCATGACTTCAACAATATGCTGGGCATCACCAAAGGCAATCTGGAACTGCTGCGGCGACGCGTCTCATTGAATGATCGAGACCTCAACTATCTGAATGAAGGGTTGGACGCGGTTAATCGCGCGGCGGCCCTGACCCATCGATTGTTGGCATTTTCCAGGCAGCAGCCCCTGCAACCACACCCCAGCGACATTGGCGAGATTATTCGCGGCATGGAAAACCTTCTGCGCCGAACTATCAGCAGAAATATTGCGCTGAAAATTCTCCTCAGCCCGATGGTCGGCACTGTTCTGGTTGACCCCCAACAGTTCGAGAATGCACTGTTGAATCTTGTTCTAAATTCCCGGGACGCCATGCCGACGGGTGGTGAAATTACCATTCAATCCGAAATCCTGACAATTGAAAGCGAAGGTTTTGACCTTGGCCGACCAAGTGAACCGGGGGAATATTTATGTCTCACAATTGTCGACACCGGCGTCGGCATGAGCGCGGCGGACATTCAAAAAGCCTTTGACCCCTTTTTCACGACCAAACCTTTTGGCAGAGGCAGCGGCCTTGGACTGAGCATGGTTCATGGTTTCGTCAATCAATCAGGCGGCCATGTGACAATCGAGAGCGAAGTCAACGTCGGCACAATCGTGCACATGTATTTGCCTTTGGTCGAATCAGCCATGGTTAGCGGCGACAGGCAGGACAATCAACAAAGCGAAAGCGCCACCAACATTGGGCTGGGCCGCACCGTCCTGGTCGTGGAAGACAATCCGGACCTGCGCTTGTTAGCAACGGAAGCGATGTCCAGTTTCGGCTTTGCCGTCCTGCAAGCCAATGATGGACAGGCCGCCAAGGAAATTCTCGATACAGGTTCCGGCGCGGGCCCGGACCTGCTTTTCACTGATATTGTTTTGCCCGGTGCAATCAACGGTCATGAGTTGGCGGTTCTCGCGCGGTCAAAATATGCTAACATCCGCGTCTTACTATGTTCAGGCTATGATCACGAAGGCGGGGCAATCGCGCAAAAGAGTATGAGCGATATGAGCTTTATCGCAAAACCATACGGTATCAACGATCTTGCCCAGGCCATTGAAAGGTTGTTGCAAAATGGTTGAGGATCCGCCGAGCAAGCGGCTTTTGGTGGTCGATGATGAACCGGCATTTTGCCGCTTTGTACACGATGTCTCACAGGATCTTGGCTTCGCCGTGGAGACAACGACCACGGGTCAGGAGTTCATGACCACCTACACCTTGTTTTTGCCGGAAACCATCGTCATGGATATCGTCATGCCTGAAATTGAAGGGGTTGAACTGACCCAATGGCTGATCCAGGAGGGGTTTACCGGTAAACTTATTCTGGTGACCGGCTATGCCCCGAACTATGTTGCCGTAGCCCAGCGTGTTGCAGATGCCTCGGCCCAGTTCAATACGATTACGCTGCTTAAGCCTATTGGGATCGACGACCTTGAAGCAGCATTACAGGCAACCTAACGACTGATCGGTTTTCCACTGGAAGTCTACGGGTTGTACGGCAATTGATAAAGCGACCTATTCGGAGGGAAACAAACATGTCTGCAAACGACCAACAATCATCTCAGCGACCTTCGCTTTATGATAAGCATCCCGGCTACGATGTGCATTTTGAGGCCTGCCGAAAACGCCTGCGGGTCATGTTTAATGATGAAGTCGTAGCCGACAGCGTCCAGGCCCAGTATCTTTGCGAAAGCAGTCATATTCCGGTTTATTATTTCCCGCTGTCCGATGTGCGCCAGGATCTGCTGATCCCGACCGATAATTCCACCCACTGTCCCTTCAAGGGCGATGCGGCTTATTGGACCGTAAAGGTCGGTGACAGGGAAGCCGAAAACGCTGTCTGGACATACCCCACCCCCTATCCCGAGACCGCCGAGTTAAAGGACTATGTCGCCTTTTACTGGGACCGCATGGATCATTGGTTTGAGGAGGACGAGGAGGTTTTCGTGCATGCCCGGGATCCACGTGTGCGCCTGGACATTCTTGATAGTTCCCGCCCGGTACGGATCATGGTCGCGGGCCAGGCCGTGGCCGAGAGCACCCGCGCGCGCATGTTGTTCGAGACCGGGCTGCCGACCCGTTATTACCTGCCCAGGGAGGATGTGCGTACGGATCTGCTGCAACCATCGGACCGGCACAGCGCCTGCCCCTACAAAGGCACGGCCGACTATTGGCACCTGAATCTGGACAATGAAGCTTACGGAGACCTGGTCTGGAGCTACCCTGACCCGGTGGCGGAAGCCTCCCGCATCAAGGATTATCTGTGCTTTTTTGATGAACGGGTCGAAGCCGTGTTTGTAGACGGGATGGAAATGCCCCGCCCAGTCACAAAATGGTCGACAAAATAAACAGGTTCGCCGGAATGTGAAGGCGATGTTCAGTTGAGTGCGCAAAGTCTGGCCGTGGCCCAATCCCTGGGCGCAGCGGTTTTCTTCGCCCTTGGTATCCAGTTCCTTAGCCTGGGCCTACGCCATGGCGATGCCCGTACCGGTACATTGATCGATATTGGCACGACCGCGCTGTTCTATTGGCTGCTCTCTCCTTTCTATTTGGAATGGGCCTATTGGGACAGCATGGGGCTTTGGATATTCGTCGCCGTGGGATTGTTCCGACCCGCACTGACCGCCAATCTGGCCCTGGAAGCCGTGCGCCGCCTGGGCCCCACCCTGGCCTCCACACTGACATCCACCACGCCCCTGTTTGCCGCCATATTTGGCGTCCTGTTGTTGAGCGAGGCTCTGACCCTGCCCATCATCGTGGGCACAGTGGCGGTGATAATGGGAACCGCGGTTGGCACGGCAACGCCAACAACGAATGGCCAAGCGGGTCGTAGCTGGCCGCCATGGGCGTTGGTATTTCCTTTAGGTGCCGCCAGCTTACGGTCCGTCGCCCATGTCCTGATCCGCATGGGCCTGGCCTTTGCGCCCGAACCGTTGTTCGCCGGACTGATCGCCTATAGCGTATCATTCCTGGTCGCCCTGACGGCGCAAAATTGGCGCGCTAACAAGCAAGCGGTGAACTGGCGCAATCCGGGTCTGTTGTGGTTCGTTCTGGCAGGCATTTCCCACGGCTTTGCGGTCTGGACCATGAACGCCGCCCTGGCCACATCGCCGGTCAGCGTCGTGGTGCCGTTGGTATCCACCACACCTCTGTTTACCTTGTTGCTGGGGCTGATATTCTTTCGTCACGAGGCCATCACCTTGCGCCGCATCGCGATGGTGGTCATGGTGGTCGCCGGTGTGATCTTTATCGCAATAGGGCGCTAAACAGATGATATTGAATGAAGAACAGCGGATGATCCAGGACACGGCCCGGCGCTTTGCCCAGGCTGAGATCCTGCCGAATATAAAAGAATGGGACCGCACCGGCGCGCCGGATGAGTTATTCCGCAAAATGGGCCAGGCCGGCCTGATGGGTATTTGCATTGATCCTGAATGGGGTGGCGCGGGGGCGGATTTTGTCTCCTATGTCCTGGCCATGGAAGAAATCTCGGCCGCCGACGGCGGCATCGCCAACCTGATGGCGGCCAATAATTCCCCGGTTCTGGCTGCCCTGCGAGAGCATGGCACGGCGGCGCAAAAACGCAGGTTCTTTCCCAAACTGACAACGGGCGAAATGATCGGCTGCATCGCCCTGACGGAGCCTCATACGGGATCGGACGCCGCCGCGATCAGAACCCGGGCCGAACGCCGGGGCGATTATTTCGTCCTGAACGGCCATAAAAGCTTCATCACCGCCGGCCGTCGCGCCGGTGTTGTGATGATTGTCGCCGTCACTGATCCGGATGCGGGCAAACGGGGCATCTCCACCTTCCTGACGCCGACGGACAATCCCGGTTACAAGGTGCTGCGGGAGGAAGCCAAGCTGGGCCACCGAACCAACGATACCTGCGCCATCGCCTTTGAGGACATGATGGTCCCGGCCACCGATCTGTTGGGAGCGGAAGGCCGGGGTCTGGGCATCGCCTTGGCCAATCTGTCGGCAGGCCGCATCGGCGTCGCGGCCCAGGCGGTCGGCGGCGCAAGGGCCGCGTTCGAAGCCGCGCTGAACTATGCCCAGGAGCGCGAGGCGTTCGGCAAACCGATCATCGAACATCAGGCGGTGGCCTTTCGTCTGGCCGATATGGCGACCAAAATCGAAGTGGGGCGGCAGATGTATCTGCATGCAGCACAAATCCACGACAGCGGTGCGCCCAGCCTAAAAGAAGCCTCCATGGCCAAGCTGTTCGCATCCGACATGGCGGAGACAGTGGCCTCCGACGCCCTGCAGACTTTCGGCGGCTATGGCTATCTGGAAGATTTCCCGGTGGCTAAAATCCTGCGCGATGTCCGGGTTTATCGCATTTACGAGGGCACCAACGATATCCAGAAGATCGTCATTTCAAGGGCACTGGCTAGTAGCTGACCGGGAATTAACCCAACTATTCGCCTGTATCGCGTCGGACAACCTGCAGAGATTTATGCCCGCTTAAGGCAATAACCTGATCACGCATTCTTGCATGGAGCGACGGCGGTAAAATTCCAAAGAACCAGTTGTCCCTCTTAGCGGGCGTAATGCCATAGGGCAGCCGACCCTGTTCCCATACAAAGGTATTGACTTCGTGTGTTCTAATCCACGAGCGCCCATCATCCAAACCAAGATGGCGGGATACCCTTTCGGAGATCTCTATTGCGCTGGACAGATCATGCGGCAGTGTGTGCGTTATTGGGCAGACCATCACCTGGCGTTGGCCGCCTACGTGTCGTCTTGTAACAAGCACGACAGCGCACGGTCGGTCTTTGACACTACCGTCATGGCCTTGATCCGCTTCGTTCTTCCAAAGAAAATCATACCTGATAACAAGGCCATTTTCCGGCTCAAGTCGCTTCATTTCGGTTTCATCAATTGATCCAGATGGTCATGGCGCGGATCCACTTCCGCGCCCTTCAACTCCACCAACAAATCGGCGCTCAATTCCTTTGGGTGGAACGACTGACGGGTATCATACTGCTTTAACCTTTCGTACTCGTCGATATCCAACAACACGCGCGCGAGCCGTTTATGTTTCCTGATGAAAACAGGACCCTTCGCAGCCTCATCGATATAGGCACCGACGCGGGCCTGAAATTCTGTAGACGTAATACTTTTTTCAACCATCTTGCCAGTCCTATAATACGTATTATCGGTATTATATACAAAACATGAATAATAGCCAATTTTTCGATTTAATTTGAGCAACGTGTTGAGCGGTTGAGCCAAATATAGCATTAGCCTATTATCGTCAGCTAAATTCAAAACAGGAGTATCGGCGCTATGACCGCTGGACATGTTGAATATATGAGGACCATTCGGGAGAAGTATAGCAAGATGGGCTATGCTCCCTATGGCTGGCACGAGGCGACGGATGTGCCGCCCTGGACGCCTTTGGCAAAACCCCTCTCTGAATGTCGCGTAGGCATGATGTGTACCGCGGGCACCTATGTGGCCGGGCAGGAGGCTTATTTCTACAAGGACGATACCTCCCATCGCGTCATCCCCTCGGATACGGCGGTGGAAGATCTGCGGTTTTCTCATCTGACGGAGAATTATCTGCCCGATGCCCGGCGCGATGCGAATTGCGCCCTGCCGATTGAGCCGTTGCGGCAATTGGCGGCAGAGGGCGTTATCGGTTCCCTGGCGGATAATTTTTTTTCCTGCATGGGTGCGGTCTATTCGAAGCGCCGGGTGGACGAGGAATTGGCCCCGGCCATGTACGAGGCCTTTGCCGAGGCTGAAGTGGATGTCGCCTATCTGGTCCCATTGTGACCCGTCTGCCATCAGACCGTGTGTCTGATCGCAAGGTACCTGGAAGAGCGCGGCATCCCGACCCTGGTCATGGGCACGGCCCTGGACATTGTTGAGTTCGGTGCGCCACCACGGGCGGTGTTTATGGACTTTCCCCTGGGTCACGGCGGCGGCCCCGCCTTTAACCCGGAACAACAGCTGGCCATCGCGCGGGAGGCTTTCGGTGCATTCGAAAGTATCAGCGAACCCGGCGGGATCGTCAAAATGGCCCAAGCCTGGCCCGACGGCGATGCCTGGAAGGAAGCGGCTGAGGACCAGTCCGCTGATGACGTGCGCTCGCCCCGGGACATGACGCCCCGTTATCAACTGGAAGCTGATCGTCAGATGGCGGTAGCAGCAGGTGTTGCAGGCGCGGGTGTGGCAGGTGCGGGCGACTAAGCCGGCGTATTGTCTGACACCGAAAGCAGTTCCTCACCGCAGGGGGCCGTCACACCGGGCACCCTGATTAAGGACCGAAATTTCCGGCGGATCTGGATTGCCGGCAGCCTGGGTTGGATGATGCGCTGGCTGGAGTTGCTGGCGGTGGGCGTTTTCACGTTCGAGGTTACGGGATCAGCCCTCATGGTGGCATTGCTGACCATGGTGCGGATGCTGCCCATGCTGCTGTTCAGTGCCTTCACCGGGGCCATCGCGGACCGTTTTGATCGTCGGCTGATGCTGTTGTGGGGCCTGGGCAGTCTGGCCGTCGTGTCTGCCATTTTGGCCACACTGTCCCTGACCGGGTTGTTGGAGTTGTGGCATGTGGCCGTCGGTGCTTTTGCCTCCGGCGTGTACATGACCCTGGAGTTCCCGGTCCGGCGCACCATGCTGGGCATTATTGCCGGTGCCAAGGCAGGTACGGGTGGCGCGGGCATGGCCATGACCCTGGACAGCGGCAGCAATCACTGCATGCGCTTGGTCGGCCCCATCGTGGGCGGCCTGTTGTTGGAAACCTATGGCCTACCCGGCGTCTATGTTCTGGGCACGACAATGTTCACAATTGGCTTTTTAATGGTCCTGGGTGCCCGCTACGAGGTCGCGGGCCACACCGGAGGCGGAGCCGGCCCCCGTATTCTGGCCCAGATCATTGAAGGTTTCGGTTATATCCGCACCAACCCACGGGTCATGGCGACCCTATACATCACCGTGGCCATGAACCTTTGCGGCTTTCCCTATGGTGCCATGGTGCCGGTGATCGGCGATCAGGTATTGGGTCAAAATGCGACCGCCACCGGCCTGTTGATTTCCGCCGATGCAGCAGGTGCCCTACTTGGCGTTATAGCCATCGCCAATCTGGCCCGGCCGCGTCACTACGGGCGGATTTACTTATTTGGTTCGGTGATTTTTCTCTGTGCCGTTTTCGCATTTTCCCTGTCCTATTGGTATCCCCTGTCCCTGGGCCTGTTGTTCCTGGGCGGCCTGGGCGTTTCCGGTTTCGCGGCGATGCAAAGCACCATCGTCTTTACCTCCGCCCCACCGGAAATGCGCGGACGCCTGATGGGGGTGGTCGCCATTTGCATCGGCAGCGGCCCGATCGGGGTGCTGCAGGTGGGCCTGCTGGCAAACTGGTTTGGCGGTGCTATGTCGGTCAGCATTATCGCTGTTGAAGGCCTGCTGGCATTGTTGGTCGCAGCTGTGGTCTGGCCTCATTTACATCGAAGATAGGCACGATCCACCAGTATCGACCAGTATCAGCCAGTATCAGATTGTACACCGCCGCTTTGTCTTTTATATTACGGCAACGAAATGCCACCGCATCTGCGGCGTGGGGAGCCTTCCTAAATGACCATTGTAGACGACGGCGCGGATCAGGTTGAGTTATCGCCTGCTGTATCGGACGAGATAAAATACACCACCTGTTACATGTGCGCCTGCCGTTGCGGCATCAAGGTGCATTTGCGTGACGGCGATTTGCGTTATATCGAAGGCAATCGCAATCACCCGGTGAACAAAGGTGTGTTATGCGCCAAGGGTTCGGCGGGGATTATGCAACATCATTCTCCGGCCCGCCTGTCCCAGCCTCTGTTGCGGGTTGGTGAGCGTGGCAGTGGCGAATTTAAGGCCATTTCCTGGGACGAGGCCATGGACCTGGCGACATCCTGGCTGGATCCCATTCGCAAGACCGATCCCCGCAAACTGGCCTTTTTCACGGGCCGGGATCAAAGTCAGGCGTTGACGGGGTGGTGGGCCAGTCAATTCGGCACGCCAAACCATGCCGCCCACGGCGGTTTCTGTTCCGTCAATATGGCGGCGGCGGGGCTGTATTCCATCGGCGGCTCGTTCTGGGAATTCGGCGAACCCGACTGGGATCATTGCCGCTATTTCATGATGTTCGGGGTGGCGGAGGATCATGATTCCAACCCCATCAAAACCGGCCTGGCGAAACTGAAGGAAAACGGTGCCAAGTACGTCGCCGTGAACCCGGTACGCACGGGCTATGCGGGCATTGCCGATGAATGGCTGGCGGTGACACCGGGCAGCGATGGCCTGTTAGTCCTGGCCCTGGTGCATGAACTATTGCGCGCAGGCAAAGTCGATCTGGACTATCTGGCCCGCTATACCAACGCGCCCTGGCTGGTGGTGGAAAATCCGGGCGGCGATGACGATGGTCTGTTTGCCCGCGATGATGAGGGCAATCCCCTGTGCTGGGACAGCGTTCAGGACAAGCCCGTTAATGCCTTAAGCGCGGATATCGCCCCGTCTTTGAAAAGCCGCGTCACTTTACCTGATGGCCGCAAGGCCGTCCCGGTATTCCATCTGTTGGCGGAACGTTATCTGGATGGGCAATACAGCCCCGACGCTGTGGCTGATCAGACCGGCCTGTCAGGGGCCACCATTCGCCGCATCGCAGGCGAATTGGCCCACGCCGCTTTCCAGGAAGAAGTTGTACTGGATGTTCCCTGGACCGATTGGGCCGGTCGCCATCACGAACAGATGATCGGCCGCCCCGTGGCCATCCATGCCATGCGCGGCATATCGGCCCACGCCAACGGTTTTCAGACCTGCCGCAGCCTGCATCTGTTGCAGATGCTGTTGGGCAGCATTGATGTGCCGGGCGGCTTCCGCTTTAAACCACCATTCCCGAAACCGGCACCGCCTGGATTGAAACCTGCGGGCAAGCCCGGTCAGGTCAAGCCAAGCACGCCGTTGGGCGGCCCGCCATTGGGCTTCCCCCAGGGGCCCGAAGATCTGTTGGTGGAAGCCGACGGCACCCCCTGCCGGATCGACCATGCCTTTTCCTGGGAGGCCCCTATTTCGGCCCATGGCATGATGCACACGGTCATCGCCAATGCCCATCGCGGGAATCCCTACCCCATCGATACCCTGTTCATGTACATGGCCAACATGGCCTGGAACTCCTCCATGAACACAACGGAAACCATGGACATGCTGACGGACAAAGATCCCGACAGCGGCGAATACAAGATCCCCCATATTATCTATTCGGATGCCTTTTATTCCGAAACCGTGGCCTATGCGGATTTGATCCTGCCCGATACCACCTATCTGGAACGCTGGGACTGCGTCTCGATGCTGGATCGCCCGATCTCGAATGCGGATGGTCCGGCGGATGCCATTCGCCAACCCGTTCTGACCCCGGATCGCGATGTGCGTCCGTTCCAGGATGTGCTGTTGGATCTGGGCGCGCGCCTTGGCCTGCCCGGCCTGCTGAATGAAGACGGCAGCCCCCGTTATCCCGGCGGCTATCCCGACTATCTGGCCAACCATGAACGTACGCCGGGCGTCGGCTCATTAGCGGGCTGGCGTGGCGAGAATGGTGAGAGCATGGGCGTCGGTGCGGCAAACCCGGATCAATTGGCCCGCTATGTGGAAAACGAATGTTTCTGGCAGGACGAGCTGGCACCGGAAGCACGCTATTTCAAACATGGCAACCGGGATTATCTCGATTACGCTGTGAAAATGGGCTTCATCGGCCATGGCGACCCAATCGTTTTGCAGCTTTATACGGAAGCCCTGCAAAAATTCCGCCTGGCAGCCCGTGGCGTCGGTGCGATACAGCCACAGGAACAACACCGCAAACGGATCGAGAAATTCTTTGATCCCCTGCCCATCTGGTACCCGCCGTCCGCCGTGGACGGCGCATCGGGGGAGGACTATCCCCTGCATGCCATCTCCCAGCGCCCGGCGGCGATGTATCATTCCTGGGGTTCGCAAAACGCCTGGCTGCGGCAGATCCATACTGCCAACCGGCTGTACATTTCCGAAAGCGTGGCCCAGGAACATGACATTGCCGATGACGGCTGGGTCTATCTGGAAAGCCGCCACGGCCGCATCAAGGCCCAGGTGCGGATCATGGCCGGGGTCAACGACCGCACGGTCTGGACCTGGAATGCCATTGGCAAACGCGCCGGTGCCTGGAACCTGGAAGCGGATGCGCCGGAGGCCGAAAAAGGCTTTCTGCTGAACCATCTGATCGAGGATTTGTTGCCGGAAAATGCCGCCGGTGACCGCCTGCCCAACGCCGATCCCATCACCGGTCAAGCCGCCTGGTTTGATCTGCGGGTCCGCATTTCGAAAGCACCGGCGGACACTGTGGCAGCGACAGAACCCGGCTTCAAGCCCCTGCCCCTGCCGCCCGGCGTCAAACCACGCCCGAGCATTCTGCGTTACGGCAAGACGGGGGATATATAGTCATGACGTCTTTACCCAGCACCCCATCCCCCAAACGTCTTGGCCTGGTCATTGACCTGGATACCTGCGTCGGCTGTCATGCCTGCGCCGTAAATTGCAAGGAATGGAACACCGGTGGCAGTTACGCACCCCTGCCTGATTTGAACCCCTATGGCAAAGACGTTGACGGTGTCTGGCTGAACCGGGTTCACGGGTTTGAGGCAGGTCCCAAGGAGGGGACAGATGCAACCGGACGCACGGTCTATTTCCCCCGCTCCTGCCTGCATTGTGAAGAGGCACCCTGTGTCACGGTTTGCCCCACCGGTGCTTCTTTCAAACGGGGGGAGGACGGCATCGTCCTGGTGAACGAGGACAAATGCATCGGCTGCAAGTTATGTTCCTGGGCCTGCCCCTATGGCGCGCGGGAGTTTGATACGGACGGCGGGGTGATGAAGAAATGCACCCTGTGCATTGATCGTATCTATAACGAAAACCTGGATGAAATTGACCGCCAACCGGCCTGTGTCAATGCCTGCCCATCCAAGGCCCGGCATTTTGGTGATTTCAACGATCCGGCCTCGAACGTATCGCAATTGACCGCGGATCGCGGCGGCGTGGAATTGATGCCGGAAATGGGTTTGAAGCCCACCAACCGCTATCTGCCGCCACGGCCCAGTGCCTCTGTCGGCGATGGCGCCGACTTGAACGATGCGCCGGCCAGCCCCGATGCTGGTTTTCTGGGTTGGATCGACAAAGTATTGTCGCGCTAGGAATAGGAACAGAGATTATGCAACCAGCCTATTCCGTTATTTTCCTCACCACCGCCACCGGCGCAGGGTACGGTATGTTGACCTTGTTGGGCATCCTGCGCGCCATGGGCACACTGCCCGATGATCGGGCCTTTGGCCTGTTCGCATTGGCTTTGGCCATGGTCTTGATCAGTGCGGGGCTGTTAGCGTCCATGGCGCATTTGGGCCGCCCGGAACGGGCCTGGCGGGCGTTGAGCCAGTGGCGCTCATCCTGGTTGTCCCGCGAAGGCGTCTTGGCAATAATTGGCTATGGCCCGGCGGCATTGTTCGCTTTTGCCTGGCTGGTACTGCAACAAAACGATGGTCTGTGGCCTTTGGCGGGACTGACCGTTGCCGTCCTGTCCATACTGACGGTCTATGCGACGTCGATGATTTATCGCTCCCTTGCCGCCATACCGCGTTGGGACCAACCCCTGGTCGCGCCGGTTTATCTGATCCTGGCCCTGGCCACCGGGGCGATCTGGTTGAACGCCATCCTGGCCCCGTTTGTCCCCGGTCATGCCGTGATCCAGGCGATCTGTTTTGCGGCCCTGGCATTGGCCTGGGTTTTAAAGATTGCCTATTGGCGCGCCATTGACAGCAACGTCGGGACCAGCACCACGGCGTCTGCCACCGGTTTGGAAAGTCTGGGCGCGGTCCGGCCGCTCGACCCACCGCATGTGCAGGACAATTATCTGCTCAAGGAAATGGGTTTTGCCATCGCCCGCAAGCATGCCCACAAACTGCGCCGCCTGACCCACCTGTTGGCTTTCCTGGTACCGCTTGTTTTGATTATCATCCAGGCCGGGACCTCCGGCCCAATCGCGGTTTTCGCTGCGGCCCTGGCCGCGATCAGCGTTAGCTTTGGCGTCGTTCTGGAACGCTGGCTGTTCTTCGCCGAGGCCCAGCACAAGGTCATGCTGTATTACGGTGCGGATCGTATCTAGTGTAATTCCAGCGCGCTTGCGACATCACGATCCCGTTTAGCGAAGCCAGTTGAGATGACTGCTGCCGGTTGTTGCTTTTCATCTGGCTGTTCCTTCAAAAAACCTATAATCGCACCGCAGATTTGCGCGTTGGCAAGGATGCGGGTGTGCCCAAGCCGGTCAGAGAAAATTTGCTTTGCGCCCGGCCATGTTGCTGCAACTTCCTTGGCATGAGAGAGCGGGACCTGAGGATCGTTCCGGTCATGGACGATCAGCGCCGCTTCGCCCCGATGTGCCGCCAGACGGCGTGCATCGAGGTCCGCTGCCGGTACACCGACGATCTGATCAATTTTCGTCAAAAAGGCCGCTGTCGCCGACGCACCGAAACCAATCTTCTGACAAATTGCACGCAGTGTAAATTCCAATGACGCAGGCATCGAGACGAGTGCGACCCGCTGCACACTTGTGCCGCTATCAAGCGCGAGAACGGTTCCAGTCGCACCCATGGAATGCCCAACAATTGCAAAAAAGGGCCCAAAAGTTTGCACGGCGGCATTGATTCCTTTAGCAAATTCAACTGGATTGGAAGTTTGTGCATTCGACAATCCATGCCCTGGCGGATCAACGGAGACAACCTCAAAGCCTGCCTCCAGGAGCATGGGAACAAGGACCGCAAACTGACTGAAACGTCCTTCCCAGCCATGAACCAACATAACCCTGGGACCTCGGCCCCAACGGCGGACCCCCATGCCGGACATCGTCACAATGATTTCGTCGGCCTCGGGAATAGTCATTTCCCAATCCTTCGGTTTCGTTTTCCGTACACGAAAGAATTGGCCTGCCAGCCAACCCGCCGCTGCTGAAGGAGTGGCGCGCGACCACAATCCAAGTCCGGCACGTATTAACTGACCCTGCATTTTCCTGTCCCTTCGATATTTGTCCGGTTTCCATTCGCGGCAAGCTCATAGAGGTTTCGACGTGATGAACTATTGGCGACTCTGTCAAATTTAATAATTATGATCGTAATCAATACTCTTTTTGATTATGATTGCAATCATTAAATTTCGCCATGGAAGGAACCACAAAAAATGAAAGTCTCGAAAAAGCAGGCGGCGGAAAATCGCGCGTCAATTGTCGATGCCGCGGAACGTTTGTTTCGCGAACGTGGCTTCGAAGGCGTGAGTATTCCTGAAATCACAAAGGCGGCCGGCTTAACCCACGGCGGGTTCTACAAGAGCTTTGGATCAAAAAATGCCCTGGCCGCCGAAGCTTGTGAGAAATCATTTGATCATGCCAATAATTGGCTCGCATCAACCAAATCCAGCGATAACGGTCTAGCGGAATATTTCAAAAATTATCTCTCCGTCCGGCATCGGGACGACAGTCGCGGTGGTTGCCCGATGGCTGCCTTGGCAACAGATATTCACAGGCAATGCGACGATGTTCAGAAAGCATTTTCACTGGGTGTGGACAGCTATCTGACGAACCTGGAGGATAGCCTTTCAAGTGCCTCCGGTAAATCAAGGCCGGCCCAGGAAGGCTCGATGGCAGCCCTGACAATGATCGTCGGGGCGATGGCCCTCTCAAGAGCGACCAAGCGCTGCAATAAGCCGTTATCCGATAAGATACTGCGCCAAACCAGGCTTAACCTGGAAAAACTGGACGGCAGCATCGAACGCGTCTAGCGGATATGTTGTCTGCGGAAACGCCGCGTCCGTTCGATGGCCGCTTACATTAGTCCAAGACACTTGAGCATATGCATCACTCGGATTTGAAAGCAGACGTAAATTTGTACCGCAGCCGCCTCTTGCCCCTTATATTCCAGTAAATCGAGAGACATGAACAGAATGGCGCTTTTGAGGAAAAATTTGTGAGTGTACGTATTGGGATCAATGGTTTCGGGCGCATGGGGCGGCTGGCGTTGCGGGCCGGCTGGAGCGCCCGGGGGTTGGCGTGGCGTCGTATCAACGAAATCAACATGGATGCCGGGGCGGCGGCACATCTTTTGACTTTTGATTCCGTGCACGGCACCTGGGATGTTGCAGTCAGTGACCATGAGGACGAGGTGATCGTGGCAGACCACGCCATTGCCTATACCTCACACGCCACCATTGAAGGTGGCACCATTGAAGGCGGCGCGATTGAAGGCGGCGTCTGGGGGGACTGCGATATCGTGCTTGAATGTACGGGGCAATTCCGCGATCCGGCTAAACTACAGGCCTACTTCGATCAAGGCGTCAAAAAAGTCATCGTCGCGGCCCCCGTTAAGAACGGCGCGTTCAACATTGTCTATGGCGTCAATGACCATCTGTACCAGCCCGAAAGCCAGCACCTGTTGACGGCGGCCAGCTGCACCACCAATTGCCTGGCCCCTGTGGTAAAAGTGGTGCACGAGGGGATTGGCATCAAACACGGGGTCATCACCACGATCCATAATATCACCAATACCCAGGTTGTCGTGGATGGCCCCCACAAGGATTTGCGCCGGGCGCGGGCCTCCTCCATGAACCTGATCCCCACCACCACCGGTTCGGCCACAGCCATCACCATGATCTATCCGGAACTGACGGGCAAGTTGAACGGCCATGCGGTACGGGTGCCGCTGTTGAATGCCTCGATAACAGATTGCGTGTTCGAGGTTGAACGCCCGACCAGCGCCGATGAGATCAATCAGATGTTTCGCGATGCCGCCATGGGTGAATTGTCCGGCATCCTGGGCCTTGAGGACCGCCCCCTGGTTTCCACGGATTTTGTCAATGATCCCCGCTCCGCCATCATCGACGGCCCCTCAACAATGGTGGTGGACGGCACCCAGGTGAAGATATTGGCCTGGTACGATAACGAATGGGGCTATGTGAACCGCATGGTCGATCTGGCACTAAAAGTCGCGGACAGCCTGTAACGCCATGAACAGCGGTGTCCGCAACTATATCCTGGTCACGGCGGCCTATTGGGGTTTTACCCTAACGGACGGTGCCTTGCGCATGTTGGTGCTGTTGCATTTTTATGGCCTTGGCTACAGCCCGTTTCAGATTGCCCAGTTGTTTTTATTCTACGAGGTTTTCGGCATTGTCACCAATCTGGTCGGCGGCTGGATCGGCGCACGCCTTGGGCTGAAGGTGACATTGTTCGCGGGCCTGGGTCTGCAGGTTGTTGCCCTGGCGGCATTGTCCCGCTTCAATTCGGACTGGCCCATCGTCATGGGAGTGGCCTATGTGATGGGCAGCCAGGCCCTGTCGGGCATCGCCAAGGACCTCACGAAGCTGAGTGCTAAAAGCGCTATAAAAGTCCTGGTGACCGACGGTAATCATGGTGCCCTGTTCAAATGGGTCGCCGCACTGACCGGATCGAAAAATGCCCTAAAAGGCCTGGGCTTTTTTCTGGGCGGTTTCCTGTTGAGCTGGCTGGGATTTTCGGTTGCATTGATCACCATGGCCGCATGTCTGGGGGCGATCCTGCTGGCCGCAGTGGTAAGCCTGCCAGGCAACATAGGTCAAACCAAGGCCAAGGTGCGTTTCGGGGATGTTTTCTCTAAAAGCGCAAAGATCAATTGGCTGTCCGGGGCCAGGTTCTTTTTGTTCGGTGCCCGCGATATCTGGTTCGTTGTGGGGCTGCCGTTATTTCTGGCCGGCAGCCTTGGTTGGGATCACCCGCAAGTCGGGGCCTATATGGCGCTCTGGGTTATCGCCTATGGCCTGGTACAGGCAGCCACGCCCAAGCTGTTGCGGCAAAGCGGCGCGGCCCCCACCGGCGGGCAGTCCCGGCGCTGGCTATTGGGCCTGATCCTAGTCACCTCTGGCATTGCACTGATGCTTTGGGCCAACATTGCGCCCGGCCTTAGCGTGCTGGTGGGCATGTTGGTCTTCGGCTTTGTCTTCGCCGTGAATTCAGCCATCCATTCCTACCTGATCCTGGCCTATAGCAAGTCCGAGCATACATCCATGGATGTGGGCTTTTACTACATGGCCAATGCGGGCGGACGTTTGGCCGGCACGCTGTTGTCGGGCCTGGCTTACCAGTGGGGCGGACTGGTGGTCTGCCTGGGCCTGTCGGCCACCTTCCTGTGCGCTGCCTGGCTGTTCAGCCTCCCCCTACCGAAGCAGCCGGACCCAGCCGCTAAAACAGTCCCGTAATCTGGCCGTTTTCATCCAGGCCAATCTGCTCAGCCGCCGGGCGGGATGGCAGACCGGGCATGGTCATGATATCGCCGCAGACCACGACAAGGAATTCCGCACCTGCCGCCAGCCGTACCTCGCGGATGGAGACGACGTGGCCTTTGGGTGCGCCCTTGCGGTTCGGGTCAGTGGAAAAGCTGTATTGGGTTTTCGCCACACAGATCGGCAGATGGCCGTAGCCTTGATCCTGCAACTGTTTGAACCGCTCCGTCACCAACCGGTCGCCGGAGATATCTTCGGCACCATAAATCTCCTGGGCGACGGTGCGCATCTTATCCCACAAGGGCATTTCATCTTCATACAGAGTATGGAAATCAGAGACCCCGGATTGGGCGATCTCCGCCACCTTTTTTGCCAGGTCTTCGGCACCCGCACCGCCATCTGCCCAATGGCTGCAAACATAAGCGTCAACGCCAAAGCCCTGGCAATAGTCCCTGATAACCGCCATCTCGGCCTCTGTATCGGCGGTGAACTGGTTGATGGCGACCACCGCCCTAACGCCGTATTTGGCCAGGTTCTCCAGATGCTTGCCCAGGTTTTCCAGGCCTTGTTCGACCGCTTTGACATTTTCCTTGGTCAGATCATCCTTGCCCACACCGCCATGCATCTTCAGGGCGCGTACAGTTGCCACCAGGACCACCGCATCCGGGCGCAGGCCTGCCTTGCGGCATTTGATGTCGAGGAATTTTTCCGCCCCCAGATCAGCGCCAAAGCCGGCCTCTGTCACGACGAAATCCGCCATCTTCAAGGCAGCCTTGGTGGCGATCACCGAATTGCAGCCATGGGCGATATTGGCAAACGGCCCACCATGAACAAAGGCGGGATTGTTTTCCAAAGTCTGGGCCAGGTTCGGCTGGATTGCGTCCTTTAACAACGCGGCCATGGCGCCGTCCGCATCCAGCTGGCGGGCCGTGACGACCTCCCGCTTGGTGTTTTGCGCCACCACGATGTTGCCCAGGCGGCGGCGTAGGTCGTCACTATCCGTCGCCAGGCAGAATACCGCCATGACTTCAGAGGCGACGGTAATATCGAAACCGTCCTGCCGGGGAAAGCCGTTGGCCACACCGCCCAGATTAACCACGATGGAACGCAGCGCCCGGTCATTCATGTCCACCACCCGGCGCCAGGAAATCCGACGGGCATCAATGTTCAGCTTGTTGCCCCAATAGATATGGTTGTCCAACATAGCGGCGAGCAGATTATTGGCGGCGCCGATGGCATGGAAATCGCCGGTGAAATGCAGATTGATATCTTCCATGGGCACAATCTGGGCAAAGCCGCCCCCCGCCGCACCGCCCTTGGTACCGAAGCACGGGCCCAGGCTGGGCTCCCGCAAACAAATCGCCGTATTCTTGCCAATCCGGTTCATGGCATCGCCCAGACCAACGGTTGTCGTGGTCTTACCTTCCCCCGCAGGTGTTGGGGTGATGGCGGTGACCAATATCAACTTACCATCCGGGCGATCATCCAATGTGGCCAGATAGTCCAGATCCACCTTGGCCTTGTCCGAGCCGTAGCGGTACAGATGCTGGTTGGGAATATTCAGCTTTTCCGCAATTTGTTCAATCGGTAGCGTGCTGGCCTGGCGGGCAATTTCAATATCCGGCTGCATGTTTGGTATCCCCTATTTGTCGATTTCTTCGAGACCACACCATTCGGCGATAAACAGTGCCATGGCCTGGGTATTTTGCCGCACGGATTCCAAATCAACCCGCTCATCAAAACCATGAATGGCGTCCGATGTTGGACCATAGACCAAACCGGGAATATCTGCATAGAGCCCGAAAAAGCGCGCATCCGTGGTCGCAGTTGTCGCGACCACCTGCAACGGCTGCCCATATGCGCTTTCATGGGCCCAGCCCAGGGTCGCCTCGGCCTCGTCCGCATCGTGCAGGGTATAACCCTCGGCCATCAGGCCGTGATAGGTGACTTGTGGCGGCGCATTACGCAAGAAAGCGTCCTGGCTGGCCGCATCATGGATGCAGGCCTCCAATTCCGCTCGGCGGGCGGCCAGATCATCACCGGGATAAACCGCCACGCGAAGGTCAAAGACACACCACGATGGTACTGACGAGGCCCAGTCGCCGCCCTCAATCTTACCGACGTTGAAATTCAGCGGATGGTCATGGTCTGCATAATGTGGCTGGTCCACCCGTTGGGCATTCCATTTCACTTCCAGTTCCTTCAAACCCTGGATCAAGACAAAGGCCGCATCGATGGCATTTGAACCGGTACCGGCATAAGCCACATGGGCCGGGACGCCCTGTACCTTAATCTGTAACCACATTACCCCCAGCTGGGCCCGGATCAGACAATCGCCCAGGGGTTCCGGGATCAAAGCCGCCTCGGCCCGGTAGCCACGTGCCAGACAGGCCAGGGCACCGTTGCCGGTACACTCCTCCTCCACCACCGATTGCAGGAAGACGTCCGCGCCAGGGGCCCAGCCTTCATTGCGCAAGGCGCGCAGGGCATACATGGCCCCGACCAGACCGGCCTTCATATCGCCGGAACCACGGCCATACATCCAACCACCATCGATCCGCGGCTCGTAGGGCGGTGATGTCCACATCTCGACCGGGCCCTCGGGCACCACATCTATATGGCCGTTCAGAATGAGAGAGCGCCCGGTGGGGTTTCCGCTGCGATGGGCACCCACCACATTGAAGGCATTGTCATAATCCGCATAGACCGGCGAGAAACCCGGCAGGTGGCTGATTTGATCGATATCGATCTGCCAGCGATCAACCGTCAGACCCTGTTCGCGCATGGCCCCGGCCATGAAATCCTGGGCCGTATGTTCCCGACCCCGGCGCGATGGGAACTTCACCAGCTCCGCCGTACAGTGCACCTGTTCATCAAAGGCTGCATCCACCGCATCCTTGATCCGGCCTGCAATAGCATTGTCCAGCATTCATCAATCTCCCACACCAATATATAACGTCAGAATAGGGTCAAAGGCAGCCTGGAACCAGCCCGGAACTTAGGTTTATTAGCCGCCATAAAGACTGCGACACCGGGTCATAAATTGGCATAAGAATAAATGCTTGATTTGAGCGTCCGAATTGGCGAGTATTGCAGCAAGGCACAGGGAGCGCCAACAAGAAAAATCTAGAAGCAAAATTAAGTATTCACAGCAAAAACACCGTGTTTAACGTACAAAACAAGTATTTCTATTATTGATTGGCCACAAGCTGTTATTATACTTGTTTTCTTCTACGAGCACTGTGAATTTAGTAACGAAAAGCCATAATCGACTTAACAGGGAAAAAGGGCCGCGCTCAGGAAAGAGGCGGCAAGGGCAGCATGAAACATATTAATGAACTGACGCATCTGGCAAACAACAGCAGGATCAACCGCCGTGATTTTATGGCGAAGGCATCCGCATTGGGCATCACAGCAGCCATGGCCACGACGGTCTGGAACAGCTCCGCCAAGGCGGCCCCGAAAAAGGGCGGCAAAATGCGGTTTGGCAGCGGCCACGGCAATACCACCGATACCTTGGATCCTGCCACCTATAATAATGGCAGCATTATCCACCAAGGGTACGGGATGCGAAATCATCTCTCTGAAGTGGACAACGACGGTACTTTGGTACCTGAATTGGCGTCTGGTTGGGAGGCCTCGGACGATGCCACTGAATGGGTCTTCACCTTGCGTAAAGGTGTGGAATTTCACAACGGCAAAACCATGGATGCCAATGACGTCATCTCCTCCTTGAACCATCACCGAGGCAAAGATTCCAAATCCGCGGCCAAACCACTTTTGGCTCCGATCACGGACCTAAGGGCCGACGGCAAGGATAAAATCGTCTTTAAATTGAGCGGCGGCAGCGCCGATTTCCCCTATACCGTCAGCGATTACCATTTAGCCATCATGCCAGCAGACGCCGAGGGTAAAGTTGATTGGCGGTCCGGCATCGGCACGGGCGCTTACATTAAGCAGAAATTCGAACCGGGCGTGCGGGCGACATATAAACGCAATCCCAATTACTTCAAAGCAGGCCGTGGCCACTTCGACGAGGTTGAATTCCTGACGATCACGGATGTGGTGGCCCGGACCAATGCGCTTGCCACAGGCGAGATTGACGCCATGAACCGCTGTGATTTGAAGACGGTGCATTTGCTGAAACGCAACAAGAAAATCAGGGTTGACGAAGTTACCGGCACCTTGCATTACACCATTCCCATGCATATGGACGTGGCACCGTTCGACAACAACGATGTGCGTTTGGCCTTGAAATATTCGCTAGATCGCGAGGCTTTGTTGCAGATCATCCTGAAGGGGCATGGTGTCGTCGGCAATGATCATCCGATTTCCACCGCGAACCGTTATCATGCAGCCGACCTGCCACAACGTAAATATGATCTGGACAAGGCCAAGTTTCATTTGAAAAAAGCCGGCCTGTCATCCCTGTCCGTCGATCTCTCCGCCGCCGATGCCGCCTTCGTCGGTGCTGTGGATGCCGCCGTGCTATACAAGGAACAGGCTGCTAAGGCCGGTATCAATATCAATGTGGTGCGGGAACCGGCAGATGGTTATTGGTCCAATGTCTGGCTGAAAAAGCCCTGGTGCATGGTCTATTGGGGTGGCCGTCCGACCGAGGATATGATGTTCTCGCAATCCCTGGCCGCAGGCGCGGATTGGAACGAATCTCATTTCCAACACAAACACTTCAATGAATTGCTGGTCCAGGCCCGGGCCGAATTGGACGAAGCCAAACGACGGGCCATGTATATTGAAATGCAGACCATCGTGAACATGGAAGGTGCCACCGTGGTGCCGTTGTTCGCCAACTATGTCTTTGCCATGTCGACAAAGGTACATCACGATCCCAAGATGGCGGGTAATTGGGACATGGATGGCGACAAAGCCATGGAACGCTGGTGGTTCGGATAGGCCGGTTCCATTAGGTAGGTCTAGCCATGTCGCAAATTGGTAGATTGGTGGCCCAGCGCTTGGCGCTGGGCCTGCTAACCCTATTTGTCGTTTCTCTGATTATTTTTCTTTGTATTGAGCTGCTGCCCGGGAACCTGGCACAGGAAATCCTGGGCCAGGGCGCAACGCCGGAAACTGTGGCGGCATTTAATCGCGAATTGGGCTTGGACCTGCCGCCCCACGAACGCTACATCACCTGGCTTCTCGATATGTTGCAAGGTGATTTTGGCCGCTCCCTGGCCAGTCAAAGGGAAATTTCAGAACTTCTTGCCGTCCGGGTACAGAATACATTTTTTCTGGCTGGCGTCGCAGCGATTATCGCCATTCCCCTGGCTGTGACCCTCGGAATTCTAGCCGCCCTATACCGGGACAGCTGGTATGACCGCATGGTCAATGTGCTGACATTGACCTCTATTTCATTTCCGGAATTTTTCGTCGCCTATATTCTGATCATCGTCCTGGCGGTGAATTTGGGTATGTTCCCCTCCATCTCAAACATCAGTGACGACCTGGGATTTTGGGAAAAAGTTTATCGTACGGCCCTGCCTGCCCTGACCCTGACCCTGGTTTGTGTCGCCCATATGATGCGCATGACCCGGGCCGCGATTATCAACCTGATGGCCTCTCCCTATATTGAGATGGCACGCCTGAAAGGCCTGAAGCCCGGCCGTATTATCCTAAAACATGCCCTGCCCAACGCCCTGGCGCCGATTATCAATGTGGTCGTTTTGAACCTGGCCTATCTGGTTGTCGGCGTGGTTTTGGTCGAAGTGGTGTTCGTTTATCCCGGCCTGGGCCAGTTGTTCGTCGACTCCGTATCGAAGCGGGATATTCCCGTGGTGCAGGCCTGTAGCCTGATTTTTGCCATGACCTATGTACTTTTGAACCTGCTGGCTGACGTGCTCTCTATCATGAGCAATCCGCGCCTGCTGCATCCACGGTAGAGGAAGCAGGTCATGACCATTCCAGCTTCTTCAAATACCTTTGGTGGGCGGGCTTCCCCCTGGGTCAGCCGGATCGCCATGGCGGCGGTGCACTTTTTCATTTTGGTGATATTCCTCCAAAACGTCACAGTCGATACGTGGAGCGCGGTTGTCGGACTATTGTTCGCCCACCTATATAGTGTCGTCGCGCTGACATATTGGAGCAAGATCGAACGCACGGCAGCAGGTGATACGGTCATCGTCACCGTAACCCTGGAATTCGTTCTGATGGCCGCAATCTTTTGGGAACGCGCCAGTGCCTGGCCTTGGTCGACCTTATTCGGTCTGGCCATGGTGCAAATCTGCGCCTTCGCGGCGGTGAAATATTGGAAGGACCTGCGGCAAGCTCCAGCCTCGGCCTGGTTCGGCCTGATCGTGATCTTGATCTATGTGATGGTGGCGGCCACGGCACCGATTATTGCCCCGTATGGCGAGACCGAGATCGTCGGTTCCGAGTACGATGTTTGGAGCAATAAACACCTGTTGGGTACGGACAATCTGGGCCGGGATATGTTTACCCGCCTGATCTATGGCGGTCGGAACACAGTCGGCATTGCCTTTACCACGACCCTGTTAGCCTTCTTGATTGGCGGCTTGACGGGCATTTTGGCCGCTGCTGTGCGGGGCTGGCTGGATCAGGTACTGGGACGGTTGGTGGATGTCCTGATGGCCATTCCATCGTTTATTTTCGCCTTGTTGATCCTGACCATCGTCGGCACGTCCATTCCATCGTTGATCATGGTCATCGCGGTGCTGGATGCCACGCGGGTCTTCCGTCTGGCCCGCGCCGTATCCATGAACGTGGTTGTCCTGGATTTCGTTGAGGCCGCCTCCCTGCGGGGAGAGGGCCTGTGGTGGTTGATCCGAAGTGAAATCCTGCCCAACATCCTGCCGCCCCTGGTGGCCGAATTTGGCCTGCGGTTCTGTTTCGTGTTCCTGTTCCTTAGTGGTTTAAGCTTTCTTGGCCTTGGTATTCAACCGCCGACGGCGGATTGGGGAAGTATGGTGCGCGACAATGCGACCTTGATCACCTATGGCGATATTACGCCGCTGCTGCCCGCCGCCGCGATCGCCATTTTGACCATTGGGGTGAACTTCGTAGTTGATTGGTTCCTCCATAAAGCGTCCGGGTTGAAGGATTAGATTAATGACGGATGCGACAACGGATAGCCAAAGCCGCGACAAAAAAGGCGGCATCATACTGGACATGCATGGTCTTCGTATTGAAGGCCGCAGCGATGAAATCTGGCACGAAATTGTGCACGGGGTTAACGTCACCCTACGCCGAGGCGAGGTTCTGGGATTGATTGGCGAGTCCGGGGCCGGGAAAAGCACCATCGGGCTGGCGGCCATGGGTTTCGCCCGGGACGGCTGCCGCATTTCGGGCGGATCGATCATGTTCGATGGGGTTGATCTGGCCAAGGCATCCGATGATAGCCTGCGGCAACTGCGGGGATCGCGCATTGCCTATGTGGCGCAAAGTGCCGCTGCCGCCTTTAATCCGGCCCATAGACTGATCGATCAATATTGCGAGGCACCGGTCCAGCACGGCATCATGCCCAGGTCGGAAGCTGAAAGCGACGCCATAGATCTGTACCATCGCCTGCGCCTGCCCGAGCCTGAAAGCATCGGCTTTCGCTATCCCCACCAGGTATCGGGCGGACAGCTACAGCGCGCCATGACTGCCATGGCCATGGCCTGTCGCCCGGATCTGATCGTATTCGACGAACCGACAACGGCCCTGGATGTCACCACGCAGATTGAGGTGCTTTCGGCTATTCGCGATATCGTGCGTCAGTTCGATACCGCCGCGATCTACATCACCCACGATTTGGCCGTTGTCTCCCAGATGGCGGATCGGATCATGGTCCTGCGTCATGGCAACCTGATCGAAGAGGGTGAGACCCGGGGCATGATCGAGGATCCGCAAAAGGAATACACTCGCGACTTGCTGGCGGTACGCACCTTTCGCAAAGAATTATCTGACGAACCAGACGCCGAAATTCCCTTGTTGCGGGTTCAAGGCGTCAGTGCGGCTTATGGTAAGGTTCCGGTACTGCACAATGTCTCCATGGACATCCACCGCAGACGCACGGTCGCGGTGGTGGGCGAGTCCGGCAGTGGCAAAAGTACCATGGCCCGGGTCATCACCGGTCTGCTGCCCCCCAGCCAGGGTGCGGTGTACTATGACGGCCAGCCCCTGGCACCCAGCCATCGCCGACGCAGCAAAGATGACAAGCGGCGTCTGCAAATGATTTATCAGATGCCTGATACGGCAATCAATCCACGGCAACGGGTCCGCAGCATTATCGGTCGTCCGTTGGAATTCTACCTCGGTATGCGCGGAGAGGACCGCGATGCCCGCATCATGCAGTTGCTGGAAATGATCGAACTGGACCCGGATGAATTTATCGATCGCTATCCAGGTGAATTGTCGGGCGGGCAAAAGCAACGGATCTGTATTGCCCGCGCCTTGGCGGCGGAACCTGAATTGATTATTTGCGACGAAGTAACCTCAGCCCTGGATCAGCTGGTGGCAGAGGAAATTTTGAAGCTGTTGCAACGGTTGCAGGATGAATTGGGCCTCGCCTATATGTTCATTACCCATGATATCGCCACGGTACGTGCGGTCGCCGATGAGATCGTGGTCATGTTGCAGGGCGAAGTTGTCGAACACGGGCCAAAAGCTGAGGTTCTAAGCCCACCACATCATGAATACACGGAACTGCTGTTGTCATCGGTTCCGGAAATGGACCCGGATTGGCTGGACAATCTGCTTGTTGAAAGATCTGATCAGCCCGCGTAATACGTGGCGGGATAGCGCTGTATTTTACTGGCAGTGCAATACAGCCAGGATCATGTTGACCTTGGCGCCATCATCGGAAAGCGGCAGTAACAAATGCTGCATCTTCACAAGACGGCCTTTGTTTTGCAAAAAATCGATCTGTTCGAACTGCGGCTCGGCACTGTCGACTGCGCGGCGATACAAATCAGCGACATCATCCGAGCGGGTCCCATAATCAACTTCCGACAAGTGATGGCCCGTAATTTCGTAACCGAAACGACCGACAACTTCCGTGCCAACGAGGCGGAATCGGATCTGTGGGGCCTGTGCTTCCGTCTTCGGTTGGGTGACATCAGCCAACATCAACTTGGGCAGCAGGCGCGGAATATCGGCCGGGTCAAAGTCCTTGCGGGCCGGCAAACGCCGCTGACCGCATAAACTTTGCCAGTAATTTAGAGTTTGTTTCAACGCATCATTTGCGCTGACATCCAAAACTCCCGCCACTTCCATAAAAGCCTCCAGACCGCCGTCTCTCCTGCTCATTACAGGAGGCACCGTAAAGAGGCATATTATGGCTAATAAAAATTTAATGATGTGACGGCAATCACAGTTACTAATAATGGCCTATTTCACGGCAAAACCCTGCATCGTTCTAATCATCGAATAAAAAAGGACTATCGGAATGCCAGGCAATTTTCCGATAGCCCTATTTTAAGCGGTAATCTGCAAAACACCTTAGATACAGGCGTGACTTTGAAACGTGTTCAGTCTCTTAAGTATCGAGCAATTGAAGATTGCTTTAGCCGCCGTAAAAGACGTTATCGCCCAATTCCTTCATCTCCAGGATCGCTTCGTCGGCACGGCCTTCAGGGGCCTTGGCAACATTGGCATCAACCACTTCACCAATCAAAATGTGATGGTCGCCGCGTTCAACAATCTCGACAACTTTGCATTCCACGCTGGCAATGGCGTTGTCCAAAATCGGCGCGCCGGTGCTGCCAATATGGAAAGCCTCTCCACTAACCGTGTTGCCGTCCCGGGTTGCGGGCTTGAAAAAGCCAAATGCCATGCCTTGCTGTCCTTTTCCCAGCATATTGAGGGCGAAATGGCCCGATGCCTTGGCAATGGCGTAGCCGCCTGAATCAGCCTTGGCACCAACAACCACCAAAGGCGGCGCGAAAGATGTCTGCGTCACCCAGTTAACCGTTGCGGCGGCCACTTCACCATCGTTTTCCGCCGTCATGACGTAGATGCCATAGGGGATCATTCGTAGAGCTGTCTTTTTTGCGTCGTCATCCATAATTCGTATCCTTTGTTCGATGGTGCCGTTTTCACTCTAGTTAATGCGCTGTCCGGTCGGTGACTTGGCCAGTCAATTGAACTGGCAGTCATCAGCCATGACAGATCACGTCCGGTGAGTATTCTTGTAAGCGCATGTAAGACCAGCACAGCCCGAATGGCAAGGCAGTATTGCCCTATCACAGGCCTATCGCCGGCCTATTGGCTGCAGATCGTCATGCTGGTGCTAAAGCAGAGGCACTATTTTCGCCCGCCGGCCAAACGGGTCGCATCGGGATGGGCGCGCAGGCGGGACATGGCGAAAACGCCCAGAAACGGACCCACGGCAAGAACGGCAAAGGCATATTGCCAACCCCAGGCAGCCGCCAGGGGCGGTATCAGATGGACCGTAAACAAAGTCAGCAAAAACCCGGCGCACGTTTGTATGGTCAACATGGTTCCGACAAATTCAGGCGGGGCCAATTCCGCGACAGAGGCTGAAAATTGCGCCGAGTCAGCGACCACCGTGATCCCCCAAATGGTCGCCAGAACCCCCAGCAACAGCGGCGAGGCACCAAACAGAAACCGATCAACAAGGCACACAGGCCGGACGCCGTCATGGCCCCCATGGTCAGCAGGGTGCGCCCATAGCGGTCCGCGATCAGCCCGCCCAACAGACAACCAATCGCCCCACCAACACCCATCGCGGTAAATGTCGTCAGCCGTGACCACCACGCCGCCGCCTCCGCCGCCATGACAAGTCGGAACGAAGCGTCCAGGAATACCACCAGCCAGGCCCACATGGCATAGAGTTCCCACATATGTCCCAGATAACCAAGGTTGGCCCAACGCAGGGCAGGCCGGCGAAAGGCCTGCAATATGGCCCCAGGTGTAAAGGGCGGCGCGGCTGCTATCTTGGGACCCAACTGCACGAAATTTATCAACACAGCCGCCGCCAACGCCAGGGCAGAGGCAGTCAGGATTGTGAAATGCCAATCTACGCCGCCAAATGCGTTGAACAAATGTGGTGCCGCCGAACCCAGGGTCAAAGCCCCGACCAGTAATCCGATCAATAAACCCATATCTTCGCGGGCCCAGCTGACCGCCATCTTCATGCCCACGGGATAGATCCCAGCCATACAGATCCCGGTGATAAAGCGCAGTACGATGACGACATCAGAGGTCGGTGCCACCGTCAACAACAAGCCATTGGCCAAGGCGGCGACCAATGTGCTGAACATAAAAAAACGCCGTAGGTCCAGACGGTCCGCCAAGGAAAACAGGGCGGAGGCCAAGGTGCCGGCGACAAATCCAATCTGTACCGCGGATGTCATCATGGAGGCGCGGGCCGGGGATAAATCATATTCAACGATAAGCGAAGGCACGACAGCAGAGGCCGAAAACCAAAGCGCCAGGGCCGCGACCTCGCAAAATGCCAACAGCGCAAGGGATTGCCCCCGGGATCGCCCCCCGGATCGCCTCCCGGACCCACCTTGGTACTGTGCAGCTATTTCGTCCGTCATGCGATCATTCCAAAAAACAACTTTTACCGATGGCCCCGGTTTCATGCTAGGAGAGGCCATATACCCAAACCAGACAACCCTATCAGAACCGACGGGATTTTACCCCTGGTCTGTAGCGCAACGAGCGGAGCACCATGGCCACATTCATAACTGTATTACTGGTCATCGCCCTGGCATCGGTTCTGGTCGTTCTGGTGCTTGGCATTTCAGCCATGGGCCGGGGTGGAGAGTTCAATCGAAAATACGGCAATATTCTCATGCGGTGGCGCATCGTCCTGCAATTGGTCGCGGTGGGACTTATGGTGCTGCTGTTTTTCGTAAATCAAGGTTAAGTGGGAAAACCTAATGGTCAAACTGACAAAAATTTATACCCGTGGCGGCGATGGCGGCCAGACTTCTTTAAGCGATGGCAGCCGGGTGGCAAAAGATGACCTGCGTGTCGCGGCCTATGGTGACGTGGATGAGCTGAACGCGGTCGTCGGCCTGGCCCGCCTGCAGGCGAGCGGTGCTGTAGAGGACATGCTGGCCCGCATCCAGCACGATCTGTTCGATTTGGGGGCGGATCTTGCCACACCAATTGTCGAGGATCCGAAATACCCGCCCCTACGCATCGTCGATGCCCAGGTGGATCGCCTGGAGCAGGAGATCGATCAATTGGGAGAAGCGCTTGCCACCTTGAATTCGTTCGTATTGCCGGGCGGTAGCGCCCTGGCAGCCCATCTGCACATGGCCCGCACCGTGGCCCGACGGGCCGAACGGGAGGCAACAACATTGGCCAGGGAAGCTGATATCAATCCCGCCGCCTTGCGCTATCTGAACCGACTGTCCGACCATATGTTCCAACTCTCCCGCCACGCCAACGACGACGGCGCAAGCGATATCCTATGGGTGCCCGGCGCTAATCGTTAGGCACCAGCCATTTTGCCAGGGCGTGGCCCAATGTAACCATGTGCGCCACCGCCATTGGGCTGCCCACATAGCGCGCGATCATCACCTCCGCCTCTTTCGGCAAGGTCGGGCCGGACGGGCGTAAATGTGCCAGACGGGCACCTTCGGCTTGGGCTAATGCGTGGACTTGGCCAAAGGCTGCCATGATCGTGCCGTCTTCACGCAACGGAGCGAACCCGGTTTGGATCAGGGCCAGCAATCCGGGCCAATGGGCCAGGTGACGCCATAGAGTTGCCAGCACGGCGTTGTCTTTCGGCGCGCCTTGGCTGCCCAGGTGCCGGATCTGGTTTAACAACTGCCAAGCGGTGGGCGCTATATCTTCCTGGCCCAAAAGCGGTCGCAGTTCCGGCCAATCCGGTGCATCAGGGACGGCGTCAGCGGGCCCAGGATCACCGAAGGTAGAACCTGCGGGCGGCACGACCACGGCCGTAAGAGCGACCATATTCATACCGTTGGAGCGGTTATAAGCATCAACTATGGCCCGGATGGCACCTAAATCATCGACAGAAACACCGGCACAGGCCAATTGCCCCGGCACCAGGGGCGCGGGCACGGGTAGGTCTGCCTGGGCCACAACACGGGCCAGGGCGGCTGCCGGCTGTCCGGTTTCATAGATCGGCTTGGCCAACTTCCAGGCGGGGGCCAGACCGCCGGGCACATCATATAGGGTTCGCCAGATCGAGGTGATCAGCGGAATTTCCATCGTCGCCCGGATATCGGCGAAAATTTCCGCCGTCTCCCCCGTCGCCGCATCCTCCGCTATGGCCGAGACCGGATCGCGTCCCGCCTTACCCGCCATTAGCCGACTTTCGATGCCGCGTAGGGCTGGCGCAGGGCGCGTTCCACCATCTCCAATCGATCCTGGCCATAAAACATATCACCATCGACAAAATAGGTCGGGGAACCGAACACCGAACGGGCAACAGCCTCGTCCGTATTGGCCTGATAAATTGCCTGGATTTCGTCCGACATGGCCGCATCCAACAACGGCACCGGATCCAGCCCGACGCTTTTGGCAAGGCGGGCCAGGGTATCCCGATCCGCCAGATCCGTATCTTCCAGCCAATGGGACTGCAACATGGCATGGGATAATTGATCCATATTCTGTCCCTGCTGCACACCGGCAATGATCATGCCGTTGCAAAGCGCCGTATCGTTGTAGTGATACTGGGGATAGCCTTCCATCACCGGCGCATTGCGCTGTTCCGACCACCGGTCGATCTCGCGGCGGAAAAAATATGCCCGATGCTTCGGGCTGCGTTCCTTGAACGATGACGCGCCACCTGCAGGCACGGATTGGTTCAGGTCAATCGGCCGGTGTACCAGGGTGCGGCCTGCGGCCTGGGCAATTTCCATGATCCGGGCAGAGCCCAGATAGGCGAAAATTGAGTGGGCGGAATAGAAATACTCGATCTCGGACATATTATGCTCCAATCTATGCCAGTAAGTTAATAGCAGTAAGTTGATAACAGTGTAGGGGAGAATGTCGATGACACTCAAGATCCGTACCATTGACCACGCAGTTGTCATGGCAGCCGACATGGAGCGTTCGATCACATTCTACACCGATATTCTGGGTGGCCGGGCACGTTATTTGGAACGTTTTCGGAGCGGCAAACTGCCTGTGTTACCCATTGAACTGGGTGGCGCGGTGATCAATTTGCAACGACTTGATCAACCGGCCTATCTGGTAGCCGAAACATTGGAGGCGGGGACCCTGGATGTCTGCTTTCGCTGGGATGGCACAATTGCCGAGGCCGTCGAGCATCTCAATGAAGCGGGCATCGAAATTATCGAAGGGCCGGCACCGCGCTGGGCCGCCGATGGGGTTTGGGGGCAATCGGTCTATTTCCGCGACCCGGACGGCAATTTGTTGGAATTTCTTTCAACAGCCGAACCCATTGAGCCACTGTTCTAGGGCAATTTTCAATTAAGTGGAGTCGCTCTCGCGACCCAGATGATTGCTTCAATTGCGCTTCTTTCAAAATGTCGGGCATTTTTAATCTAAACATGCTCTATCGCGCTTTTCCAAAATTACGGGCCCATTTGCGGCCTTTTGCCGCAATTGGCGCTACAGCGCGTTGACTCACCTTTCCTGCTTCACTATTTTGCAGCGCAACATAAACCGTGGTCGTGATAATCCGGCCGCCCGATATGTGGGAGCGGGAGCCCGCATGATCGGAAGACCATCCCCATGAAAAGAGGCCGCCGATGAAAGTTCTCGTCGCAGTCAAGCGTGTGGTTGACTACAACGTAAAGATCCGGGTCAAGGGAGACCAGACCGGGGTTGATCTAGCCAATGTCAAAATGTCCATGAACCCCTTTGACGAAATTGCCGTCGAAGAAGCCTTGCGTATGAAGGAAGCCGGCACGGCAGACGAAATCGTCGCCGTTTCCATCGGTGTGCAGCAGTGTCAGGAAACCATCCGTACGGCCCTTGCCATGGGTGCCGACCGGGGCATCCTGGTCAAAACCGACGACGTTTTGGAGCCTCTGCACGTGGCCAAGATCATGAAGGCCCTGGTGGATGAAGAACAGCCGGGCCTGGTCATTTTGGGCAAACAGGCCATCGACGATGATTGCAACCAGACCGGCCAGATGCTGGCCGCGCTTTTGGGCTGGGCCCAGGGCACCTTTGCCTCGGAAATTCAGCTGGGCGATGGTTCCGCCAAGGTTACCCGGGAAGTTGACGGTGGTCTGCAGACCCTGGATCTGAAGCTGCCCATGGTCGTCACCACGGATTTGCGCCTGAACGAGCCGCGTTATGCCTCGTTGCCGAACATCATGAAGGCCAAGAAAAAGCCTATTGATGAAAAAACACCCGCAGATCTTGGCGTCGATACGGCACCGCGTCTGACCACTTTGAAAGTGATGGACCCGCCCAGCCGGGAAGCCGGCGTGATCGTCGAAGATGTTGCCGAACTGGTCAGTAAATTGCGTAACGAAGCGGGGGTAATCTAATGTCCGTCCTGGTAATAGCCGAACATGATAATGCCGAGTTGAAGCCGGCAACCCTGGCCGCAGTAACTGCCGCCAGCCAAATTGGTGGTGATGTGGACATCCTGGTCGCAGGCCAGGGCTGTGCCGCGGTTGGTGAAGCCGCCGCGCAAGTCGCCGGTGTCGCCAAGGTGCTGGTGGCCGACGATGCCATGTATGCCAACATGGTGGCAGAGCCCATGGCCGATCTGGTTGTGCCCCTGGCGAAAAATTACGACGCCGTACTGGCCGTCGCCAATACGGTTGGCAAGAACTTCATGCCCCGCGTCGCGGCAATATTGGATGTCAGCCAAATCTCGGAAATTTCCGGGATCGAAAGCCCCGATACCTTTATCCGGCCCATCTATGCCGGTAATGCCATGGCCACGGTACAATCATCCGATGCCATCAAGATCATCACCGTGCGGACCACGGGCTTCGAGAAGGCCGAGGCGACGGGCGGTTCTGCAGCGGTGGAAAACATTGCAGCAGCGGGTGATCCGGGCCTGTCCACATTCGTGGGCGAGGAACTGTCGAAATCCGAACGTCCGGAATTGACCGCAGCCAAAATCATCATTTCGGGTGGTCGCGGCATGCAGTCGGGCGATAATTTCCCGATCATCGAAGCCGTCGCCGATCTGCTGGGGGCCGCTGTTGGTGCCAGCCGGGCAGCCGTGGATGCGGGTTTCGTGCCCAACGATTATCAGGTTGGGCAGACCGGCAAGGTCGTGGCACCGGAATTGTACATCGCGGTTGGCATTTCGGGTGCTATTCAGCATCTCGCCGGGATGAAAGATTCCAAGGTGATCGTCGCCATCAACAAGGATGAAGAGGCACCTATTTTTCAGGTGGCCGATTTCGGTCTGGTGGCTGATCTGTTCAAGGCGGTGCCGGAATTGGAAGAAGAACTGAAAAAGCTGCCGCCTGCATAGCGCAACCTGGCCTTCATTCGCATGCAGACAGGTTGCTCTAACATATTGAATTAGATCAAATTATCAGCTTCAAATGCTCCTTTCGTACGAATTTGAGCATAGTTTTTGATACAGGTTCGGGCAAAGCCCGACAGAGAGGCTAAACGATGATCAAGTCTATTGGCATTGTTGGCGCAGGACAGATGGGCAGTGGTATTGCCCATGTGTTGGCCGCCGGCGGCTATGACATCTTGCTGACCGATACCTCCAACGCCCAAATGCAGAAGTCGCTGAAGGTGATTGAAGGCAACATGGGCCGGCAGGTCGGCCGGGGCAAACTGGAACAGGTTGAAATGGCTGAGGCACTGGGCCGGATCAAAACTGTCGCCGGCTTGCCTGAATTGGCCGATACGGATTTGGTTATCGAAGCAGCTTCGGAAGATGAGGATGTGAAGCGTTCAATCCTTACCGCCCTGGGTCCAATCCTGAAGCCGGAGGCCTTGATCGCCACCAATACCTCGTCTATTTCCATCACTCGCCTGGCCGCCGTATCCGGCCGCCCGGAAAAATTCATGGGCATGCATTTCATGAACCCGGTGCCGGTGATGGAACTGGTAGAGCTGATCCGTGGTATCGCCACGGACGTGCCGACCTTTGACGCGATCCACGATATTGTCCTAAAGATCGGCAAAATCCCCACGAATTCAGAGGATTTTCCGGCCTTCATCGTCAACCGTATCCTGGTCCCGATGATCAACGAAGCGGTCTACACCCTGTATGAAGGCGTCGGCACGGTGGAAGGCATCGACAGCGCCATGCGCCTGGGCGCCAACCATCGCATGGGCCCGTTGGAGCTGGCTGATTTCATCGGCCTGGATACCTGCCTGGCCATCATGCAGGTACTGTATGAAGGCCTGGCCGATACCAAATACCGGCCTTGTCCGCTTCTCGTCAAATACGTCGAAGCCGGCTGGGTTGGCCGCAAATCCGGTCGTGGCTTTTACGACTACACCGGCGACAAACCGGTCCCGACGCGATAGGCCGCCTAAGATAGGTTTTTTTCGAGGTCGAACTATTCTGTTAAGGCCGCGACGGCGGCCCGGCGCTTATGCGCCGCCCGCACGGAGCGGTGCGTTCTTACGCACAAGCGTGAGTGATAAAAGGCGCTATTCGCGCTCAATCAGCTGATACATCACGCCATGGCCGTCTTTTGGGTGGATAAAGACCTGGGTGCCGGCTTCAATGACTTTGGCACCGTTGGCCTTCATTTCCGCCGTTGCTTCCGCCAGATCATCAACTGCCAGGGCCACCAGGTGTACCCCTTCGCCATATCGTTCCAGCGCACCGCCAATGGCCCCGCCTTCGCCCAAAGGTTCGGCAAGTTCGATGAAACGGCCATCGTCGCCCAAAGGCAGGATGGCGCGGGTCATGCCCATGGCGGGAATGGCATCCGGTCCTTTGGAGGCTTTCATGCCCAATTTGGTTTCGTAGTCCTTCAGGCTTTCCTCAATATCATTGACGCGTACGACAATATGATCGATCCATTTCGGCATTGTTCTTCCTCCCGGTTTTCAAGATTCGATTTCAAGTTTCAGTTCTATTGATGTTAGTTTTCGTCCAAGCCTGTCCCGCCGTAAAGCCATTCCAGGCTGTTGTAGTAATCTTCCACCGTCATGTTCTCCATGATGTGGTTACGCACGCGGGCATGCGCCCCATCGGGATGATAAATATGATCGCCAATGGCGCGGGCGCCCAGTTGCACGCGGGCGGTACGGATCATGCGTTGGTCATTGTAGGCAGCGAAGGCGAGGTCGATATCGCCCCCGTGACGGTCCATCATGTGAGACAGACAGACCGCATCTTCCAAGGCCATGCAGGCACCCTGGGCATAATACTGCATCATGGGATGGGCCGCGTCGCCAAGCAGGGTGACCCGGCCATCGACCCAGTTTTCCACCGGGTCCCGGTCACACAGCACCCACAACTTCCAATCGTTGCCATGGCGGATGACTTTGAGGATTTTTTCGTTGATATGTTCAAAACCCTGCATGACCTCAGCATGGCTGACGGGTTTGCCCGCAACGGGTTCAGGGGCGTGATTGTGATATGTCACAACAAGGTTGAAATACTTCCAATCCGACAGCGGGTAATGGACAATATGACAGCGCGGACCGGCCCATAATGTTGCCGCATTCCAGCGCAAATCCTCCGGCATCTGTTCCGTCGGTATGACCGAGCGATAGGTTGTATGACCCGACACACGCGGTTGGTCATCCCCCACCACGCCACGGCGCACATTTGACCACAAACCATCCGCCCCGATCAGGGCCGTGCCCGTGACATCTTCGCCATTGGCCAAGCGCGCGGTTACCGACCTGTCGTCTTGCTCATAAGACAGCACATCCGCGTTGACCTTTGTGTCGATCAGATCACTGTCCTGGCAGCCCTGTAACAGCACGCCATACAGATCACCCCGATGTACCACTGCATAAGGATTGCCGAAACGCTTGCGGAACGGCTCGTCCAGAGGAATGTGCATGATCTCTTCGCCGCTCATGGCGTCCATCAGGCGCAACTGGTCCACATAAACGGCATTTTTGCGGGCCGCATCACCGACGCCCAGGTAATCGAAGGAATGAAAGGCATTCGGGCCCAGCTGGATGCCGGCACCGATCTCGCTCAATTCCGCCGATTTTTCCAATACGATGGAGGCGATGCCTTTTTGCGCCAGGCCCAGGGCAGCGGCCAAACCGCCAATACCACCACCGGCTATGATGAATCTGTTTTCTGTCATGCTATGATCCTATAGCAACTTATACCAAGGTGCGGTAATAAAGACCCATATAGACGCTTTACGAAGGTTTTCGGGTAGGAGCGCGTTGCGCTGTGGTACGCGTACCATAAGCTGCGCGCGACACCGCCGAAAGCCTTCGTAATGCGCCGAATTCGGTCGTTTCAGGCGCACGCCTGAAACGATCTATATGAATCTCTATTACCGCACCTTGGTATTACAGCGTAGGAAATGGAGAAAAGCCGTTATGACAGCAACTCGCCCACATTGTTTGGTTATCGGCGTCGGCGCGGGCACCGGCCTGGCCTGTGTGCGCCGATTTGTCGAAGGCGGCTACAAAGTCTCCATGCTCGCCCGCCATGAAGCGCGCCTGCAAAGTTTCGCTGACGAGATCGCCCATACCACCGCCTATGCTGCGGATATTTCAGATTTGGACAATTATCGCGCTGTATTGCGGAAAATTGTCGCCGAACAGGGTCTGCCGAAAATGGTGGTGTACAATGCCGCCCTGGCCACACTCGCCCCTTATAACGAACTCGATACAGAGTTGTTTGAGCGGAATTTTCGGGTTAACACCACCGGTCTGCTGGTCACCGCGCAGGAGTTGGCAGCAGATATGATTTCGGCAGGCGGCGGCGCCTTGGTAGTGACAGGTAATACCGGCGCGACCCGCGGAATTCCAAGCTTTGTCGGCTTTTCGCCGACAAAGGCATCCCAACGCATACTGGCCGAATGCCTGGCGCGGGAGTTGGGACCACAGGGTTTACACATCGCTTATGTGGTGATCGATGCCATGATCGACATGCCCATGGTGCGCAAACGTCTGACCGACAAACCGGACAAATTTTTTGCCAAGCCGGACGACATCGCCGGCGAAGTTTACCACACCGCCCACCAACCAGCCTCAACCCGCTCCTTCCTGGTCGAAATCCGCCCCTACGCCGAACCCTGGTGATTTTTTGGCACTCAAGCGCCACGCGGGCGGCCCATAAGCGCTGGGCCGCCGTCGCGGCCTGGAGGCGTGGTCGATCTGAAAAAAATGGTATGACGTCATTGCCGGACGACGGGACCACTGGCCGTTCAGGTCAGCGGTCCCCCAAAACGCCAGTGACACGCGCCATTGAGGCGCGCAGCACGCGCGGCGCTTGAGCGCCACTTAATAACGAGTCTCAGGTGCCCGTGAAGTTGGCTTTGCGTTTTTCCACGAAGGCTGCGACGCCCTCGCGATAATCGTTACGCTTGGCGCAATCGGCAAAACATTCTGCTTCCAGTTGTAATTGGCTTTCGAATTCGTTCTCCAAAGACCGATACATCAGCTTTTTACCCATGCCGTAGACATGCGTGGGTCCGTTGGCCAAACGTGCGGCCAGTTTGTCCGTTTCATCATTCAGATCCGCATCAGCGACGACGAAATTGACGAGGCCCATATCAGCCATCTGTTGGGCGGTATATCGATCACCCAGCAGGGTCATCTCCAGGGTCCGTTTGATGCCGATGGTGCGTGGCAGATGGAAGGAGGATGAACCGTCCGGCGTGGTACCGATGTTGCAATAGGCCAGGGTGAAAAAACTGCTTTCCTCGGCGATGACCAGATCACAGGCCGCCGCAAAGGATACGCCCGCACCCGCTGCCGCACCACGAACCTTGGCCACAATGGGTTTCGGCATACGGCGCATGGAAAACATGATGGTGTGCAGATCATGAATGCGGTGCAGAAAATAGGCCTGGGTTTCAGCTGCATCGTGGCTACCCAGATATTCGTGCATGCTTTTTATATCGCCACCGGCCATGAAATGATCACCCGCGCCTTCCAACACGATGCAACGCACCGCATCATCAAACTCCGCCACATGGAACAAACGGTCCATCTCCGACCGCATCTCCATGGACAAGGCATTGCGCGCGTCGGGGCGGTTCATGGTCATGGTAGCAATGCCATCCGATACGGTCATTTCCAGGTCAGCCATTGGGTCGTCTCCTTAAAAAATCTGAATTTGTGTTGTCTCACCCATACCGCCTAGTAGCGCCTCTGCCAAGGGTTCCGCTCGGAATGTGGATTGTTGGCATTATCTGCCTTAACGCCCTAGATGGGATATAGTTCCCCTCGCTTCATTTATGTGGGTTGGATCGGTCATGACTAATAATGAACCGAATATTGAGCAAAGCGCCATTGATGAAACGGTGGCGTGGTTGATCACGGCCCGGCAATTCAAGGGTCCGCGCCAGGTGTTGGAGGAGCTTTGCGACCGGCTTATGGGCGCGGGGCTGGATATCTATCGTGCTGCTGTTTTCATTCGTACATTGCATCCCTCCATCATGGGCCGGCGCTTTAGCTGGACAAAAGGCGTTGGCGTGCAGATGACTGAGGCACCCTATGCAATATTAGACAGTGCGCTTTTTCAACAAAGTACCATCGGGCAGGTTTATGAACACGGCCAGCCGGTTCGTATTCATTTGGATGGTCCCGATTTTGACAGCGACTACAACATTGCGGATGAACTACGCAACGAGGGTGCCAGCGATTATTTGATGTTACCGATGTTTTTTTCCAACGGAGAGATCCATGGGATCAGTTGGGCCACCCGACAACCGGGCGGCTTTCTGGCCGATGAATTGGCTGCGTTCGAGGCTGTCACCCCGGCCTTTGCCAGGGCGACGGAGATCTATGCCCTGCGCCGCACCGCCGTGACATTTCTGGATACCTATGTAGGCCATGGTGCCGGGACCCGTATCCTGACTGGTAATGTGCAGCGCGGCGATGTGCAGGAGATCGATGCTGTCATCCTGGCGGCTGATTTGCGCGGTTTTTCACGCTATACCTCTCAACATGACGGGGCCCGGGTGGTGGCCCGGTTGAATGCCTTTTTTGATCGTCTGGTCGCCCCCATCACGGAGCAGAACGGCGAGGTTTTGAAGTTTACCGGCGATGGCCTGTTGGCGATCTTTCCCTATGAGGCGACGCCTGATCTGGCGCAACGCTGCCGTGATGCGCTTTCTGCGGCACAAACGGCACAGGCATCCATCGAGGCGGAATTGAACGACAGCAATATTGATGAAGCCATCAAATGCGGCATCGCCCTGCATCCGGGCCGGGTGCTGTTTGGCAATGTGGGTACGGACAGCCGCCTGGATTTCACCGCCATCGGCGCGGCGGTCAATATGGCGGCGCGTCTGGAAACGGTGGCGGGAGAGTTGGGCCAGGACATTGTCGTTTCTGGCGAATTCGTTGCCGCTGAAGGTGGCGAGAGTGGCGACTATAACTCTCTTGGCCGTTTCGCTCTGAAGGGATTTGAGGAAGAGCGTGAGGTCTTCAAGCCGCAGTAGGCTCCAACAAAGTACAGAGAGCCGCAACTGTATCGTGGATCGGCTGCACCGTGCCCTGCACGCGAGCCAGCAACAACGCCCCTTCCAAACCCGCGATTATGGCCGTCGCCATGGGTGCGATCCGGTCCTGCGGCCAGTCGGCTTGTGCCAACATATCCGCCATCACCTCTCCCCAATCTGCAAAGACCGCGCGCCCGGCATCCCCAATAGCAGTGGAGCCCGGTGTTGTTTCCAGTAAGGTCGTCGTAATGGGGCAGCCATCCTGAAAGTCGGACGCTTCCAACCAGCGCACCAACAGAGCAGTATAGCAGCGCAGGAAGTCCGCCGGTCCATCCGCCTGTTTGGCCAGTTCCGCGAAGGTTTCCGTCACCAGCCCGCCTGCGGCAGTGACCGCCGCAGCGCCGATCTGTTCCTTGCCGCCCGGAAAATAGTGATAAAGGGAACCGCGCGCAACGCCACTGGCTGCCAGAATGTCACGCAGGCCCGTGCCGCTGTATCCCTGGCGGCGAAACAGCTTCGCCGCCGCCCAGATCAAGCTGTCCCGTTGGCTCTTTTTCTCTATTGCCATGGTGCCATATTATATGTAGACCAGTCGTCATAATATTGTGATTTGAAAGCAGTGTCCATGGATAATCCCCACTCCGGCGATGACAGTTTTGAAAGTGCCAATGTACGTCGGTTTCTCGAAAGCATGCCCATATTCCATCTGTACGGGGCCCGGGTCCTTAGTTTCGAAAAAGGCAAATCTGAGCTGGAAATTCCCTGGCGTGAAGACCTGACGTTTGATGGCAAGACCATCCAGGCAGGCGTCAGTGCCTCCCTGATGGATTTCGCGGGCGGTTCAGCCGTGGCAACCATGTTGCCCGGCGATCAGGGCATCATGACCACGGGCTTTGAGGTGCACAATACAGCGCCCGCCATTGGGGACCGTCTGGTGGCCTATGGTGAGGCGATACATGTGGGCAAACGCACCGGCGTGGGGCGGGCCGATGTTTATATAGAACGGAACGGCGAACGCATCCTGTGCGCCACGGGCCTGGTCAGCACACAGTCATTTCAGCTTTAGAGCAATTTTCGATAGCTTGGATGCACTCTTGGCATCCAAGTTATTGGTTCAATTGCTCTTTTCTTAAGAGTCCGAGCATGTTTAAGGTAAACATGCTCTAGTGCCTGATCTCGTAATAGAGGTTTCCCGCATCATTGAAATCATGCATTTGGAATTGGCTGAAACCCGCCGCCCGGATCATGCGCTCTGCCACTTCCGGATTAAAGCCCAGGGTGCCTAGGCCCGCACCGCCCGGTTCCGACAGGGCGGATGACATACATGACATCAGAGAAAAGCCATACATCATGGCCAGCATGGGATTGCGTAAATTATCCTCAAAGTTCGGCTTTGATCGGATGTCTTTGATAAACCACGTGCCGTCGTCCTTAAGGCAACGTTTGATGGCAGCCATGACCTCCGCCGGGCGGGTCATATCGTGCAGGCAATCCAGGGTCAGCAGGAAATCATAGGTCATCTCGGCTGGTAGATCCTCCCCGCCCGCATGGTGCAACTCCACATTCTCCAATCCCATCTCTGCTGCCTTCGTCTCTACCAATGCAATGGCATGGCGGTTGGGATCGATGCCGACGATGCGGCTGTTGGGATAACTTTCCGCCATGGCCAGGACCGCCGCGCCATCACCACAGCCAATATCGGCCACCAGCGCACCTGTCTTTAATTTATCCTCTACGCCGGCCAGTGCCGGGATCATTTTTGGGATCAGGTCGTTGCGGGCGGCCTGCCAGTGGCGGCATTCTCCGCGATGGGCCCCTTCCGGGCCGCCGTCTTCATAACTGTTGCCAAGGCCGGTGCGGAAGCTTTCCGTCATCCGCGCCAGAATACCCGCCATGTCCGGCCCGGAAAATTCCCCTGCGACAAAAGATTTATGGTCATCCTCGACCAAAAGATCGAGGGCGGCATCGGGCAATTGAAAGCGGTCATCGCCGCAATAATCCAACAGCTTCGCCGCAGCCTGCAGGCGCAGCCATTCAAGTATCCAGCGTTCATCCAAAGACGTCCGGGCCGCAACCTCCCCCGCCAGCAACGGTCCCGCCCCGGCCATGGCCTTGTATAATCCCAGCTCATGGCCCAGGTGGATCATCGCCGCGACAATCTCCCCCTGACGGTAGTTCCAGACGGCGAAGGCATAGCGGCGCGGATCATCACCGACCGATGCCATCAGGCGATCCCGTCATAGGCGGCGGTTTCGAAATCCAAAAATAGCGGCAGAGATTTCTCATCACAAAAGGGAAACAGTTGCGTTGTATAAATGCCGGCGATGTCCCTGGCCGGATCAATCCAGAAATAGGAATTGCCCAGGCCCGCCCATGACAGGCTGCCGGGCGAACGTCCCGTCGGGGCCTGGGTTAGATTGATCATGAAGCTCAAGCCCCAGGCTTTTTCCACGCCCGGGAAAAACTCTGCATCGTTTGAAAGCGGCGGCATGAATGTTTTCATTTTTTGGACCCTGGTGTCGCCCATTTGATTGGCGGACATCATGGCGACGGTTTCGGGCGCGAGGATCTGTCTGCCCTCATGCGCACCTTTGTTCAGGATCATTTGGGTGAACCTGGCGTAATCTTGAACAGTTGAACTAAGGCCCCCGCCGCCGGCATCGAAGTCGGGTTCCGCGCTGGCTGCAGTGGTTTCGGGCAGGCTCAGGCTGCCGTCTTCCCCGCGCATGTGTAGTCTCGCCTGCCGTGTGGCCATTTCGGCGCTGACCTTGAACGCGGTGGAGGTCATGCCCAGGGGTTCAAAAATATTGGCCTGCATATAATCACCCAAGGTTAACCCGGTGACTTCTTCCAACATGAAGCCGGCCCAATCGATATTGATGCCGTAGTTCCAACGGCTGCCGGGGTCAAACAACAGGGGTATCTGCAAAGATGCCTTTTTGCGCGACAGTACCGATAACGCGCCGGTTGCCGCCACATAGTCGAGATATTCCTGGTTCCACATTTCATAACCGAAGCCGGCGGTGTGGGTTAACAGATGGCGCAGGGTAATGGCTGTTTTCGGGGCCCGCAAAATAGGCGCGCCATTGTCAGCAAAACCATCCAGCACCTCTACCTCACCCAGAAATGGCAGAACCTGGGCGGCGGGTTCGTCCAGGCTTAACTGCCCCTTTTCAACCAATTGCATGACTGCGGCAGCTGCGACTGCCTTGGTCATGGAATGGATTGCAACGACCGTATCCAAGGTCATGGCATCACCGCCGCCCAAGGCCCGTTCGCCGAAGGCACCCTGGTAAAGCGTGTCCTGACCATTGACGACCATGGCTGCGACGCCGGGTACATCGCCGCGATCAACAGCGCCCTGCAGTAATGTATCGATTGAATTTTGCATTGTGCTCACGTCTCCGACGTTTCATGGATGGGACCCAACGGGTAATAGCGTACGCCGGGACGCAGCTTGGTATAGGCGCAGTCGGCGGGATTGGCCGCATAGCCGCCCGGTGCGATGGCCGCAAATGTGGTTTCGGCAATGGGATCAAAATGGGCCCGGTAATGGCAGGTGCTTTTCAAGACGATGATATCCAGATCCTGCAAAACCACGCCCAGGTGTTCGAATACAGACCGGTCCAAGGCCTGCACCCGATGGCTGGAGATGGCGACCTTGATCCCGCCGATGGATAGCAGCGCCGACGGCCCCACGCTATATGGCTTGCCCTGGGACACCGGCCCGGTGGTTTGATAGTTGCCATCATTGATGACCTCCACCCGAAAGCGGCCCTTGAATGGTTCCACGCCGGGCAAATCCGTGCGACCGCCGAGGTCTAATTCCAGCTCCGCTCCCACGCCGGCGGTATGGGCCGCATGCGCTGCGTCTCCATCACAGACGACACCGAACAATGTGTTCCGGGCATCGCGGGCAACCAAGGCGGACAACATACCCACCGTATCGCCACTGCCGCCGCAGCCGGGATTGTCCTGGGTATCTGCCACCACAATGGGTTTGGCGGCGGCGGCGGCCAGGCTCATCGCCTCCACCACCGCATCATCGGGCTGCAGCAAGGGCTCGGCGAACTCCGCCTCCTTCAAGGCGATCATCTGGGTGATCTCGTCCACCGCCGCATCCGCCTCTGCCTGGCTATAGGCGTGCGCACTGACCGTCGGGCCGCAGGCTGCCAAGTCGGACGGGGGGAAACCTGCCAGATAGGCCAAAGACAACATAGCGTCCGTCTGCCGGGCACTGGTCGCCTCGACAATGCCTTTGGATGGTTCCACCAAAGTGCATTGAAAATTCAGGGGTATCAGAAACGGCAAGTGGCGGAGGGCCCGGCCCGCCGGTCGCCCCTCGATCAACAGCCGTTTCATGGCGGCGGAGGCGCGCAGGCCCGTATCGAATTGATCCACGTGGGGGTAGGTATGATAAGGCAAAATGGCATCCGCATGGGCCACCATCGTGTGGGTGACATTGGCGTGATAGTCCAGGGTAATGACGATGGGCACATCGTCGCCCACAACGGCACGGACCCGGCGCAGCAACTCCCCTTCGCCATCCTCGTGCTGGACAGAGACCATGGCACCATGCAGGTCCAAATAGACGCCATCGACGGGAAGATTGTCCGACAACCGGGACAGTATCTCTGCTGAAATCCGTTCATAAGCATGCGCCGTCACCGGCCCGCCAGGGGTGGTCGAGGTCCACAACAACGGGGCCAGTTCATGATTGCCGTCATTGCCCACGATAAACCCGGCAGAGGAGGCGCCTTGTTCCGCGAACTCCAACAACACCTCTTCACCACGCATGATGCCGGGGCGATCAGGGGGCCTGGCAAAATTCTCATAGTCCGTAAAGCCCGGCACGAAACAGTTCGTTTCATGCATGAAGCCAGCCATCGCAATTTTAGCCATTATGTACCGCCATCTCTTTTCGCGAGAGTGTAACTTGAAGGCGCAACGAAGTCATAGGAAGTTCCGATGTCATTGCGGCTGCTCATAACGTAAATCTATTTATTGACATGATTTTTTCTTCTGCTAACCCGGATTATTCATGGTGACGCTCAGGTTTGGATGAGTCGTGGTTCATCGGCCGGGTTGACGGGTAATTTTTGAAGCGGGTTTTGATGCTGGGTTGAAGGTTTATATTCGGGGTTTATTCGGCGGCACATGCCGCAT
>JABJKS010000101.1 GCA_018660265.1 Rhodospirillaceae bacterium | reverse complement strand
CGTTCGTATTGAAATCGTTTTCATATATGGCTGAAATCATGCATTAAATAGGATAGTTTCCGAGCGTTTGGCGAAGCATCTCTTCAGATAAAAAAGGGTAACGGGCGCTGTATGTTTCGAATTCTGCATCCCAGGAATCTACTCGGACACAGCGAAAGATGTTACGGTGACGACCGTAGCATCGAGACGAGAATAAGCGTAGATTGCCGGCGGCTTTATAAGGAACTTAACAATGGCCAGCCACGCAAAATTTGCGGAAATAGCGGCGCTTGCAGGTGACCCGAGCCGTGCTGTGATGCTCCATGCACTAATGGATGGCCGCGCATTGACCGCCTCCGAGATGGCACGCGCCGCCAGCATTGCACCTCAGACAGCGAGCGACCATTTGGCTCGCATGGTCGCAGCAGGTCTCCTCAGTGTCGTGAAACAGGGGCGGCATCGCTATCATCGGCTTGCATCGCCAGTTGTGGCGCAGATGATGGAAAGCATTATGCTCGTGGCATCGGATTTGGAACCGGCGCAACCTAAACTCACGGTTGGGCCGCGCGACAAATCTCTGCGGGCCGGTCGCACGTGCTATGACCATCTTGCCGGTCGTTTAGGTGTTGCGCTTGCGGATGCGTTGGTGATGGGCGGTCATGTTGAGTTGGCGGATGACGCCGGTTTGGTAACGAATACAGGTGTCGCCTTTTTAGGTGGCATTGGGGTCGATATTGATGCTCTCATGGCCCGTCGCGGCAAGCGCTCCAAACGAGTCCTGTGTCGGCCCTGCCTTGATTGGAGCGAGCGGCGGCCGCACCTGGCGGGCGTTCTTGGGGCGGCGTTATGCACACACAGCTTCAAAAATGGCTGGATACGCCACATCGACGGCACGCGCGCTGTCATGGTCACCCCGAAGGGCCGCCGAATTTATCGAGAACAGCTAGGCGTGCAACTGGAATAGCGGCACATAGACTCGACGAGATGTCTTTAAAGATGATTTAATTTGTCATTATTACAGGAATCAAAGGGATCAGAGTCACTGTTGTCCCAGTTATTTTTTCATCACCAAAGCTCCAACTGATTTGACCTTTCATTAGAATTCAAAACCCAGATCGCGGCGCAGCGCTACTGGGTCGGTACCCGCCGCACGCATATCGGCCAGACTGATGGAGCCTTGGCGTTTGGCAAGGCGGCTGCCCTCATCGTCCAGCAAAAGGCGGTGGTGGTCATATTCCGGTGTGGGCAGGTCCAACAGCGCCTGCAACAGGCGATGAACATGGGATGCTGCGAATAGATCCATGCCGCGGGTGACACAACTGACCCCTTGCAAGGCATCATCCACGGTGACGGCCAGATGGTAGGAAGTAGGCGTGTCCTTACGGGCCAGAACCACATCGCCATGCGCCGTGGGCCGGCAGGTCTGGATACCTTTGCCACGATCATGCCAGGTTAAATTTGCCGCCACACGCGCCGCCGCCGCAGCGCTGTCCAGACGCAGGGCATAAGGGGTACCGGCAGCGATTTTGTCCTTCCGCGCGGATTTCGACAAATTGCGGCAGGTTCCAGGATACCGGGCACCATCCGGGCCGTGGGGGGCCGAGGGTGCGGCGGCGATTTCCCGGGCGATCTGTTTGCGGGTACAAAAACAGGGATAGATCAGGCCCGCATCATCCAGGGTCGCCAGCGCTGCGGCATAGTCCGCCATATGTTCCGACTGCCGACGCACCGGCGTCTCCCAGACCAGGCCCAGCCAAGCCAGATCCGCCAACATCGCCGCCTCATATTCGGGACGGCACCGACCCTGATCAATATCCTCCACCCGCAGCAAAAAACGGCCACCCGCCGCCTGGGTAGCTTGTGCCGCCGCGAAACTGTAAAGGGCGGAAAAGCCGTTACCCAGATGCAAGGCACCCGTGGGACTGGGGGCAAATCTGAATATCGGACTAGGATCTGGCATCGGTGACAGGAGCGGGCCTATTGCGCTATCGGGGGTAAAATAAGATTACGCTTCTGGTTGTTGAAAGGTAACGTGGCTTATCATTTTCTGAACGGCTTCATTTGCATTCAGGGTCAATAATTCGATATTTGGGTGATTATTCTTGAAGACACGAAAAATTTCATCTGCAAAAGCCTGGCCAATTGTATCGATGCCTTCAAAGTCCAGATTAACTTCCGAAAACTCATCGAACCTGGCAAGAACTCTTTTTGCTTGGGATCGCGACACGAGCTGTTCTCCTGGGTATTTACCGAGTTTTATCGGAACATGAGTTTTACGAAAACCTGTGCTGTCACCTATATATTCAGAGAACACGTCCTTTGTGGACCAATTTGCGTTATTGGAGATAGTCATCCGAACAAATGTTCCCGAATGCCCCTCATCTGCATCACCGGTTTCAATCAGCCAATCCGCGTCGTCAGTCCGTGTTCTGGTAAAAAACAGGTCGAAAGACAAGATATTGAATTCATCAAACATTCTGGATGTTAGAAAAATACCTTCACCAGCATGATTTTCCCTGTCGGACGTCAGCTTCCCCTTGGAAAGCTCCAACAACGCACTTCTTGCATCAGGCAGGTCAAAATTATCTTGGATTTTCTTAAACACCCCGACACCATAGTCAGCAACGATGATTTCAGTCGTTGCGACGGTCATATGAATGGAGATCGAAGCGCTGTCACTGACGGAGTGGTCAATGACGTTGTTGAAAATTTCGGTAAAGCCATAGTGGCAAATATCAATGATATTCTGAGGAACTGAGCCCAGGAATGGAAGCACCCGGTATCGCCAAACAGTGTCTTCAGACGTGCTTCTTGTGATGTCTTCGATCAGGAATGTCTCATCGACCAGTTTCTTGAGACTGTATCTACGCGCCTTTGTATTACCTATCGCATCCAAAAGGCCGTCTTCAATGAGACGACGGAGGTAACGATTGATGGACGCTCGGCCCATACCAAATTCGGCCACAGTAAAAGACACAATGTCTGTGGGATGTTCCCTGACATTGTCGAGAATGAAACCTCGGACTGCCGGATTCTGGCTACGCGACATTGTTAGGTACGGTCTTCATTATTGGCTCATTAATAGAGACTATTGTATCACTTAGAAATTTTATTGTCAATTTTAGAAGGCGTTATCGTATCACCTAGGTGATCCTTCTATGGACGGGGCAGATCGAAATATCGGATTAGGGTCTGGCATCGGTGACGACAGTGACATGGGCGTGCCTATTGCGCTATCAGGGGGGCAACATCTTTTGCAAGGAAGACTAACATGTCAGATAACCCAGTCACGGTCCTGGTTGCAGGTTCAGGCGTCATGGGCAAGGGCATTGCCGCATCGTTCGCCAGAGGTGGTCTGACGACCGGCATATTAAGTCGGAATCCGGAAAATGTCGGTGCCGTTGAACCTGGTATCACGGTGCTGGGTACCCTGCCCGATACACCGCCCGAGCTGATTGTGGAGACCATTCCGGAAGTCATGGACCTAAAGCTGGCCCTGAATGCGGAGATTGAGGCGGCGTATCAAGGCGATGTCGTCTTAGGTTCCAACACATCATCCCTGCCCCTACAGCAACTGGCGAACGCCCTGCGTTATCCCGAAGCGTTCTGCGGTATCCATTATTTCCAACCCGCCGATATCACACCTATTGTCGAAGTCGCCAGGGTTTCCCAAAGCCGGGATGATACCATCGCACGGGCCGTGACCCTGCTGCGTCAGGCAGCCAAGATGCCCATCACCCTGGCCGAACCTATCGATGGCCTGCTGGTCAATCGCCTGCAACATGCCCTGCATCACGAGGCCTATTATCTGATCGAACAGGGTATCTGCACGGCCCGGGATATTGATCTGGTGGCCAAGCAATTGCTGGGCCCGCGGATGAGCGTGACCGGCATGATTGAGCAGAAGGATATTTCCGGCCTGGATACCCATGCCCTGGCGCAGCGGGAATTGATCCCGGCGCTGCATCTTAGCCGGGAGCCGAGCCCCGTGCCGCAAAAGAAGTATGAGGATAATAATCTTGGGGCCAAAACAGGCATTGGCTTCTACGATTGGCGGCAGATGGATGTGCCCGGCTATAAGCAGCAGACCGGCGCATTGCTGACCGCCGTGCTGGCCCTGTTGGACCGTGACCGCCCCGACGGGCCGCCCAATGCACCTGACAATCCACCAGAAAACGCCCCAGAAAGTGCTAATGATGCTTAGGACAGTGGAAGACGGCTTCCATCAAGTTGGCATGTTGGAGCCACGCTTTACCCAGATCCTCGAACGACATGGGGAGCCGCCGTCCCGCAAGCGTCGGGGTGGCTTCGAAACCGTGCTGAAGATCATCGTGCAACAACAGGTCTCCATCGCCTCGGCCAATGCCATCTGGTCACGGGTTCGAAAAGGCCTCATCGCCGCTGGGGGCGCGGTGAACCCTGGTGCCGTTCTGGCCCTGGATGAAGATGTCTTGCGCGGGTTTGGGCTGTCCCGGCAAAAGGCTGCCTACGCCCACAGCCTGGCGGAGGCGGTGGACAGCGGAAGTCTGAATTTTCGCAGATTACGCACGATGGCCGATGAGGATGTGATCGCCGATCTGGTCCAGATCAAAGGCATTGGCCGCTGGACGGCGGAGATTTATTTGCTGGCGGTGATGGAGCGCCCCGACATCTGGCCGGCGGCGGATATAGCCTTGATGGAAGCAGCAAGGGATATGCTGAAGCTGTCCGAACGACCGACGATTAAGGAAATGGGGCCCTTGGCGGAACCCTGGCGGCCCTATCGCACCTACGCTGCGCGCCTGTTATGGCTGCATTATCGCCACATAACCCGGCGGGAGACGGCCGGCTAGGATCTCGATGGCCTAGCAGTCTGCTGAAAAAGGCCTAGCTATTTTGGTTTGTCGAGGTTTTTGGCCTCGGGATGCGGTGGGCTTTGGATTTCAGTGTTGGTTTTGCGGTTTTTCTGATGGATTTGGATGG
>JABJKS010000073.1 GCA_018660265.1 Rhodospirillaceae bacterium | reverse complement strand
GGAAAACTGACATCACCGACTACTCAAACGCAGATATCGATGACATCATGTGGGCCTTCAATGTGACACCAAGAAAATGCCTCGGATATCGAACGCCCGCCGAGGCTTTCCTCGAAAACCTAACAATTGCACTTGAGATGTGAATCCAGCCGCCATCAAATGGATCAGAATATCTCGGAAGCGCTCTTGCATTCGATTGCGCGTTTGTTTCAACAACATCTCGGCCCCCCTCTTATGATTGGAAATTTTATCCATCATAGAGAAAGGGCGCGCCTTTGTGGCGCGCCCTCACCCAGACGTGAAGCGAAGTGTTTAGCTTAACTGAGCCGCGAACAGCTCCATCGTACGCCCGCGCGCGAGGTCACCCGCTGCTTCGTTGTAGGAGCCGCGATGATCACAATTGAAACCATGATCGGCGTCATAAATATGCACCACCGCATCAGGATGGGCCTTGTCGATGGCCGCCACGTCAGCAAGGGGGATGCCTTTGTCATGCTCACCAAAATGCATCAACAATGGGCAACTTTCTTTCTCATTGATGTAGGGCATGATCTGGCCACCGTAATAGACCACCGATGCCGCGACGCCGATCCGGGTACCGGCCAGATAGGAAATGGTGCCGCCCCAGCAATAGCCGACGGTTCCGACCTTCAGGCCTTCACCTTCCATCACCGCCTTTGCCGCCTTTAAATCCAGCATACATAGATCCCAGGAAAATTCGTCTTTCAGGTCCCGGCCAATGGCAATGTCCTCCGGCGTGTAGCCCAGGGAACAGTTTTTGGTATCCGTCCGGTCATAAAGGGCCGGGGCAATGGCCACATATCCTTCGGAGGCGAACCGATCACAGGTTTCGCGAATATGGTTGTTAACACCGAAAATTTCCTGAATAACGATGATACCGCCCTTAGGCGCACCCGATGGATCGGCCCGATAAGCGCCCAATGTGTGTCCGTCTTCTGCCGTTAAAGTTAAATCGGTTCCCATGCTCGTTTGCTCCCCAATATGGTTGTTGTTGCTATTTGATTTGATCCAGTCTCGATCATAGCAGTATGACATGCCAGACCGCTATCGTCAGTAGTGCCAAATTATGCCCCGGCTTCAGTTTTGACTTACGTTTCGGCTGTAGCTTCGGCCGGTCTGCGAAGATAGCGGCCCATGGAGATCATCTCCAACACCGCCTCGTCTTTTTGATTGAAAATCCTGATTTGTATCCGGACCGTGCCCCTGTCGTGCTTGCTGCGTGACGGGGTGGCGGAAAGGACCTTGGTTTGCGCCGACAAAATATCGCCGGGCCGCACCGGCATAAGCCATTTCAGATCATCGAAGCCGGGCGAACCCAGGCCGGCCAGACCATGATCGGGATCCTGGGCATCACAGGCCATCCGCATAAACATGGCGCAGGTATGCCAGCCGGATGCAATCAGACCGCCAAAGACACTGTCCTTTGCAGCCTCCGGGTCTGTGTGAAAAGGTTGATCATCATAGAGTTTTCCATAGTCGATAATCTCCGCCGCCGTCACTTCGTAATGACCAAAGGACCGCTTCGCCCCGACGACGATATCTTCCAAATAGGTCATGCGCCGTCTCCCACTTTCGTTGCGGGCCGACAGCCGTACATGCCCGTGCCTTGCATCTGGGCAACTTTGGCGTCGCCTTGATTAAAAACCTCTGTCCGCAAGGTCACCAGGCCCATGGGCCTAGTGTTGGAGGGGCGGATCGCTAGTACGGTAGCGCGACCATGCAGCACATCGCCGGGCCGTACCGGGACCAGCCAGCGACACTGATCGACACCAGGCGCGCCCTGGGCGTCAAGTTTTTGGGATTTGATGGAGCCGGCCAGCAGGCCCATCATGATGGCGGACGTATGCCAGCCGGAGGCAATAAGGCCGCCGAAAAAACTCTCCACCGCCGCCACCGCATCAATGTGAAACGGTTGCGGATCGTATTTAGTGGCAAATTCGACAATCTCAGCCTCATCCACCTCCCGTTGGCCCAGGTCCCAGACCTCACCAACTTCAATATCCTCAAAATAGCGCATAGAAAACCCCAACACCCGATCAAAAGGATAGAGCAACTTTGCCGTGTTCCAATGAACGCAGGTTGCTCTAGTGTCCCGTCGCGGAAACTCATAACATGAAATTCCGTAATAGGAAGGGAGAGAATAATGTTAACCTTGGTCTTTTGTCTGCGCCGGAAAGAAGGTTTAAGCCGGGAGGAATTTCAGCGTTATTGGCGGGAAAATCACGGGCCCCTGATGAAAGGCAACATGCAGGCATTCGATGCCCGGAAATATCAGCAATGGCATACCAGCACGGGGCCCGAGGCTGAACAGATCAACAAATCACGGGGCGGCCCTGATGATTACGATGGCGTCGCGGTGGTATGGTGGGATGATCTGGCGCATTTCGTCGCCGCCACGGGCACCGAAGATGGCCGTGCGGCGGGCCGGGAGATGTATCGGGACGAGTTGAACTTCATCGACTTGGAAAACTCCCCCATCTTTATGACCGAAACTGGATACGAGGCTGATGGCGTTTAGATTATGAGCCTGCTGCATGCTACCTGCGTCGCTATTGGCCCGTGGGCCATATTACTGCGGGGGCCGTCGGGCTCCGGCAAATCCGATCTGGCTTTGCGTCTGCTGGGCCGGGCGGATTTGGCGGCCAGGTTGGTGGCCGATGACCAGGTGGAGGTGAGCCGGCGGGGTGATGAATTATGGGCCACTGCCCCGGCGCAGATTGCCGGGATGATGGAAGTGCGGGGTGTCGGCCTGGTTACGGTTGAAAGCGAAATGGAGGCTCGCCTAGGCCTGGTTTTGGACCTTAGCCTTCCGGTGTCACGGATGCCCGAAAAGACATTCTATGCCCTTGATGGTGTTGACCTGCCTCTCTACCCATGTGCACCATTCGAGGCATCGGCACCGGATAAGATTGCTTTGTTAGTGCGATCTCTGGATGAGGATATATTGCGCTCATGACGGCGACTGAGGCGATGGAGAAAACGGCGAAGCGGGATGCAAATTCAGACCCGCAACCTACTGTTCGCCTGTTGCTGATTACCGGGCTGTCGGGTGCCGGGCGAACGTCGTCCCTAAAGGCACTGGAGGATGTGGGCTATGAAGCTATTGACAATCTGCCCCTGTCCCTGATCAGCCGTCTGCTGCATCCCCTTACGCAACCAGGTGGCGGCGACAGCCATGCCATCGCCATTGCCGTTGATTTTCGCCAGAAAGATTTTTCGGCCCAGGCCTTTGATCAGGCTACCGCCCCCCTACAGGCCCGTGACGACATTGATCTGCGGGTGGTTTTCCTGGATTGCGACAACGAAATTCTAGCCCGCCGCTTCACCGAAACCAGGCGGCGTCACCCTTTGGCCGAGGACCGCCAGGCGATGGATGGCATCATACGGGAGCGGCAGTTGCTGGCTCCCATAAAGGAACGTGCGGATCTATTAATCGACACCTCCAACTTAAATGTGGGTGAACTGCGCGCCTTGCTGGCCGGGCAGTTTCGGCCCCGGGGAGATCCGGGCCTGGCTGTCTCGGTGTTGTCGTTCTCCTATCGACAGGGTTTGCCGCGGGAAGCCGACCTGGTCTTTGATGTACGCTTTCTTGCCAATCCCCACTACGTGGACGAATTGCGCCCCTTGACCGGACGCGACGGGGAGGTGGGTGCCTATATCGCCAACGATCCCGCTTGCGAGCCGTTTCTGGCATCCTTAAGTAATATGCTGGAAACTCTTTTGCCGCTTTATCAACGCGAGGGAAAAAGCTATTTGACGGTAGCAATTGGTTGTACAGGTGGGCGTCACCGCTCTGTCTATACAGCTGAACAATTGACAAAGCGTTTGGGGGCCGCCGGACATGATGTGCAGGTGCGCCACCGTGATGTAGATAAAAGGTAATGCAGGTCCATAAACAGATGCTTAGAAACTTAGATTGATGAACGAAAAATGATAGGTATGGTTTTGGTCACCCATGGTCGCCTGGCGGATGAATTCATCGCCGCGACGGAACATGTGGTCGGCCCCCAGGAAGCTATTCGCGCCATTAGTATTGGCCCGGATGACGACATGGAACAGCGCCGCAAGGAGATCGTCCAGGCGGTGGAAGAAGTCGATACAGGCAATGGGGTGATCCTGCTGACCGATATGTTCGGGGGCACGCCGTCCAATCTGGCTATATCCCTGCTGGACCGCGCCAATGTCGAGGTCATTGCCGGCATGAACCTGCCCATGTTGATCAAGCTGGTGAAAGTCCGCAAAGATGATAACCTTGCAGAGGCCGTGGCCCAGGCGCAGGAGTCCGGGCGCAAGTATATCAATGTGGCGTCAATTCTGTTGCAGGGTGATAAGTGAGCAACGACACCTTTCAGCGTACCCTTCCCATTATCAACCGGCGCGGCCTGCACGCCCGCGCCGCCGCCAAATTTGTCAATTGTGCGGAACGTTTCGAAGCTGAAATTTATGTAACCCGCCAAGGTGTTGAGGTGCCCGGCCGCTCCATCATGGGCCTAATGATGTTGGCCGCCGCACCGGGCACGGAGATAGATGTCCGCGCCATCGGCGCAGACGCCGTGGAAGCCATCACCGCCCTGGCCGCCTTAACCGAAGCCAAATTTGACGAGGATTGAAAAATGCGATTGAAAGACAAAATTGCCATCGTTACCGGTGCCGCATCAGGCATGGGAGCCGCAACCGCGACCCTGTTCGCCAACGAGGGTGCCAAGGTCGTCGTGGCCGATTTATTGGCAGCGGAAGGTGCGGCGGTTGTCACGGCTATTGAGGCATCCGGGGGCGCGGCGCGGTTCCAGAAACTCGATGTATCAAACGAGGGGGAATGGAGCCAGGCCGTCGCCGATACCATCGCTGCTTACGGTCAGGTTGATATCCTTATCAACAATGCCGGGGTCAGCGGCAGTCACCCGGATCTATTGAATACGGACACCTGGGATGAGCAGATGAACATCAACGCAAAAAGTGTCTTCCTTGGCATGCGGGCCGTTATCCCCGGCATGCAAAAACAAGGTGGCGGCTCCATCGTCAACATCTCCTCCATCTCCGGCTTTGTCGGGCAGAATTTTGTTCATATGGGCTATAACGCCTCGAAAGGCGCGGTGCGCCTGGCGACCAAGGCCGCCGCCGTACAATTTGCCGGTGACGGCATTCGGGTCAATTCCGTGCATCCAGGGGTCATGCCCGCCATGCGCACCTCGATGATGAGTGCGGACCCGGACGTACGGCGCAAAATGATCTCGGCCATTCCCGCTGGGCGCGAAGGCCGGGTGGAAGAAGTCGCCTATGCGAATCTGTTCCTGGCCTCTGACGAAGCTTCTTATATCACGGGTATTGAAGTTCCAGTCGATGGCGGCTATCTGGCCCGCTAATCCATCACCATGGGCTGATCGCCGATCACATCGGCGGCCTCCAGGGCGGCGAATTCGTCCTTGTCCATGCCCAGGATGCCGCAAAAGACGGCGCGGTTATATTCCCCCAGCAATGGTGCAGGCATGCGCAAGGGGCCCCGGTCACCATCGAAACGCCATGGTGTGAGGGGGTGCGGTTTTGGCCCAACCACGTCCCGGTCGATATCCTGCCAGAACCCACGCTCTATATAGTGGGGGTCTTCCAACAAATCGCTTGGTCGCCGGGCCACACCGGCGGGGACGCCGGCGTTTTGCAGGGCCTCCATCGCAGCTTCGGCATCTTGGGTTTCCATCCAGGCGGCTATCGCGGCTTCTATTTCATCTTCCCGTGCCCGGCGTCCAGCCGCCGTCCGCAGGTCCGCCTGAACAGCCAGATCGTCCCGGCCTATGGCTGTGCATAGTTTCTGCCATTGGCCATCATCAGTCACCGCAACCACCAGCCAGGTATCAGGCACCTCACAGGCAAAACAGCCATGCGGGACAAATACCGGATGACGATTGCCGGTACGTTGCGGCGGCGCGCCCGTCAGGCTTTGCGCGATGGTGCCATGGACACCTTGTTGCAACATGCACTCCACTTGGCTGATCTCAACATACTGTCCTTCGCCCGTGCGCTTGCGGTGAAACAGGGCAACCAGCAATGCCGCAACCGCATTCAAACCGCCACACGCATCGCCAAGGGCGGCATGAGTTTGAATGGGCGGGTCGTCTTCGCCACCCGTCAGATGCGGCAAGCCCGCACCATGTTCCACGGTAGAGCCATAACCGCGATAGCCCGCCCAGGGACCTACCGCACCAAAGGCCGGCAGGGACAGCATGACGATAGACGGGTTCACCGCGCAAAGTTCATCATAGGACAGACCCAATTTTGCCATCACGCCCGTGGCCTGGTTTTCGATCACCGCATCGGCGCATGCCACCAGCCGCAGGGCCAGGGCCCGTCCATCCGGCTTGGTCAGATCGATGGCCACGCCCTTTTTGTTGCGGTTGATCTGATTGAAGGCGGCGGCTTTTTCGTGTTCCAGATCGGCCAGCGCCGCAGCCGAATGCCCCCAACCGCGCCACCAGTCCATATGCGTACAGGATTCGATCTTGATCACCTCCGCCCCCATATCGCACATATGGCGCGTCGCCAGGGGCCCCGACCAACCCATGGTCAGATCAACAATGCGGATATCGCGCAGGGGTAATTTTTGGCTCATGACACGGCCCCGCCCAAACCTACAACGCCCTGGGCGGCGAGTGTGCCTATGCCAGCATCATCCAAGCCCAATGCCTGCAAAACATCGTGGCTGTGCTGACCCAGCCGGGGTGCGATGCCGCCATGGTGCAGCGGTGTCGCGGCCAGCTTCCATGGTATGGCGGCGGCGGTAAACTCACCGAGGTCGGGATGTTGATAGGGGGCCAGGACCTCTCGTGCCTGAAAATGGTCCAGGTCCTGCAAATCCGCCATGGTCGGCACCAGGGCCAAGGGGACACGGCGGGTCTGGGCCTCGTGAAACCATTCCAGGGCCGGGCGTTTGGCGAACAGGGGTATCAAAATCTCGTCCAGTTCATCCGCCAGGTCACTGCGGGTTTGCGCGGTCAGAAAGCGCGGATCGTCGATCAATTCCGGCGCGCCGATCAATTCACAACAGGTGCGCCACTGCTGGGGCGTCAATACGGTTACGCCGATCCAACCATCGGAAGCCGGATAAATAGTTTGCGGGTACGTGGGTGTAAATTTATTGATCCCCTTGCGCACGGACTGCGGGCCGCCATAGGCCAGGCGAACGCCGGCGGTTTCCGTATAGGTTGTCTGCGCCTCTTGAATGGACAGATCTATTAACGTCCCATTATCTCCGGCCTGGTTGCCGATCAGGGCGGTCATGGTCGCGATAAAGGCAGTCAGCCCAGTTGTGATCTGCGCGAAATAGCCACCCGGTATGATCGGCGGTCCGTGTTTTTGCCCGATGGGGTAGATGAAACCGGCCAGGGCCTGGGCAACACCGTCACTGCCCAGCCAATCCCGCCGCCCGCCGTCAGCGCCAAACCAGCTCAACGCCACCATGATCAAATCCGGTGCCACCGCCTTCAAATCTTCATAGCCTAGGCCGACGTCCGCACTGCCGCCCGGCCGCATGGCATCCAGAACAATATCCGCCTTTCCCGCCAGGCGCTGGACCAGGGCGGCCCCGTCCGGGCTATCCAGGTTAATGGCGACGCTGGATTTTCCGGCGCTGAGGAAGGCGTGCAAACCGCTGGCTTCGGGGGCGGGAACATCGGGGGCAAAGGGCGGCAGGCGGCGCACCGCATCACCCTGGCCCGGCGTCTCAATCTTGATGACATCAGCACCACAAGCCGCCAACAATGCCCCGCAATATCCCAGGGCGACGCCTTCACCAATCTCCACAACGTTGATACCATCCAGGGCAGGCATACAGAGAAACTTCCTATTCCTTGGGCGACCGTTTAGCCAGAATACGTTGCAGAGTACGGCGATGCATGTTCAGCTGTCGGGCCGTCTCCGAGACGTTGCGATTGCACATCTCGTAAACCCGTTGAATATGTTCCCAACGCACCCGGTCAGCCGACATGGGCCGTTCGGGAGGGGCCGGGACATCGCCCTTTTCCGCCAGCAACGCAGCCTCAATCGCATCGGCATCCGCCGGTTTCGACAGATAGTCGACCGCGCCCAATTTCACGGCGGCCACCGCCGTTGCGATGTTGCCATAGCCGGTCAGCATAATAATGCGACCGTCCGGGCGCACGTCCCGCAAAACACCAACCACATCCAATCCGCTGCCGTCATCCAGCCGCAGGTCAATTACCGCGTAATCCGGGGTCTCCCTTTTCGCCACGTCGATAGCGTCCTTCACGGAACCGGCCGTCGTCACAGCAAAGCCGCGTCGTTCCATGGCCACCGCCAGGCGTTGCAGCCAAACCTGATCATCGTCAACCAAAAGCAATGATCTCCCCGCGCCTGCTCCGGTATCGCTATTGGCCTCATCACCGCTCATTTGAATGCTCCCATGATCGCAGGTTTTGTAATTCGTGACCCAACGGATTAGACACCGCATCCCCTTCAGCGGACCCATCTTCGGCCATTGTGAGGTCTATTATGTGCCTTGGCCAGCGAATGACAACAGTTGCGCCGAGGCCGCGCCCCTGATTAAAGAAATGTAGAGCTGCGCCGGTCCGTTCCAACAAGGTTTTGGAGATAAATACACCCAAGCCCATGCGTCCGCTGTCCGGGCGGGTGGAAATATACGGATCCCCCAACAGGCCGATGATATTAGCGGCAAAACCCGGGCCGTCATCGCTGATGGTCAGCTCTACCTGGTCATCATCCCAGGTGTATTCCAAATCAACCTGGGACCGGGCAAACTCCGTTGCATTTTCGATCAGGTTACCCAGCCCCTGCAACAATTCCGGGCTGCGCCTGATCAAAGGCGCGGGCGTCGTTACATGAGCGTGCACGGCAACCACTGTCTCATCGTCACCATAGCCTCCACTGATGTCATTGATCAGGGCATCAAATCTCAATTGAGATACTGCTGGATCGACGCCAGCTGAAGGGTTCCGGGCCAGGCTGGCCAGAATGGTGCGGCAACGGGCAACCTCACCATTCAGCAGTTCCAGGTCCGCGTGAACCTCTCCACCCTCGGGCTGTCCGTGCAGCAGTTCCTTAACAACCAAGGTGATGGTGCCCAGGGGAGTACCCAGCTCGTGCGCGGCGGCGGCGGCCAAACTGCCCAGGGCGGATAATTCCCGTTCCTGGGACAGATACGTCTGTGTCGCCGCCAGGGCATCTGACATGCGCCGGGTTTCCTCGGCCACGCGCCAGGCATAAAACATCAAAAAGACGGTGCCCAGGACCAACGAAATCCAAATCGCCGCAGCATAAATCCGCGGCAGCTCGAATCCCGGCGCGGGCCATGGCAAGGGCACATGGTAGACAGCAAGAAAGCTGACACAAAACACGGCCAGAACACCCAGATACAAGGCACTGCGAAGACTAAGAATAGTGGCCGATATGGTCACGGGAACCAGAAACAGCAATGCGAAAGGATTATCCAACCCGCCGGTCAGATACAACATCACCGCCAATTGGACGATGTCAAAAGCCAGGTAGGCGGCCGCGCCCCTATCGTTATGCCATTCGTTGGAACTATAGCGCGTCAATATCCACAAATTGATGGCGACGGAGATGCCGATGGTCACCATGGCTGGGATCATGGCCAAGTCGAACTGCAGAATCTCGTCCACCACCAACAGGGCCGTCAATTGCCCGACGATGGCCAGCCATCTAATCGTCAATAGCGTCCGCACCCTGACCCGGCCCATGGCCGGATGCGCTTCCTCAACAGCAGAAGCCGGGTCGTTGCGATTGTGCACGATCATGGCGCAATCATGGCCGCCAACCGCAACAACGCCTCATCCCGCCCCCGACCCGCAATAAGGCCCAATCCCAGCGGGCAGCCATCAAGACTGGATAGTGGCAGATTTATTTGCGGACAGCCCGACAACCCGGCCACACAGGTCAGCCCCATGCTACGCCAGCGGAAGTCATCCAGGGCGCTTTCCGGTGTTTCACACAAGGGCGCGATGCCCGGCGCAGTGGGCAGGCAAAGGATGCCGTCGGCGCCCAATAAGTCGTCCAGGCGCTGGCGCACCTGATCGCGCACGACTGAGCTTTCGGCCACCATGGCATCGGTTATGGTCGCCGACATAGCGAACCGATCGACAACGCCCGGGCCGAAATCAGGCTTGGTCTGTTCAATCCAATCGCCGTGGGTACGCCAGATATCAGCCATCTGCAAAGTTCGGAAATGGGGCATCCATTTGTCGGGCCCATGCGGGCTGATGGAGACTTCGCTGCGTTCCGGAAACTGCCCGGCGATCTGTTCAACGGCAGCGGCCAAAACCGCTGCCGCATCGTTAGGCAGCAGGTCGAAACAATCCCGGGCCACATACAAGGTCTTTGGTGCGGCACCAAGATCATAGTCAGGCAGCAACACTTGCCCCACTTTTTGCATCATATCGCCGTTGCGGGTGAACCAGCCGACGGTATCAAAACAGGGAGCAAGAGGGTGAATGCCATCGACGGGGATACGATCCTGGGTCGTTCGAATGCCGTGAATGCCGCAAAAACCCGCCGGCATGCGCACGGAGCCACCGGTATCAGAGCCCAGGGCAAAGTCCACCAAACCACCTGCTACCGCCGCGGCGGAGCCGGAAGAAGAGCCGCCTGGTATGCGCCCCGGTGCATTGACGTTGACCGGGGTGCCGTAGTGGGCGTTCTGGCCGGTGATGGAAAAGGCCATTTCGTCCGTCTGCGCCTTTGCCACCATATGGGCCCCTGCCGCCAACAGCTTGGCGACGGATGATGCGGTCAGCTCTGCGGGAACGTGGCTGGCCAGCCAGTCCGGGCTGCCGGCACCGGTAACGTGGCCTGCAATATCGTAGAGATCCTTGGTGGCGAAACTTAACCCCGACAGAGAGCCTACTCCCGTTGCCTCCAACGCCACCGTATCGTGGGTAATATATGCGCCCAGAGCATCAGCCATTCGATCACCATTAATTGAGCGCCCGTGAAAATCCATTGTGAGCGCGATCACTTTTATAAATCCCTATCCTAACTATCTTTTAGAGCAATCTTCAATTAATTGGAATCGCCCCCGTTGCTCAATTGGCGCGATCCAAGTGATTGGTTCAGTTGCTCGATTCTTAAGGATTCCAGCGCCTTGGGCAGGTTTAAAAGAAACATGCTCTAGGGCCCAGAAAAGAATCGTTCGAGAATTGTTCAGGGATTGTTTGAGGTTCGTCCGATGTTTGATTTGGGCATCAAATTACTGCATGGGCTTTGGTTTTGGTGGTGTCATATCGCCGACGTGGTGCCCTTTTGGAACCCATTTGGCGCATTTTTCAGCCTTTTGATCATGTTGGCTTTCATTGGCTTGGGTATCAAGAAAATCATGGGTGGTGACTAGTGTCCTGGTGTACAAGTTCCGGGTCCATCATCGAGCAGAAGGCTGTCAGTTATGAAAATAATCCCTAACGCGGTTTGGGGCCTGATCCCGGCGCGGGGCGGCTCCAAATCCATTCCGATGAAAAACCTGACGCCATTTGTCGGCCGTCCCCTGATAGATTTTCAGGTATTGGCAGCCAATGGCTATGGTGAATTCAGCCGGCTGTTATGCAGCACGGATAATCAGGAAATTGCCGATCGTTGCGCCACGTTACGATTGGAGGTGCATTCCCGGCCGATAAACCTGGGCAGCGACAACACGCCTGTCATAGCGGTGGTAGAGGATCTAATGCATGATCTGCAGGCCCAGGAAGGCGCCGTCGCGGAATATATCGCCATCCTGCACCCCACATCGCCCTTTGTCCTGCCCGAACATATCCGCTGGGCCATTAACGCCTTATTGGCTGACGGCAATGCCGCCTCCGCCCAGACCGTGGTGCCCTGTCCGCGACACCATCACGCCAACGCGCAAAGACAGATTATGAACGGCGAAGTACATTTTAACCTTCCCGAATTCAATACGCTGACCGCCAACCTGGATGCACAGGCCAGGCATTACGCATTCGGTAACTTCGTTGTCATGCGCAGCCAGGCGGCGTTGGAGCAACAGACCATATTTCCGACCCCCTCCATCCCCATTGAAATCCCCTTTGCCCAAGGATTTGACCTGGAAACCGCCGATGACGTCAAACTGGGCCAGGCGTTGTTGGCGGCAGGTCTGGCTGAATTACCGAATTCTTAAGAATAATCCTTGAAGTTTGACCTGTTAGAGACGATTTTTAGATGAGCATGGCTGATTCTTACATCCGCCATGCAGTGGACAATGCCAAGGCAGGTTAAAATGGCAGAAAACAAAGATAAATCAGAACTAAGCCGTCGCAAGGCGCTGGCCCGTTTGGGATTGGCCACGGCTGCTGTCTATGCGGCCCCGACCATTACGCACATTGATGGCGAAGCCCTGGCCACACGAAAGTCGCGGCCATCGACCTTCCCTGGCGGCAAAAACGGCGGCGGCAAAAACGGTGGCGGCGGCAAAGATAGTAGCGACGGTAAAGACGGCAAAGGCTAGGGCCGATAGAACGCCAGCCAGAACGCCAGCCGCAAATTCGGAATATGGCCCTTAGCACCCATGGCAAAGAATTTATCCTGGCGGGCCCGCGCCACGGCATCAGGGTTACGGGCGCTGAAGACATTTCGTCATTCCTGTTTGATTTGATCCCGCAATGGCCGCTATTGCGGTCGCAGGATACGCCCGCATCCGAAAATCTGTGCCCCATCAGGATCGAAAAATCCGCTGACCGATGGCGCATTTCTTCACCCCATTTGGCCCCGTCCCGCTATGACCTTCGTGGCGGCTATACGCTCGCCAACGCACTGATAGGGGCCTTGATTGCGGCCTATGTGGCCCAGGGCGAAAACCTGGTTTCAATTCATGCCGGTGCGGTGCGGGTCGGCGATGGCCTGGTTCTGCTGTTGGGCGACAATGGCAGCGGTAAAAGCACATTTGCCACATTGCTGGCGGCCATGGGGCAACGTTGTTTCGCCGATGACCGATTGATCCTGGACCTACAAGGTGATGTTCCTAACGGGCTGTCGTTGGCGATTGCCCCTAAAGTGCGACTGCCCCTGCCCGAAGAAGCCACGGCGGTTTATGGCGAATTTGTCGATCAATACAGCATCCTGGTCCAGCCCGGAATGGCGGTATTGCGTCCAGGCCCGGACCGAGCGGCAGATTTTGGTGAACGTCTACCCATCAAGGCCCTGGTCCATCTGGATCGCGATAATAGTGCCGATCAAGCAACCTTAACCGCGATGCGACAGCCCCCTATGGTGCGCATCCTATTGGAGCAGCTGTCCGCACCGCACCTGAACCAGCAGGGGGAATTAGCCGCTTGTGTCGCATTGGCGGGCAGTGTTGATAGCTGGCAATTACGCTATCACTCCGCCTTTTCGGCCGCCGATATGTTGCTGTCACATTTCGCCGACGGCGCGGGCAGGGACCAAGAAGCATGACCCGATATAGACGCCGCCCGGGGATCAATGAAACACCGGTTGAGGACGAATTATTCCTGATCGCCGGCAATAGCGGCCATATTTATCACCTTGACCAACTGGCCATGTCGATCTGGCGCGCCCTGGAACAACCCGCCAGCAAAGAGGATCTGCAGGTTCTGTTTGCCGAGGCGTTTCCCGATACCCTGCCCGGGGCCATCGACCAGGATTTGACCGCCGCCATGGATGTTCTGTTATCGGGGCGATTGATCGAACCCTGCGATTGACACCGCCATTGCGACAAATGTTCGCCGTGTTAGGCTGTATGCACCTTAGGTAAATTTTTGGAGTGTTCCATGACCCGCATGACCGGTGGCCAGGCCCTTGTAAAATCCATTATCGCCCATGGCGTCGACACCATTTTTGGCCTGCCGGGCGTACAACTCGATTGGTTCTTCAATGCCCTGCATGACGAGGGCAACAATATCCGCGTCATCAACAGCCGCCACGAACAGGGCGTTGCCTACATGGCCCACGGCTATGCCCAATCGACGGGAAAGGTCGGTGCCTTTGCCGTCGTACCGGGACCTGGTGTGTTGAATACAACAGCCGCCCTGTCCACCTCCCTGGCCGCCAATGTGCCGGTGTTGTGCGTTACGGGACAAATCCCGTCAGCCTATATCGGCAGGGGCCACGGCATGTTGCACGAGATCCCGGATCAATTATCGATCCTGCAGGGTCTGACCAAATGGGCCGCACGGATCGATCATCCCACGGATGCGCCTGGCAAGGTGGGGGAAGCCTTTCGCCAATTGCGCACGGGCCGACCACAACCGGTGGCCATCGAAATGCCCCTGGATCAGTTGGCGCAAAAAGCCAATGTAGATCTTCAAGATGCGGTCAGCGACCATACCCGCCCACCTGTGGATGAAGATGCCCTGATCAAGGCCGCCGAATTGTTGGCGGGTGCCAAGGCACCAATGATCTTTGTCGGCAGTGGTGCGGTCAATTGCGGCGAGGCCGTGCAGGCCCTGGCAGAAATATTGCAGGCCCCGGTCATCGCCAATCGAACCGGGCGTGGCGTCGTCTCTGACCGTCATTACCTTTCCATGACCCATCTGGCCGGCCATCATCTGTGGCCGGACGCGGATGTGGTCTTGGCCATCGGCACCCGTTTGCAACAACCACGGATGAATTGGGGCACGGACGACAAGCTGAAGATCATTCACGTGGATATCGACCCGGTCGAGATCAAGCGCACCGACACACCTGATGTGGCGATGGTCGGTGATGCCCAGGACATCGTGCCGGCGTTGCTTGAGGCGGTCGGGAAAATCGCCCCGGCCAGGGCCTCCCGCAAGGACGAATTACTGGCGGTTCAGGCCGGTGTGCATGACATGCTGCTGGACCGCCTGGGCCCGCAAATGTCTTGGATCAAAGTTATCCGCGAGGGGTTGGATGATGACGGCATCTTTGTCGATGAACTGACCCAGGTCGGCTATGTCTCCCGCATCGCCATGCCGATCTATCAGCCGCGAACATTCTTAACCTCCGCCTATCAAGGTACCCTGGGGTCGGGCCTGGCCACGGCCATTGGTGCCAAGATCGCCAACCCGGAGCGGCAGGTCCTGTCCATCAATGGCGATGGCGGCTTCATGTATAACGTGCAGGAACTGGCGACAGCGGTGAAATACAATGTCGCCGTGGTCGCGATTGTTTTTGCCGATGGCGCCTTCGGCAACGTGCGGCGGATGCAGCAAAACCTGTATGACGGCCGCACCATCGCCTCGGATCTGACGAACCCGGACTTCATTGCCTTGGCGGAAAGTTTTGGCTGTGCCGCCTATCGGGCGGAAACGCCGGAAGAATTGGCCAAGGTGCTACCACAGGCCTTTCAGCAATCAGGTCCTACGGTTATTGAAGTTCCCTTCCCACCAACGCCCGACCCCTGGTCGATCATCATTCCCCCGCGCAACAGGGGCGTGAAATAGGTTCAAGCTTGCGTTAGCAGGCTGCTGAAAAACTCGTTCATCATGGCTCATTTTATGATTCAATACATTATTGAATCTGGAGGGTTCTGTGAGGTCGTTTGGCATGAACGGTTGGTTTGGCGCGATCTCTCCTGCGACCTCATTGAAGTCGGATTGAACTGAAGCGCGGGCGGCGGGCCCGGTGCTATGGGGATTTATCTGTGGGCGCCACTTCTTGTTGCGCGAAGTTGGCTGTTCGAGGCGCCGGCGAGCGGCTGGTTTGGCACCGCCATGGGTTCGTTCCCGGTCTCATGCGGGGCACTCGCGGGCATCAAACAACGCTGACGTCGGCGTCGTGGCTTTTGGGCAAAGCCGGGCTGTCGCCGGATCGGGGATCGGCGTGATTTATCCGGAATGATCTGCCTGGCGGTGCTCATGAGCTGTCGAGCCTTTTGATGCGATGATGTCGATCCGGCTTGGCGAGGACTTCGATCACGATCATCACGCCGCCGCAACCGGGGCACGCCGTCCAGGATTGCGTGCGCACATTGTCATTTGCGGGTTCCTGGATTGGCCCCGGCGCGTCAGTTTCGTGCTGAACTTGAAGCAACTTGCGACACAGTGCCAAATTGGCCCGACGCCGCGCATTGGCAAGCAGGCCGTAATGGCGAATACGATGGCAACCAGGGGGGAGAACATGAAGCAGGAAGCGGCGGATGAACTCGTCGGGCTTCAATGTCATGGTTTTCTGCCGCTGGCGATGGCGATAGTCCCGCCATTTGAAGGTGATGGCGTTATCATTACAGGATATCAGGCGACTGTTCGCGATGGCAACGCCCCTTTCGTGGTTTGCGATGCAAACCACTGCCGGGCAGTGGATGGGTATAGCGGGCGAGATAGGCGAGTACTTGTTTCGGCCCGGCAAAGGGGCGCTTGGCGTAAACCACCCAATTGACTTTGCGCGGTGGGCCGAGATGGGCCGTGAAAGCCTGGCTGCCGTTCAGCGATGCCAGGCCGGCGAAGAACTGCAGCTCGCCGGCCTCGTGAGCGGCGGTTAATGCTTCCAGGAACAAACGACGGAACAGGCGGGACAATACCCGTACGGGCAGGAAAAAGCCGGGTTTGCAGGCAATCCATTCGCGCCCATCACCAGACAGCCCGCCGCCGGGCACGATACAGTGCAGATGCGGATGATAAGACAAGTTCTGGCCCCAGCTATGCAGCACGGCGATATGGCCGATGCGGGCACCCAGATGTTTGCGGTCGGCGGCGATGGTGGCCAAGGTTTGCGCGGCGGCTTTGAACAAAATACCATAAACCACCGCTTTGTTCTGATAGGCGATCTCGGCGATGCTTGCCGGCAAGGTGAAGACCACATGGAAGTAGGGCACCGGCAACAGATCGCTCTGACGCTCTTCCAGCCATCGCCGCGCCGTGGCACCCTGACACTTCGGGCAATGCCGATTGCGGCAGGAATTATAAGCGATCCGTTGTTCGCCGCAGTCGGCGCATCGTTCAATATGGCCGCCGAGCTCGGCCGTGCGGCAAGCCTCGATGGCGCCCATGACGCGCAGATGATCGCGGCTCAGATGGCCGGCCTGAGCACGGCGGTAAGCATTGCCATGGCGGCGGAAAATGTCGCCAACCTCAAGACCCCGACGTTCTGTCGCCAGCACACCAGAGTGCTGGCCCGTCAACGCGGCGCCATGATCTCCATATTCAAGCGCTCAAGCGGGCTTTTCGTCGCCTGAATGGTGCTCACCGCGACTTTTGTATAGCGCGCCGTTGTCGACAGATTGCTGTGCCCGAGCAGAGCCTGGATAACGCGGATATCGGCACCCTGTTCCAAAAGATGCGTGGCGAAGCTGTGCCGCAGGGTATGCGGCGTTACCAGCTTATCCAAACCCGCCGCCGCACGGGCCGAGCGGCAGGCGGCATGCAACGAGGTCGGATGCAGGGACTTTTCCTCATTGCTCCCCGGAAACAGCCAATGGCGTGGCTGAGCGATCTGCCAATAGCGGCGCAGAAGCATCAGTAGACGCTCTGGCAACATGACGTATCGGTCCTTACCACCTTTGCCATGCACAATACGAATAACCATGCGTTCGCTGTCGATATTCCCAAGCTTGATAGCAGCCACCTCGGAAACGCGAAGGCCGGTGGCATAAGCCGTGGTCAGAGCCGTACGGCACTTCAAGCTCGCGACCGCTTCCAGAAACCGCACCACCTCGTCTTGGCTCAAGACTACCGGCAAGGTTTGAGGTTGGCGGGCATAGGGAATGCGTTCGGGAACCTTATCCTGTCCCAAGGTTGTCCCGTAAAAGAAACGCAAGGCGCAGACGGCCTGGTTCAAACTGCCCCAGGACATACCGCGCCCGGCAAGGTGGACTTGATAGGCCCGCACATCCTCCAGATTTAGACGATCCGGCGAACGGCTAAAATAACGGCTGAACCTTTGCACCGCATGAAGGTAAGATCGTTGCGTCGCTGGCGACAAATTGCGGATCGTCATATCGTCAATCATACGCTGGCGTAGAGGGCTATTATCAGTCATCGGGGTTCTCCTGTCTGGTGAATTGTGCTGTCGGCAAACACTCAATTCTTTCAGACAGGACGCTCCGCCCCAAACTACAAACTCAAATACCGCGATAGCGGTTTAGTTCAATCAAATTCGAAGGACTTTTTCAACACACCCTGTGTCCCCGTATTAGAAGCGTTCGTCGATCAAGCGTAGGGGTTTTTGCCGGGTTTCAACGCCTGTCAGTTCAGACAGGCCACCAGGCTCGGCAAAGCTGACCGCGACGGCGACGCCCGCTTTACGGCGCAGAATTTCCTGATATTCCTGGGCCAGGTCATTATTGCCGCCGCCTGATACTTCGAAGGTCACGGTCATTTCATCCCGGCCCGCGTCATCGCGTTGGACCTTGCAAATGAACTCTCCGTTGAATTCCCGGCGCTCCGCCAGCATACCGCCAATGGCCTGGGGAAAGACGTTGATACCGCGCAGCTTGACCATATTATCGCTGCGGCCCAGGAAACCCTGCATACGTTGTAGGTTCAGGCCCGAAGGGGCTGCATCCGTAGACATGGCGGAAACATCATGGGTATTGAAACGGATAATGGGATAAATATCGTCTTTGAACAGGCAGGTATTGACCATATCGCCGGTGACACCATCGGCAACCGGCAGGCCCGTATCTATATCGCATATTTCCAGATACTGGGCGTCTTCCATGACGTACAGGCCGCTCTTCTCCGGCCCCTCACCGGCGATCAGGCCCGTGTCACCGACACCGTACCAGTCATAAATACTGGCCCCGCCCCAGGCTTCGGACAGGACGATATTGTCTTCCCGCCCCATGTGGCCGGAAATCATGCGGATCTTGATATCGACCCCAGGCTCCAAGCCCTCTTCACGGGCGACGTCCGCCAGGCGCTTTATATAGTCGGCGAAACCGACCAGTGTGGTGACACCGAAATCTTTCATCTGCTGGACCTGCTGTAAGGATCGCGTCTCCACCCCCGTACCGGCGGGCAGGAAGATGGAATTGGTCCAATGCACCACAGCCTCGCGAATATAATGGCCGCCGTTGACCATGCCGTGGCCATAGACCGAATGCACCACATCGTCAGGGCGCAGGCCCTGTAACAAATAGGCCCGCGCCACCAACAGGTTCTGAATTTCCCGGCTGCGGGGACCATACATCAATACCTGGGGCCGCCCCGTGGTGCCGGACGTTGTGTGCACAATAACGGGCGGGCATTGGCCGTCAGGATAGGTTTCCATGCCGTGGAAGTCGCCAAATGGCGGCTTGGCGGCGATAGAGGCCATTATGTCGGATTTATCAAAGGTGGGCAGCTGGGCGATATCGTCCAGCCCCGCGATATCGCCCGCTTCTATGCCTTTGGCACCCCACAGGCGTTGATAAAACGGTATTTTCCAGGCCTGGGCCATCAGGGTGGCAAAGCGGCCTTCCTGCAGGGCGCGCAATTCATCCCGGCTCATAGCCTCAAATCGTTGCAGAAACGCCGGGCCGATAGGGAATTCCTCCGTCAGGGCGGCCATATCGAATTGGTTGAAATAGTTCGGTTGCTGGGTCATGGGGGTCCTATTTATATCTTGTCTAAGCCGCACCAGTTCGCCATGAACAACGCAATGGCCTGAGTGGATTTACGCACGCTTTCCAGATCAACCCATTCGTTGAAACCATGGACGTCGACCGCGCGGGGTCCGTAAACCAGCCCAGGCGTATTGGCATAAAGGCCAAAAAACCTAGCGTCCGTGGTGCCTGTGATGACGCTCTGTTTCAAGGCCGCGCCGTAAACCTGTTCGTGGCATTGGCCTAACAGGGAGATTGGTTCGGCGGCATTCTCCATGTCCGCCAGGGCGAAGCCTTCCGCCATAAATCCCTGATAGACGATTTCGGGCGGTCGGTTCGACATATGACGATCCTGTGCCGCTGCCTGTTGGATGCAATCCTCCAACTCTTTGGCGCGGGCATGGATATCATCATCGGCAAAGATTGCGGCACGCAGATCAAAGGTGCACCAGGCGGGCACCGAAGCCGGCCAGTCGCCACCGGCGATCTTGCCAATGTTAAAGTTGATGGGGTGATGATGGCCGCAGTGGTGTTTGTGCTGGTCTTTCTCGGCGTTCCATTTCGCCTCCAACTTCTCCAGAGCCTGGATTAATACATAAGCCGCTTTGATGGCGTTGAAGCCTTCCGTGGCGCGGGAGGCGTGCACCGGATGGCCCTTGACGGTAATCTGCTGCCAGATGGTACCGGTTTGGGCACTGAACAATGTATCCCCTGACGGCTCCGGTATAATCGCCGCATCGGCCTGATAGCCGCGCGATAGGCAGGCCAGGGCGCCGTTGCCGGTGCATTCTTCCTCGATCACGGACTGGACAAAAACGTTCGCTGCAGGGCGATATCCGGCCTCAAGCAATGCGTCATAGGCAAATAGGCAGCTAACCAGGCCCGCCTTCATATCGCCGGCACCCCGGCCATAAAGCCGGTCGCCATCCCGCCGCGCCTGGTATGGCGGGCTGTCCCACATATCCAGGGGCCCCTCCGGCACCACATCAATATGGCCGTTCAGGATCAGACTTTTACCGCCACTATGCCCAGGGCTTTCCGGCCGCCAGGCACCGACGACGTTATAGCTGTTGTCATAGTCGATGGAGACCGGGGAAAAACCCGGCAGATGCTTAAAATCATCAACATCCAGCTTCCATCGATCCACGGTCAGGCCCCGATCCCCCATGGCATCCGCCATGAAGTCCTGGGCGGTGGCTTCCAGGCCCCTGGTGGAGGGAAAATTGACCAGAGCAGCCGTGAAATCCACCTGTTCGTCAAAGCGGCGGTCCACGGCGTTTTGAATATCTTTGGCAATGTGGTCTGAAAGCATGCGGGCTCATCCTCTGTTATGCTGCAAACATAGACGTATCGCGCTGGCAGTGCCAATCATGGCTTGGCAGGTCCGCTACGATGGTTACTGTATGAGCATCATTTTGTTTGGGCAGAGGTTTCAATGAAGGCGGCAAAATTCGACTATATCCAGGCAGGTTCGGTCGACGAGGTTGTTGATGCCCTGGCCAAAGGTGATGGTGAGGCGATCATCATTGCCGGCGGTCAGACCTTGATGCCCATGCTGTCCATGCGTCTGGCCCGGCCCGAGACGGTGATCGATATCAACCGGATTCCCGAACTATCCGGCATTGCCGTGGATGGTGACGAGGTGGTGATCAAGGCCTGCACCCGCCAGGCGACGGCCCTGGCCTCAGCAGAAATTCAGAGACATCTGCCTCTGTTGGCAAAGGCCATTGCCTATGTGGGCCATCAACAGACCCGCAATCGGGGTACCATCGGGGGCAGTCTGTCGCATGCCGATCCGGCCTCTGAAATCCCCCTGACCGCGTTGACCATGGATGCCAGGGTGCGCCTGCGCAGTGTTGCGGGCATACGGGAAGTGGCCATGGCGGATTATTTCCTGGGCCCCATGATGACCGCGCGGGCAGATAACGAAATTCTGTTGAGTGTGCATTTTCCCCTTCCGCCCACTGGCAGCCGCACCGGCACCGCCTTTCACGAGGTCAGCGAACGACGCGGTGATTTTGCCGTGGTCGCCGCTGCCGCCCTGATTGTTCTTGATGGCAACGGTGTTTGCAGCCGGGTCGCCCTGGGCATTGGCGGTGCTGACGGTGTGCCGAAACGGATCACCGGCCTGGAGGACAAATTGCGCGGCGGAAAAATTGATCCCGACGCTATCCAAGCTGCGATGGGGGAGGTCGCCGCTACCCTTGCGCCGGGCAGCGATCAACATGCCGGAGCTGATTATCGCCGCCGTGTGGCAGGCAAGTTGGCTGAACGCGCCCTGATAGATGCCCTGACAGATGCGCTGTTGGAGGCCGAAAATGAGTAAGCGTAACATATCCGTGACCATCAACGGCAGCGTCTATACGCGGCAGGTTGAGCCGCGCTTGTCCTTGTCGGATTTCCTGCGCGGGGAACAGAATTTGCACGGGACCCATATTGGCTGTGAACACGGGGTTTGCGGGGCCTGCTCCATCCTTCTCGATGGCGTGCCGATCCGCGCCTGTTTGATGCTGGCAGTGCAGGCCGATGGCCAGGAACTCACCACCGTTGAAGGCTTGAGCCAGGACGACGGTACGCCCGGTCTATTGCAGGACGCCTTTCAGGATGCCCATGGCATGCAATGCGGCTATTGCACGCCGGGCATGTTGATCTCGGCTCAGGCCTTGCTGGCCGACAATAATGATCCCAGCCTGGACGAGATCAAGGACGCCATTGGCGGCAATCTGTGCCGTTGCACCGGCTATGTGCAGATTATCGAAGCCATCCAGCTGGCGGCCACCCGTTTGCGGGAGGCGGGCTGATGAATGAAAATATCGGTCGCAACCTGCACTACGTCGCGAACAAACGGCGGGTGCGTGAGGACAAACGCTTTGTCACCGGCAAGGGGAAGTATGTCCAGGATATAAATTTGCCGGACACAAAACACGCCGCCGTTCTGCCGTCGCCCTATCCCCGGGCCCGTATACTATCTATCGACACGGCGGCGGCAGAGGCCCTGGACGGCGTGCATATGGTGCTGACCGGGGAGCAAATGGCAGTGGATTGCAATCCCATCCGACTGGGCCTGAAACTGCCGGAAATTAACTGGTACCCCCTGGCCGTGGGCATGACCTGTTATGTCGGGGAATGGGTGGCGATTGCGGTGGCTGATGATCCTTACATTGCCGAAGACGCCCTGGATTTGATCGAGGTTGAGTATGAACCTTTGCCTGCCGTCGTCGATCCCGAACAGGCCTTTGCCGATACGGATCTATTGGTCCACCCCGGTCATGGCAGCAATGTGCTCTACCACGGCAATTTTTTGTGGGGCACGGTGGCTGAAGATTTCGCCGCCGCCGATGACAGCCTGACCTTCCGGGCCCGCTGGGGCCGCAGTTCCACAGTGCCGATTGAGACCTTTGGTGCTCTGGCCCGCTGGGACGAAGGAACGGAAATCATGGATATCTGGGCTTCCATCCAGATGCCGAATTTTGTCGAGCTGATGGCGACCACCTTGGGCTATCCCCTAAATTGCATTCGCCTGCATCAGGATGTGGACGTGGGCGGTAGCTATGGCGTCAAGCGCGGCATCAAGCAAAGCGTGTTGGTGGCCTACCTGTCGCGCAAGCTACACCGGCCCGTGCGTTTTATCGAAGACCGCCTGGCCAACATGGCGGGCAGTGATGCCCATGGCCCGGACCGTATCTTTGATACGGACGTTGCCTTTAATAAAGACGGCGTTATCCGATCCTTGAAAATCCGCGCCCTCGATGATGCCGGTGCCTATCCGGGCCGGGCACCGTTCCAGTTGGCCAAGCCGATCAGTGCCATTGTCGGGCCCTATAAAATCAACTCCGTTAAGTACGAGGCGATATCCGTCTGCACCAATAAATCGGGCCAGGTGCCTGTGCGTGGCTTTGGCCAGGCACCAACTAATTATATGATCGAAACGGCGGTGGACAATGTGGCCCGGCATCTGGGTCTGGACCGGTTGGAAGTCCGCCGTCGTAATCTTATTCAGGCGGATGAATTTCCCTATCAAATTCCCCCCGGCAGCAAGTATGACAGCGGCAATTACCCGGTGGTCTTGCGAAAATGTCTGGACTTGGCCCGTTATGATGAACTGCTGGCGCGCCGCGATCAGGCCCGCGCGGAAGGCCGTCTTGCCGGCATTGGCATCGCAACGGTGTTGGAGCCGGGCGGCGGCAACAATATTTTCGAATACCTGATGGATCCATCGGCGGAGATCACAACCTTTATGGAAGGCTGTGAAGTCCGCGTCGACGCCCAAGGCAACGTCACCGGCATTATGGGGACGACCACCTCCGGTCAGGGCCACGAAACCATGATGGCGACCATTCTGGGTGAGGAATTGCAGTTCGACCCGGACGACATTCGCATTGTCCATGCCGATAGCCTGAATGCCCTGCCGACGCGATCGCCCATCGCCTCGCGCATGGCGATCATGCTGGGCAGTGCGGCGGCAGGGGCCGCCGGTCGGATCAAAGGCCGGGCCATGGCCATTGCGGCCCATAATCTGGAACGGGAGGTCGAAGATCTGGAATATGCGGGCGGGACCATATCTGATCGCAATGACCCCAGCCGCAAACTGACCTGGGCCGAGATTTGTTTTATCGCCTATCGTGCCTATCACAAATTGCCCCCGGGGATGGAGCCGGGCTTTCAGGCGCAATATGTTTTTCAAGTGCCGGGCGGCGGTCAGCTACCGGATGAAAACAACCGGGTGCAGGTCTATCCGTGTTTTTCCTTCCAGGCCCATATCCCTTATGTGGAAATTGATCCGGGTACGGGGCGGGTCACGGTGGTGGACTATGCCATCGCCCATGATTGCGGCACGGTGATCAACCCGGACATTGTGCGCGGTATGGTGATCGGTGGCCTGGCCCATGGCATCGGCGCGGCGCTGTATGAAAAATTTGCCTATGACGACGAAGGGCAGTTTCTCTCCGCCACCTTCGCGGACTACCTGATGCCGTCGGTGCATGAGATTCCCGACGTCAAGGACGTGGAACATTGCACCCCGTCGCCCCTGACGTCCCATGGGCAGAAGGGGTCGGGGGAAGGTGGTTATCTTGGCGCGCCGGCGGCTATTGCCTCTGCCGTCAACGATGCGCTCGCGCCCCTGGGCCATACGATCCATGAATTGCCCATGCGCATGCATAATATTGAAGCCCTTATAAATAGTGGAAATTCTGAATGATCATTGATACCCACGCCCACTACACGCCGCAGACCATGCTGGCGGCGCTGAAGAACAAAATCGAGCAATTCCCGAATGTAGAATTGCTGCACCAGGATGACAGCTATCAACTGGTCTTTGCCGGCCGCGCCCCGACCCGGCCCTTGTCGCCAAAGTTGCGGGATACGGAAATGCGCCTGTCCTGGATGGATGAACAATCCATCGATGCGCAAATCGTCGGCGGCTGGCTGGATAGCTTCGGCTATGAATTACCAGCTGAAGAAGGCGCGGCGTGGAGCCGTTTCCTCAACGAATTCCAGATGAGCGGAACCGATGGTCTGGATCGCCTAACGCCGTTGGCCAGTGTGCCGTTGCAGGATGGTAAACAGGCGGCAAAGGTTCTGGAAGAGGCGCTGGGCGCGGGTTTCAAGGGCGTGATGATTGGCACCCAAAGCAGGGGTGATGAGGGCAACCTGGACGATGGGGATCTGGATCCGTTCTGGGAAGCCGCCGATGGTCTGGGCGCGACGGTCTATTGCCACCCCATGTTCGGCTGTGGTGATCCGCGCCTGTTGGATTACGACATGATCAATGCGGTGGGCCGGGGCAGTGATACCACCACCGCCGTATCACGCATGCTGTTCGCTGGGCATTTCCTGAAATACCCAAATATGAACTTCATCCTCTCCCACGGCGGCGGGGCTATTCCGTTCATGTTGGGCCGCCTGGCGCGGAACCATGTAATCCACCCGGGCAAATATGCCGATCCTGTCGCGGGTTTCAAAAAACTGTATTTCGACAGCGTGCTGTTTAACCCCGATGCCCTGAACTACCTGTGCGGCTGCTGTGGTCACGATAAGGTCATGCTGGGCTCCGACTATCCCTTCCCTATTGGCGATACGGAACCCCTGAAAGTTGTGGAAGATGCAAATCTGACGGATACGCAAAAAAGCATGATCCTGGGTGAGACGGCGGCGCGATTATTTGCTTAAGGTGCCATGAGGGCATCGATGGTTTTCTGTTCAAAAAACTCTGCCGGCAAAACCTCCGGCCCGATAAGGGCTGAGGGATTGGGCGAGGGATAACCTTCAACATTTGTGCGGCGCGATGCGCGGGCACGACGCTGACGGGCGTCTTCGCCAAATTCAGCCCGCAACTTTGTGACAAATTGCCCGGCAAAACGTAGCCTTCGCATACGGTCCAGTCGCTCGTCCACATAAGGTTCGAACGCGGCCTCGCTCCAATCACCTGCCGCCAGAATATCGCTGACAATGCGAACATCGCGCAGTCCGATAGACAGGCCCTGTCCGGTGATGGGGTCGCAATGCCCTGCTGCATCGCCAATCAGTACAACGCCGGGCTTGGTTGGGTTTTCCGTCCAATGATCCTCGTTGGAATAGGAATGGAAGGCGCTAATGGGTTTGCATTGGGCGATCTCCTCACCCATGGGCAGGCATTTCAAGCGAAAAGCCTGCAGCAAATTTTTCTCCCGGTCCGGGCCTGTGAAGCGGGCGCGATCATCGAAGTCATAACAGAGATACAGACGCAGGCGGTCCTCACCCTGTGGAAAAATCAGGAAATGAATGTTGCCTTCGGTCCCGGCGGTAAAGGCATCCTGGGGCCAGCTGGTCTTGCCCTCTACCAACATGCCGCCCAAAAGATTGTGGGGCGGATCCTGCCGCATCTCGAATTCCAGTTGTCGTTGCACAACAGAATTACGGCCATCGGCCCCGACAATGAGTTTTGGCCGTAAGGTAACGTCCGCATCTTCCAAACGATAAGAAACCGATGGTTCGTTACCACTTTGAACTTTGATGGATTTGACCCCCCGGTTCACACTGGCGCCCGCCGCTATGGCCGCCTGGTTCAAGGTCTCGCACATGGCTGGATGGCCCATGCATAGCGTCGGCGGCAAATCCGGGGTCAAACCCGGTATGTCAAACGCGAAGTCCTCCGCCTTTTCGGGTGGCATATTTTCGTCGTAGGGAATGAAGCGGTTGACGAAGATGCCGCCTGCATCAGTCAGAATGTCAGCTAGTCCAAGGCGCTGCAATTCCTTGACGCCCCAGCTGGCCATCCATTCGCCGCGCACCCGGTCCTGGTAGACTTTGTCCCGTTCCAGGATTTTTACCCGCACACCGGTGCGCGCCAGGACAATACCCATGGCACTGCCCGTGATCCCACCGCCAACGATGACAACATCAAATTCTTCCGCCATGTACGCCCCCTATGTTCACAGAAGCCAATGCCTCCAGGGAATTTAGGTCATGTTGATTTCATTGCAATTTCCGCCAGGAGGCTGCGGCGACAAGCCATAACAGACTGGCCAGAAAAATCACCGCCAGGCATAGGTGCAGGACTTCCGGTGTCGTCAAGGCCAAGACAAAACCGGTACTAAGCGGCCCGGCGGCCGCACCCACATCCCGCCAGGTCTGGTTCCGCGCCAGGGGTTGAAGTACCGGGCCCGTTGCGAACAAAGCCACCGCCGCCGGGATCAATGTGCCCAATGCACCGCGGGAGACGACGACAGCTGCCGCACCTGTATATAACCAGCCAAATCCGACCAGGGCGAAACCCGCAACCAAAAGAAGCGAGGATAGGATCAATGGCAAACGAACCCCGAAACGATCCGCGATGGCACCCGACAAAGGCGCGACGATCATCTCAGCGACCCGCCGCCCGGCAAAAAACAGACCGCCCAACAGCATGGCAGCTTCCAGGGGCATATACTTTGCCAGCATGATGGTAACGGTCATTGTGAAGACGCCATCGACGCCAAAGCCCATCCAGAAGATCAGAAAATCCAGGCGGTCAGGTTTTGGGAAAATACCAAGCCGGTTGGCCTTCGATGCAGGCACATTTGCAACCCGGCGCGGCAGCTGCAAAGCGAACAATGTCGCCACACAGGTGGCCAGCGCCAAATAGAGGAACACCTCCCTTGGCCCGACAATCCCGGCCAGCCAGGCCCCGGCGGTAAGGGCAAATAGGGGGCCAACCTGTTCTATGGCACGGCTGACCCCGACCCGTGACCCGGTGCGGGAACGGTCGGCGGCGGCATAGCCCAAAGCCACCAATAACAGTGCGCCATAGGACAAACCCCAGACAACGCGGGCTGCCAACAAAGCCGCCCAGCCGTCCACCAGGGCATACAGCGCGGTGGAAATCACGGCGGTGATCGTGGCCAGAATGCACAGGTTCTTGATGCCGATGCGTTCGCCGATTACGGCGAGCAGACCATAGGTGAAGGTGCGTATAATCCGGTTGGCGGCCAACAGGATGCCAACCCAGGCTAGGGAGACGCCAAACAGATCGGCGTTGACCGGCAATACCACGTACAACAATGCATCGCCGATAATCGCCAACGACAACGCGCCTGAAGAAAACCACAAGCTGTGCCAGCTTTTATCGCCATCGCCATCGCCATCGCCGTCGACGTCGCCGTGGTCTGGGACGTGGTCTGGGGCCTCGGTCAAATGTTTTCCAAAGTTGTTAATGCCTGTTCACGCAAATCCACTTTCCGCACCTTGCCGGTGGAGGTCATGGGCAGCCTGGAAATGAAGATGATATGCCGGGGTATCTTGAACGAGGCGATCTTGCCCCGGCAAAAGGCCAGAATGTCATCCTCCGACGGCGTCCGCCCCGGTCTTGGTGCGATGAAGGCGATGGCAACTTCCGTCAGACGTTCGTCGGGATGCCCGATCACCGCCGTCTCGGCCACATCCGGGTGGCCCTGCAAATAGGCCTCGACCTCCATGGGGTCCACATTCTCGCCGCCGATTTTCAGCATGTCCTTATAGCGGCCCAGAAAACGCAAAAACCCATCGGCCCGCATATAACCCATATCGCCGGTCAGGAACCAACCGTCGGCGTTATAGGCCTTGGCAGTTTCCTCGGGCTTTTTGTAATAGCAGGTCATGACGTTGTAGGATTTCAGGACGATTTCCCCAGACACATCAAATGGCTGTTCCTGGCCGGTGTCGGGATCGATCACGCGGAAATCAAAGCCATCGCAGGGACGGCCCGAGGTTTCGCAGATCTGTTCGTCATTGGAATCCATGAATGACAGACAGGCATTGCCGCCGATCTCCGTCATGCCATAGGCGGTGATGGGGCGGAATGGCTTCAGCACCTCCAACCCCTCGCGCATGATCGGTACGGCAGAGTTGGTGCCGGCACCGAAGATGCCAATCCGTAAAGACGAGAGGTCCCGGGCGTGGCGTTTTTGCGCCTCGACCAAACTCTTCATGTGGGTTTCGAAACCGGAGAATTGGCTGACGCCTTCGGCCTCAACCGCATCCAGACAAGCTTCAGGGTCGAAGGTTTCCACCAGGATCTGTTTGTTGCCCGTGGCCATGGACAACATCGGCCCGTCCAGATAGCCGAAGATATGAAACAGGGGCAGGTAGTTGTACATTATGTCCAGCTCGGTGGTGCCCAGAATACGCACCCGGTCGACCTGATTGCGCAGAAATAAGTGGTTGCGCACGACACCTTTGGGAAACCCCGTGGTGCCTGATGTGTACATGATAAAGGCCGCGTCCGTGGGCACGACGGCTGCCGTCCGCGCCTCCAATTCTGCATCTAACGTGGGGTCCGGGTCTCGGCCCAGATCACGCCAATTGGCTGCGCCGAAAGGGGCAGCTGCCGATGCATCAGTCGTCTTGATGATGATCCGTGCCAGACCGGGGAAGTCTTTGGCGTTGATTTTACCGTCAGCCGACCGTTCAGCCGATGGCACCATTTCATCCACCATGGCCCAATAATCAATAGGGCCGGAGGTGTCATGCGTGATCAAGGTACTGCATTCCGCCTGCCTGATGACATAGGCCGCATCCGCCGTTCGAAATCGGGTGTTGATGGGCACCTGAATGGCACCAATACGGGCAATGGCAAACAGCAGGTGGATCCATTCGGGACAATTGTTCAACCAGACGCCAACCCGGTCGCCCCGGCCCACACCAGCGGCGATCAGGCCACGGGCGACGCGGTCAATCTGTGTAGCCTGTTCGATAAAGGTTTCCGTTTGGTCCTTAAACACCACCGCCTGGGCGTCACCCCAACGGGCGGCGGCCAGGCGGGGTAGATCAGCCAGTGTCGTGGTCTTGTTCCACGGCGTCGGCACCATGCTATCGACTTGGTTCACGACTGCGGGAAACCGTATAGCTTGGCGGCGTTGTCGTAGGTCGTCTTTTGCCGCACGGTATCGGTTAAATGGCCCATTTCCCGGTCGATAAATTCGTGACTGTCGGGCCAGATGCCGTCCGGATGGGGAAAGTCGGAACCCCACATGATGTTGTCTTCACCCAGTTGCTCCACCAGGTGCATGCCGACCGGATCACTTTGGAAAGTGGCATAACATTGCCGGTACCAATATTCCGACGGCTTCATCTTCAAAGTCAGGTCCTTGAACTGGTCCTCCCACTCCAGATCCATATGTTCCAGGATATAAGGGATCCAGCCAATGCCGCTTTCGGCGATGACCACCTTCAGATCCGGATGCGTCTCCAACGCGCCGCCAAAGATGACTTCCATCAATTTGTTGGACATATTCATTTGAAAGGCGGTGATGAAAACCGCAAAGGCCTGCCGCGCCTCCAATGGTTCCATGGACTCGAAATCAGGCGCCTTGGCACCGCCCGTGTGGAAATGCAGGGGCAGTTTCGAGGCGGCGGCCGCTGCGAACACCGGGTGCCAGTGTTTATGATACAAAGGCTTGCCGTCGGGTACAGATGGGATTTCCAGGCCGCTGACCGCACCGCGTTTGGCCACGCGCTCAATCTCCGCCACTGCGGCAGCAATATCATGGCCGGGGATGGAGGCGATGCCGGCCAGGCGATCGGGATGGGTGGCGCAGAATTCAGCCAGCCAATCGTTGTAAATCTGCATCATCACGACGGCTGCGTCAGGATCGTTCAGGCGGGCGGCACCGCCCAGAATACCGTACAAAACCTCGCCCACCACACCGTCCAGGTCTTGATCCTTGATGCGTAAATCAGGCTCTGTCAGGCGGCGAATACCGTTCTTGCCGTCTTCATACAAACCCTGTTCGGCCATCCGGTCGGAACGGTGGATGACACCGGGAACATATTCACGCCCCGCTGACCCCATGCCGTTCTGCAAGCCAAACTGGCTCCCATTCTTTGACACCCAAATCGGGCCTTTCGGGCCGTCCGTGACATAGGGCATGCGGTCCTTCATGGCGGCCGATGCGTTGTCGGTGAACAGATCGGGCGGTAGCCAGATCAGATCAATATGGCAGTCTGCGGAAATTACACCTTTGGACATGGTGATGGCCTTTCTGTTTTTCGGTTCTATTTATGCATTATGCAGATGTTGTAGTTCAGACAAAACCGCATCTGTCATTTCCGTGGTCGAGGCGGCATCGTGACCGTTAGGAACAATATCAGGCGTACGCACGCCTTTTGCCAAGGCACCGCGCACGGCCCGGCGCAACATCTTTGCGGCATCCGGGGCATCGAATGACAGCTCCAACGCCAGGGCCAGGCTAAGGATCGCGCCAAGGGGATTGGCGACGCCCTGGCCGGCGATGTCCGGGGCGCTGCCGTGCACTGGTTCGTATAACGCCCGTCGGCGCCCGCGATCGCCAGCGTCGTTTGGTGCGCTTAACGAGGCGGACGGCAACATGCCCAGAGAGCCCGAGATGCCACCGGCCAGATCGGAAAGAATATCGCCGAACATATTGTCCGCCAACATCACGTCGAATTGTTTCGGATCGCGAATGATCTGCATGGCGCAATTATCCACGATCATGTGTTCCAAGGGAATATCGCGATATTCCTCGGCCCCGATGCGGGTTACGACCTTACGCCATAGTTGGTGGGTTTCCAGGACGTTGGATTTATCAATGGAATGCAGGTGGCCGCCGCGCTGTTTCGCCAATTCAAAGGCAAAGCGGGTGATCCGCTCTATCTCCGGCGTTTCATAGACCAGAGTGTTGGTGCCTCGTTCAAAGCCGTTGGGGGAGGTGTCGATGCCCCGTGGTTTGCCGAAATAGATACCGCCGTTCAGTTCGCGGACGATCATCATGTCTACGCCGTGGATCGCCTCGGGCTTCATGGAAATGGTATCGGCCAGTTCGTCATAACCGATAACCGGGCGCAGATTGGCGAACACTTCCATATGCTGGCGAATGCGTAACAGGTTGCCGTTGCGTTTGGCCTCCTTGGGAATTTCGTCGTACTCCGGCCCACCCGTGGCCCCAAACAGAACCGCGTCAACCTCTGTCAGATCAGCGAAAACGTCTTCTTTGATGGCCACGCTATGGGCGTGATAGGCAGTAGCACCATAAAGCTCGTGACGCACGGTGACGTCCAGGCCTTGGTGCGTGCCGAACCAGTCCAGAACCCGCACGGCTTCCCGCGTGACCTCTGGCCCGATGCCGTCGCCCGGCAACACGATCATCGAAAATGACAAGCTGAATTCCTCCCCAGGAAGTCGAAACATGGTAAGAATAGGCCATTTCGGCAAAACAGCAAAATCCGTGTGCCCATGGGCCACGGTCAATTTACTTGCCTGCCGCCATCTATCCGTCGTTATCTGTCGGCTGATCCAGCAAAAACCAGGAAATCTTATGACGTCTGAAATGACCCCTAAAATGACCCAGCAAATGACCATGGCTGATATGCCCATGCAAATGCCGGAGGCCCCGGCAACTTCGGCGGCAGAGCGGGCCCGGTTTTTCAATTCCGCCAATGCCTTCGCCTTGCATGCCAATGAGGTGCCGGACCATGTCTTTGCCGATGAACCTGCCGCCGCCATGTCGACTAATGCGGTCACGGGCTTCATCGCCTGCGATCTTTCAGTGGAGATGGATTGCGACGGGCCGGCGACGGCACCATTGCTCCTCGCGCGCTACGGCACGATTATGCCCAACGAACAACTGACGGCGGCCTTCGCGGCCACCGCATCTATCTGGTACGTCATGCGGGGCACCGGACAAACGGCTTGCGGCGATGAGGAATTTGCCTGGGGGGCGGGCGATGTATTCCTGCTGCCAGGGGGCGGCGAACATCAATTGACCGCCGGTGCAGACGGTGCCGTCCTGTGGGTGGTCAGCAACGAACCCTGTTTGGCATTCGAGGGTCTTTCCCCGCCGCCTGAAGATCAACCGGTGACGCCGTGCGTGCATTATCCGGCTGGGGAGATTGAGCGGCAATTGCAGAAAATCTATGACGTCGATATGGGCGGCGGCACCGCAGGCATGGCGGTACTGTTTTCGTCCGATCAACAGGCTGAACGGCGCAATATTCTGCCCACCCTGACCCTGGCCATGAATTCCCTGCCGCCAGGTGCGGCACAACCGGGCCACAAACACAATTCCGTTGCCGTCGCATTGGTGATCAACGGTCCGAATTGTTATTCCATGATCGACGGCAAGCGCAAGGATTGGGCCCCTTGGGTGACAACGGTGACGCCGCCCGGTGCGGTCCATTCCCACCACAACGACGGTGATGAGCGGGCGTTGTTTCTGATCGTTCAGGACGGCGGCCTGCATTATCACACGCGAACCATGGGGTTCGCCTTTGCCTGACGCACGCGCAGCCACGCTGAACGGCTTGGCAACGTCGGTGCCAAAGCATGTGATGCTGCAATCCGATGCTCTGCCGGCTGCGGCACAGTTCTTCTCCCGCCAGGCGGTGGAGATCAGCCCCCAGCGCCTGGCCCGGATATTTGGCAACACCGCTATCGATAGCCGCAATACCTGCCAGCCCCTGGATTGGTACCTTCAACCCCATGACTTCGCGGAACGAAACGGCCTTTATCTGCAACACGCCGAGGAATTGTTACAACAGGCTGCGGACGCCGCCTTGGACGATGCGGGTCTGCAGGCCAGCGATATCGACATTATCGTCACCATATCATCGACCGGCATTGCAACCCCCAGCCTGGATGCCCTGTTGCTTGAACGGATGCCGTTCCGCCGGGATGTACAGCGCCTGCCGGTGTTTGGCCTGGGCTGTGCCGGTGGTGTTCAGGGTCTTGGCCGCGCCGCCGCCCTGGCCCAGGGTCAGCCCGGCGCGAAGGTCCTGTTGTTGGTGGTGGAGTTATGCAGCCTGACCCTGCGCCATGGCGACCGCAGTAAAAGCAATATTATTGCCACGGCTTTGTTCGGCGATGGCGCGGCTGCGGCGGTAATCTCCACGGACGGGACCGGCCCGGCGGTCACCGCATGGGGGGAGCATACCTGGCCCGATACTTTGGATGTGATGGGTTGGGATGCGGGCAATGACGGCCTGAAGGTCATTTTCTCCCGTGATATTCCTCTCCTTATCGAAGAAGACTTTCGCGGTGCCCTGGACGAATTCCTCAACCGCCACGATCTGACCCGGCAACAGATCAATCATTTCGTGGCCCATCCGGGCGGGGCCAAAGTGCTTGATGCGTTGGAGGTCGTCTTTGATCTGCCCCCCGGCGGTCTGATCCCAAGCCGGGAGGTGATGCGCCGCCACGGTAATATGTCTGCCGTCACCGTGTTGTTCGTATTGCAGGAATTGCGCCGTGCCGGCCTGAAACAGGATCAGCGGCTGTTGTTGACCAGCATGGGGCCTGGCTTCACTGCTGCCTTCGCCCTGATGGAAACCTCTTGAGCATAGCCTGGATCATTCTGCTTTTGGTCGCGGCCCAGCGCCTGGGGGAGCTGTTATACAGCCGCCGGAACGAAGCCCAGCTACGGGACAGGGGCGGTGTTGAGATTGGCGCGGGGCATTATCCGTTCTTCTTTTTGGTGCACGGTGGTTGGTTGGTGACATTGGCGGTCTGGATCGCCCTGGCGGCACCGGTCCTGAACTGGGGTTGGCTGGCGCTGTTTGCTGTGCTGCAGTTGGGGCGTGTCTGGATTGTTGTGACCCTGGGCCCTTATTGGACCACGCGGATCATCACCGTGGCGGACGCGCCCTTGATCAAAACGGGGCCGTATCGTTGGCTGCGCCACCCCAATTATGTCTTGGTGATTGCTGAAATCGCCGTGCTGCCTTTGGCCTATTCAGCGTTTGGCATCGCGATCACCTTTTCGATCCTCAACGCCCTGTTGCTGACCCATCGCATTCGGGTCGAGAACAGGGCGCTGCTGGATCGCAGGTGACTATTTCACAGACGAGAAAGCCGTCGGTGCCAGGAACTGGCTGGACAGCGAGGCGACGATCTGGCCATTGGCTTCGGTGCCGGCACGTTTTTCCAGCCATTCGGGATCGACGGCAAAAGCGCCGAATTTCTCCTCCCGCTCGGCCATGGATTCCCAGGCCAGCATATAGGTCAGGTCCTGGTTGGATTCGCCAATTAAAGTTGTCCAGAAACCGGCCTGGCGAATGCCATGACGTTCCCAGATCGGCAGGGTGATGGTCTCAAACCGCTTCAACAAATCCGGCAGACGGCCCGGCACACAGTGATAAATGCGCAATTCATAGATCATGATGTTTCTTCTCCCATATTCATAAGGCTTGTTATGCCCCATCCGTTCTAACCCGTCGGGGCCGAAATGGGAACACAGGGCAACGACCAGCGTGTCCTGCGGCTGCAATCGTGGTGCACGTCTATCCGAAATTCACCGAGGTAGTCAAAATCACATTACTCTGACTCCTTCTGGCCACCTCGATTTGTTGCGCGAAGTTGAAAGGCGGTTTCCCTTTTTAGGCGAGCTCCAGTAGCATATCATAAAGGACGTTATGAGATGCTAATGAGAGGAAAGGGAACAGAATGACGGAAATGGGCACGCCGGGCCAGCCAGAGCCAAAAAAGTTATGGGAACGCAGCTTTATCGCCTTTGTACTCGGCGTTGTCGTGGCAGCGGTGATCGGCACTGTGGGTGCGTTGAACTGGCTAGAAGGGTTTGTCGATAAGCGCATTCAGTCCGCATCCGTTGAGGGGCCTCCGGGACCTGAAGGCCCTACTGGCCCCCAAGGTGAGGCAGGTCCTCGAGGTAAAAACGGCGACCCATCCCAATTTCACCTCGAGGACCTGTTGCATGGGGCTGTCGTCGCTTTTGACCGATCTGAAGATAGGTCCGCTCAAGCTGATACAGTTAATGCCGGCGCATGCCCGCCAGGATGGCAACTTTTCAAGCCCGCTTCAGGCCGTTTCGTCATTGGAGCAGGAAACCATAGCAATGCCGATATGAACGGGAAACCACTCGATAGCTATCCGACGTTTCAGGATGATAAGACCAAAGCAGTGGGAGGCGAGGAAACGCACAAACTGACGCTCGATGAGATGCCGAAGCATACCCATCCGGCCCCTTCCAATATCTTTGGTACAGATATTCTGGGGAAAGAAGGTACTTTCATTCCCAAAAAGCGAGTTGCAAATGACAATCTAGCCGTCCGAATGGGCAAAAACACTGAAACGGCGGGGAGCGGCGAGCCTCACAACAACATGCCGCCCTATATCGCGCTGTATTTCTGCAAGAAGACATGAGCATGGCAGGCCGCACCAACACCATCAAAACAAAAGGATCAGAGTAATTCGATAGGACCCCTTTGAATGCCTGCTTCTCTACATCGAAACGCATTCACCCAATTATACTGGTGTAGCCGGTCTTGGTTTAATCAGGCAGTGTATCGCCGGAGCCGCCGAAGTCTGCGGGCATGTCTTTGAACTTGGGCAGGCCGTCGTTCACGGAAACGGACTTGTTTTGATAATGCACATGCAGGGCCGGTTCATGTTTGAAACCGGGCATCACGTTGGCATAGACATCCACCAGACCCATGGGCGGGTGGTCGGAGAATAAATGTCCGCCGCAGGTTTTGCAGAATTTGCGCTCTGAATTCGGGTGTTTGGAAAAGCTGCCGATGTTGTCTTCGCCTTTGGTGACCGTCACACTGCCCAGTGGGAACAGGCTGAACGAATTGATCGGGGCTGCGGCCCAGGTTGAACAATCAACGCAGTGGCAATAGCCCATTGCCGCCGGCTCACCGGAAACTTCAAATTCTACCGCGCCACAAAAACACGCGCCTTTTTGTGCGTCTGCCATTTTCCCATCTCCCCATATCTTTGGTTGTTTGTCTGAATATGGAAAATGTTAACGGAAGACGCTGCGTCGCGCTAGCCGTTAGTGGATGGAGCGCCGAGTGGACTGGCGAATAGCCAATCCAAAATGCGCGGATTTTCATCGCTAGGATAGGTATGGGACAGATCGGCAATTTCCCGATACTGCAATTTTGCCCCCGCAGCCGTCAGGGCCTGTTGGGCATTGCGGGCGATATCAATGGGAAACATCCAATCCTGCGCGCCGTGGGTCAGATAGATGGGTAGGTCCCTGATCCGGTCCGCGTCCATCATTTCCAACAACATGGGATGGAACGAGGCGGATATGGGCGCCAGATGGGTGAAGGGCGATGTGCTTTGCAGGCCCGAAATATAGCTGAAGGTGCCGCCGTCACTCATCCCGGTCAGCAGCAGATGGGCCGGATCGATGTTCCATTGTTCCTGGGCAAAGGCCAGAATGCGCGCGATGTTCTCATGGTCAGCTTCCGGCTCCATCAATGACCAGGTGCCTTCAATTGAGGTTGGGGTGATGACAATGGCCCCCCGGCTGCGGGCATCGCGCAACCAGGACCACAGGAAGTCCCGGCCATGGCCGCTGCCCCCGTGCAGGGCCATGATCAGGGGGCAGGCAACATCAGGGTCGTAATATTCCGGCACATACATGGAAAAACCGCCGCGGGGGTTGCCGGGTTCCCCATCCCGATTTTTGTCGTTTTTGATATGGATGACGCCGACATTTTCCCGGGCCGCATCAACCATGGCCAGCCTTGAAACCAACGCCTCATCCGCCCGCCCGGCATCATCCAGAAAAAAACGATTTATGGGCGGCAAGGTGGTGGCGATGGGGTAAAGGGCGGCAAAGGCCTTGGCGTTCTGGCGAATGCCGCGATAGGCCTCGAAAGTACCATCCGGCATCTGGGCTGCGGCCCGCAAACCGTCGAAGCCAAGGCAGACCGCATCGCCCGCCGTTATCATCCGCTCGGCAAAGCCTGCCAGATGCTCGGGCCACTCAAGATTGCGAAATTCCGCCAACCCCTGGCGCAAGGGTGGGTCAACCTCCCCCACACTGGCCACCAGCGCCGTCAGTTCCGGTGGGTGCAAATGGCGTGCCACATAGCTGAGCGCCTCCATCGCATTCAGCAATGGGGACAGCAGATTGGTGATGGCATCGATCAGCGTATCATTGTCAGGCATGGGCTTTCCGTCCGCGTTCAGTCGCCGCAATTTAGCTTAAAACAAATAACCCTGTCGCCAAATCTCTTGACCTCGTCCCCGGAACAGCCAAACATTGGTGGCTGAATTGCTCTTGGGAGGAGAATTACGATGGCAACGAAACCAACAAATGCCGAATGGCTGGCGCAAGTGGTGGAAGAAACGCTGGAGCCGGATTTACCGATCTGTGATCCGCACCACCATCTTTGGGAATTCAAGCACGAACGGGTGGCGCACCGCTATCTGCTGGACGAAATTCTGGAAGACCTGAATTGCGGCCATAACATCGTCTCCACCGTGTTCATTGAATGCGGTTCGATGATTAAGACGGACGGCCCGGTGCCCATGCGCATGATTGGCGAGACGGAATTCGTCAACGGCATTGCCGCCATGAGCGCCGGCGGCGAATACGGCACAGCACGGGTTGCCGCCGGCATCGTCGGCCATGCGGACCTGTGTCTGGGCGATGACGTGGCCCCTGTTCTGGCGGCCCACATCAAGGCGGGCGGCGGCAGATTTCGCGGCATCCGCCATTCCTGTACCTGGGATCCTTCGCCGGATGTGCCGAACGCGCGTTGCGAGCCGCCCGAACATCTGTACCAACAGGAAAACTTCCGCCAGGGATTTGCCCAGCTGGCAAAGCATAATATGAGCTTTGAAGGCTGGTGCTTCCACACCCAGATTAAGGAGCTGACGGAGTTGGCCCAGGCGTTCCCCGATACTACGATTATTCTGGATCATTTCGGCGGCCCCCTTGGCATCGGGCCCTACGCAGGCAAGCGGAATGATGATTTTGCCCAATGGCAAACGGACGTGACCGAGTTGGCCCGCTGTCAGAACGTGGTGGCCAAGTTGGGCGGCATCAATATGGAATTGAACGGCTTTGGCTGGCACGAACGGGATCGGCCGCCGGGGTCGGAAGAATTGATGCAGGCGACCCGGCCCTACTATGACCATGCCATCGAACAATTCGGTGTCGACCGCTGTATGTTTGAATCCAATTTTCCGGTGGATATGTGTTCCTGCAGCTACAATGTCCTGTGGAACAGTTTTAAGCATCTGACAGCGGATTATACCGCCGGTGAAAAGGCGGCGCTATATCATGATACGGCAAATCGGGTTTATCGCCTGGACGATCCGGTTTAGGCTGGATCGTTGAGCATTATTGATTGGGCGGACCAGTATCAAAGTTTGCTGCCCGGTGAAATTGCGCCATGGGTGGCCTTCCTGCTGCTGGGGCTTAGTGCGGTAACCTCGTTCATCTCCGCCGCGTTCGGATTGGGCGGCGGCATGGTATTGCTTGCGGTGATGGCGACGATCGTGCCGGCCGTGGCCCTGATCCCGGTACACGGGGTGATCCAGATCGGTTCCAACATTTCCCGATCCACGGTCATGGCCCGCTATATCCACTGGCCGGCGCTGTTGCCTATCACAATCGGCGGCGCGGTGGGTGCTGCCATCGGCGGCATGATCGCGGTGCGCCTGCCGGATTGGCTGTTGTTCCTGGCCGTGGGGTCGTTCGTCCTGTGGTCGGCCTGGGGCAAGACCTCGTTCGGGTTTGGCCGGGCCACTTTGTGGTTAGGTGGCGGGGCGTCGGGCTTTTTGACCATGTTCATTGGCGGCACCGGGCCATTGGTGGCCGCCATTTTGAAAAGCCTGAACCTGGACCGTATGGCCCATGTCGGCACCCAGGCAGGCTGTATGGTCTTTCAACATGGCCTGAAAATTGCCGTGTTTGGTATTCTGGGATTTAACTATGCGCCCTATCTACCCTTGATCGGCGGTATGATTGTCACCGGATTTATCGGTACACTGGTGGGGCGGCGAGTGCTCCACCGCATGGGCGATGATCGCTTTCGCCTTGCCCTAACTATTCTGCTGACAATCTTTGGCGTGCGTCTGTTGTGGATGGCGGCGTCGCGTTTTTTGAACCTTTAGAGTTTTAAATGGGAGAATGAAGCTATGAAATTCGGATTGCGTTATTGCAACACCGGCCGCTACGTGGACCCCGCAAAAGCGGTGGAGCTGGTACAGGCAGGTGAGGAAGCAGGCTTTGAATCCGCCTGGACCGTTGAACACACCATTGTTCCCGAAGGCTATCAATCGGCCTATCCATACTCCGACGATGGCAAGATGGCGGGCGGTAAGGATGATGTTCCCCTGCCCGATCCGTTGATCTGGATGGCCTATGTGGCCGCAGCCACCACGCGGATCAAATTGGCCACGGGCATTTTGATCCTGCCCCAGCACAACCCGGTGATCACCGGCAAACAGATCGCCACCCTGGATTACATGTCCGGTGGTCGGGTGCTGTTGGGCATCGGGGTCGGCTGGATGCGGGAAGAATTCGATGCCATCGGCACGCCTTTTGATGACCGGGGCCCCCGCACGGATGACTATGTCGCCGCTATGCGGGCCCTATGGGGCCAGGAGAAATCCACCTACAAAGGCGACTTCGCCAGCTTCGAAAATATCTATTGTCGCCCGCAACCGGTAAATGGCAGCGTGCCGATTATTGTCGGCGGCCATTCCAAACCGGCGGCCCGGCGGGCCGGTCGTCTGGGCGATGGCTTTTTCCCGGCCCGGGGCGCACCGGCGGAACTGATTGCCATCGCCAAGGAAAGCGCCATCGAACATGGCCGTGATCCGGATGCGATTGAAATCACCACATCCATGCCGGATGATCTGGATGAGATCGCGCCCCTGGCCGCTGCCGGCGTTGACCGCCTGTTGGTACCCGTCACCCCCATGGCCGGATTGCAAACCCGCCTGGGCACGCCGGAGGAAGTCTTGGGTTGGCGGGATGTGGTAGAGAAATACGCCGACGTGTAGGTTCTCTCTCCATGGAATAGAAATTCCAAGCCGCCCACGCCCCCTCCCGGCCACCCATTAAGGATGATCCAGTGGGTGGCTGGGAGGGGGCGTGGGCTGGTCCGGCGTGATGGAAAGACCCTAGACAGGCGCGTGGCGGGGCCAGTCCGTGGCATCTTCATAAGCATTTGCCAGGGCCAGGACAGTGGCTTCGGCAAATGGCTGGCCGACGATCTGCAGGCCCATGGGCATGCCGTTTTCGGCCAGGCCGCAGGGTACGGATATGCCCGGCCAACCCAGGGTGTTGAACGGCAGGGTGTTGCGGGACCGGGGCCGCACCAGGGGATAGGCGTCTTCGGCAACCGGGCAGGCTGCCAGGGTGGTGGTTGGCAGCACCATGGCGTCAAAGCCTTCGAATGCTGCCAGATAAGCGGCCTTCGCTGCCTGGCGGTTTTGTTGCGCCAAAATATAGTCGGCGGCGTTATAGCTTTCCCCTCTGCCGATAACCTGGGTCAGCTCAGGGCCGAAATCCTCCGGCCTCTCGGCGAACCGCTGCCGATGATAGGCCGCCGCCTCTGTCACCACGATCAGGTTTCCAAGGCTTAACAAGCCGTCCAGATCGGGCAGGGTTATCTCTTCCACCACCGCGCCCAGATCCCTAAATAGCGCGATGGCGGCTTCCGTGGCGGCGATCCACTCCGGGTCCGTGTTGGTAAAAAGATCATTTCGGGGAATGGCCAGGCGCGCGCCCTTAATCCGTACCGCTGACATGGCGGCCAAATAATCAGGCACCGGCAGATCCACACTGCAGGGATCATCAGGGTCGAAACCTGCCAGAACCTGAAGGACCAGGGCCGCATCTTCCACGGACCGGGTCATCGGGCCCAGGTGATCGAGGGAATCCGATAATGTCATGGCGCCTTGTTTCGAGACCCTGCCAAAAGTCGGTTTCAAGCCGACGATCCCGCACAGGGCCGACGGCTGGCGGATCGACATGCCGGTATCGCTGCCCAGGGCGGCAAAGGCTAACCCGGCGGCTACTGCCGCACCTGACCCGCCCGACGAACCACCGGTAATATAGTCCGTATTCCAGGGATTACGCGGCCCGCCGAAGGCCGAGGATTGCGACGAGCTGTCTGCCGCGCCTTCGGAAAGATTGGTTTTACCCAACAGCACCGCGCCGGCCTCCGCCAAGGCCCGGGTCGCGGCGGCATCGGCGGTGGGGACATAGTCGCTGTAGGCGCGGGAGGCGAAGGTGGTGCGGATGTCCTTGGTTTCGATCAGGTCTTTCAGGGCAATGGGGATGCCGTGCAAGGGACCGCGATCCCGGCCGCTGCGCAATTCCCGCTCTGCTATCGTAGCCTGGCTCAGGGCAGTCTCTACCGTCACGGTAATATAGCTGTTCAAGTCAGCATCCAGGCGCTCAATGCGGTCCAGCATAGTTTGGGTTAGCTCCACCACGCCCAGGTCTCCCTGGCGCAATAATTTGCCAACCTCGGTAATACCCAAATAATGTACGTCGGCCATGATCAAACCTTTTTGGCGTGAACGAAATGCAGCTCGGCGGGAACCTTCACAGCATCAGATTGCAGATAGGGTGCGAAAGCCGTCTCGATATCAGCCTCAATAGACGCGACGATTTCGGGTGATGCGTTTTGCGACTTCAACAATCTATAGGCTGGGCCGGTGTTTAGGGAGATGTTGGCCGTTTCCTTGACCGTGGCAGCGCCGACTAGGTCGCATGTTTCGGTCTCGATCCGAATATCCGCATATCCGGCGCCGGTGAGAATATCCATGACATAGTCGGTTTCGGCAAAGGCCATGGGCCCAGCCGCGCGCGGTGGCGCGGGCGCGGGTGTGCCCAGATATTGGATCGCTGCCGTACGCGGAATGTTGAACCAAGGGTTGTTGGCAAGGGGCCCCCAGCAGACAAAACAGAGGCGACCGCCCGGACGTAAGGCGGACAACAGGTTGGCGAAGGCAGCTACAGGGTCATCAAAAAACATCACACCGAAGCGTGACATTATTAAATCGTAGCCGCCTGGATCAAAGGTTTCGTTCTGGGCATCGGCAATCCTCAATTCCAGATGCGCCATGCCACCTTGTTCTTTGGACCGCTTGCGGGCCAGATCCAGCATGGGGTGGGAGATATCAAGCCCCAGTACCGTGCCGCCGGTGCCGGTGGCTGGTGCCGAACGAAGAATGGTGGCACCGGTTCCACAGCCAATATCAATGATGCGCTCGCCGACCTGAATGTCCGTATGCTCGAACAGACGGTCGGTCAAAATGCCCAATTGCCGATCCAATCTTTCCTGATTGGCAACCCATTTATTCCCGGCGTCCGAATTCCAGTATTCAACTTGTCCGCCCATCGCGCCTGTCGGTACTTTGTCACTCATTATGCGCCCCTTATTGCTAATCGCTCCAACCGCCACTCATGGAAAAAAATTGCCCGGTTTGGAACTGGTTGCCGCCGTCCAGCAGCCCGGCGGCGAAATGTGCGATCTCCGCCGGTTGCCCAAAGCGTTTCATGGGCACCATGCCTTCGACCTTTTTTCGCACTTCGGGATCATCCGAGCCGGTCGCCTTGATAAAGCCGGGATAGTCGAGGAAGGCCGTCCCCAGGGCATTGATGCTGACGCCTTTGTCGGCCACTTCCATGGCGGCGGCTTTGACCATCATATTGGCACCTGCGCGGGTGGCGCTATACAACGACGAATTCGGCATCAACCGTTTACCCGTGGCGGAGGTAATAATCAGGATCTGCCCCTGGCCCGTGGGGACCATGACGCCCATTAAGGCTTGCAGGGTATGAAAGACGGCCTCCTGATTGGCCCGCTGCAGGGTCTGCAACTGATCCAACGTGGCTTCCAGAAAGGCCCCGCCGATAATGACCCCGGTGCGCACACAGGCCGCGTCCAGGCGGGCGAAACGTTGCAGACCGGCATCGATCAGACGGGCAATGTTGTGGCCGTCGCCCAGATCTTCCATGCCGTCGAGCGCGACCACGGAAGCGCCCAATGCTTCTACTTCCGCCACCAAACCCGGCAGGGGGTTCCCCAAAATCAGATCATGGTCCCGCTTTGCCAGGATGCGGGCCAGGTCGGGGCCGAGGTGCAGGCTGGTATCGGTGATTAAGGCGACGCGTCTAGGCACAGTGAACTCTCCCTCAAAGAACAGGGGCAACACTAACAGTTCTGCCTATTCCCGCCCAGCCCCAGAGCAATTCCGACCTGCAATTGCCCTATTTTTTAGGGTCTGAGCATTTCCTCGTCGGAAATGCTTTGGTGGGTATGTGCGCCACCCACAATCCCGCGATCACCGCCGCCAGACCGGCCATGAAAAGCAAGGTAAGTGGTTCATCCAACAACGCCGTACCAAGGGCGGTGGCAGTGACGGGGCCCAGGGCCAGGAACATGGCAACCCGTGTCGGCGTGGCGTGCTTCAAGGCAAACAGCCAGGCGTAGTATCCCAGGCTGGAGCAGAAGCCGATGAACAGCACCGCGGCCCAACCCCCCGGCGTGAAGCTTGGCAGGGCAACAAAAAAACCTTCACCTGCAGCTGGCAGAACCAGAAACGCCACGGATGCAAACATGGCAAACAGACTAACCTGTAGGGGCGGATACTTTTGTAGGTATGGTCGATAGAAAACCGAACAAATGGCCCCGGTCAGGGCCGCTGCTAAGATGGCCACGACCGCCAATAAATTGTCGCCGCTGAAACCGGGCAATACAGTATCGTCGGATACCGCCAGGCCGACGCCGATTACCGTCAGCAGAACGCCGGCAGATTTGAGAAGGGTCAACGCCTCCAATCGCAAGGCGGCGGCCAGGACCATGGTCATCACCGGGAAGGTGGCAAACAACAGCGCGCCCAGGCCGGAGCCGATGAATTGCAGACCGTAATTCAGCAGGGCGATAAGAATGCCGAACTGGCCGATGCCCAACAAAGCAATGGGCAACAGATCCCTCCGGGCAAACGCAACGCGGCGGATCAACAGGACGGGCAGGATCAAACCCACCGCGCCAATGGAATAGCGCAATAGGGCGAGGGAGGCCGGATCGCTTTGCCCAATGACATATCGGGTGGCCACCATGGCCGCACCGACCAGGACGCCCATGACGATCCCGGCGATAATTGCCAGGCCGCCTTCCCGGCTCAAAGCTGCCGTTCCCAGGTTTCCGCTACCAGGTCGACGCCAAAATCGTGGCCCGGCTCCGCCTGCACCAATACAAAGCCGCCCGTGGCATAGAGGGCGCGAGCGGCCGTTTGCACATCATTGGTCCACAGGGTCATCTTCTTGTAGCCCTTGGATTGCGCGAATTGGATGCAGGCGTTCAACAGGGCCCGGCCGAGACCAAGGCCCTGGGCCTTTTGATCCAGGATCATCAACCGCAACTTTGAGACATTCTCGTCCACCTTGACGACGAAGGCGGAACCGGCAAAGACACCGTCAACTTCGGCAATCCAGCTACATTCCCAATCCGGGTCAAAGTTGGTGATAAAATCCGCTGCAATGGTCGCAACCAATGCCTCAAACGTATGGTCCCAGCCAAACATTTCGGGATACAGCCTGCCGTGCAGCGCGATGACCTTGCCCAGGTCGCCGGGGCGATGGCCCCGCAGGGTGAATGCCCTTCGCCTGTCGCTGCCATCTCGATTGGGGGCCAGCAGATTTCTGATCTGTTCCATGGCGGCGACCAGACGGATCTGATCCGCCTCCGACAGCGGGGCCAGGAGTTTGCCGTTGGCAGCCCGCGAAAGCATTTCCAGCCCGGCAAATTCTTGGGAACCAGCCGGGCTGAGGCGCAAAATATTCTTGCGCCGGTCATCGGGTGCGGGATGCTTGTCCACCAAGCCCTGCGATCCCAGATCGCGCAGAATACGGCTAAGATATCCGGGGTCCAGGGAGAGGTCCTGGCTAAGTGCTTTGGCCGTTGTCTCACCACGGGCATCCAGTTCGTAGAGCACCCGTGCTTCCGCCAGGGGAAAATTGCTGTCCATTAAGCCTTCACGCAGGATGCCGATTTGGTTGGTGTAAAATCGGTTGAAAACACGCACAGCGGCAACCCGTTCAGGGTCTATTTCATTTTTAGGTCCTGGTGTTGCCGTGGCAGGGTTCTTGCTTTTCGCCGTCATCTTTCTATCCTGGCATTAAGTGACAATTTGATATTATCAACAAACCAGTTGCTTTAGTCAACTAAATGGATGCTCCGCCATGTCGTCATCGCAAAGGCCGCTTACCAAAGCACAGACTGCGGGCCAGTTGGCCCTGGCGGCGGCCCATTCCCCGGTAATTCTTTATACCGCTACCGCCGCCACCGCTGCCACGGGCTCATTGGGCGATTTCCCGTTGCACTACATCTCGGAGAATATCGAGGGGCTGACCGGCCATACGGTCGCGCAAATGCTCTCCAACCCCGACTATCGGGATGCCCAAATCCATGCAGACGATTTACCCAGCTATCGCAAGGCCTGCCAGTCGTTGCAAACAAGCGGGCGGGCTAGTTGCCGTTATCGTTTTCGGCGATCTGATGGCGTGTATATCTGGTACCGCGATGACCTGCGCTTAATAGCCGGCGACGAAAACAGCCTGGCCGGCTGCATGATCGATATCAGCGACGAAATGGCGGACGGAAACCCGCTGCAGGTTTATCAGAAATCCGTTGAAAATATTGACGGCGGCTTTTGTGTCACCGACCGTGACGACCGTGTCATTGCCTGCAATTCCATTCTGGCTATTTCCGCCGGCTATGGGCCGGAGCGATTTATCGGTCACCCACGGCGTCGTTTGGTTGAAGATATTCTGCAAAATATCGAAACCTTTGACGGTGAAAAGACCGAGCAAACGACCGAATGGGTGGAGCGGATCATGCACCGCATCAGCCAACCCGCGGGCCCCGGTATTGAGCTAAAAATGTCTGCGGGCTATTGGGTTCGGGTCACCCTGGCCCCGACAATGGAGGGCGGCCAAATTATCTTGGTGACCAACATTCATGCCCAAAAGAAGCTGGAACTTGAGATGCAGGAAAGTGCGGAGCATTTCCGCATGCTGGTGGAAAGCCATCCCCTACCGGTAATTCTGGTGGATGTGGAAACGGGAAATGTTTTGTATCAAAGCCCGGCAGCCTCGGAACTATTCGGCCAGGACTGGGGTTCCGACCAAAATTTCCGTGTCCAGGATTTGTACGCTGACCCCGATGATCGGGCCGCGGTCATTGCGGAACTGCGACGTGACGGTGCCTTGCATAACCGTCGCATCAGATACAAACGCCCCGACGGCGTCCTTTTCTGGATCGCCATAACGGCCAGGCTGATCGTTCATGGCGGCCGGGAAGTGCACATCACTTCCATCGTTGATGTCACGGAACAACAGGAACGCGAAATCGCTCTCAACAAAGCCAATGAAACGCTTGAGGATGCGATCGAATCTTTATCCGAAGGTTTTGCCCTTTATGACCAGGATGATCGCTTGGTGACCTTCAACAGCCGTTACTGTGACTTCAACAAGACCTGCGCGGATGTGATCAGACCTGGCCAGACCTTTGAGGCGCTTATTCGGACCGGGATGGCGCGTGGACAATTTCATGGCGAACATGCGGAGATTGAGAAATTTATCCAGAGCCATATCGACGACCGCCGCAAGGGCAACGCCCGGTTTGGTTTTGAATACCGCCTGGCGAATGATAAATGGTTTCAATATTCCTCCCAACCCACGCGCCAGGGCGGCATGGTGATCACCCTGGCCGACATTTCGAAAAGCAAGGTAATGCAGCGGGCCTTGCGGGAAAGTGAGGCCTCGGTTCGGCAAATCCTGGAAGGTTGCCCCGCACCCATTACGGTCAGCCGTGGCCATGACAGTCACATTTTGTATGAAAGCCCGGCCTCGAAAGAACTTTTCCGCCGTGGTGGCGAAGGCGACAACCCAGTGGCCCGCGACTACTGGGCCGACAAATCAGACCGGGACCGAATTTGGCTGGAACTGCAAGACACCGGGTTGGTGCAAGATCGCGCTATCCAATTTTGTGACGGGGACGGCAGGAATTTTTGGGCCTCTTACTCAGCCCGGCTGGTGGAAAACCGGGGCGAACAGATGATCGTCTCGGCCATTCTGGACCTTACCGAATACCGCGCCTTGGAAGAAGAGATGACCCGTCAGCGGGAAGTCCTGCATGTCAGCGAGAAGATGATTGCCATGGGTGAATTGCTGGCCAGCGTCTCCCATGAACTGAACAATCCGCTCTCTGTTGTGGTCGGGCAGGCCCTGTTATTGCAGGAAACCACCAACGATGAAGCCGTCGCCGCACGGGCGGAACGGATCGTCAATTCAGCCGATCGCTGCGCCCGCATTGTAAAAACATTTCTGTCCATGGCCCGCCAGCAACCCGGTGAAAGCGCACCGACCAGTGTCAACGAGTTGATTGATCTGGCCCTGGAAGTCGCCGGCTATTCCCTGCGCGCCTCCAACATTACGGTGGTCCAGAAACTCGCCCCGGAATTGCCGAATGTTTTGGTGGACGGGGATCAGATTATTCAGGTTTTCATCAATCTCATGGTGAATGCCGAGCATGCCCTACGCGAGACCACGGGTGCAAGAGAACTGGGCATCGTCACGCTATATCGACCGGAAGCAAAAATGGTGGTGGTGAAAATCCGGGACAATGGACCAGGCATCCCTGACGATATCCGCCGGCGTATATTCGAACCGTTCTTTACCACCAAAGAAGTCGGCGATGGCACCGGCATCGGCCTGGCCCTCTGTCATCGTATCTTGCGCTCTCATGGGGGCCGTATAAAACTACAAAGCGGCCCGGCATCAGGGACCACTTTTGTTATGCGTCTGCCGGCAGTATCCGAGGATCAGCCCAGAGCGGAAGCCTCGGGAAGCTCTGCGCCCTCGACATCGAAGCTATCGGTATTGATCGTCGACGATGAGGCCAGCGTCGCCAATTTGCTTTCTGATATTCTGGAATTGGACGGCCATCAGACGACCATCGCCGGCAATGGACGGGAAGGCCTGGCCCTGCTGTGGGGACAACAGTTTGACGTTATCCTCAGCGACCTTCGAATGCCGGAAATGGATGGCCCGGCATTTTTTGAAAACCTGCGCCGGGATCATCCGCACCTGCTCAACCGCATAGGCTTTTTGACCGGCGATACCTTAAGTGAGCACATGGCATCTTTTCTACGCGGCAGCGGTCGCCCCTATATTGAAAAACCCATTACGCCGGGCGATGTGCGTACCCTCATTCTGCAAATTTTGGCGACGACATAATTGGTTCAATTGGCCGACTGAAACAATTGAAACAAAACCCCGGCAATATGGACATAGGGCTGACATTGAGCCGAGGCACATTAAGACCATCGAACGTAGGATTGAACGGTTAAGGCCGGAGCAAGAACAATGTATACCTCGACATTTAGCAGCGGCATGCACACGCATGGCACGGCTGGTTATGAATTAAAAAATATTGACCCCTATATGACGGTGCTTTGTGCGTTCGCGGCTTATACCCAAGCTATGGCCCGTAAGATCACGCAGCTTTTCCTGCTTCGGTCTTGATGGCACCAGGTTGAAGGACATTGGTCATGGTTGAAATGGATCATATTGTTGTCGTGGATGACGAGCAGGGTATCCGTGATACTTTGCAGGAATATCTTGAACTCAAGAATTTCCGCGTCACCCCTGCCATGGGCGGGGCCACTTTGCGCGAGGTTATCGCTTCAGGTGAAGCGATCGATTTGGTCATTTTGGACATAAACATGCCCGGAGAAGACGGCCTGACCTTGGCGCGCTTTCTACGGGAAAGCTCCGACGTACCAATTATTATGCTGACCGCAGCCAATGAAGTGATGGATAGAATTGTCGGCCTGGAAATGGGTGCGGATGACTATCTGGCGAAGCCTGTTGATCTGCGGGAGTTGTTTGCGCGGATCAAAACCGTTCTGCGCCGTACCCGCCTGAACTCCGGCACTCCAGATCAGGCGGCTACAGAAAAACAGCGCGTACGTTTCGGCAGTTGCCATCTGGATTTGGATACCCATCGTCTGTTCGATCAGGCCGGTGGCGAGATTTCAATTACAGCAATGGAGTATGACTTGCTGTGTGCTTTTGTCGAACGTCCGAACAGGGTCTTAACCCGGGATCAGTTGCTGGAATTTGCGCACCACAAAAATTGGGAACCCTATGATCGGTCCATCGATATTCGTATTGCCCGCCTGCGGCGCAAGATCGAAATGGACCCGGCCAAACCCCAGGTCATCAAGACCGTACGCGGCATGGGTTATACTTACGCCCCGACTTGATTTCAGACCACTCGGATTTCAAAGGCGCCTGTTTCCGGCGTCTTTTTTTATGTCCTATCCAAACCTTCGCGACTGAAACAATTGAAACAATTCGCCGCGTTGGCAGACATCAAACAGATACCCGCCACACCTAAATTCATAACCGTCAACAGCCGCACCAGCCATTTTGGACGGCAAGTTGCAGAGATGGCCGGCATTTTTTGAAAATCTGGGCACCAAGAAATGAAAGATAGAATAATGACAAAATCCACCTTTGAACGTTATGGCGGCTTTGGAAGCATCAGCAAGGTTGTTTCGTCTTTTTACGATAAGGTTCTCGATTCACCGGAGTTGAGCAAATATTTCGAAAATATCGATATGCGCCGCCAGATTGATCACCAAACAAAATTCATCGCATCGCTGATGGGTGGGCCCGCCAGCTATTCCAACCAGGAACTGGAACGCGCCCATGCCCGTTTTACCATAACGCGGGCGGAATTCGACGAGATGATGGAGCTTTTGCAGGAAACACTCGAGGATTTCGACCTCAATGATGAAGATGTCAACGAGGTGGTGCAGAACTTCAACAATCGGGTCAATTTTGTCGTTCGCCACTAGTGAATGCCGCAATAGGAGCTGTCATTATGTCAGAAGCTGCCGCCACTGAATTAGATACCCCCGCCGTGCCCGTCGCCTTTCCGGAAGAAAGCCTGGGCGATTTACTGCGTGACCTGGAAACAGGCGTAGCCGTTGTGACCGTGGCTGATTGGCGCATTGTTTTCGAGAACGGCCGCTTCTTCAAGTGGTGCCCGCCGAACGGTGACACTGATGCTCCCCTCGACAGCCGTTTGAACGAATTCCGCGCGGATCGGGCGCGGGACCGCATCAAAGGTAACCGTTCGTATCGTCAGGATTTCGAACTGCGGGATGGTGCCCGCTCGACCTTTTTGGAGATCACCATGCGCGGCTTTGATGGTGGCGATGAATTTGCTGTAGTCGAATGTCGGGACATGACGGCGCAAAAACGAGCCGAGTTCATGCTGGAATCCTATTCCGAGGTTGCCGAACGCAATACCCGGGAATTGCAAAAGGAAAAGGATCGGGTGGAGCGTCTGTTGCTGAACATTATGCCCCGTTCCGTCTACGAGGAGATGAAGGACTACGGCACCGTGACGCCGCAACGTTATGACAACGCGACGATCCTGTTATTGGATTTTGTCGACTTCACGGAAATGGCCGTCAGCCGGGAACCCGGCGAGTTGGTGGCCGAATTGAACGATATCTTTTCGGCCTTTGACCGGATCGTGGAAATGTTTGGCTGTGAGCGGATCAAGACCATGGGCGATGGCTATATGTGCGTCTCGGGTCTGCCTGAAACCTCTCCCGACCATGCCGCTGATATGGCCCGTGTCGCCCTACGATTGCGGCGATATCTGGATCGGCGCAATGCAGCCCATACCCGGACCTGGAATTGCCGTATCGGCATTGCCACAGGTTCTGTCATCGGATCCATCGTCGGCATTCAAAAATACGTCTACGATATCTTTGGCCCCGGCGTGAACCTGGCCGCGCGCATGGAAAGCATGTCGGAATCCATGCAGATTACCGTATCGACAGAGACCTATGACCTGCTCCGGGATGATTTTATTATGGAAGAGCGCGGCACACATACGGTCAAAGGGTTTGGTGAGAAAGAACTGTACTATCTCGAAGGTGAGAAGGAACGCACCACGATCCGTCGGGAAAACCGTATGTAAGACAGGGCTTTAGTTTGTGGGGTTTGGCCAGATCACAGGCAGACTGCCGACAGAGATGCTTCCAACCAGTCAGATGCCATGTCCAGCCCGGCGCTGATCACGACAATTTGAGAGTCCGGTCGTTCGGCCAACCAAGGCGGACCCATTTCCAAAGTACAACGCTTGCCCACCAGCTGCAGGATATAACGATGGGCCGGATCGTCGGTAAGATGAAGCAAACCTTTGGCACGCAGGACACCTGCTGGCCAGGCCGCGATCTGAGACATCAGCCGCGCACGGTCAAGGGGCCTGTCGGTACGGAATGCCGCCGTTTCGAAATCTCCATGACTTTCCGCGCCATCGGGCAAGGATATCCCGTCCCCATATTGGCCCAACAGTATTTCCGCCGGCAGTTGCCCGAAGATGGTTTCGACGATGGTGGCCTGGGGGGAGGTTCCACGCAGCCATTGTTGTAAGTCCATATGCTGCCGCTCAGACAGCAGATCCATTTTGTTGAGTATCAATAATTCAGCAGCCGCCAACTGCTGCATGACCGTCGTGCCGACGAATTTATCCGTAGAGCGCGCCCGTACGCTATCCCCGTCAACGACAGTGACAATCCCATCAAGGCGCAGGCCGGGCCAGCCCTGACCGTACATGGCAATTTTGGCCGGGTTGGCAACGCCGCTGGCCTCTATCACGATATGATCGGGCGCGGGCGTCAGGCCGAGGACATTGTCCAGGGCCGTGCCCAGGGCATCGGCAATGGTGCAACAGACGCAGCCGTTGGCCAGGCTGATCGTATCGCCATCATGGGCCGTGATCAGGGCGGCATCGATATTGATCTCGCCGAAATCATTGACCAGAACCGCCAGGCGGCGGCCATGGTCTCCCCCCAGCAGGCCATTGATCAGGGTCGTTTTACCGGCACCAAGATAGCCGCCTATGACTGTGACAGGGATCATCAGTTGGTGATCATCAGCCGGACTCATTTTTTGTGCTTGATGGGAAAGGGGCGTCCTTCAAACACCGTGCCCCAGATGGGAATCTCCCGCAAATTCTCCCCACCCACTTCATAGGGGTCTTGCTCCAGAATTGTGAAATCGGCTTTTTTGCCGGCCCGGATTGTTCCGATCTCGTGCTCCAGCCCCAGGACATAGGCCGCATCGACGGTAATGGCGCGCATGGCCTGGTCCAGTGTCAGGCATTCCTCCGGGCCCATGACATGGCCGGCTTCGCTAATCCGGTTGACCGCGACCCAGGCGCTGTTCAGAGGCAATGCAGGTGCCATGGTGAAATCCGTATGCAGGGCAGTGGGCACATTATGGCGCGCCAGGGTGCCCAGGCGGGACATTTGCGAGGCCCTTTCGTGACCCAGCTTGTTCTTCCAATAGGCATCCCCCAGCTCGTGCACATAATAGATATTGACCGAGGCGCAGGCGCCCAACGCGGCCATGCGGCGAACCTGTTCCGGCGTCGATACACCGAAATGCTCTATGGTGAAGCGATGGTCGAAACGGGGTCGTTCCCACTGCAGTTTCTCCAACGTATCCAGGGCCAGCTCCACGCCAAGGTCGCCGGAACAATGGACATGGATTTTAAAGCCTTCATTCCAGAACGCCCGGGCTACGGCCTCAAAAGTTTCCGGTGGGGTCATCCATTCCCCGTGATGCTCTTCAATCGCACCGGGCGGGCCCAGCTGCATCAGGCCGGCATAAAAGCCGCCGTCGGCAAACAACTTCACATGATCATAGAATCGCAGGCGATGGGTATTGCGTTCCCGCAGACCGACGGCGCGTTCGATCAACTTTTCGCTTTCCTTTAGGCCGCCGCCCAGGGGCGTGCCCGGTGGGATCATCTGGACCCGGAATGGGGTGTCATCCCGCTCCAACGCCTTAACCAGGGCCGGCCATTCCATTTCCAAATCGAACATGCCGGCTGCCATATCGCCGATTGTCGTATGGCCACCGAAATGCACCACCTGGCGCAACCGCTCCAACCCCTCGGCAAATCGCTTTGGCGCCAGGGTAAATGAATTGAAATAGCGAAAGGCCAGGGCCAGGCCGGTTTCAAAAAAGCGTCCTTCGGCCATGTTGACCTGGGGATGCCTTTCGCCCTCCGCCTCGTCCATCCCCATCCATTTGATCGTCGCATCGTTGACGACCAAAGTGTGGAAACCCCGATGCCAGACGATAACCGGCCGGCTGGACGAGATACCGTTCAAGGTTTGGCGATAAACTTCGTCATGCCAGATCGGGTGATGGCCCCAGGCAAACAATGGCTCGTCCGGGTCCTCCATAGACAGGTCGATCTCTTTCAGGCGGTCCAGGAATTCATTGTTGCCGCGCGTGGCGGGCACATCCTGCCAGGGTAGGTGCCATTCCAGGGCCGTCGTGAAATGCATGGGCAGCAGCAATGCCGCCATCGAAGGATGCAGGTGCGGATCGATAAAACCGGGCATGATGACATGATCCTTGAACCGGTCATCGATGCGATGGGGGTGGGCCTCCAACCACGGCTGCATGGTCTCCAGGCTGCCGACCTCGATTATCTGATCACCGCGCACGGCCACTGCTGTGGCCAGCGGCAGGGCCGGTTCCATGGTGCGGACCAGCCGCGCCGTATAGACAGTAATCTCGGTCATTGTCTTTTAAGTCCCCTTTTTCGGCATGTGGGCCAATAGAATCAACGGCAGAGGTAGAAAGGCGATGATGGCATAAAGGCGGAACGCGTTCAGATATCCGATTAACGCCGCCTGTCGCTTCACCTCATTCGAGGCAGCCGCCAGGCCCTGAACCGAGTCCATATCCAGAGCCCCGGTTACCCAGGGCCAGGACAACATCTTTGAAAACTCCGACAGGGGCGCACCCAGTTCGGCGCTGTTGATATAGATGGAACGGATCACCACGGCGACGCAGATGGAGATAAACAGAGACGAGGCGAAGTTGCGCAGCATGTGAAAGATCGCCGACGCATCGTCGAGGAATTCCGGGCGCACCGTGGAAAACATGATCAGGGTCAGGGGTACCCAGGACATTCCGATCCCCATACCTTGCAGGGCACCGGTCCAGGCCACGTCGAAATAAGTCAGGTTGATATCAAGCTGGGATATGGCATAGCCGGAGACCCCCTGACAGACAAAGCCAAATGCCAGGGTGAATTTTGCGTTCCATTTAGCCAGGGGAATGACCAACAGAAAGGACAGAAAATTACCCGCCCCCCGGATCGCCAACAGGATGCCGATGGTGGAATCGGGATAGCCGCGCAGGTCCTGCAACATAGACGGCATCAACACCAAGGGCACGAAATTCAACATGCCGAACATGAACGCCAGTGCCAGACCAAGACAATAATTTCGATTTAGAAATAACCGTGGATTGATAAATGGCCGTGGCGATGAGGAAATATGGACGATAAAAATATACAGCGCCAGGAAACCGATGGTGCATTCGACAATTGTTTCCGGTGAATCAAACCAGGAATTCCGCTGACCGCGATCAAACATGAACTGGAATGATGCCAAGGCCGCGGCCAAGGCAAAAAAGCCCAGCCAATCCAGGGGCGGACTTGGCGGACGTACGGGCCGCTTTGTGATGAACATCGAGATGGCACCAAGGGTCAGGATACCGAATGGCACGATCATGAAGAAGACCCAGCGCCAGCTGTATTCCTCGGCAATGGCACCGCCAAAGGTTGGTCCGATAATTGGTCCCAGGACCACCCCCACACCCCATAGGGCCGTGGCCATGCTGTGCTGTTCGCGGGGAAACGTATCCAGGATGATGGTTTGTGATACCGGCACCAAAGGCGCGCCAAAGGCACCTTGCAGAACGCGGAAAAGCACCAAAGCCTCCAGGCTATCGGCCAGACCGCACAGAACAGAGGCGACGGTGAAGCCAAAGCAAGCGACCAACAAGACATTGCGCCGGCCAAAACGGTTCGACAGCCAGCCAGAAACCGGCGTCATTACCGCAGTGGCAACCAGATTAAAGGTAATCACCCAGGCAATCTGATCCGGGGTCGCGGACAGGGCACCACGCATCTGCGGCAGCACAACATTGGCGATGGTGATCGCCATGGCGTACAGCATGGTCGCGGCGGAGCATGTGGCCAAAATGATAAACCGGCGCGAGGCCGGTATCGTCGTGACCCCTTCGGGGGCAATGGTCATAGCGTCAAGATATCAGGCAATGGTCATTAGAGCATGTTTCTTTTGAACGTGCTCAGGGCGTTGGGGCCCTTAAGATAAGAGTAATTAGGCCAATCGCCCAGATCGCGCCAATTGGGCGACGGGGACGATACAAATTACTTGAAAGCTGCGTTAGGGGCGGAATAATTCGCTGTCATCTATATGCCGTGAAAGCGCGGCGGCGACGGCCTTTGGGTGGGATGCCGGCATGGGGTGGCCGGCATTTGGTATAATGTGCAGCCGGGCATGCGGCAGATACTGTACCAGAACCTCACAGACGGCCCGTTCCGGCGCGGTGGTCTGCCCACCCGTTATGACCAAGGTTTCCATTTTCAAGTTGCGAAGCTCGGCCAAGGTCGTTGGATTGCTCATCTGGGCAGCATAGACCTGGCGTTGCGTTTCGGTCTTCGCGACAATTCTGTCCTGGACACTTTTGTCCAGACTATCCCAGGCATCCCTGTGACCGCGATAATAGTTGAGGAAATCGCGCCAGGCAGAGACCGGCTCGCCAGCATCCACGGCGCGCAAAAATTCGCGCATCACGCCGACGTATTCTTCATAGTCCCGAAACCGTTCCGCCTCCGCCAGCAAGGGGCAGCCCCCCGGTTCGATCAGGCAGAGAGAGCGGACCGGTCCGCCATCAGGATTTGCGGTACTTCGAATTGCCGCGCGCAAGGCAACAGCACCGCCATAGGAATGACCTACCAAATGGACCGGTTCATCGATTGCCATCAGCATGGACAGCACGATATCCGCCTCGTCATCGAAATTCAGATCCCGTCGCAGGCGTTTTTGCGGCCAGGGCGCGGTGCCGCCACTATTGAACAAATCCGGCAACAGATAACGATAGTCCGGGCCCATGGCTGCGCGCACCAGGTCCCACTGGGCCCCATGATTGGTCGCCGCATGTACCATCAACACGAGGGGCCCCGCCGTTCCAATTTTGGTATAATGGGCCTTTACTCCGTAGACTTCGATACTTGGCAAAACGGCTCCTCTAGTGGCGTCGCGGGCACTAGGATATAGTGGCATAATTAGAAACACAGGGGAGAGCTTTATGTCAGGCGGGGATGTTACGCGGCGACTGGCGGCAATTCTGGCGGCTGATGTCGTGGGCTATAGCAAGATGGTGGGTATCGATGAAGCGGGTACCCTGGCCACCCTGCGTGACATTTGAGGCGAGCATTTCAATCCCGCCATCGCGGAACACAATGGCCGCATTGCCAAGATGATGGGGGATGGTGCCTTGGCTGAGTTTAGTTCCGTAGTTGATGCGGTATCCTGCGCTGTCGCCTTTCAAAAAGCCATGGCGGTACGCAACCATAGCGCCGACAATGAAATTGAATTCCGCATCGGCGTCAATTTGGGCGACATTGTCATTGAAGGCGACGACATATTCGGCGATGGCGTCAATATTGCAGCCCGTCTGGAAAGTCTGGCACCGGCAGGTGGGCTGTTACTGTCCGATAGCGTGCACAGTCAGGTCGTTGGCCGGGTGGACGTCGATATTATTAGTATCGGCGAACAGCAGCTGAAAAATATAGAGCGCCCGGTAAGCTGTTGGAAATGGGATGGCAGGGCAGAAAACGCCAATACGGCGACGGTACCCCTGGATCAGATTATTCATTTTTGTACCGCCCCTGATGGTGCCGGCATCGCCTATGCGACCGCGGGTTCGGGCCCACCGTTGGTCAGGGCGCCGCATTGGATGAGCCATCTGGAGTATGATTGGAAAAGCCCAATTTGGCGTCATACGCTGGAAGAGTTGAGCCGTGAGCACACGCTAATCCGGTTTGATCAAAGAGCTAATGGTCTCTCGGATTGGGATGTAGAGGATGTCTCTTTCGAAGCTTTCGTCGCTGACCTGTCCACGGTTATTGATGCGGCGAAGTTGGACCGCTTTCCATTACTGGGCATCTCCCAAGGCTGCGCCATCTCCATTGCCTATGCCGTACGGAATCCCGGCCGCGTCAGCCACCTTATCCTATACGGCGGTTTCGCCCGTGGCAGCGAGAAGCGGGGCTCCGCCGCATCGAAAGATCAAGCCATTGCCATGCGCACCTTGATACAAACTGGTTGGGGGCAGGAAAACCCAGCATTTCGGCAAATGTTTACCTCCAGTTTTCTGCCTGGCGGATCAGCCGAACAATGGGATTGGTTCAACGAGTTGCAACGAGTTTCCGTATCGCCGGAAAACGCGGTGCGCCTTCGTCTGGCCAACGACAATGTAGATGTGACGGATCTTTTGGCTAAGGTCGATATTCCGACTCTGGTATTACATTGTAAAAATGATGGGATCGTGCCCTTCTCGGAGGGCCGTCGTATGGCCGCCATGATCCCCGGTGCCCGGTTTGTCGCCCTGGAAGGCGATAACCACTTAATATTGGAAGACGAACCCGCTTGGCCGGAATTCGTAGACGAAATCCGGAACTTCCTGGCCGAAAACGAATAGCTGAAGTTTCTGTATTAGCGCTCCAACGCGCTATCAAGGGATAGATCCGCGCCCGGCAACGGGGCTTCGCCGCCAACCCGGTGGCTGACCATGCGCTTATACAGACCGGTCACTGCGTTGGAGCCGGTGCGGCCAAACATGAAGGGAAAAATGCCGTGCAGCAGGCAGGCGCAGCCGGCCACCAGCAATGTCACGCCAAAGCCTGAAGCGACCATAAAATGTTCGCCGTAAGTTTCATTGACCGAGGCGGGATGTTCCGTAAATGAGATGCGCGCCATGAAATACTTCCCCATATTGTCTTGCTGTAGAATTCGGTCATTATGGCCTGTCGCGGAAAGTATTATCTTGCAAAGATGGCATGAAAATAGGAATATTATAGATATATTTTCTAATTAATTGCCATATATTCGAATGAATTTTCCTTATTTTGTTAATAATTGGTAAAATATCATGGACGACTTTGATTATCGAATTTTGCATGAGCTGCAGGAAGACGCCTCTCTCGCCGTGGCGGTGGTGGCCGAACGTGTGGGGCTGTCGCCAACACCTTGTTGGCGGCGCATTCAAAAGTTGGAGGCGAACGGCGTTATCAGGGCCAGGGTGGCATTGTTGGATGCCGCGCAGCTGGACCTGGGCCTGACGGTGTTCGTACACCTGCGCATTGCCCGTCACGGCACCGATTGGTTGGATCAATTCACCGCCGGTATTATGGCCATGGAAGAGGTATTGGAGGTCAACCGCCTGGCAGGAAATTGGGATTATTTGCTGCGGGTTCTGGTCGCCGATATGCCTGCCTACGACGAATTTTACAAACGTCTGATCGAAATTGACGGCCTCAACGATGTCTCGTCCAGCTTCTCAATGCAGCAGATTAAGTACACCACGGCCCTGCCGTTGAAGTTGATCTAGCTGGGTCGTCGCGGGATGACTATATCCCGGTGTACATAGACGCTGAGCAGCAGGCCGAAGCCGATCAATAGAGAAATCATCGAAGTGCCGCCATAGGAGACCAGGGGCAAGGGAACGCCAACCACGGGGATCAGGCCCATAACCATGGCCATGTTGATGAACAGATACAAAAAGAAGGTGGAGATCACGCCCGTCGCCAAGAGGCGTCCAAATTGATTGCGGGAACGAATGGCGATGGCATAGCCGTAGGCAATGACCAGGATATACAGGCTTAACAGAGAAAAGCAGCCGACGAGGCCGAATTCTTCCGCCAGCATGGTAAAGATGAAATCTGTCTGGCGTTCGGGCAGAAATGCCAAATGGCTTTGCGTGCCCTGCATGAACCCTTTGCCGAACACCCCACCCGAACCCAGCGCGATCTTGGACTGCATAATATGATAGCCGGCACCCAAAGGGTCACGCTCCGGATTCAGGTAGGTGAGGACCCGGTCTTTTTGATAGCCATGCAGCATGAAGCGCCATGCCAGGGGTATAGCCAACAGAACCGCGCCCAGGGCGACGGCAAACTTCCACAGTCTGACCCCTGCCAATAGCAGGATCGCCGTCGCCGTCGCCATCAACAGGATCGCCGTGCCCAGATCAGGTTGGCGCATCACCAGGGCCACGGGCACCAGGATCATTGCGGCAGGTGCCAGCAGCCAACGAATGCGCCCTACCTCTTCCATGGGTAGGCCGTGATAGAAACGAGCCAGGGCCAGGACCAGGGCAATCTTCATCACCTCGGACGGTTGCAGCTGGAACAGGCCCAGATCGACCCAGCGTCGCGCGCCCATGCCCACGACGCCCATCACTTCCACCGCCAAAAGCAACAACAGGGCGGCCCCATAGATCAAATAGGCATGACGCAACCAGGTGCGGATATCGATCAGGGCGATCAGCAGCATCAGGCCCAGTCCGGCGCTATAACGGATCATCTGGCGCGAGGCCCAGGGGTCAATATTGCCGTTGGCGGCGGAATACAGCATGGCAAAACCGACACCGGCGATCATGGTGATCAGCACGATCAGCAGCCAGTTTATCTGTGCCAGTTTTTGCAGCAGGGTCAGATCAACCTGCCGCCCCATGGGTCCGCCTAGTGACATGGTTTAGGTTTTCCGCTCCTTGTTACCTGTGTTGTCTGCGTTGTCTGCGTTGTTCGGGCGATCGGTAGCGTTGTTGGGCGCATGGGAGGTCCGGCCCATGGCGGAGCGGGCCAGGGGGTCGGCGCGCAGCACTTCGGCCATGATGTCTTTGGTCAATTTCGCGGCATAGGTGCCCGATCCGCCATGCTCCACCACCACCGCTGTTGCATAACGTGGCGCCCCGACCGGTGCAAAGGCAGTAAACAGGGCATGGTCCCGTTCCTTCCAAGGCGTTCCCTTGCCCAACTTGCCGCCTGCCTTACGTTCTGCCTTGGTGATGCGGCGGACTTGTGCCGTGCCGGTTTTACCGGCCATTTTCATCCCCAATTCTTTATCCAATTTGTATTTCCGTGCCGTGCCGCGGCGGCCGTTTACGACCTCGGACATGGCGTCGGTAATGATCTGCAAATTCGCCGCTGATACACCTATGGGCGGGGCACCTTCATCGGTCGTTCGGATGTTGTTGCCATCATTCTGCGAGGTCCTGTCGTCGTCGGCGTCTTCCCCTGCCCCTTCGGCATCGTCCTGTGGTTTCAGATGCCGGGACAATTTAGGCCTTACCGCAATGCCGCCATTGGCCAGACGCGCTGTCATGACCGCCAATTGCAACGGCGTGGCCAGTAAATAGGCTTGGCCAATGCCGGTAATCAAAGTCTCGCCCAATTGCCAGGGCACACCGGTTACGGCCAACTTCCAGTCCTTGCTGGGGACCAGGCCTTCGCGCTCTCCCACCAGTTCAATATCAAGGGCCTCGCCCAGGCCAAAGCGCCGGGCCATGGCACCGATACGATCGACGCCGATACGCCGGGCCAGGTCATAGAAATAGATATCGCAAGACTGCGCGATGGCCTGTTTCATATCCATCATGCCATGGCCGCCATATCGGTGACGCCAACAATGAAACTTGCTTTTGCCCAATCTTATAACGCCATTGCAGAAAACTTCATGTCCTGGTCCGGCAATGCCGGCTTCCATGGCGGCCAGGGCGACCAGCATCTTAAAGGTGGAACCGGGTGGGTATTGTCCGGCGATAGCCTTATTGATCAACGGCTTGCGCGGATGTTGTATTAGTGTCCGCCAGGCCTTGGTGGACATGCCAAGGTTGAAGGCGTTGGGGTCGTAGCTGGGGGCCGATACCATGGCCAGGATATCGCCCTGATGAATATCCATGACGACGGCGGCCGCGCTTTCATCACGCAAGCGGCGGGAAATCTTCTCCTGCAAATCCGCATCGATGGTGAGGACCACATCATGGCCGGGCTGGCCGTCCTGGCGGGCTAATTCCCGGATCTCCCGGCCATAGGCATTGACCTCAACCCTGGAATTGCCGGCCTTGCCGCGCAGGCTTTCATCATAGACTTTTTCAATGCCGTTTTTGCCGATACGGAAACCCGGCAATTCCAGCAAGGGATCGCCGGTCAGATCGGCTTCGGAGACGGAGGAGACATAGCCGACTATATGGGCGGTTTCGACGCCAACGGGATAATATCGGCCTTCACCCACATCGGGCTGTACGCCCGGTAGATCGGGCAGTAACACGTTGATGCGGGCGAATTGTTCCCAGGTCAGGTTCTCCGCCACTTTGATCGGAACAAACGGGCGCTTGCGCTTAACCTCGCGCAGCACCCGGCGTCGTTGATGCGAATTTATCGGTACGATATGGGCCAGACGATCAAGGGTATCGGCGACGCCTTTTGTTTGTTCCGCTATCAAAACAACACGATAGTTCTGCCGGTTAGACGCCAATTCCCGGCCAAATCGATCCATGATCAAGCCCCGCGGCGGGGCCAGGAGACGCATTGAAATGCGGTTTTCCTCTGCCAGCATATGATATTGGTCCGACTCCAGGACCTGTAAATAGTACATCCGCCCCATGAGAACCGCCGCCAGGGTCAGTTTGCCGCCACCCAATAGCGCCAGACGCCGGTTGAAGGTCTTGTGCCGGCTGCCGTCTCGTTCCAAGCCTGGTATCCGCATGATCCGCTACCCCTGCCGAATTAGAAGCTGCATACGGGCGAGAAACAGGGCGACCAGGGGGTAGGCCGCGGTACCAATGGCGTGGCTGACAACCAGGGGCACGGATTCAATGGCCGTTGTATGAAACAACGAGGCGAAGAACCAGTTGATAATCGCGGCACCTGCAGCGATAAGCAAATAGCCCAGCCAGGCAACGGCAAAGGATTTTCCGGCCAGAACCCGGCGCTGCCCGGAGGCCGCCCAATGTACCAGGATCAGGACCAGGGCGTTCAGACCCGGCGGCCCACCGCTTAACACATCAACCATCAGGCCGATCAGGAAGGCCGCGCCTGCGGGCATCAATTCGGGTCGAAAGACACTCCAATAGTAGACTGAGATCAGGGCCAGTATTGGTGCCGCGAGCGAGGATTTCGGCAGCCCATAGGGCAATATCGCCGCCAGGACAAGAAGTAGGGATACGGCTACGGGGATCCCGGCCCGGGCATAATTGGCAACCCTATGCGCCAGATGCGTTTCCATTTACGGTAACGGTTCAACCATATTGCCGGTCGGTATCGATTGTGCGGCTGGTTGTTGTACAGTCCGGGCGATCTCATCCCGGCGTAGGATATCTCCCTGGGGCAGAGCGCGATAACGCAATATGGTGACGTATTCCAGGCGGGCCCAATCCAGAAATGGTTGAATGCGCGCCTCGCCTTCCGAGACCGAGGAGACAATGCCAACCGGCAGGCCGGGGGGGAAGACGCCTGCATGACCCGATGTTACCACCCGGTCGCCGGGGCTGACTTTTGCGTTGGCGGGCAGGAAGGTCAGACGCGGGCGGGCCGAGTTGTCGCCGGCAAGGACGGCCCGATGGCGCGATTTCTCCAACACCACGGGCACCCGGCTGTTCAGATCGGTCAACAGCAACAAGCGGGCGGAACGTTGTCCCGCCTCGACCACCCGTCCGGCCAGTCCCAGCCTGGTGGTTACCGCCTGACCTGCCGTCACGCCGTTACGTCGCCCGGCGTTGAGCAATACGGATTGTACGAACAACCCGCCCGTATCACCGATAACCCGGGCCGAGATGAACATGGCACCAGGGTCGCGGGCCGGATTTAGCAAGGCACGCAGGCTGGCGTTTTCCTGTTCCAGGTTACGGGCGATGGTTTGCCATTTTGACAACCGCGCAACTTGTTCACGCAAGGCTTGATTGTCCTGGTTCGTGCTCCATAAACCTTGCACTTCGGCAACTGCGTGGCGGGCGGAGATAACCGGGGCGCTTAAAACTTCCAAAATGGGCGCCACAACCTCGACCGCCATGACACGCAACTGACGAATGGCATCGCCATGGGTTTTACCAAGGATCAGCAAAGCCAGGGCGGTAGCCATCAACAACACCAGGCCAAAGCGTTGGGCAACACCGCGCGCCGGTGCCGCGACCCGTGACAACGTACTTAATCTTGGCCCTTTCGCCACAGCTTAATCCTGCCTCGTCCCGTCTGTCCTGTTGCCCTGCCAAGGCTGCCTGCAAAAGATAGGCAGTTCACTGATGGCAAGGGGCCCTCACCAGAACGCGCTCACGTAAAGCGCACTCGCTTCCAGAGAAATTGATCCAATTTCTCTATTCTCAAGATTCCGAGCGCACCCAATTCAAATGCGCTCTAGTAGGTCGCATCAAAGACTTCCTTGTCTTTGAAATTCTTTATGTCTTCCAGCACCCGTCCGGTACCCAAGGCAACGCAGGATAATGGTTCGTCCGCGATGGATACGGGCAGGCCCGTGGAATGACGCAGGACAAAATCCAGATTTCCCAGCAGAGCGCCGCCGCCTGTCAGGACAATGCCCTTATCAACAATATCTGCGGCCAGTTCCGGCGCCGTATGCTCCAAAGCGACTTTAACCGCCTCGACGATGGCGCCGACGGGTTCCGCCATGCTTTCCGCGATTTGCCGCTGACTGACCAGAATTTCCTTGGGCACGCCGTTCATCAGGTCGCGGCCCTTTATCGTGATCTCCATACCTTCGCCATTTTCCGGCGCGCAGGCGGAGCCAATTTCTTTTTTCACCCGTTCCGCCGTGGCTTCGCCAATCAGCAGATTATGGGTGCGGCGGATATAGCCAATGATCGCTTCGTCCATCTTATCGCCGCCGACCCGGACAGAGCGGGAATAGACGATGCCGCCCAGCGACAGCACCGCAACTTCCGTTGTGCCACCGCCGATATCCACCACCATGGAACCCGTGGGTTCCGTTACCGGCAGCCCGGCACCGATGGCTGCCGCCATGGGTTCTTCCACCAGATAGACCCGGCGGGCACCGGCGCTTTCCGCCGATTCCTGAATGGCCCGGCGTTCCACCGCCGTTGAACCCGAGGGGACGCAGACCACAACCTGGGGCGAGGCAAAGCTGCGCCGGTTGTGAACCTTGCGGATAAAATGTTTGATCATTTCCTCCGCCACCTCAAAATCGGCAATAACGCCGTCACGCAAGGGGCGAATGGCTTCAATATTGCCTGGGGTGCGGCCCAGCATCATCTTGGCTTCATCACCAACCGCCTGGACCATTTTCTTGCCCTTACGGGTGGTGATGGCAACCACGGAAGGTTCGTTCAACACAATGCCGCGGCCTTTGACGTAGACCAATGTATTGGCCGTGCCCAAATCAATGGCCATATCCGCTGAAAGTAATCCGAAAAGTCTGGAAAACACTTAGTTTGCCCCCGGCCCTTAGGCCTCTGTTGTCATTCACCGGATAATAGTAACGGAATCCCGTTAACCAAATCCTAAGGTTAATCGAACGCTACCGGCGTAACGAACAAATTGGGCAACAATAAGGCACCAATCGCCAGTCGGCACCAAACCCAAAAAGCAGAATCGGAGAACCGGCATTATTTACCGATTCCAATTAGTTATTACGACTAATTCGACCAGTGCCGCAAGTGGAAAGATGACGACCCCGCCCCCGGATTTCCAGGTGCGGGGTCGCTATGTACACTAATATGGGTTGTCTTCGAGGCTGATTGAGAGCAATTTTCGGCCGCTAAATCAGTCGATTTAACATATCCCAGTTAGTTTTTAGATTTGTCGACCAACCGGCCTTCGGCAATCCACGGCATCATGGCGCGCAGTTTTTCGCCAACTTCCTCGGAAAGATGCTCGGATGAGCGGCGACGCCGGGCCTTGAAGGAGGCCTGATTTACCTTGTTCTCCAGCATCCAGTTGGCGGCGAATTCGCCCGACTGAATACGCGCCAAGGCTTGGCGCATATTGTCCTTAACGTGATCGTCGATGATCGCCGGCCCGGTGATGTATTCACCGTATTCCGCCGTGTTGGAGATGGAATAGTTCATGTTGGCAATGCCGCCTTCATAAATCAGATCAACAATAAGTTTCATTTCGTGCATGCATTCGAAATAGGCCATTTCAGGCGCATAGCCCGCCTCCACCAGAATTTCAAAGCCGGCCCGCATCAACTCGCACACGCCGCCGCACAGCACGGTCTGCTCACCGAACAGATCGGTTTCACATTCTTCACGGAAAGTCGTTTCGATGGTGCCCGCACGACCGCCGCCGATGGCGGAGGAATAGCTAAGGCCGATTTCCAGGGCATTGCCCGAGGCGTTCTGTTCGACGGCGACCAGGCAAGGCACGCCTGCACCACGAACATATTCCGAACGTACCGTATGGCCGGGGCCTTTTGGCGCGATCATGAAGACATCCATATCGGCCCGGGGCTCAATCAAATTGAAGTGGATGGACAGGCCGTGGGCGAAAGCGATGGCCGTACCGGGGCGCATGTTGTCATGCAGGTCATCGACCCACAGATCGGCTTGGCCTTCATCCGGTGTCAGCACCATGGCCAGATCGGCCCAGGCTGCAGCCTCTCCCGGTGTCATGACTTTGAAACCGGCGGCTTCCGCCTTGGCGATGGAGCCGCTGCCGGCGCGCAGGGCGACGACGACGTTTTCACAGCCCGAATCTTTCAGGTTATTGGCATGGGCATGGCCCTGGCTGCCATAGCCGAAAATTGCCACGTTCTTGTTTTTGATCAGGTTCACGTCGGCATCGCGGTCATAGTACACGCGCATGGTAAAATTCCTCTTCGCTGTTGATGACGTCGGTTGGCCCGACGGGTTACAAATTTTGCGGGTTATTGTTTAATACGTGTTGTTGCGGCCTATCTACATTGCGTCCGCGCCGCGCGCAATGGCAACAACGCCGGTTCGGGACACTTCTGCCAGACCAAGGGGTTGCATCAGATCAATAAACGCATTGACCTTGCCGCTGTCACCGGTGACTTCAAAGACAAAGGAGCCGAGGGTGGAATCCACGGCCCGGGCCCGGAATATATCCGCGACCCGCAATGCCTCGATCCGATTTTCACCACTGGCGACGACTTTGATCAAGGCCAGTTCCCGCTCAACCGAGGGGCCTTCTTCGGTCAGGTCGACGACGTTGAAGACCGGCACCAAGCGTTCCAGCTGGGCCCGGATCTGATTGATGATCATCTCATCGCCCGAGGTGACAATGGTGATGCGGGACCGGTCCGACCTGGCATCCACCTCTGCTACGGTCAGGCTTTCAATATTGTAACCGCGCCCGGAAAACAGACCCACCACACGGGCCAGGACACCAGGTTCGTTGTCCACAAGGACCGCGATGGTGTGTTTTGGTGCGATATCTGGCTTTTCACTCATGCTAACCTCAAACAGAACGAACCCGACGCGATTGCGGTAACCGCAGTTGGGGGCCGTTCAAACTTACAAAATCCGAATACTGATCAATGCCAAATCTAAACTAAATTTAAACCAGGGCCATCCCGTCGGAGGTGGGCGCGGGTTTGTCTTCCGCCTGATCGGATGCCAGGATCATTTCGTTATGGGCGGCACCCGAGGGCACCATGGGGAAACAGTTTTCCTCTTGCGCCACACGTACATCGGCGATCACTAGGCCATCCGTATCCAGCATTCTATGAATGCCGTCATCAAGATCGCCGGGCTTTTCGATCACCATACCCGTCGCCCCGAAACATTCCGCCAGTTTGACGAAATCGGGCAAGGCTTCGCTGTAAGTTTCGGAAAAACGGCTGCCGTGCAATAGCTGTTGCCATTGCCGCACCATGCCCATCCAACGATTGTTCAGAATGAAAACCTTCAGGGGCAGTTTGTACTGCATAGCCGTGGAAATTTCCTGCAGGTTCATCATGAAGGATGCCTCACCGGAGATATCCACCACCAGGGAGCCCGGGTGCGCCACTTGAACGCCCACGGCGGCCGGCAGACCATAGCCCATGGTGCCCAGCCCGCCGGACGTCATCCAACGGTTTGGTTCCTCAAACTTATAATACTGCGCGGCCCACATCTGATGCTGCCCCACTTCCGTGGTGATGTAGGTGTCCTGATCCTTGGTCAGATCATACAGCCGTTGAATGGCGTGCTGGGGCATGATCACGTCCCTGCCCTGGGTATAGTCCAGGCAATTACGGGTGCGCCATTTCTGAATAGTTGTCCACCAATCCTGCAAGGCTGTCGCGTCCGGGACATAGTTGCGCTTTTTCCAGACCGCCAGCATTTGTTCGATAACCTGGCCCACATCACCAATGATCGGAATATCGACGGAGATATTCTTGTTGATGGAGGAAGGATCCACATCAACGTGGATTTTCTTCGAATTGGGTGAAAACGCGTCCAGACGACCGGTAATACGGTCGTCAAAGCGGGCCCCAAGACAGATCATCACGTCGCAATCATGCATGGCGTGATTGGCCTCGTACGTGCCGTGCATACCCAGCATGCCCAAAAACTGCTGATCAGATGCGGGAAAGGCACCCAGCCCCATCAATGTATTGGTGATGGGATAGCCGGTCAGCTTGACCAATTCCTGCAATTTGGCGCATGCGGCCGGGCCTGAATTGATTAAGCCGCCGCCGGTATAAAAGATCGGTCGTTTCGCACCCGCAATTAATGCCACGGCGGCTTCGACTGCATCCTGGCCACCCTGTTGGGGCGGGCGATAGGTTTTGTGCTGCAGGTTTTCCAGGTCCGGCGTTTCGTAGACGCCTTGATTGACGCAGATATCCTTGGGCAGATCGATCACCACGGGGCCGGGCCGTCCATTGGTCGCGACATAAAATGCCTCGTGCACCACACGGCCCATTTCATTTGCGTCCTGCACGAGGTAATTATGCTTTGTGCAGGGCCGGGTAATGCCGATGGTATCAGCCTCCTGGAAGGCATCGTTGCCGATCAGGTGCGAGGCGACCTGGCCCGTCAGACAGACGATCGGAATGGAATCCATCATGGCATCGGTCAGGCCGGTAACCGCGTTTGTCGCGCCCGGGCCGGAGGTGACCAGAACAACGCCGGGTTTGCCGGTGGAACGGGCATAACCTTCCGCTGCATGCACCGCGCCACCTTCCTGACGCACCAGAATATGACGAATATTATTCTGCGCGAACAGAGCATCATAAATGGGTAGGACAGCGCCGCCGGGATAGCCAAAAATGACCTCTACACCTTGATCGGTCAGGGCCCGGATAAGAATTTCCGCGCCGCTATAGGTTTCCACCGCCGTTGCTTCGGGGGTTTCACGTTCTGCCGTCGCCAAATCAGTACTCTGTTCCGTACCGGACATGATCTTTTCCCGTGCTGAATAATGTTGAATAATGCAACAAAGCCCCTCGGTAGAGAGGCTTTGACGAAATGCCTCACGCCAGAATTCCAGCCGATTTCCAGCCGATTTCCAGCCTGGAACCTACGTAAGCCGGCGCAACATAGTACCAGATTAAGGGCCCGTCAACTGATTTTGTGTTATAAATGGAATGATAATTTTTGATAATCTTTCCGAATCTTGCGCATTTAGGCTCGTCCACGAACACATCTTGTTTCTAAACCACGTCATTTGTCGTTTTGCATACCGCCGGGTGGCCTGTTGGGCTGCGGCCAGGGCCACATCCCGGCTTTTTTCACCTTGGATCAGGCGGATCAGGTCCGGCACCCCAAGGGCCTTCATGGCGGGTAGCGCCGGGGCGAGATTCATGGCGGCGAGGCCCTCGACCTCCGCAAGGGCACCCTGGGCCAACATGCTGACCAGACGTTCGTCACAGCGTTGGTAGAGCACGTCACGGGGCCAGTTCAGGACAAAACCGTGCCAGGGCTGTGGCAGGGTTGGTGTTGTGCTGGGCTGTTGCTGCCAGGTTGCCAGAGAGACGCCAGTGCCCGTGATCACTTCGTAGGCCCGTACCAATCGTTGGGAATCCGTGGGTTTCAGCCGCTCCGCCATGACCGGGTCCAGTGTTTCCAGGGCACTGTGCAGGCCCAACGGGCCCAGTTCGTTCAATTTAGTCCGGGCGTTCTGGCGGATATCTTCCGGAATTGGCGGAATTTCGGCCATACCTTCGGTCAGGGCCTGAAAATAAAGCCCCGTGCCGCCAACAAATATAGGCACCTGTCCGGCGCTGCGCGCGGCGGCGGCCTCTGCCAGTGCCAGCTCCAGCCACTGGCCGACGGAAAAAGCTTTATCGGCGGATGTTATGCCATACAGACGGTGGGGCGCAGCGGCCTCCTCCCGCGCGTCGGGCCGGGCTGTCAGGACGCGCAATTCCTCATAGACCTGCATGCTGTCTGCGTTGATGATGACCCCGTTGAGGGCCTGGGCCAACTCAATTGCCAAACGGGACTTGCCGCTGGCCGTTGGTCCGGCTATCAGGATGGCATCCAGGATGACTTTATCCATAGTGCAGCATAGTCCAATAATTAACGGGCCACTAATTAACGGGCCAAAATTTACGGTTCAAAATGTCCCAGGTTCTGACCCTTATAGCGAAGCCGTTGACGGACGACCATGTCCGAGATGCCCGTGCCCGGCTGCCGGGCGATGTCAGCGTCCGTTGGCTGGCCCCGGCGCTCGCCTGTGATCTGCTGTATTCAGGTCCACTTGGTGCGGTTGAAGACGCTGTGCGCCGGGCCCTGGTAGATGCGCCGGTAGATCTGTTCTGTCAGGAAAACGGCCCGGCCCGGCGCAAGCAATTGCTGGTCGCGGATATGGACTCCACCATCATCACCACGGAATGCATTGACGAGATGGCCGATCTGATTGGGCAAAAAGACCGTGTTGCCGCCATCACGGAACGGGCCATGGCGGGGGAGATTAGTTTTGCCGATGCATTGCACGAACGGGCCAGGATGCTATCTGGCCTGGCGGTGGCGGAATTGCAGGCAATCTATGATCAGCGCATCCGATTGACCCCCGGGGCGCGGGAACTTGTTGCAACCATGAAGGCGCATGACGCAGCCACGGCGTTGGTATCGGGCGGCTTCACCTATTTCACCGAACGGGTCGCAGCCGCTGCCGGTTTTGAGCATCATCAGGCCAATATATTAAAGATCGCGGATGGGCATCTGACAGGCGCGGTGGAAGAACCGGTTTTGGGGCCGGAGGAGAAATTGGCGGCCCTTCAATCCCTGGCGGCTGAACACGGCATCGCCCCGGACAAGACCCTTGCGGTCGGTGATGGTGCCAATGACCTGGCCATGGTCCAGGCCGCAGCACTTGGTGTTTCCTATCACGGCAAACCGTTGCTGACCCAGGCGGCGGATGCCCGGATCGAACATGGCGACCTGACGGCCCTGCTATATTTTCAGGGCTATCAGATCGACCAGTTCAATTCATAGAGCTTGTTGCGGCAAATACCTGGGCCCCTGCTCTGGATACCCGTGTCAAGCACGGGTATGACGATTTAGCTGTTTTTAGCCATTGTTCGTTCCGGTTTGTCATTGCCGGACTTGATCCGGCAATCCAGATGGCGACTATTCCTTGTCCTTCTTGGGCATTGTCTTGTCCAGTTGCACGGCGACAAAGCGGCGATTGGTGGCGCGCTGCACCAACAACAACACAGATTTCATTTTCTTTGACTTCCGGGCTTCATTGCCTTTGCGGATCTGTACAATTTGTTTCGCCACATCGCCGGGGGTGGCGACCGGGTTCTGCTGCACTTCAACCAGCAGGTCGCCGGGTTGAATGCCATTCTTGGCGGCAGAGCTGTCGCCGGCAACTTCCAGCACCAGGACGCCATTGGCCTCCTCATCCACCTTGAAGGTTTCCCGTGCTTCCGGCGTCAAGGCTGACAGGCGCATACCCAGCAATTCAACATCCTTGGCCGGTTCCGGCTTGGCATTGCCAGCGCTCATGGCGACCTTTTCGGTGTTTTCCTCCATCTCGGCGATGGCGACGTCCAAGGTGACCTTTTCGCCTTTGCGCCAGACATCAACTTTGACGGTCTTACCGATGCGGGTGTTGGCGACGATCCGGGGCAGGGCTCGCATTTCATCGACTTCCGTATCGTCAAACCGCAGGATTACATCACCTGGCTCAATGCCAGCCTTGCCCGCGGGGCCTGTTTTACCCACGCCTGCGACCAGCGCACCGGAGGCTTTATCCAGACCCAGGCCCTCGGCAATTTCTTCTGTCACGGTTTGGATGCGCACACCCAGCCAGCCGCGCCGGGTGCGGCCAAATTCAGCCAACTGCTTGATCACACGGTTGGCCAGGGTAGAGGGAATGGCAAAGCCAATGCCCACACTGCCCCCCGTCGGGGAATAGATCGCCGTATTGATGCCGATCACTTCGCCGTTCATATTGAACAGCGGCCCGCCCGAGTTGCCACGGTTGATGGCCGCATCGGTTTGGAAGAAATCATCGTAGGGCCCGGAATTGATATCCCGGCCACGGGCCGAAATGATACCGGCGGTGACCGAACCCCCCAGGCCGAACGGATTGCCGATGGCCAGCACCCAATCTCCAACCCGGGACTTGTCCGAGTTACCCCACTTCAGTGCGGGCAGCTTGTCTTTCGGTTCGACCTTCAGCAATGCCAGATCCGTTTTGGCATCGCGTCCCACCAGAACCGCCTTCAATTGCGTGCCGTCCGACAGACGGACAGAGATTTCGTCCGCTTCGGCGATGACATGGTTGTTGGTCACAACCAGGCCCGAGGCATCAATGATAAAGCCCGAACCAAGGGAGGTTGCCCGCCGGGGGCCGCGATTTTTCGGCCGGTTGCGTTCCAGGAACTCTTTGAAGAATTCTTCGAACGGAGAACCGGGCGGGACCATGAATTCAGGTTGGTTCTTTTTATCCTTGCCCTTGATAACCTGGGTGGTTGAGATATTGACCACTGCCGGGGATAGGGAGGCGGATAAATCTGCGAAACTGTCCGGTGCGCCACGGGCCTGGCCCGATACGGGCAGCAGCAGCAGTCCAATTGTCGCCGTTGTGGCGGCGATCGTTGACGCTGCGGGGAAGGGGCTGGTCCAGCTATTGGGTATTAATGTGCCGATCACGAAAATTCTCCATTACGCGTATGAGGCGGGCATGTCAAATCCGCACCCCGTATATTGACATAAAAGTATGGCTTCCCATGACGCCTTACAAGCCAGTTGCTTTAGTTCGGGTGCCATTGTCTGCTACCAGACTGTGATGTTGGCTGCAAATATGTCGAAACAATGGCAATAACGATTATTCATCAAATTGTTTAACGAACTGTCGTTCACATGGTTGTGAATTAGCAACAATTCAGCGCTCCACCCAGGCGGCTACAGAAAGGTCTTAACCACCCAGACCAGGCCGACGCCAAAGGTGGCGACGCCAAGGCCGCTCATGCGCAGGGCATCATCGGGCTGCTGGATCATGATCGCCATCATGCGCTTCATACCGGCGGGAAAGGCGGCATATAGGCCGCCCTCCAGGGCCAGAAACAGACCCAGTACCATCAGCAGATCAAGCATCGCGATCCAGTCTCCTTGATCCAGTCTCCACGATCCGCTGGGGCCTGTTTCCCTTAGGCATGCTCAGATCCCTAAAAGAAGAGCAATTGAATCGGTCACTTGGATCGGGGGAGCTGATCCAAGTGACCGAAATTTGCTCTAAGCTGTCGCGGCGCTGCTGATTATTGTGCGCCGGCCTTCGATGTTTTCCCGAACGGATTGCCGAAATATGAGAAAAAATCCGACGTCGGCGACAATACCATTGTCGTATCGTCCGATTTCATCGACGTACGATAGGCTTGCAAGGTGCGATAAAAGGCAAAGAACTCCGGATCCTTGGAATAAGCATCGGCGAAGACTTTGTTTCGCAGGGCATCACCTTCACCGCGAATGATCTGCGATGATTTTTGCGCATTGGCCAATAGAACGGTCCGCAGGCGATCCGCATTGGCGGTAATCTTCTGGCTACGCTCCGCCCCTTCGGCGCGGATCTCGGTGGCGATACGCTTCCGCTCCGCCCGCATCAGATCAAAAACAGCCTGACTATTGGCAGCCGGCAGATCGGCACGCTTGATCCGCACATCGACAATCTCGATGCCCAGCTTCAACGCTTCGGTGTTCACCAGGCCGCGAATTTCATGCATCAGCTTGCCACGCTCGCCCGATAGCATCTGTTCCAACTTCACCCGGCCAATAGCGTTTCGCAGGCTGGAGTTAATCAGCGGTGCCAGCCGGTTGCGGGCTGTCACTTCATTATTGACCGTCTGATAGAACTTCAACGGATCGGCAATGCGGAAACGGGCATAGGCGTCCACCACGATCCGCTTTTTATCCGCCGCGACCGCTTCGACGGGCGGGGCATCAAAATCGAGGATACGTTTTTCCATGAACTGCACGTCTTGCACAAACGGCGTTTTGAAATTAAGGCCGGATTCCTGGACCGCCTTCACAGGATTACCAAATTGCAGCACCAGGGCCTGTTGCGTTTCATGTACGGAAAAGACACTGCCGTAACCAATGATCCCCAGGATGACCAGGATGATGGCGAGAATTGTTGCGACATTCCGGTTCATTATTTTGCCCCCGTATTTGATTTGCCGCGTTGTAGTTCGGGCAATGGCAGATAGGGCAGAACACCTTGGCTGCCGCCTTCATTGTCGATGACGATCTTGGTCGTGCCTTGCAGGACTTCTTCCATGGTTTCCAGATACAGCCGTTTCCGGGTCACGTCCGGGGCCAGCTGGTATTCCTTTTGAATGGCCAGATAACGGGAAACTTCACCCTCTGCCTGGGCTACGGTTTGTTTCTGATAACCTTCAGCTTCCTGACGGATGCGTTCGGCCTCACCACGGGCACGAGGCAGAATATCGTTGGAATATGCCTTGGCTTCGTTTACCAGCCGCTCCTCATCGGCGCGGGCCGCCTGGACATCGCGGAAGGCGTCAATGACGGCGGCAGGCGGATCGGCCTTGGCCAGTTTGACCTGGGTAACAACGATGCCCGCCTTATATTCGTCCAGGGTCTTTTGCATCAACTCCAAGGTCTGAAGTTCAACCTCGTTCCGGCCTTCGGATAGGACGGCGTTGATTTGGGACCGGCCGACAACTTCGCGCATGACACTTTCGGCCACCGCCTTGACGGTATTTTCCGGGCGCTGAATGTTGAACAAGAAATGCCCGGCATTGCTGATCTGCCACAATACGGTGAAATTGATGTCGACGATGTTCTCGTCACCGGTCAGCATCAGGCTTTCTTCAGGCAGATTACGCAGGGCTGAAGAGCGGCCAAAATCACCTGAACTTTGGAACCCGACTTCAACCCGGTTCACCCGCGTGACCTTCGGCGTCAGAGCGCTTTCAATAGGCGCCGGCAAATGATAATGCAGCCCCGGTGCTGTGCTCTCAGTAAACTTGCCAAACCGCAAGACAACGCCCTGTTCATCCGGGCCAACGCGGTAAAAACCAGTAAACGCCCACGCCGCGACCAAAACCAGCAGGATCAGGAAAATACCCCGACCGCCCCAATTACCGCCGGGCAAGACACCTTTGAAACGGTCCTGGCCCTTGCGTAACAGCTCTTCCAGGTTGGGCGGTTGACCACCGCCGCCACCGCCGCCCTGGCCCCAAGGGCCACGACCACCACCTTGCCAGCCGCCGCCGCCGCCACCGCCGCTACCACCACTGCCACCGCCACCTTGATTGCTCCACGGCATGAATTTTCCAATCCCCAATTAAGACTAATGACAAGTTAAAATTCTAGTTCGTACAAATCCGTGCCGGGGCGCTATGCCACAGCCTATTTAGACGTTATATGACACCTTGCGGCGTTCGGCGCAATGTGTGCCGGACAGGGGATTTTTTGAAGTCGGGAGCAGGGAATGGCGCGGGTAAGCGAAGACGAAGTATTGGGGGCATTGAAACGGGTTGGGGACCCGGCCCGCAGCGGCAATGTAGTTGACCTTGGCATGATCACAGGTCTGGTGGTGCGGGACGGAAATGTGATGTTTTCGATCGAGATTGAGGCCGCGCGCGCACCTGAAATGGAAAGCCTGCGTCTGGCCTGCGAACAGGTCGTGGCGGATTTGCCCGGCGCACTGTCGGTCACGGCGGTGCTGACGGCGGAAGCCCCGCCCGCACCTGCGGCCCCGGCACCTGCAGACGCGGCATCCGCACCAGCAGCCCCGCCAAAACAGGCGCCCCAGTTTGGCCGTCATGGCAGCCCTGGGGCGCAAAAAATGGAATTGCCCGGCATCAATGCCGTGGTTGCCGTCGCCTCGGGCAAGGGTGGTGTGGGTAAATCCACCGTAACCGTCAATCTGGCCATCGCCCTGCATCGCCTCGGCCTGAAAGTGGGTATCCTGGATGCGGATATCTACGGGCCGTCCATGCCGCGCATGCTGGGCATCACGGGGCAACCGCGGTCGGATGGCGATAAGTTGGAGACCATGCAGGGACATGGCATCGCCTGTATGTCCATTGGCTTTTTAGTCGATCCCGATCAGCCCACCATCTGGCGCGGCCCCATGGTCATGGGTGCGTTGGAGCAGCTATTCGGTGATGTAAAATGGGGCGAACTGGATCTGCTTTTGGTGGATATGCCCCCTGGTACCGGCGACGCACAGCTGACCATGGCGCAAAAAGTGCCCCTAAAGGGTGCCATAATCGTTTCCACACCTCAGGATATTGCCCTGATCGATGCCCGTAAGGGTCTGAATATGTTTCGCCAGACCGACGTGCCCGTCATGGGGATGATCGAGAATATGAGCTATTTCCACTGCCCCAGCTGTGGCGAACGAGCCGAAATTTTCGGCCATGGCGGCGCGCGGGCGACGGCAAAGGAACTGAACTGTGATTTCCTGGGCGAAATTCCCCTGCATATCAGCCTGCGGGAAACCTCTGACGCGGGCATACCTATTGTTGCATCATCACCGGATTCAGTGGAGGCCCAGGCCTTTATGACCATCGCGGAGGAAGTGAAACAGCGCCTCTAAGCTTATCTAAGCCTCTAAACCTCTATTCGGCCTTCGTCATCTCTGCCAGTTCATCCAGCAGGGCTTGGCGCATGCCGCCGAATTTGTCGATCATTTCCCCCTGGGTATAGCCGGCGATCAGGCCGCCATCCACGGCGATGTCCTGGGCCGTGATATAGGCGCTTTCATCGCTGGCCAAGAAAACCAGGGTTGCCGCAACGTCCGCTGAACTGCCGGCCCGGCCCAGGGGTACGATCTTGGCCAGTTCCCTTTCGATAATCGGCATGGAGGCGGCGGATTGTTCCTGGGTCATGTCGGTGCCGATGGAAAACATCGGCGTGGCGACACAGGCGGGGGAAATGGAATTGACCCGGATGGTGCTATCGGCAATCTGCAGGGCAACGACCCGGGTCAGATGCAAAACGGCAGCCTTGGCGATGGAATAGAGGACGGGGCCGTGACCCGTCCGGTGCCCTGCGGTGGAGGCATTGTTGATGATCGACCCCCCGCCCTGCTGCCGCATGATGGGAATGGCGTGCTTCATGGCGAACAGAACACCGCCCACCAGGGTCGACATCTCAGCATTGAACTGCTCTGTGGTGATTTTTTCGATACGGGCCGGATGGGCTATCGACCCGGCGTTGTTGAACAGGCAATCCAGGCGGCCAAAGGTCGCAACGGCGAAGTCGATCGCGGCCTTGATCTGGCCCTCATCACCTGCATCCATGGCGATGAAGCGGGCATTCCCGCCAATTTCACCGGCCACGGCCTCGCCCCGTTCCTTGGACCTACCGGTCAGGACCACCTGCGCGCCTTCGTCGGCAAATCGTTGGGCCGTGACCACGCCCATACCCGACGTACCCCCGGTGATCAGTGCAACTTTACCCAGCAGACGTCCCATATCATCAAACCCTTTCCCGCACGACCGGTCAAATACTGCGCCCGGCGTCTTCCCAGTATTTTTGGCGTAATTCCCGTTTCCGGATTTTGCCGCTGTCTTCTCGTGGCATGTTACTATCAAGCTCAACCAGCCGGGGAACTTTATAGCGGGCCATGTTGTCGCGGACGAAGTCCTGAACCTCTTCCGCCGTCACGGCATTTGGTGCCGTCGGTTCGACAACGGCTGCCAGGGACTCGCCAAATTCTTCGTCGGGAATGCCAAAGACGGCGCAATCCTGTATGTTCGGGTGGGTGACGATCAGGGCCTCGATCTCGCTGGGATAAATATTTACCCCGCCTGAAATCACCATGTCCCGCTTGCGGTCTGAAATAAACAGAAAGTCGTCCTCGGTCAGGTAGCCCACATCGCCGACCGAAAATAGCTGCCCCATCTGGTTCTTTTCGTACTCTGTATCGTTGTTCTGATAAACGAAATCCGGGAAACCGGCGAAATAGGCAAAGATCTCACCGACCTCGCCCCGCGGTAGTTCGTTCCGATCATCATCCAAGATCTTCAGCTCGACGCCCGGTAACAGACCGCCCACCGTGCCAGGATGATCCAACCATTGTTCCGTGTTGCAGAACACCACCATGCCGGTTTCCGTGGCCCCATAGTATTCGTTGATGATCGGCCCCCACCAATCGATCATCTGACGTTTCACCTGCGCCGGGCAGGGTGCTGCGGCATGCAGGATCCATTCCAATGACGACAGGTCATAGCGGGCCTTGACCGCATCGGGCAACTTGATCAGACGTACGAACATGGTGGGTACCATATGCATGTGGCTGACCTTGTGCTTTTCAATCAGGCGCAACAGATCTTCTGGATCAAAGCGCGGTTGTAATACCAATGTGCCTCCCGCCCGAATGCAGCCCAGGCTTTGTGCATTGGGCGCTGAATGATACATCGGGCCGTTCATCAGGTTGACCTTGTGAGGCGCGGCCCCGGTCAGTTTGAGACGGCCTTGGATACGTTCGTGATGCTTCGCCTCCATGGGCTGGCGCTTTACCCCCTTGGGCCGACCCGTGGTGCCGGAGGTATAGATCATCGAGGACCGCTCGGCCGCTGGTGGTTCATCCGACGGCTCAAACTGTTCCAGCCAGGTCGACCAGTTGATCTGCCCCTCCGCCACATCGCATTGATCGGCGGCAAGGCCGTAACTTTCCTGCAATTCGGGCGGTGTCGGCGCAACCAATATGGCCATATCATCGGGCAGGACGGACAGATCCAGGTTGGCGTGCAAGTCCGCATGCAGGACCAGAACCTTGGCCGCCGCATCTTTTAGAATATGGGCGATCTCCGCATCCTGGAAATGCCAGTTCACGGGCACCGCATAGGCACCCACACGATTGGCGGCAAATGTCGCTTCCAGAAAACCGAAGTCATTACGCATCAGAATGGCGACGGTGTCACCTTCGCCGACGCCAAACTGGCGTTTCAGGCCGGTGGCGGCGCGGGCGGCGCGTTGCAGCATTTCAGGGGTCGAAACCTCCCGCTCACCGAGAATGATGTTTCCGCTCATATTTATGGCCCCGTTTCGCCAGCTACATTACCGGTTGGAATCTCACTGAATGCCAGGCCCTTGTCCGCGCGCGGTTCGGACGGCAGCTTTAGAACATGTTCCGCGATGATATTGCGCAGGATTTCGTCCGTGCCGCCTGCAATGCGCATGGCCGGGGACTGCATGTAAGATTGCTGGAAGCGGCCATCGCCAAGCACTAAATCAGGGTCGGTGATCACGGCGCATTGATCCATTAGATCCGCGCCAAAGCGTGCTATGTCCTGGGCCTTCGTGGCAGAGACCAATTTGGTGATGGAATTTTCCGGTCCCGGCGTCTCCCCCCGCGACAGGGCCGAGACGGAGCGCATGCGGGTATTCTTCAACCCAGCCGTCTCACAATACCAGTGCGCCAACTTCGAACGCACCATCTGGTTTTCGATGGCCGGTCGGTCGTTTAATTCAACAGTCTGCGCCAGGGCAAAGATCTGTTCAAAATCAGGTCCTGGTGCCTCGCCCACGGAAACCCGTTCGTTCATCAAAGTCGCCAGCGCCACCTTCCAACCTTCACCCACCGCGCCCAGGCGTTGGGCATCGGGCACTCGGACATTGTCAAAACGCACGCTGTTGAAATGAGAGCTGCCGGAGATTTGCCGGATCGGCGCGATAGAGATGCCCGGCGATTTCATATCGATAAAGAAAAACGTCAGGCCCTTGTGCTTTGCGACGGCCCCGTCGGAGCGCGCGATGGTGATGCCGAAATCGCTATAGTGCGCGCCGGAGGTCCAGATTTTCTCGCCGTCCAATATCCAGTCCGCATCATCGGCGTCACCGTCTTTCGTCGCGGCCATGCGGAGCCCCGCCAGATCGGAACCGGCGGATGCCTCCGAGAATATCTGGCACCAAATCTCTTCGCCCGTTGCCATGGGCGGTAGATAACGCGCCTTCTGATCTGCCGTGGCATATTTCATCAGGATCGGTCCGGCCATGCCCTGGCCAATTTCGACGACGCCACGGGGGACGATGTAGCGGCTTTCTTCCTGGCCATAGATCACCCGTTCAATCGCGGTGCAGCCGCGGCCACCGTATTCTTTCGGCCAGTGCAGGCAGGCCCAACCATCCGCGTGGCGCCTCGATTGAAATTCCTTGCACAGGCGGACGATATTATCCCGGGTTTTATCTTCCAGCACCGAAGCCCAGGTTTGGTTGGGGTGTGCCTTTGGCGTGGCGTTGGCATCCAGCCAGGCGCGCGCCTCCATCCGAAAGGCGGCTTCCTCCGTCGTATCTGAAAAATCCATCAGGCGGCCTCCTCAGGTCGGGTTTCAAGGGCCCGAACCAGCTTTTCTTCCCAGACCAAATTGCTGCCGATGTTGACCGCCAAAGATCGGGCGCGCCGATAATACAAATGACAATCAACTTCCCAGGTACAGCCCATGCCGCCGTGGATCTGGATGTTTTCGCTGGCGCACATATCGAACGCCTTGGTCGCACTGACCCGCGCCGTCGCCGCCGCCAGGGGCAGTTCCGCCGCATCCGTACTCAAGGCCCAGGCGGCGTAATAGCAGTTGGATTTGGCCAACGTCGCCGCCACATACATATCGGCCAGCTTATGCTTGACCCCTTGATAGCTGCCGATGGCCCGGCCAAAGGCAAATCGCGCGCGGGCGTAGTCACAGGCCTGATCCAGGGCCGCATGGGCCCCGCCCATTTGCTCGAAGGCATACAGCACGGCGGCGTGATCATAGATCTTTGCCAACAGGGCCCAGCCCTCCCCCGGCTTGCCCACAGCTTTGCCCTGGGCGCCATCGAAGCTCACCTTTGCCTGCGGCCGGCTGGGGTCTTGTGCCGGGATATCCTCCCGCACCACGCCGGGTTCGTTCAGGGCGACCAGATAAAAACTGCCGCCACCCTGATCTGCACATAACACCAACGCCAGATCGGCCCGCGCGCCGTCCGCCACGGGATATTTCACGCCGGTGATCAAATTGTTCTCGGCCATGGTGGCAACGTTCCTGGGCGTCGCGTTGCGGGGGCCTTCGTTGACGGCGATGGTGACGGTCAATTCACCCCCCACCAGGGGGGTGAGATATTTCCTTTTTTGCGCTTCACTGCCCGCCAGCAATAAAAGCGGTATGGCAAGATAGGTCGCCGTGGCGATTGGTGCGGGGGCCAGACCGCGGCCAAGTTCTTCTGCCAGCACGCAAAGCTCCAACCCGCCGGCACCAAACCCGCCATATTCCTCCGGCACCCCCGTCCCGATCCAACCCAATTCGGCCATTTGTCGATAGAGGTCGTCGCCGGCGGCCACGTTGCCGTCCAGTAGTTTACGGGCCAAGGGCGCGCCGCAATTCGCAGCGAGAAAACTTCGTGCCTGATCCCGCAGCAATTCCTGTTCCGGCGAGAAATCAAAATTCATGAGCTTGCCTCACTTAGGGCCTTGCTGGCCACGTCACGGGCCCATTCATAGCTGGCCTTGCCGTTGGCGGCGCGATAGACCTCGTCCACAAAGATGACGTTCTTCGGCGCTTTGTAGGATGCGATCATGGCCTTGCAATGCTCCCTGGCCTGATCTTCGCTGATCGTCACATCCCCGGTGGTTGAGACAATGGCGACAACTTTCTGACCCCAGGCATCATCCTTGATGCCCACCACCGTGGCATCGAGAATGCCCCTCAGGGATTTCAGGGTCACTTCGACCTCCTCGGCGAAAATTTTCTCGCCGCCGGAATTGATCGTCACGGAATCCCGGCCCAGGAAATGATAGCTGCCATCGTCGTTCATCCGCGCCCTATCGCCCGGCACCGCATAGCGTTCCCCATCAATAGTGGGGAAAGACGTTGCCGTCTTCTCCCGATCGTTCAGATAGCCCATGGCCACGGGTTCCCGCTGTGCCACCCAGCCGGCTTCCTCATCACCGGCGTGTAGGATGCGGCTGCGGTCCGCGCTGATCACGCGGGCATTTTCATCCATGCTGAAATCGACCGATGACTTTGTTTTGCCGCCCTTGGAAAAATTCATCGCCTGACGCCCGGCCTCGGACGAACCAACTGCGTCAACCAACAGCATCTCGGGCATATGTTCCTGCAGGCGTTCCTTGTTGCGCGGCGATAGCACCGCGCCGCCGGAATTGATCATGGACATAGCGGACAGATCATAATCGCCCCGGTCCATCTCCGCCAACAGGGGCAAGGCGAAGGCATCACCGATCAAAGTCGCCTGGGTAATACGTTCGCGATCAAAGATCGATACGATCTCCTCCGCATCGAAATGGTCCACGGTGTCCTGGATCACAATGGCGCTGCCCCGGAACATGGCCCCCAGGGCCATGCAGGTGCCGGATGCATGCATCATAGGGGCCAGCGGCATGGCCTTGCCTAAACGCCCGCCAGCAACGCGCCTATGTACATCCGCCACGGTTTCATCCTGGGTGGTGCCCACGGGGGTCTGCGCGATCAGACCAAAGAAGATGTCCGTCTGCCGCCACAACACGCCCTTTGGCATTCCCGTCGTGCCGCCGGTGTAAATGATGAACAGATCATCGTCGCTGCATTTGGGATCGCCAGGCTCTGGCGCGACGGAGGCCAGGGCCGCTTCGTACTCAACGGCACCTGCCATCAAGGGTGCATTACTGTCGTCCGCAACCTGGATCCAGACCTTGATCTCGGGTAGTTGATCGCGCAACGCTTGCAGCATTTCGGCAAAGCGGGCATGGAAGATAATCGCCCGGGCCCCGGAATTCTTCAGCAGATAAACCAGCTCCTCACCTTTATAGCGATAGTTCACATTGATGGCGGCGGCCCGGCATTTAAACGCGCCCAACAATGCTTCGAGATATTCATTGCAGTTATAAAGATACAGCGCGATGTGATCCTGACCCGACTGCCACGCCTCCAACTCTGAGCGTTCCTGGTGCAAGCCCAGGCCGTGCTGCTTCATATATGCGCCCAGACGTCGCGTCCGGTCATTGAACTGCGCCCAGGTAAAACGGCGCTGGCCGAAAATAATACATTCCGTATCTGGAATGGCAGCCGCGATGGCTTCCTGTAGTTTCGCGAGGTTCATCTGATGAACATTTCCAATGTTGGCTGAACCGCCCACGCCGCCTTCCCGGCCACCCACAGAGTACCATTAATGGGTGCCAAATGCGCCTTGGGGGAAGGGGGCGTGGGCGGCATGGCAATTCGATGAATATCGAACATGGTTCAGGTTTCCGGGATCAGGCAGGAATGGATAGATTCTTCTCCGGGGATTTCACGGCCCAAAGTTCGAATGGCCAGCTCCGCATCACGCACGGCGAAGTCATGTGTGTGCATCTTCTCCAACGGCACCTCACCGCTGTGGATCAGATCGATGGCTTTGCGGTAGCCCGACGTGGTGACCCCGAACGCGCCCAGAATTCGTAGTTCCTTAAAGACGACCTTGTCGGAAATGAACTTCGGTACCGGTTTGTAACCCTTTACCCCGGCCATTACGATAGTGCCGCCAACCCGCGCCGCATTCATGGCATCGACAACAGTTGATGTTGCGTTGGGCGCGACATCCAGCACCGTATCGACACCCTCACCTGCCGTAATCTCTTTAATCCGGTCGCGAAAATTTTCGTTCTCCACATCGATGACGTGGGTCGCACCGTACAGCTTGGCCAACTCCAGCTTGGCATGGTCGGCTTCCAGGCCGGTGACGATAATTGTTTTGGCACCAACTGATTTGGCGGCAATGACGGCGGCCAGGCCACGCTGGCCAGGGCCGATGATCAGAATGCTGTCACCGTACCTGGTGTTGGGAATTTCCACGGCCCAGCGGAAACCGGCACCAAGGGGATTGTACATCACGGCTATCTGGGCCGGGATGCTCTTGTCCATTTTGTGCAGGATGGTGCGGTTATCCAACACCATGTGATTGGCATAGGCGCCCCACAGGCCATGTTCATGGGCCACGGGAATGGTGGAATAAACCTGGCGGTTGGCGCACAGATGATATTCGCCGACCAGACAGCGTTTGCATATATGACAGGCCAGCAAGGTCTCAACCGCGACCCGGTCGCCCACATCAACGTTCCAGCGCTTGGCCGCGCCATCGCCAATGTCTTCGATAATACCCAAGGGTTCGTGGCCGGGGATATGGGGCATGGGGACCCGCATGCCGGTTTCGAACTGTTCACAATCGGTGCCGCAAATGCCGCAGGCCTCCAACCGCAACAGGGCCCGGTCGTCGGCAATATCCGGCAGGGGAATGTCGGCTGGTTCCAGCACACGGGGCGCTGTCATGGTCATTGCGAAGGTTGTTTTCTGTGCCATTGGTTTTGCCTCTCAGGCTTTCAAACAGGTCGTTGTGGAGATGCCGACGGCCAATAGAACCCCGCCCGCGCGGACTGCCAGAGACGTGGTTGCCAGGCCGCCCGCCAGATGTTCCAGACGAGAGGTGGCAACCATCTCCCGCGCCGCGCTCGTTTGCCCGGTAAAGCGTAAAGACAAATCCGGGTTGGGAATGGCCAGGGGCCTCGCCCCCAGTTGGCTGGCCACGGGCGGGCCGACCGATATGTCTGCTGCCACACAGGCCGCTTCAACGCTGGCAGCCGGATCATCCCAAATGACTTTCACGCCGGTGGCAATGGCACCATTGGATTTTCCCAGAAAGCGCGGCTCAAACGTGTCAATCAGAGGGATGCGGTATTTCGGGCTTGGATGACGCCAGGGTTTGCCGTCCGCATAGGCCATCAAGGTTTCGTCCGCACCCTGGTCGGTCTCGACATCGAAATCGTCCAAGGCCTCCGCCTCGACCAGGGCGACGGTGCCGCGGGTTGCCAGCTTGCCTGCTTCGGTAAAGATATCGATGCTGATGGTGCTCAACGTACGACCGGCATTCAATATTGTCGGCACCACATAGGCCCGGCCGGGTCGAAAGCTGCGGATAAAACGGGCATCCAGGCCCACGGGCGTGCGCTCAGGGGCTACGCCACGGGCGGCGAAAACACAGATTGCCGCCAGGTTGCCGCCGTTGGTGCCGCCAAAGCCGCCGTTCAGGTCTTCACTTAGGTCAAATTCCCACTTGCCGTCATCTTTGGCGCTGCCGCCCAATCGTTCTGCAAAATTCATGGTCTTCAGCTTCTATAGGTTGCGCGGGCCTGGCTTAGAACGACATTGCCGTTTTGATCCTCAGCCTGAAGGATGGCTTCACCCATCCCGCTCCGCCAGAATTTAGTAATGATGTGATCTTCGAATTGCACGGTGTCGGCAAAACGCCCGGTCATGGAGATAAATCGTGCCGGATCACCGTCGCACAGACCATTCAGAATGGCCCGTCCGACAAAGCCATAGGTGCACAAGCCATGCATGAAGGGTTTATCGTAACCTGCGTTCCGGGCAAATTCAGGATCAATATGCAGGGCCACCCGGTCACCGGACAGACGGTACAAGGCGCCCTGTTCCGGCTGTGTGGCATAGTCGATAATCAGATCCGGGGATCTTTCGGGCGGCCGGTTCTTCTCCTTGGTGGAGGGCCCCGGTTCGCCGCCGAAGCCTCCCCCCCCGATATAAAACAATGTGGAATGGCTTTTAAACAAAGGGCCGTCCTTGTCCGTGGCCAGGGCGGTCACGCCGATAACCCCGGCCTTACCCTTGTCCCAAACCTCGCTGACCTGGCTTTCCAGGGTTATCTCGGTTTCGCTGGGCAGGGGGCGCAGCAACTCAAAGCCCTGTTCGCCATGCAGCAGACGTTGAAGTTTTAAATTCACCAGCTGACGGATATTACCCATGGCGCGCATGGCGGGGATCACCGCATAGGTGGGCAGCACCCTTGGACCCAATCCGCGCTGCCCTTCATAGAGGAAGTCGAGCTCATCGCCGGGTTTCGCGCCGACGCCCAGGGCATAAAGCATGGTGTCCTTGGCGCGCCAGGAAATGGTGATCGGCGCAAACGCGTGTCCAACCATTTCGGGGGATAATGTATCGGTTACCACGCTATTTCGCGCTCCCGTTCGTTGCTGAATTTTGTGACAGGTTCTGTGCGTTGGTTTTGATGCGTAGCAACAGGCTGACCAGTTGCTTCTGCTCCGCCGTATTCAGGCCGGCCATCAGGTCATTCATGACCGCTGCGCCGTTTTCGTAAATCGGTTCCAACAGGCCTTTGGCCTTGTCGCTCAGATAAATCAGATTGGCGCGCCGGTCGTTGGGGTCGGCCCGGCGCAACACCAGATCCTTTTCCTCCAATCGCTCCAACAGAACCCCAAGAGAGGCCTTTTTGATGCCCATTTCCTCTGACAGATGGACCTGGCTGACGCCTTCCTGATGGTTAAGGTGCAGGATGGCGCGCAGCTGCGCGTTCGTTAGGCCGACGCTGCGCATGCGTTCATCGACCACCTGGGCTACCAGGCGTTGCACGTCATAGATTAGAAAGCCGGGGTTCCGGGCCCAATCCAGCCGGGCGAGAATGTCGAGGGCATCAGGCTCGTTTTCCTGCGGGGCGGATTTCATAGCTGGGGCCTCGTTGAAAGCGGCTGATTATTAATATGCCTACATACTGTATGTAAACATACTACATGTCAATATTTTCGCGGTATGCGGCAACATGGATTGCCGGGTCGAAGTCCGGCAATGACGGTGGAGTGGCTGCAAATGCCTAAAAACAGCGAAAATCGTCTTACACTTGTCATTAACGGGCTTGACCCGTTAATCCAGGGCCACGAGACAATGAGTAGATAAATCCGTCCGGTGTTGCTCGGCTTAACGTCCTTTGTAGACCGGTTTGCGTTTTTCCTTGAACGCACGCGGCCCTTCGCGGGCGTCTTCCGTGGCCAGCACGGGGGCGGAATATTTATTCTCCAGCTTCAGGGCCTCTTTCTCCGGCAGGCCGATACAGGCCCGGGCCGAGGCGCGAATGGCTTTCACTGCGATGGGGCCGTTGGCAGCGATTTTGCCGGCGATCTCCAGGGCCTTATCCAGAACGTCAGCTTCGGGCACCACGTAATTTAGAAAGCCCAGATCCAACGCTTCTTCCGAGGTGATGGTATCCCCGGTCAACAACAGCTCCATGGCTTTGGCATAGGGCATTTGCCGGGGCATACGCACGGTGGAGCCGCCGCCGGGGAAGATCGCCCATTTCACTTCCTGTACGCCGATCTTGACGCCGGGTGCGGCAACCCGCATGTCCGTGCCCTGGACGATTTCCATGCCGCCCGCAATGGCGTGGCCATTGATGGCGGCGATCACCGGTTTCTCCGTATCGAAGTTCCGCAACAGGGCGTGATAAATAATGCGCCGATTATCGGCGATGCGCTGGTCCCAATCATCCGCCGGTTCCTTTGCGCCCGAAAGCAACGGGATCAATTCCCCCAGATCAGCCCCGGCGCAAAAGGTGCTGCCTTCACCGCTGCTGGTTAGGATGGCAACGCGGACATTGTCGTCTTCTTTCACAGCCGTCCAGGCATCAGCCAGGCCGACGATCATTTCCGGGTTCAGGGCGTTGCGCATCTCCGGCCGGTTCAAGGTGACGATGGCGATACTGTCTTTGACTTCGTAGTTGAGAATGGACATGGCAGGCTCCTGCTCAGTTCGGCGTGAAAATATTGCGGCCATCCTGGTGGCTGACTTTGCCCGGCGCGCCCAGGAAATCTTCCCCGGTCATGGCGGCGAACAAATCCTGGTCCACGGGCGTATTGGCCAAAAAGCGGGTCGCGTTCGGGTCACTGCCATCGCCCAGGCGGCCAATGACGATGCCCTTGTTGGGCTGGTTGTCCCGGCCAAAGCCGACGGTGTAGGTCTCGATCACCCCCGCACCGTTCGCTGCCTCCGCCAAATCCGGATGCGGCGTGGCATCGATCTTTGCCTGATCAATGCCTGGGTCTTCCCGGCTCCAGGGTGCCTCGCCGGATTTTGGTATAGGCGAAGGTTCCGTGGAATAAATCCCGGCGGCGTGTTCCGTTAGATAGCCGCCATTGGCGGTGACAATGCCGAACGTGCCGGGATTGCCCCGCACTTTATCGACCATGGCTGCGATGGCGTTCATCACGTAGGCATTGGCACCGCCATGATAGGGCAGGCCGCCGGTGATGGTCAGGGGGCGCGGGTCATCCACGGCAATGCCCAGCTCATCACGGGCCATTTGCACGGCAACGGGGAAGCAGGCGTAGATGTCGATATAGTCCATCTCCTCAACCCCGCGACCGGCCATCTCCAATGCCTGCCGGCCCATGGCCCGTATGGCCGGCGAGGTGGCATAATCCGCCCGTTCGGAGACATGCCACAATTCATTGGCATCGCCACAGCCGTGCAAGTAGACCATTTTGTCGTCGGCAACGCCCAGTTCCTTGGCGAAGCCGCGGGAGGTCATGATGACGGCAGCGGATTGGTTGACCTGGTTCATGGCATTCATGAACTTGGTATAGGGCCAGCTGACAAAGCGGTTCTGAGCACTGGGCCTGGCGATTTCCTCCGCCGTGCGGCGGATCGGGTACCAGGCATGGGGGTTGTCGGCGGCAACGTCGGAAAAGCGGGCAAACAGCTTACCCATGGCCAGTTGGTGTTCTTCGATGGAATGGCCATAGCGCCCGCGCAGGGCATTCTCGAACATCGGATAGACAAAGCGGGCCGGCCAGATGTCGTATAGCGCCTCGTGCGGTGTACATAGTTCCCGCTCAAAAACCAGGCTCTCGGGGTCTGTATCTGCCGCTTCCCGCCAATCGGGCTTGCCGCCCGCCTTGACGATCTTCCGTCCCGTGGCCATGGCCTCTGTCGCGGCCAGCAAAACAAACTTTGCGCGGCCGTTGGCGATGTCTTCGGCGAAGCGGTTGACCGCGTATTGCGGCATGTTGCCACCCACCGGCGTGATCCATTGCCGGGCATCGTTCGCGCCCATGCGCTGAGCCAGGGTATGGGGCGAATTGCGGGTAAACTCGAACAGGCTTTTGACCACGGCGATGGTATCCAGATCCGCCATGCGGGCGCGATCAAAGCCGGCGCTGTCCACCGCCCGCCAGACCGCCTGTTGCATCAGGTCCATGGGGGACGAGGCGAGGGAAACGTCGTCCTGTTTCTCGGTGACTTGTCCCGCACCGATCAGGACGGGGGTAAGGTCTAGATCCATTATTCCGCTCTCACAATTCGCCGGCCAAAGTTTTGGCCCGCTGATAATCCGGTTTGCCGTTGGCGGCACGGGGTAGTTCTTCCACAAAGACAAAGCCCTTGGGCAGTTTATAGCGGGCGATATGCTTTTCCGCCTCCGCCATTAAATCTTCCTCTGATGCCGCTCCGCCGTTTTTCAAAGCAACAACAGCAATCACTTCGCTGCCCCAACGTTCACTGGGGCGTGAGGTAACGATGACGCCGGCGACACTGGGATGATGTTGCACCGCCTTTTCAACTTCTTCGACAAATATTTTTTCCCCGCCCGAATTGATCGTCATGTTGTCCCGGCCATGGAACTCAATCACGCGATCGGAAATCAGGCGCACCCGGTCGCCGGGCACCACATAGCGCTTGCCGTTGAAGGTGGGGAAAGCTTGCGCGGTCTTTTCCGCATCTCCCAGATATCCCAGAGGCACGGATTTTCCCACCGCAAACCAGCCTAACCCTTCATGGCCAGGGGACAGCAAAGCGGTCTTGTCCGTATTGAAGACAACCGTGTCTTTGGAAATGCGAAATTCCGTGGTGCTGGATTGACCGGCTTCCGATTGCCCTTTGGCCCCGGTAATGTTCTGCACATGCGGCCCGCTTTCTGATGAACCAAGGGTATCGATGATGGTCAGGTCCGGCAGGCGTTCGATCAACGCCGCCTTGATGGGCGGTGACAGAATGACGCCACTGGTCAAAATAATGCGCAGGGAACTAAGGTCGCGGCTGCTGCGATCCATTTCTTCCACAATAGGCCGGGCAAAGGCGTCGCCCACCAGGGCCAGCATATTGACCCGTTCCGTCTCCACCCGTTCCAACAAATCAGCTGGGTCCAGATGCTCCACCACATTCTGTAAAACCACGCCGTCGCCCCGGGTCCAGGCCGCCAGGGCGATCAATTGCCCGGTGCCATGCATAAAGGGCGGCGCGGGCAGGGAGCGATAGCCCTTTGATTTCAGGGCACCGGCCACATATTCGTCAATGCTATCAATAACGCTGCCGTCGGCCCGCTTGCCCCCCAGGGGTGAGGCCAGAAAATCACCCTGCCGCCACAACACGCCCTTGGGCATCCCCGTGGTGCCGCCGGTGTAGAGCAGATACAGATCGTCCGGCGAATAGTTCAGGTCCAGCTTGTCGGGCGATGCCGCGGCCAGGACATCTTCATAATCCAGGGCGCCGGGCAATAATGGCTGGCCGGAACTGTCCGCCACCTGGATCAAAGCTTTTTGCGGTCCGATCTGGGGTAGCACCGCCGCAACCACCGGCGCAAAACAGGCGTGATAGACAATGGCCTTGGCGTTGGCATCGTTCAGCACATAGCGCAGTTCTTCGGCCACATAACGGAAATTGATATTCGCGCCCGCCGCCCGCGCCTTTACGCAACCCAGCAGGCATTCCAGATATTCGTTGCCGTTGTACATATACAGGGCCACATGATCATGGCCCGATTGCCAGTTTTCCAGGTCTTTCCGCTCCGTATGGGTGGTAATACCCAAGGCCACGAGGAAGTTCGCGAACCGGCGGCTGCGTTCCGCCACCTCCCCATGGGTGAAACGGCGATCACGAAAAACCAACGCCTCCCGATCGCCAATGGCATCGGCGATGGCGTCGTGTACTTGGCCCAAATTCAGGCCATTAAGGCCGTTTAGGCTGGAGAAATCTGCTGTATCGCCCATTTTATTCAGACGTGAACCCGCCAAGGCGTTCGCTCGCCTCGATAAAATCTTCCATGAAGTCGTACATGACCTGCCGGGACGATGTAATCTCGTTCATCATGCCGACGCCCTGGCCGACCCAATATGAAGTCAATTTTTTCGCACCCTCATGGCCGCTTTCCGCCAGTTTTGCCACCTTGTCCATGGCGATTTCCGAGACGCTGATTTGCAGGGGCATGGGCAGGGCCTTGGGTGCATCCTCCGCCTCCCAGGCATCGGTCCAGGCGGATTTCAGTTGCCTTGATGGTTTGCCCGTGCGGCAGCGGGACCGAATTGTGTCCGACGATTTCGCCGCCAGCATTTTTTCCTTGGCGACGGATAATGTCTCCGCTTCCGACGTGGTCAACCACACCGACCCGGTCCAGGCACCGGCCGCCCCCATGGCCATACAGGCCGCCATCTGTGAGCCGGTGACAATGCCGCCTGCCGCCAGGATAGGGATGTCGCCATAGGGTTTGACGGCACGATAAACCTCCGGGATCAGCACCAGGGTGGAGATTTCACCGCAATGGCCGCCCGCCTCGCCACCAGCTGCAACCAGAATATCAACCCCCGCCTTGGCCTGGGCGATGGCATGTTCCTTGGTTCCCACCAGGGCGGCGACAGGCACACCTTCGGCCTTGGACCGCTGCAACATATAGGTGGGCGGTACACCCAGGGCATTGGCAATCAGCTTGATGGGGTGGGAAAAGGCGACATCGAGAATATCCGTCGCGCCTGCTGCATCTGCGTTCTTGGCCAGGCGTGGTTTGCGTTGCATACGTTCATCGGTGATGTCTGAGACATCGATGTCATGGGCGATCAGGACATCCCGGACGAATTGCCGCTGGGCGGAGGAGTCAATTTCCGGTCGTTTGGCTTTCGTTGCGCCGTCGTCCTTGCCCACATAGGCGTTGGGCACGATCAGATCGACGCCATAGGGTTTGCCGTCAATATGGTCGTCAATCCAATCCAGCGAGGTCTTGAATTCGTCCAACCGCATGGGTGCTGCACCCAAAACCCCCATACCGCCCGCTTTCGAGACTTCCACCACCACATCCCGGCAGTGGGTGAAGGCGATCAGGGGGAATTCAATCCCCAGCAAATCGCAGATCGGTGACTTCATAACAGACTCCTAAATTGGCACAAATCAGCGCTCTATGATGGAACGACAGGGCCCGTCTGTCTAATTCAAAATTGAGTTAGAAAATTGACTTAACCCGTTTGGATATTTCGTTTGCGCGCCGTATGCCGTTAGGTTAAGGTATTATTAACTTTCTGCTTCTTTCGTTGTGCCGGAGATAACGAAGATGAAAACCATAAAAACGATGATGCGCGTGCGCTACGCTATACCGCTTCTCGCCGGACTGTGTGCGGCCTTTGCCACCATGGGGCCTGCGTTTGCTACGGCGATCACCGTTGATGGTATCATGACGGCTGGCGAATACACCGGTGCCAATTCCGGCTCGAGAGAGATCGTTTGGTATAACGACCATAATTCGATCTACACGTTAGCTGCCGGACACATGAATCCCCTTTCCTGGGAGATTAACGGAAGCGGCGCTGATTTTTCCCTAAACCTATTTTTTGAGGTCCCGGACTATGCCAGACGCATGATCTGGGCGGATGGCTGCACGTACAGCGGCGGCACCCCCGATAGCGCTTGTAGCGACATCCCAATCGAATATCTTGATGCGTATTTAGCAGGATCGCATCATTTTGATGATAAGGAAAAGACCGTGAAATCCGTCAAAATGGACTATGGTACGCAGACGGGAAGCGAATACTTCATGTTGAACGTAACCGGACCAAATAGCCCCGTTTTCGATAAGAAATGGCAGTACGAGGACAGCGACGGCACTGCCGACGGCCTTACCTGGGCGACATCTCGGGAGTACCTTATCGACCAAGGCATCTGTACTGTGGATAAATGTCTCGAATTTAACAGGACGGCGTCCGTTGAACTGATGTTTTTAGGGCTGGCGTCGTCTGATGAGGCGAAAGCCGTCGTGGACAGTGTCGTAAACATGCAACTGCATCTTTCGGATGAGGCGGTAGGGCTTCCGCCGGTGCCGATTCCAGCCGCGCTGCCCTTGTTCGCATCTGGCTTGGCAGTGTTGGGATTTGCCGGGTGGCGCAGAAAAAAAGCTGCTGCCTGAACGGCCAAGTTACTCCAATATCGAATACAGCGGCCCTAACGACCGTTGTTTTTGTTTTAGCCATATATTGTCGCTAAAAATACAAAATGGTATTTTTGCAAGACAATTGGGTTGGCGCAATAGCCGGTTTCGTTAAAATACATATGGATAACAGAATCTTAGCCGACAATCCGTCGTTTAGGGCGCGGTCGAGGGCATTGGCTTTTCTTCGCAGTTTACAGCGGTACCTGCGGCATATTCTGTGGTGTAGTAATGAAAATGCGTAAAATTCACAATTTCGTACTCGGTAGTGCCTTGGCGCTTGGCGGCCTGACAATCGGTTCTATAGCCAATGCCATTGTTGTCGGTGTTGTCGTCGATAGCATTGGGGGCGTTACGCCGTTGGCTGATGCTGCGGGTACAAATATTGTTTCGGCGGGTCAGCCGGATCCCGGCAATCCCGGCGTCCAGCTTGGGCAGGGCCGCAATCCAACCGGCAGTCCTTATAACATTGAATATTATATACCCCTCAGCTCCAGCGCGACAGGAACTTTCGGCGTGACCGACCCGCCCGACGGTAGTTCGGGAAAAGCCGGAACATATTATGACAGTGGATATGGTGCAACGGATACACTTACGATGTTCCTGCACTATAAGAATTTGGCCGACGATGGCGGTGTTGAGCCACTTTCGCCCGGATTAACCGGGTTCACATTTGAATTTGAAGATCTTGACCTCACGAACGCCGATAATCTGTTCGGCGCGGGCCAAACAAATGATCCCAATGGTTTCAAGGAATCCGTCAAGATTAGCTTTCACGCATCGGCCGCGACCCCAGGCGACAAGCTGCCTATTCAGGGTGACGCGAATGGCGACGGAAATGATACATTGGAAGTCGATGATTTGAACGACGCCGATATCATGTTGATGGATATTCCCAACACAGATGACAACATGCAAATTCTTCGTGCTGTCGTTAATCTCCCTGGGGACGAAGTCTGGGTGAAATTGGTGTTTTCATCGGCTTCGACATTTGAGGGAACGAATACCCCGGAATATCTTTTCGCCTGGTCCGGGTCTGTGGTGCCGGTACCAGCCGCATTGCCCCTGTTTGCCACGGGTCTGGCGGTATTGGGCTTCGCCGGCTGGCGTCGAAAGCGCGTGGCGGCCTAGCAGGCACCTTGGCGGCAGTTCGAGGCGAAATTTTTTCCTTGTTAATGATATCTTTACACTTGCGGTGATGGCCATCGAGGTCTATAGTCCAATTGGATATCAGAGGGAGGCTGGGTGCGTTTAAGGAAAAAGCCCAGGTTGATCGTAGTGAGGGCCACAAGCGTAAGTGCGTTGCGCGTTGGCAATACCGTATACGGTTAAGGTAAATACAAGGATTAACCCGATGAAGAAATTTTCAAAGATCTTGGGCGCGGCGGCGTTGATCGGATTGATGGCAGGTGGGACAAGCGCGCAAGCGGCGTTTGTTGATATCGAGTTGGAGATTCAGCAAGACCAAGATACATTTACCCTAGCTGATATCGGATTAGCCTTGAGCATGCAAGTCGTGGGCGATACGGCTACATTCAGGCTCGAGAATACGTCGTCTGTGGATATTAGCTCGGCGGTGCACGAAATTTATTTCGAACGAGAGCTTATAAACTATATCGCTCTGCCTGATCCCGTCGAACAGCGCTCGGGCTTGCTCGTTGATGATGTTGTTTTGGACCCGGCAGTTGCATTCTATAATAAGATGCCTGCTACGCCGGCTTCATTGCCTGCCGCAACGCCTGATTGGGGCGGCACAGTCGAAGAAGAGGATGGGGATACATTTGTTTCTTTTGATGCGCAGGGCCCTGGCGGCGATTGGCTTGAGCGAGGCGAGTTTTGGGAGACTGATTTCCTTCTCTTGGATGGTGTCACCCAAGCATCGCTTCTTAATGTGATAATCGGTGGACCGAGCGAGGGTTATGGGCGCATTGGTTTGCATGTTGGCAGTATTGATCCGGGCGATATTTCTCTGTCCTTGAGCTCATGGCCCGTGGCCGTGCCGGTGCCGGCGGCGTTGCCCTTGCTCGCGACAGGTCTGGCTGCATTGGGTTTCGCCGGATGGCGTCGTAGGAAAGTAGCAGCCTAAGGTCTCTGCAAAAGGCCTCTACCAAAGGCCTTCAGCAAAACAGCGGTTCTTAGGAGCCGCTGTTTTCGTTTGGGACATCAGTCGACCGGCTATTTTTCAAGGCATCGCCGTCAATTAATTAGGCGGCCTTCATTTCCTTGAAAGCGACATAATACAAAGGCACCATGCCAACCAGGGATATGGCGAAACCGATCTCTGCTTCCAGGTTGGGGACGAATTCGGCGGCCCAGTCGGGCAGATATTGTGGCCAATCGACCAAACCGGGGCTGCCGTCATACATATAGCCGTAGAGCCACAGGACCATACCGATGATGGAGATTATCCAACCGATGATCTTAATCCGACCGTAGGGGCGCGGGTCTGGCGCGATATCGTCCATAATTTGGCGGGTGTCCCTTTTGCGAAAGTCTGAAACAGTTCAAACAAGCAACAATGGCAACATGCATTGTTGAGGTGAACAACACATTAATACCGAACCTTGGTTTAACGCATACCAACACGACCGCCAACGCCATCCATTTTACGAACGGATGCTATTCAAATCTGAATTCATCGGTCTTAGAGAAGCGTGCGGTCACCGCTCGTTAGAATTTCCCCGCTGCAAACCGCTCGTCACCCCTTGTCGGCTTTTAATCTAGTGCTGTGCAGCTCGCATTGGGGTTAGCCAATCCGCCATGTCGTCTTCTGCTTCCTGACTAAATCGCAGGCCAATTTCGTTGCCTTCCAAGTGTACAACCTTGGCCGCCATTTGCCCGAATTGGATTAGTTCAAAATTCACGTTCGAATCCTGTTCCAGGCCATCAGCGAATTCGGTCAGTACCCGGGCACCACCTGGTGAAATATCCTTCACCACGCAAGGATCCCGGCTGCCATTCAGGCCCATTCTGGCCGGCATGGGGGTCCAGCGCTCGTGCCGACGATGGCCGCTGTCCCGACTGTTCCAATTGGCTGCTTCCGCGACCGTGGTCGCACCAACTTCCTGGGTTTCGGCACTTTCTTTCAGAATGGTCCAGGCCTGGTGAAAGGCAGAAACTTCCGCCGGGTCTGCCAGCGCCCAAACTTCCACAGCCTCTACGCCATGGGGCTTCAACGCCAGGACCAATTTGGCCACCATATGTAACGGCAGAAATACGCCCTGCCGCCGGTCTTCGTACTTTTGATAGGTCGAAGCCGGCATATCCAAACTATCAGCGACATCCTTGGACCTCAAACCGGTTCGGTTTCGTAACGCCTTTAGGCGAAACCTTACTTCATCTGTCATATTCAATTGCCCTCTTAAATACATTGATACGTTTTTTATTGCTTTTCACGAATCATCATAAACTATGCACAATAAAAGTTAAACAATCCATTTCACATTTGGGTTGGCTTGTTATGTGCCTACAATCATATGCATTTTTATAAATTAGCATAATCTAAAGCGCGTTAAACAAGTTTTTCGTTAACCCAGGATTAAGTGGATTGCACCTATGATACGTCTGTTACTTCAATTATTCATGGCGGAAGCCCATTTGGGAAACGTGCAAATTTCCGTCAAGTGTGATAGATGTCATATGCATTATTTTCATTTTGGGTGAAGGTAAAGAGGTTTTGAAATTGGGCTTGTACCGCTAGCGGAACGATTTGGTGCCGCGATAATTCCGAAGAGATTGTCCGCATAAGAACGGGCAGGATTAAGCAATTTTGTGGGGCGCATATTTAGGGCAAGGGACCGGTCTATGGATCGGTTAAAGAACATGGAAATCGTCAAAAAGACGGATATACCATCGACTGTAGTCGCAGATATGACTATGGGTGAGCATAACGATGTATGAGGAATTTTACGGCTTCAGGGAAAAACCGTTCTCACTGAACCCTGATCCGAACTACCTGTTCAAAAGCCGCAAACACACCAAAGGCCTGACCATGCTGGAATACGGCTTGGCGAGTGAGGCCAGCATCGTTATTCTGACCGGCGAAGTGGGTAGCGGCAAAACCACATTGACCCGGAAATTGCTACAGCGCGTCTCCCACGATTTGACCATTGGGGTGATGACCCATACCTCGCGGGTGACAGACAATATTTTTCCCTGGATCTGCCATGCTTTTGGCTTGGAACACCAGGGCAAGGATACGGTGACGCTGTTCGAAAGCCTGAATAATTTCCTGCGCGCGGAGCACAAGGCCAATCGCCGTGTCGCCCTCATTGTGGATGAGGCACAAAACCTTTCAGTCGACGACCTGGATGAAATCCGCATGCTTTCCAATATCAATGTGGATGACAATCTGTTCATGCAGTTGGTCCTGGTGGGGCAGCCGGAGTTGCTGGAAAAACTGCGCCAACCGGAATTGCGCCAGCTGGCCCAACGAATTTCCGTCGATTACGACCTTGAAGCTTTGAGCAAAGAGGAAACCGCCCTCTACATTCGACATAGAATCAAGATCGCAGGCGGTACAACGGATTTGTTCAATGATCGCTGTTGTGCCCTGGTCTATCGGGAAAGCCGGGGCATTCGCCTTCGGCCATCAGGAGGTCTGGATCCGTGGCTATGTCCATGAGGTCATCATCGGCTGCGGCAGTGAGGAGATCGCCCGTCACCCCCGTTCTTATGAGCGGGAGGATCTGATCTTCAACCCGATCCACTATCTGCTCT
>JABJKS010000051.1 GCA_018660265.1 Rhodospirillaceae bacterium | reverse complement strand
TGCCTTCGCCGATCTGGTTATATTCAACCCAAAAACCGTCGCCGATAGTGCCACCTTCGAAACACCAACCGCGCCCGCCATCGGGATAGACAGGGTCTTTGTCAACGGCCTGCCCGTCTGGCAACAGGGCCGGGCCAGCGGTGAACGTCCCGGCCGCGCGATCCGCCTTGGCGATACCAGCCGGGGCGGCTAAACTATTCGTAAGCCTAACACGAGGAGACGATCATGATCACCAAAGGTGTCAAAGAACTCTGCGAACATGCTGAAACTATTATAGAAACCTGGACCGTTGAACAGGCCAAGGAGCACTATGGCAACGATGACGTGGTCTTTGTGGACATCCGCGATATTCGCGAATTGTGGCGCGACGGTGCCGTGCCCGGTGCCATGCACTCGCCCCGTGGCATGCTGGAATTCTGGGTTGACCCCAACAGCCCGTACGCGAAAGAGGAATTCCAATCCGGCAAACGGTTCATGTTCTTTTGCGCCGGCGGCCTGCGTTCCGCCCTGGCGGCCCTGGCCGTCCACGATATGGGCCTGGCACCCGTCTGCCACCTGGAGGGCGGCTATCGCGCCTGGAAAGAAGCGGGCGGTACCACGGTAGAAAAACCACAGCCCGCGCCCCGGCCAAAGAAATAGAAGAAATAACGGCGACGGAAGCAACACGCTTTGACGACACCTACGCCAACCTTCACCCGAACCTTCACCTGGGCTGACCCGGCGGAGTCTATCCGGGCCGGTCGCGAGATGGCCGGCATCGATTTTCTGCGCGCCATGGTGAATGGAGATTTGGCGCAATGTTCCTACCAGGCCACCATGGATTATGACCTGGTAGAGGTGGCGGCGGGCCGGGTGGTTTTCGAAGGCCGACCCGGTGACTACCTCAACAATCCTCTGGGCACGGTGCATGGGGGTTATTACGCGGGCATGCTGGATTCTGCCATGGGCTGTGCCATCCATTCCCTGCTATCGGCGGGGCAAAGCTATACCACCCTGGAATTCAAATTGAACATGGTTCGCCCCCTGCCGACCGATGGCAGCCCTATTCGGGCCATCGGCGAAGTGATCCACCCAGGCCGCAAAATCGCCACCTCACAAGCCCGCCTGGTGGATGCCAACGACAAACTCTATGCCCACGCCACATGTTCCTGCATGATTTTCAGCGGCAAGGATTGATCCCTAAGGTTTTGCCGTCACCACATGGCCGCGAATTTTTCCAACGACGGGGCCTGCGCCAAAGCGCTCTGCGATGGCGGCCTCCGCCTGCGCCGTGACATGATCAAGCATATCACCACCGCGCGCCTCGATCTCGTTGCGCAAGGGCGTGCCTTGGCAATAGGCAACTGCGGGCTCCCGCGCCGAGGGCGCAGTGGACGTTTCGGCCACAGTGGTGATAGCGATTTGCGTAAATCCGGCCTGGCGCAATTCTTCCTCGATTAACCCGACATCATAATAGCCATGCGGTGTGCGGGCCAGAAACTGCGGTGGATCATCGGGAAAAATCGCCGCCGCCGTCTGGGTCACCACATCGGCGAATTCATTTGCGCTGATCTGATCCCAGACGTTGAAATGGAACTCGCCGCCCGGCTGCAAAACGCGCAATGCCTCCCCATAACCCGCAATTCGGTCGGGGAAGAACATAACGCCGAACTGACAGACCACGGCATCAAATTCACCATCAGTAAATGGCAGGGCCAAGGCATCGGCCTGACGCCAGGCAATGCGATCATCTGCGCCCTGCATTTTGGCCGCATGATCCAGCATGGGCTGGTTCAGGTCCGTCACCGTGTATTCGCAATTGGCTGCCAGACGCGGGGCCATTGCGCGGGTGACAACACCGCTGCCTGCTGCGACTTCCAAAACAGCCCTTGGGTTTGACGCAGCCGCGCGCTGGGCCAGATCATTGGCATAGGCCTCAAATATCAACGGCACCAAATAGCTGTCATAAAATTGCGGTATGGAGCCTGCAAAAACCTTATCATCATCTGCCACCAGCGCTGTCCCCATTTCGTTGTTATGGCCTGCTATCTAGATTGCCATAAGACCATCTGTGTGGCCCCAAAAAAGCTCTCATCGTTTGTCATACCGAACCAGTTAGCCAGTATTGTCGGAGGCGGTGCTGTTGGAGGCGGCGACCCGTAAAATCGCCTCCAGGCTTTTTACTACGTCGGCGTCTGTGGTGGCGTGAGAGGAGAAGCTGATGCGCATGGCGGCCCGTCCGTGCCAATGGGTACCGCCGCACCAGGCCGTGCCGTCTGCTTGCAGGCCCGCGATGACCCGCTCGGTGGTTTCATCAGCGCCGAAGGAGACCAGAACCTGGTTCAATTTAACCTCGTTCAACACCTCATAGCCTGATGCCTGCAAACCTTTGGCCATCATGGCGGCGTGGCGGCAACAGGTCTCCACCAAATCCGCCAGGCCCTTTTGACCCAGATACGCCAGTGCGGCCCAGATATCGGCCCCGCGCATACGGCGGCTGCATTCGGGGGTAAAATCATATGGCTCCCGCACCGACCCCTCTGGCAAATAGGCGGCGGTAATGGACATGGCAGCGCGCAACGCGCCGGGTTCCCGCACCAAAGCGATGCCACTGTCGTAAGGTACGTTCAGCCATTTATGACCGTCCACGGCCAGACTGTCCGCCAGCTCATAGCCCGCCGCCAACGACGCCCGATGAGATGCCGCCTTGGCCCAGATGCCAAAGGCACCATCCACGTGCACCCAGGCACCCATGCCCTGGGCCTGTGGTATCAACTGATCGGCGGGATCAAAGGCCCCGGAATTGACGTTGCCCGCCTGTAGACACAGGATCGTGGGGCCCGATATAGACGGCAGGCTATCGCCACGAATGGCACCTTGGTCGTCCACCGCCAGGCGTTTTACCCGCGCTTCACCCAGGCCCAGCATGCGCACAGCCTTCAACAACGCGGCATGGCCTTCATCACCGACCAGAATTGTTATAGGCGGCGCCCCGAACAGGCCACCCTGTTCCACATCCCAACCAACCCGGGCCAGCACGGCATGGCGGGCAGCCGCCAATCCGGTGAAGTTTGCCATGGTGGCACCGGTGACAAAGGCCCCGCCTGCAGTCTTGGGCAAACCAAAAATCTGCCGCAACCAGCCCAGACAGGCGATTTCCAGGGACGCGGCCAGGGGTGATGAGACAGTGGAAAAAGCATTCTGATCCCAGGCGGCGCTTAACCAATTGGCCGCCAAGGCCACCGGTAGGCTGCCCCCGGTGACAAAACCAAAATAGCGCGCCCCGGCGCTGGCCATGGTGGCAGGGCCGCCCAGGCGATCAAGCTTGGCCAAAACCTCTGTGGCATCCATACCCTGTTCGGACCAGGGCCCGGCCAGTTCGGACAGCGCCGCCAATGCCTCCGCACTGGGGGCGACGGCGCGGTTATCCAAGCCTTTCAGATAGGCCTGGGCGCGGCGGGCGGCATCGTTCAGTAATTCATCCATGCACCGACTAAAAAGGCAAAGCCGTTCCTTTTCAACCTTAAATGCGCAGCATCTTTGTGCACGTGGTGACGAAACGTGGTGGCGCGCGTGGTCGCCGCAATCAATGCGCAATCGGGCAATGCGCAATCGGGCAATGCGCAATCGGGCAAGGCGCAATCGGGCAAGGCGCAATCGGGCAAGGCGCAATCGGGCGAGGCGCAATCGGACAGGGCGCAAGCCGCCCTTGTCAAAGACGCTGCCGTCAATAAGGCCGTTCGCCCAATGTCATGGTGCGGTAAAGTTTGCGCTGCTGGCTTGGATCGTAATCCGATCCCGCTTTGTGCAGGGCTGAACGATTGTCAATGATCAGCAAGTCGCCGCGTCGCCAATTGTGGGTGTAGGTGAATTCCGGCTTGATGATATCTTCCAGCAATTCAGCGAGAAATTCCTGAGTTTCATGCGGGTCCATATCGTCAATGGTTTCGGTTTTTCCTTTATGAAACCAGATTGCCTTGGTACCGCGTTCGGGGTGGGTGCGCACCAGGGGATGGATCATCGGCGGTTCGCCCAATTGGTCTTGCTCGGCAACGCTGTCCGGGTTGGCAATTGCCAGACGGGCGCTGCTGACCCGCACGTTGGCGGTTTTCATTTTATCCAGCTTGGCGCGGGTTTCCCTGGGCAACGCCTCATATGCCGCATTCATGTTTACCGCTGATGTGCCGCCGCCCTGTTCGGGTATTTCCACCGCATGCAGAAAGGTAAAACAGGGTGGAATTTCCTTGTTGGTATGGTCTGTATGCCAGGTCCCGTTCTTGTGCACGATGGCCTGGGCACCCTTACTATCTTTATGGAAGTTATCCAAAATGCTGACCATGGGCAGGCCGTCAACCAGATTGGTTTTAATCTGATCCGCCATTAAAGTGCCGAATAACTCCGCCGCTGCGGCAAATGTCTGCGGCTCGAACACCTGGTCACGGATGACCACGGCGACATGATCGACCACGGCGTCATAAAGCGCACGACGGGTGGCCGCATCAACAGGCAGGGTTAGATCAACGCCGGTAATTTCGGCACCAATATGTTCCTTGATCGGCGTAATCTTGAACGACGGCTGCCCCACCGCTCCCTGCCCTGGCGCGCCCAGCTGAACATTCATCACTCTCACCATTTGCCATAAAACCCGATGGCATAGGTTAAGGTTGCCTTGCCCAACGTTCAAGATATTTACGCCGCGCCACCGGAACCCGTCAGCAGATGCCAGCGTTTTGATCGCATACAGCATTGAAAAACGGCCCGTGGAACCGCTATATTCGCATGGACTGTAAACACGTGATTTCCCATAGGCCCAAATTTCCGAGGCGGGGATTACCAGTGGTGCTTGGACGGGCTTGCTATCTACCTTCCAAGCGGGCGCATAAGCCGTGACCAATTGTAAGCAGGGCGCAGAGGCGCGATGACAAAATCCGCGTAAAAGATCATTTTCGTAATATTAGGGGAGTTAAGAAGAATGGAAAGATCCATACTCAGTAATGAACCACAACTTTCGACGTGGGAGAAAATCAAATTATACCTCGTCATTGCGGGAGTTATTTTTTCGCTGGTGTTATTTGTTGCGATGATGTTCGAGGGCACGATGTTCAACTTCGACTGCTTCCTGATCGATTTCCTGTCCTTCGAATGCAACAGGTGGAACCCAACCCTCCGGCCCGTGAATTAAGCCAGCAGAGAACACTCACCCCCGAGACAACGCCGGGCAAATCGCGCACGAATGCGCTGCGGCGATAATGTCCCGCGCTCTATCGTTTTTCGATTCTCACATAGAACTTTCTACAGTGAGTGAGTGAGTTTTTGGCTGCTCATCGAAATCCACAGAATATCGCGCGACCGTCACGTCCGCTCTATGATGACTTGTCATTACTAATGATTACTATCCTGCCTATTCGAGAAAACGGTAGATGTCAGGCCAAAATTTTTCGGTACGAACGGACCGCGACAAACTAGCTGCGATAGATGCCATCGCCAAGGCGCAAGACCGTTCCCGCAACGATATCGTCAACGAAACCCTGGACCATTATTTAAGGGCAGAGCAACAATGGATCGCACAGGTCAATAAGAGTCTGGCGGCGGCCGAGGCAGGGGATTTCGCATCTGAGGATGAGGTCGGCGCTTTGTTCAAGGATTTTGAGGACAAGGGTTTCGAGGACAGGGCACGGTGAAGCTTCGCTGGACACGCCCAGCCCTCCCAGTCCTCGGTGATCTTTCAGAAACTCATATCCATATCGCTGAGCACAACCCGATCGCAGCACTGAAGGTCGCGCGCCTAATACGGGCCCAAGCCGAAGGACTGACAGCACACCCCATGATTGGCCGTCAGGGCCGTGGTAAGAACACCCGTGAACTAGTGGAGAAGGGTTATCCCTATATGATCGCGTATCGCGTCACAGAAGAAAGCATCGATCTGCTGGCCGTGCGCCATATGGCGCGCCTATGGCCGGAAAACCTGGATCAATGGAGCCGAGTTTGATGTGGATTGGTCAGGTCATTCTTCATTCCCGTCAGCGGAATGCAAATGCAATTTGCCTATTCGGCATACCGGTCATGTATGTAGACGAAATCGTCGCCCGGCGCACCGGCATGGCAGGCAATGCAGGCCTTATCACTTCCCTTTGCCACACGACCCGCCAGCGCCATGCCTTTGGGGTTTTTCATCAAGCTGCCGTTGGGAAAATATTTTGCCCAAAACCAGTTCTTGTTCTTCGGGTCATAGCCGCTTTCCCGTTTGAACATGACGGTGATTGAGGTCATATATTTGGCGGGATTGTCGGCGACTTGCTCTACGGTCGTCTCGTCCCTCTTGCCGAAATTCTTTTTGACAATGACAACGCCATTGCGCGCATCAATATCAATCCTGCCGTCGAGCGTTTCGACGATGTTGCCATGCGGCGGCGCTGTTTCGTAGGGCATGGGGTGAAAGGCCTTTTCCCCAACCAGGCGGTTCATCTCCAAGGCGGACCATAATTTTTGTCCGAAGGCGATATCCTCAGGATTGCCGAAGGGTGCTGCGGACGTCCCGAATGAGGCAAATGACAGAACCAGCAACCCGCCAAGAAATACCGAGACCCGTTTGGCAAAACAATTCATAGAAAGCCCCCTGAACCAAATTTTTTGATCGAGGCAACAGAATGCTTCAGCCACGAGGTGAGAGGAAATCACACCGGGTCACACATACGTTATGCAATATAGAGGGCGGCTCAGCGGTGCTTCGGGGACGGAGGCAGCATCAAGTTTCAGTATTGTTTGAAAGCCGTTCAGCAGGTCACTCAGTAACAAGAAAAGTGAACTGTCACCGATATTCACTGGCCTCTCAGACTTGCCAAAATGGGTTAGATCGACTTACAATTCCAACAACACGTTAAAAGGCACTCTCTTCACGAAGAGAAATCGTTTGGGGGCGGCGAGAGCAAGCTAGTTTGCGCTATGTCAACGGATGATAAAGGGCTGAATAATGAGAAAAATAATTTGCACGGTTCTGCTGGCTTTTCTTGTGCATGGGAGTGCATCGGCCGCGATCGTTCGCGTCACCGATGTCGGAGCTATCATCGGTTACTCAAGTTTGAGCGACCTTTCGAACGACTTGGGAGGCTTACTCGGAACGAAGAGCTACTATGGGGATGACGCCGGCTTCTTCCATGACGCTATAACAGGGCAATATGTTCGCGTCACCGATGTCGGAGCTATCATCGGTTACTCAAGTTTGAGCAACTTTTCAAACGACTTGGGGGGCTTACTCGGAACGAAGAGCTACTATGGGGATGACGCCGGCTTTTTTTCAGACAATCTCGGAACGCTTAATCCCGTCCCACTTCCCGCCACTGTTTGGATGTTCCTGACAGCCCTCGGCGGATTAGGTCTGCTTGGCCGGCGTCGGAGTCAAGCCCCCTACTAATTCTATAAACAAACGCAATTCTAAAAGAAAAATAAACTGTCACCGGAACTCCGCCGTTGTTCGATTTGCGCATAAAGCTCTTCTGGGATAGTAACAGTAAGTGTTATATTGCGCATTTCGATATCTCGATCCGGAAATGTTGTAAAAAATTTGTTTTACTAGCGATAGAATCTTAAGCAAGCTTGATAGAATAATTTACTGTCACCGATAATTCATTTGAAGATCCTATATTAGGTGAAAGCCATGAACATTGATGGAGGCTGTCACTGTGGGCTCCTAACCTACAAAGCCAACGTAGACCCCACTGAGGTTTTTGTTTGCCATTGTGCCGATTGCCAATCGATTTCGGGATCGCCCTTTCGTTGGGCGATTTCAGTCCCCGAAGAGGAATTCGTTCTGCTGTCCGGCAACCCGAAGGTTTATGTCAAAATTGGAGACAACGGCCAAGCAAGCCATCAGCTTTTTTGCCCGGAATGCGCGTCGCCTCTCTATTCAATGGCGGAAGGCGATGGGCCAAAGGTTTTTCGGCTTCGCCTAGGAACGTGTCATCAGCGCGCCGAATTGATGCCAAAAGCTGAACTTTGGTGCAGCTCATCTCAATCTTGGGTCGCAGTCCAAGGCGACACCAAGAGGATCGAGGCACAATAAATGCTGCCGGAAATTGCAGTGAATAAAATTACTTGGATGAAGTGACTACTTTCCTAGTCTATGACCCTATTCCGCCGCTTCAGCCCGGCTCATGAAGCCTTCTTCCAGATCCCGCGCCACATCGCCCTCGGCGCGTTCGGCTGGTTCGCCGTAGCCTGCGCCGCCACCTGTTCGGGCGACCAGAATATCGCCTTTGAGGAGGGGAAAACTGACTTTGGAGGGCAGGTTGATAACTTCGTCACAGCGCAGGACTTGAGTGGAGGCGCAGACGCCGTCGGCACCGCCGAACAGGCCTTCGGGTGCGAGGCGGAAACGGTCGGAATATGTGGCAAAGGTGACGTTGTCGCCCAGGATGTGATAGCGGCGCTGGAAGCCCAAACCGCCGCGATAGCGCCCTGCCCCGCCTGAATCCGGCACTAATGAATAATCTTCGACGCGGAAATAGTCGTATTCCATGTCCATGGCCTCGACAGGCACGTTGGAACAGTTGGACAGGGGGCTGTCCACCGCGTCACAGCCGTCGCCCTGGTTGGAGGCACCATAGCCGCCGCCCAGAATTTCCAGATAGATCTTATAGCCGTCCTGAGACAATTGGCTGAGCACGATAATTTCCGTCGAGTCAAAGCCCGCGGCGATGACTTTTTCAGGCGCTGTCGGGGCAAGCGCCTTCATCACCGCGTTATAGGCGCGATAGGCGGACAGCATGCGGGCGCGCACAGGTGCGGGCCGGCGGGGGTTGAGGATGCTGCCATAGGGCGCGCGGACCTCGATGGCCCGCTTGCTGCCCTCGTTGAAGGGAATGTCGGGGCTGGTCAGCACAGATTTGACGCATGACAGGCCCGCGGCAACGGTGGAGGCATAGGGGCAGTTGACGTTGGATCCCACCTGATCGCAGGTGCCTTCGTAATCCACGATCACCGTATCGCCCTTGATCTCCACCTTGGCCTGAACCCGCAGGGGTTCGTCGGTGATGCCGTCATCGTCCAGGAAATCTTCGCCGTAAAAGACACCGTCTGGCAGTTCCCTGATGGCGGCCCGCATGCGCCGTTCGGAATAATCCAACAGCTCGTCCATGGCTTCGAGGACCACATCAGACGTGAACCGCTGACACAGATCCTGGACCCGGCTGCCACCAATGCCGTTGGCGGCGAACTGCGCATTGAAATCGCCGATGGTCTGATCCGGCACCCGGATATTGGCCCGCACCAGGCGTTCCAGCGGGCCACCGTTCCAGTCGTGATCCATGTTGTATTTGCTGGGCGGAAAGATGATGCCTTCCTGATGCACGTCCGTCGCATCCGGGTTCAGGCCCGGCGCGCCGCCGCCCAGATCCAAATGATGCGCCACGGTGGCACCAAAGCCCACCAGCGTGCCCTGAAAAAATATCGGGGAAAACAGAAAGACGTCCTGCAGATGCTGGCCGCCCTGGAAGGGATCGTTGTTGATATAGAAATCCCCCTCCACCAAAGTATCGGTGGGAAACAGCTCCGCACAGGGCCGGAACGTCGCCCCGATGGGCCCCAGCTGCATGGGGATCAATTCCGCCTGAGCCACCACATTGCCGAAACGATCCAACAAGGCGGCGGAACAATCATTGGCTTCGCGGACCACGGGGGAATAGGCGGAACGCACCAGCTTAACACCCATTTCCCGGGCAGCGGCAATCAGCCCCTGGCTGATGACGGCTTGATCAACTGTATTCACGGCCATGCCTCTAATCCTTCCACTTTAGTAAAATATTGTCCTGGGTATCCACAGTTGCGGTCCAGCCGTCCGGCACAAAAATGGTTGAGGTTCCATCCTCCACCAAGGCCGGGCCGGGAACACCGTTTGTTTCCAACGCTATCGCGGCACGGCTTAACAAAGCGCATTGCCGCCATTCGCCGCGATCAAAGATCTTCGTCTCCCCCCGGCTGACATTGTCGGAAATGCCTTCGTTCAGGGCGGGGACGACCTCCGGCGCGGCGGAGGCACCCAGGCGGAAGGAAACGATTTCGGCCCGGTGCATACCAGACTCACCAAACGAAAAGACCCTGTTATGGGCCTCGTTAAACAGCGCCAACAGATCATCAGCGCTCAAATTAGGCAGAATACTACCATCAATATCAACAGTTATTTCAAAGGCTTGCCCGATAAACCTCATATCCAGGCTGTAGCTGTATTGCAGATCGTCATCGATACCGAGGTCCCGGAACGACGTGGTGATCCGGTCCTGCAATTCACCGAACAAGCTGCGCACCTGTTGTGCCGCCCCCTCGCCCTCACTCAACGGAATGCGCCGGGTCAGGGTTTCGTATTGCAGAAAGTCCGATGCCAGCAGACCATAAGCCGATAACACCCCCGCATTGGGCGGTACCAAGATAGTCGAAATATCCAGCTCTTCTGCCACCCGGGCCGCATGCAACGGCCCCGCGCCGCCAAAAGGTACCAGGACATAGTCCCGTGGATCGCGCCCCCGTTCGGTGGAGACCAGCTGTATGGCACCGACGATATTGGCGTCTGCCACCCGCACCGCGCTGTCCGCCGCATCTTCCAGTGACATATCAATATTGTTGGATAAAACTTTGAAAACACTGGCTGCTGCGTCTTTGTCAACATCCATGTTCCCGCCCAGGAACTCTTCCGCCCGAATGGTGCCCCGCACCATATGGGCGTCGGTGATGGCAGGCCGGGTACCACCCCTGCCGTAACAGGCCGGGCCTGGATCAGCACCGGCGGATTCCGGCCCCACCCGTAACATACCGCCATCATCCTGCCAGCAGATGGAACCACCCCCCGCACCCACCGTAACAATATCCAGAACGGGTGTACGAATGGGCAGGCCGTCGACTTCGGTCTCTCCCGACAGGTTCGGCTTGCCGTCCGCCACCAGGCAGACATCGGTGGAGGTGCCGCCCATATCCAGGGTAATCAGATCGCCATAGCCGGATAGCCCGGCCTGGCGCACCGCCCCCATGACACCCGCCGCAGGCCCTGAGAACAACGAGGTGATGGCATTGCGCGACATCCCCGCCACGGGCAGACGACCACCGTTGGATTGCATAATGGAAAAACGCCCGGTAAAATTCTGCTCCCCCAACTGGCTTTCAAAGCGGCGCAGATAGCTATCGATCACCGGCTGCACATAGGCCGCCAATGTTGTCGTCGATGTGCGTTCGTATTCGCGAAATTCCCGTGTCACATCGGCCGAACAGGTAATGGTCAGGTCGGGGAATTGCTTCGCCACCAGGGCCGCCAATTGGCGTTCATGTTTTGGCTCCGCATAGCCGTTCAACAGGCAGATGGCGACGGATTGATATTGCCCGGAACCAAGGAAATCCTGCAATTGTTTCGCCGTGGCAGCCTCATCCAAGGCCTCAACCACCTCACCCTGGCCGGACATACGTTCGTCAATTTCCAAAATATCCCGGCGCGCCAGTACAGGTTCGGGCTTTTTGTAGAACAGATCATAAATCTGTGTGCGATTGTGCCGTTGCAGAAACAGCACATCGCGAAAGCCCCGCGTGGTCAGCAACGCAACAGGCGCACCCTTGCGTTCCAATATGGCATTGGTGGCAACGGTGGAGCCATGCACCAGGTCGGCGACCGTGGCCAGATCAATCTCACCCGCCGCTAGTGACGCCATGGCACCTTCATCCGGCCGCGCCGGCACAGAGGGCACCTTGGCCACGCGCACACGACCATCTTCAATGGCTACCAGGTCCGTAAACGTCCCCCCAACCTCAACACCAACACGCATACAAATCTCCCATAGCACGGCGGCCTCCCATAACACGACGGCCTTCATACTAATCATCTTACCGGGCCAAGGCCTAATCAGGAAGGGCTGGATTATGCCCGCTCGCCATCCCGGCTTTCACGTTGGTGCCAAACCCGTAGAATTTCAATTTGTTGATCTGAAGACCGGTAGATCAGTACATAAGGGAGCTGCGGCGTTAACAATTCACGGGTCCCGGGAACGTCACCTTGGCGTCCCGATTCAGGAAAATCAAGAAGCTGCTCCGCCGACGCGATAATGCGATTGGCCACGTTACGCGCCGTCGCATCATCGTATTGTCCAATAAAATTTCTGATATCAACAAGGTCGGATATCGCCGGCGCAGACCAGTCTATTCGCCTTCGGGGGCCGGCAGCTCTTCTTCAGCACCCCAGCTTTCCAACCACGCCTTCACTTTTTCATGCGGCACGGTGCGGCCTTCATCTATAGCTTTTATCCCGGCCTTCACGGCAGTGACCTTCGACGTCGTCGAAGCACGGCCTTCGCTCTCCGGCGAAGGGTGAGGCGTCATTGTAATATTTGAAGGAGCCGTTTTCGCCGTTTTCATGGCACAATTCTACCACAACACGGACAAAAATCCAATAAGCAGGGGTTGTTCCATCACCATCTCTGGCCAAAGAGGACATAGTATCACAAAATAGCATTCTGGTATGGGGAGACGTTGATTATGGTTATGACGGAATTGGCAGGCGACCTGCGGGATGAGGGCGATGAGCTGTACGCCTTGCTGGCGACATTATCCGAGGAGGACTGGCAACGCCCGACACCGTTCAAGGATTGGACACCGAATTATGTCATTGAGCATCTGTTCATGGGCGATTGGATGAACACGATCTCACTGAACGATCCGGACCGGTTTGTCGAAATCTCCGCCCGGCGCGCCGCCGCACGGGAAGCGGGGCAGATAACCATGGGCTTAGAGATTGTCGATGAAGACGTGGGCCAGGGCGCTGAATTGCTGGCCGCCTGGCGCGCTCAACTGCATAGGCTCTGCGATATTTTCGCGGCTTCGGATGCCAAACGGCGCATGAAATGGGTCGGCCCGGACATGAGTGTGCGTTCGGCTGCAACGGCCCGTTTGATGGAGACCTGGGCCCATGGCCAGGATATCTATGATCTGTTGCGCCAAACCAGGCCAGCCCATGACCGCATCCGCAATATCGCCGCGTTAGGCGTGAATACCTATGGTTGGAGCTTCCAAAATAGTGGATTGGAGACGCCCCAGCCCATCCCCCACGTACGCCTGACCGCCCCATCGGGTGACGTCTGGACCTGGAATGAGCCGGACGAAAATAATCTCGTCGAAGGCCCCGCCGTCGACTTCTGCCACGTGGTCACCCAGGGTCGTCATATTGATGAAGTTGGCTTAACCGTTGTCGGTGAGAACGCCCGCCAATGGATGGCCATCGCGCAATGTTTTGCCGGTGATGCCAAAACCCCACCGGCGGTGGGAGAGCGGGGCTGGTAGGGCGCGCGCCCCTGCGGCCAGTGGACAGAACTTCAACACCCCGCCATAGTGACGGCAACAATCACACTGTTGGGGCGTAGACAGAATGTCGAATGACGAGACTTCAAACGAAGACCCAAAAGGCTTCGCACGGGGGCTAACCAACTACGGCGACAAGGATTTTTCGCTTTACCTGCGCCGTTCATTCGCCAAGTCCATGGGTTATTCCAACGAGACATTGGATCGGCCCATTGTGGGCATCGTCAATACGGCGTCGGGCTATAACAACTGCCATCGTGGCGTGCCGGAGTTGGTGGAGGCGGTCAAGCGCGGGGTCCTGCTGCGCGGTGGCCTGCCCATCGAGTTTCCGACCATTTCCCTGGGCGAGGTATTTCTCAACCCCACGTCCCTGATGTTTCGCAATCTGATGTCCATGGATACGGAAGAGATGATCCGGGCCCAACCGATGGATGCGGTGGTCCTGATCGGGGGCTGCGACAAGACAGTGCCGGCGCAATTGATGGGCGCGGCGTCAGCCAACCTGCCGACGATCCAATTGGTCGTCGGGCCCATGATGACGGGCCGGTATGAGGGTGAACGCCTGGGCGCGTGCACGGATTGCCGCCGCTTTTGGGCCGATTATCGCGCCGGCCGGGTCGACACGGCACAGATAAATGCCATCGAGGGTAACTTGGCCACCACTATTGGCACCTGCGCGGTCATGGGTACGGCATCGACCATGGCCTGTATCGCCGAGACCTTGGGCATGACCCTGCCGGGTACTGCCGCCATCCCGGCGGTCCATGCCGACCGCCTGCGTGCGGCAGAGGCAACTGGTGCCCAGGCCCTGGAAACCGCAAGGCTGGGCCTGACCCCATCGAAACTAATTACCGAGAAATCTGTCGAAAACGCCCTGCGGGTCCTTCTCGCCCTGGGTGGCTCCACCAACGGCATATTGCACCTGACGGCCATTGCCGGGCGGTGCGGCGTTGCGATCACGCTCAACCGCCTGAACGAGTTAAGCGATACCACCCCCGTCCTGGTAAACCTGAAGCCAACGGGCGTCGGCTATATGGAAGATTTCAACACCGCCGGGGCCATGGGAACTTTGTTGCGGGAGCTACAATCCCTGTTGCATCTGGATTGCCCGACAGTCACCGGAGAGACGTTGGGCGAGCGTTTACAGGCCGCGCCCGGCTTTGTCGACCGGACCATTATCCGCTCCCGTGAAGAACCGTTCGAGGATGTGGGCGGCCTCGTCGCGCTGTTCGGCAATTTGGCTCCCGATGGTGCCATCTTAAAACGTTCAGCAGCGGACCCGACCCTGTTTGAAAGCACCGGCCGGGCGGTGGTATTTACATCCCTCGAAGACCTCGCCGAACGCATCGACAGTGATGATCTCGACGTCAAAGCGGACGATGTGCTGGTCCTGCAAAACGCCGGTCCAAAAAGCCCCTCCGGCATGCCCGAGGCCGGCTATATCCCCATTCCCAAAAAGCTGGCCCGGGCCGGGATTAAGGACATGGTGCGCATTTCCGACTGCCGTATGAGCGGCACGGCATTCGGCACCATCGTACTGCATGTAACGCCGGAAACAACTGTCGGCGGGCCCATTGGATTGGTCCAAAATGGTGATGAAATTAGATTAAGTATTTCTAACAAGTCATTGGATTTGCTTGTTGATGATCAGGAACTGGAACGCAGGCGGCGGACCACCCCCCTCAAACCCGCCACACCGGCACGGGGCTATGCCAAACTCTATGCAGATCACGTTACCCAGGCCGGTCAGGGGGCCGATTTTGATTTCCTGATGGCCCCGACAAAAGCCTGAAGATTGGCCAAGGCGGTGCCCAAGGCGATGCCCAAAACGAACCCTTGGCGGGGGCCATTATCGGCCTTGTGCGCCCTGTTGGTGGGCATCGGATTGGGACGGTTTGCCTATACGCCTCTATTGCCCGCCCTGGCCGCAGCGGGGTGGTTCACGGCCAGCCAGGCCGCTTATTTAGGTGCCGCCAATCTGGCAGGATATCTGGCCGGTGCCCTGTTGGCACGCCGTCTGGCGGCGCGATCATCAACGACATTCATGCTGCGTGCCGGTATGCTTTTGGCCAGCCTGTCCTTGCTGGCCTGTGCCGAACCGGTTTCTTTTGCCTGGTTTTTTGTCTGGCGCTTTGCCGCCGGAATGTCGGGCGGCATCCTGATGGTTTTGGCGGCCCCAACCGTACTGCCCTTTGTGCCCAGCCATCAACAAGGCCTGGCAGGCGGTGTCATCATGACCGGGGTCGGCCTGGGCATCGCGATCTCGGGCACCGTGGTGCCATTCACCCTGGAACTGGGTTTAATGGAAACCTGGTTGATCCTGGGCTTGTTGTCTCTGTTGCTCACCGCCCTATCCTGGGACGGTTGGCCCACAGCGAAAGTCGTCGCGGAGAAGACAAACCAAAAGTCGCCAGCTGCATCGCCCGCTTTGAAATCTTTGTATCTTGAGTACGGATTGAACGCCATGGGCCTGGTGCCGCATATGGTGTTTCTGGTCATATTCATCGCCCAGGGATTGGACCGGGGGCAGGCCGTCGGTTCCTTCTATTGGGTGCTGTTTGGCGTCGGTGCCCTGGTGGGGCCGGTCAGTGTCGGCTATCTGGCTGATCGCATAGGTTTTTCGGCCATGCTGCGCCTTAGCTATCTGGCGCAGGCTGTCCTGATTGCGGCCTGTTCTGTAACCGACAATACTGGCGTGTTGATGCTTTCCAGCCTGGTCATGGGTGCCTTCGTGCCGGGCTGTACAAGCCTGGTTCTGGGCCGCCTGCGGCAATTGATGCCCGGCGATGCCGCTGCGCAAACCAGTGCCTGGGGCCTGGCAACAATAGGCTTTGCCATGGGCCAGGCCATCGGCGCTTATGGTTTGTCCTATTTGTTCGACCTGAAAGGCGATTACACCTTGCTGTTCGCCGGCGGCGCGGGTGCCATTGCCATAGCATTGGCGCTGAACCTTGTGCTGGGCAAGCGGGTTTAAATCGTTTTCGGCAGGGCCAGGCCGTATTTTTCCAGACAGGGTGCCATGCGTTGCATGATCTCGGGATGCAGGACCACACCATTTTCCGATTGTTCGCGAAATGCCTGGTGGGCCCGGTCGCCGGGCACGCGGACCTTGGGGCCATTCGCCAGTGGCTCTGCCTCCCGGCAGATGTCCGCCAGGAATCCGGTTTCATGACGAAACGCATTCAAGCCGCCAAAGGCTTCCGGATCGGTCAGTTGCAGGAACACATTGCAGCCCCGCGCCGTACCGCCTGCTGCCCGTCCCTGCCCGACCAGGCCTGACGTCAACGCCTCGACAAACAAAGCCAGGGCGAAGCCTTTGTGCCCCATATCCAGGCCGCCTGCGGGCATTATGGCACCTGGCGGGTCCGTATAGATCACTTCAGGGTCGTCACTGGGGTGACCCTGGCTATCCACCAATACTTTTTGTTCCAACCGAACACCCGCGCGCCGGGCCCGCTCTACGCCTCTGTTGGTGGTGGCGGAGGCGGAGGTGTCGATCAGGATCGGTGCATCTTTGGTCGGGATACCAATGGCGAAGGGATTGGTGGACAGGCGCGGTGTGCGCCCGCCATAGGGTGCCACAACAGCATTGGAAGGGGTGGAGGTGGCCAATAGTGCCATTTTACCGCCCTCCGCCGCCCGTTTGACGTAGGTCGCCAGACAGGAAATGTTCTGGCAGCCCGCGATGGCAACGGTTACCACCGGGTGTTCCTGCAAACGTTCCCTGGCCAGTGCCAGAGCGCGAACCACAACCCATTGTCCGGGCAGCATGCCGCCATCCAATAACAGCCCGCTGCCTGTGTCGTTGATGATGTCGGGTTCGCCCTGTGTGGTGGTTTTACCGTTTTCCACATCCGCCAAATAAGCCGGTACGAATAGCAATCCATGGGTGCTATAGCCCAGCAAATCGGCCTCCACCAAAATTTCAGCCACCACGCGGGCGATGGGCTCATCCAGACCGGCTTGGTGAAACAACTGCGCTGTTAGGTCAATCAATTCAGCGGCGTCATAGCGTGGTTCTACCATCTTTGCGGTCTACTCCGGTGTCTCGGGCACAATTGTATGGGCAATGGTCTCGTCCAAAGCTTCGAAGTCGTGATAGCGGATGGTCTCGTACAATTCCGCCCTGGTTTGCATAGCATCCAACAGCCCTTGGGTGCTGCCTTTGTCTGCCAGTTCACTATACATATCCCCCACCGCCTTGGCCGCGATGCGCAGGGAGGTGACGGGCCAGATGACAATTCGGCAACCCAAGGCTTCCAATTCCGCCGCCGTGCGATAAGGCGTGCGTCCGAATTCTGTCATGTTGGCCAGCACCGGCGCCTTCACCTCTCGACAAAAGCGGCGGAAATCATCATCCGAGATCAAGGCGTCTGGGAAAATGATATCCGCGCCGGCTTCGAGGTACATATTGGCCCGGCGGATCGCCTCATCCAGGCTTTCCGCTGCCGCATCGGTGCGGGCGACGATCAGCAAATGCCGCCGGGCAGAAACGGCGGCGGCTATTTTACGGGCCGCATCCTCGGCCGTGGCCAGCTGTTTGTCGTTCAGATGACCGCATTTTTTCGGCAGCACCTGGTCCTCGATCTGCACGGCGGCAGCGCCCGCGTCCTCCAGCTCCCGCACCAGGCGCATGACGTTCAGGGCCTCGCCATAACCCGTATCGCCATCGACGATCAAAGGCAGTGCGGTCGCCCGCGCCAGGGATTTGGTAATGGTGCACAGCTCCTCCATGGTAATAACACCCATGTCCGGCAGGCCCATAGCCGCTGTCACAGCGCCGCCCGAGACGTACAGGCATTCAAAGCCCGCCCGCTTGGCCAACAGACCGGACATAGCATCATGGGCACCGGGCACACCCAGAATACCGGGCCGGGCCACCAGTTCGGCCAACCGCTGCCCGGCAGGGGCCAGATCAGCACCGCCTGCGAACCAAATGGGTTGCTGTGCGCCTTGATTATTTTCGTCTGACATTATTCTCTCCCACTTAACGCTCCCACCTAAATCTCGGCACAGTGAAATATCACCGATAAGGGTTCACCATTCGTCTTGTGCATTGGTTCATGGATGGCCTTTAGCTTCAGGCCCGCATCCTCGACCTCCCCACACCATGTTTCAAGGGTCCTGTAGTACCAAGGCATAGGCTGCCATTCGCCGCTTGCAAAGCTGGAAAACGTCTCATGCCGCCAACCATTCCGATAGCCGCCCTCGCCGCGCGCCGCCCAGGGGTGGAGGGTTTGGATCAAAACAGCGCCGCCCGAAACACTGGGGCTAACAGAGACCCGGGCAGCCCTGAGAATGTCCGATATATCCTCCCCCAACAGGGAAAAATTGAAAATTGCCACATCATAGGGCCCAGCAAGTTTATCCGGCTGGGCGACAAGGTCCTCGTAGGTGAGGGCAAAATAGTGGCCGGCGGCATCCGCAGATTGCGCGGCCTCAATCAAAGCAGCACTGCCGTCCACACCGACCCCGTCACAGCCGAGTTGACGGATCAACCAACCCTCGCCACAGCCAATATCGACAACCCGTTGCGGCTTTAAAGCCATGACTGCATCGACAATCGCCTGATCCGTTCCCGCTCTGCGGCTGGGAATAAGATCCTGCCGCACCGCCCTGGTCCACAAATCCGCATTGGTATCCCAGCTGGCGCTTATGTGGTCATTGTGGTTCATATTTATTGTGCCAGGAATTCCAGCAATATCCGGCTGACCGCTTCTGGCTGTTCCTGTTGCACCCAATGGCCGGCACCGGGGATCAGGTGGACGGCAGCCATGTTACTGCAAGCTTGGTTTTGCATTTTTTCCAGGGCACCGGGGACTTGATGGATGCCCCAATCGGACGCACCGGCGATGAAGATTGCCGGGACATCGATGGTTCGACCGGCAAAAACCTGCAACTGGCTTTCGTAGGGCCCCTGGGTTCGGCAGCGGTACCATTGCAGGCCACCTTGGAAACCGTTGCGGGAAAATTCGCCCGCATAAACCGCCAGTTCATCGTCTGTCAGCCAGGCGCAGGCGGCGATTTCCTGGGTGCTTGGCATTTCCGCTGCGACGGTTTCGGCCATGCTCTGGCCATGCTCCATAATATAATAGGTCGGCATCTTGGCCAGTTCCGGCGCGCTCCAGGCGGCCAGAGGTGCCGGCTTGTTGCCGGCCCAATCGGCGCTTTTGTAATGGTAGTAGGCGCGCAGGAAATCATGCACGCCCTGGGGACAATTGACCATGTCGTCGTTGGCGGGCCGGGTGGAATAATACCATTGGTAATGTTTGCGTGGCCGCTGCAGGGCGGCCAAATCGGCATGAATATCGCCTTCAGGCGCGGGCATTCGATCAGAGATCGCGGGCGGACCCGCGAAAGGCCCGCTCATCAAGGCAACTGCGGGGAACACATCGGGCCGGATCAGGGCGCAATAGGCCGCTACCGGCGAGCCGAAATCATGGCCGATGACGCCGGCCACGGACGTTAGGTCAAGGGCAGCGACCAGGCCCAGGACATCGCGCACCAGATTTAGAAAGCGGAACGAGCCTAAATCACCGTCATAATCCCCATCCCAGCCTGTTGTGCGACCATAGCCGCGCTGATCCGGTGCCACCACGTGATAACCCGCATCCGCCAACGGCCCCATGATCTTGCGCCAACTATAAGCAAGTTCGGGAAAACCGTGCAGGAGCAGGAGGCAAGGTCGGCCGGGCCGCCCGGCATTATTTGTGCTTTCAAAGCCCGCCTCGAGTACATGCATATCCAGGCCGTTAATACCCGGAATGATCCGGGACCGGACACCAGGGGGCAGAATTTCGGGATCATAGGTGGCGTGATTTTGCATCAATATCTCCAATTACCGGGCGATAGTCGGAAGGAAACACCGGCTCTGTCAAGCGGGTCCCGTTTGATCAATTTAGCAATGGGTGCACCGACCCACTTGAGTTATCGGCGCAGGGGCCCTAGATTGTCGCAAATTCTTCTCCCCAACTCCTTCGATATGAACCCCCACGATAAATGGCGATTTGAAACGATGAAATTTACTGGTACCGATTCCTATATTGCAACCGAAGACCTGATGATTGCAGTAAACGCGTCCATCACCCTCCAGCGACCCCTGTTGATTAAGGGGGAGCCCGGCACGGGTAAAACAGTTCTGGCCCATGAAGTGGCCAAAGCCCTGGACCGGCCCTTGATCGAATGGCATGTGAAGTCCACCACCAAGGCGGCCCAAGGTCTATATGAATACGATGCGGTCTCCCGCTTGCGGGACAGCCAGCTGGGTGATGAAAAAGTCAAAGACATCTCCAACTACATCGTTAAGGGCAAGCTGTGGGACGCTTTCACACAGGATCAATCCCCAGTTCTATTGATCGATGAAGTCGATAAGGCGGACATCGAATTCCCCAACGATCTGTTGTTGGAATTGGATCGCATGCAGTTCTTTGTCTATGAGACACAGGAAACCGTCATCGCGCAAAACCGCCCCATCGTGATGATCACCTCGAACAACGAAAAAGAATTGCCGGATGCTTTTCTGCGCCGTTGTTTCTTCCATTACATCCGCTTTCCAGAGCGCGATACCATGAAGGAAATCATCGACGTGCATTTCCCGGATGTGCAAAAAAATCTGGTCAGCGAGGCACTGAATATTTTCTATGAAGTGCGCGATGTGCCCGGCCTGAAGAAGAAGCCGTCGACGTCCGAATTGCTGGATTGGTTGAAACTTTTGATGGTCGACGACATCTCGCCAGAGGTGCTGCGGGACAAGGATCCGAAAAAGCTGATCCCGCCCCTGCATGGTGCCTTGTTGAAGAATGAGCAGGACGTGCATTTGTTTGAGCGGCTGGCATTCCTGGCCCGGCGCGAACAGGGTAATTGAGCGAAACTGTCGTACGTTTCGTCAAAGCAGGCAAGCTACTGGGACAACATCAGGATATAGGCCTATGTTCTTCGATCTATTTTACGAGCTGAAATCGGCCAAGGTACCGGTCAGCCTAAAGGAATATCTGACACTATTGGAAGCCATGGATAAGCATGTGGCCGACTATAGCGTTGAAAATTTCTATTACCTTTCCCGATCCTGTCTGGTGAAGGACGAACGTAATCTGGATAAGTTCGACCGGGTTTTCGGCACCGTCTTCAAGGGGCTGGAGGCGCCTGAGGAAGGCGAGGTTGCGGAAATTCCGGAAGAATGGCTGCGCAAAATAACCGAGCTGCATCTGACGGAAGAAGAAAAGGCCGAGATCGAGGCCCTGGGCGGCTGGGAAAAAATTATGGAGGAGCTGAAAAAGCGCCTCGAAGAACAGGAAAAACGCCACCAGGGCGGCAGTAAATGGATCGGCACCGGGGGCACCTCCCCCTTTGGCGCACAGGGCTACAACCCTGAGGGCGTGCGCATCGGCCAGGAGAAATCCCGCAACCGCCGGGCCGTGAAGGTTTGGGATAAACGGGAATACCGCAACTTTGATGACAGCGTTGTCCTGGGCACCCGCAACATCAAGATCGCCCTGCGCCGCCTACGCCAGTTCGCGCGGCAAGGCGCGCCGGATGAGCTGGATTTGGACGGCACCATTAAAAGCACGGCCAAGAACGGCGGCTGGATCGATATTCAGATGCAGGCGGAACGGCGCAATACGGTCAAGGTTTTGCTGCTGTTGGATGTCGGCGGTTCCATGGATGATCACATCCGCACGATGGAGGAGTTGTTTTCGGCGACACGGACCGAGTTTAAGCATTTGGAATCTTATTATTTTCACAACTGCATGTACGAAAAGGTCTGGAAAGACAACCGACGCCGCCATACGGAACACATTCCGACATCCCAGATCATCAACACTTATGGTCCGGATTGGAAACTGATTTTCGTAGGCGATGCGACCATGAGCCCCTATGAAATCGTTTATCCAGGCGGCAGTGTGGAACATTGGAACGAAGAAGCCGGCCAGGTTTGGATGGAACGCATGCTGGGCCACTTCAGACATTCGTGCTGGCTGAACCCGGTGCCCGAACGCCATTGGGAATACACCCCGTCCCTGCAGATGTTGGAACAAATCATGGGCAACCGCATGTACGGATTGACCCTGGACGGCCTTGATAAGGGTATGCGCAGCCTAAACCGCTAGAGTATCCGGTATAGCCAAGGCCCTATTGCGCGGCGGCCCAGATTTCAGGTAGCTTCGGCTGATAGTCTACCAGCCATTGGATAAAGGCGGCTGGCGATACCGGGCGGGAGAAGTAATAACCCTGCAATTCGTCGCAACTTAGGGTGTCGAAAAAGCGTAATTGCGCTTCTGTCTCAACCCCCTCTACCACGACTTCAATATCCAAACTGCGGGCCAAATGAACCACGGTTGAAGCGATCATTTCGTGGGTCCGGTTGCCGGGAATACCGTTGACGAAAAAGCGGTCAACTTTCAATTTGTCGACTGGAAATTTGCTCAGATAGGCCAGGGATGAATACCCGGTGCCGAAATCATCGATGGAGATCTTGACCCCCATCGCACGCAAGTTTTGCAGGGTTTCGGCGACATAGTCGGCGTTTTCGATGACCAGGCCTTCGGTAATCTCAAACTCCAGTACGCCCGCATCTACGCCAAATTCCTCTGTCGCGGCGCGCACGGTTTCCACCAAGTCGCATTTGCGAAACTGCAAAGGTGAAATATTCACGGCAACAGACGTCGGAAATACACCATTGGCATTCCAGTCAGCCGTTTGCCGGCAAACCTCGCGCACCACCCAGTCCCCCAAGGATGCAATGATACCAGTAGCCTCGGCGATCTCCACCAGGCCCTGGCGGCAATGACGGTTCCTGGCCCGGCCGTTGCAGCCGCAATAGCGCCTCGCAACCAATACATTGATGATCCGATGCCCTGATCTTCGGCTGATAATAAAGCAGGAACTTGTCCTCAGCTACGGCATTGCGGAGTTCCTGTTCCAAGCTCTTACGCCGACGCTCGCGGGCATCCAGGGCATCGTCGAAGAAACGATAGGTCATCCGCCCACCATTCTTGGCCTGATACAATGCCAGATCGGCATTCTTCAACAATTGTTCCTGGCCCTGCTCCCCCGGTGCCAGAGTATCGATCCCAATACTGCAACCGACAACGGCTTCATGACCGCCAATTTTGATGGGTTCTGACATTTCCCGAATAATTTTTTCGGCAATGGCAGCCGGGCTGACATTAGGTTCAAGGTTGGTTGCAACAACGGCAAATTCATCCCCGCTCAACCGCGCCACGAAATCCGTCTCGCGGACGCAACGGCGAAGGCGTCTGGCACTTTGGATCAACACCTGATCGCCGGCAAGGTGACCATAGCTGTCATTGACCGCCTTGAATTCATCAATATCAACCAGCAATAGGGCCAAATGCCGGCCCGAGCGTTGACTTTGCGCCACGGCATCGGCCAGATGACGATCAAACAGTGATCGGTTGGCAAGGGAGGTCAAGGCATCATAGTCAGCCAGCATGGATAACCGGGACTGCACGCGCTTTTGCTTGATGCTGTAACGAATGGACCGGGCGAGTTGGACTTTCGTCAGACTGCCCTTAACGAGGTAGTCCATGGCACCGGCTTCCATGGCCTGTAGATCAATTTCACGACTATCCTCACCGGTCAGCAATATCATCGCCGCATCGCAGCCGTTTATGCCGGACGCCTCGGCAATTAACTCCAAACCGGTATTGGCACCCAGGCGATAGTCAACCAGGGCCACATCATAGATTTCATCCCGCAACGCCTGCAGGCCTTTCTCCCAGGTCCGAGCCCAGTCCATGCGGAGGTCATCGCCAAAAATGTCAGATAGGTAATCTGACGTAATGATATAGTCGCCCTCATCTCCTTCAACGAGAAGAATTCTGGGTTTCGGACTGGCAATCTTCCTTTCCGAAATGTCAGAAGGCATGCGCGTGATCTTGTTGCAGAACCGTTGTACCATGCGAAAGGCTGATGCTTCCGGTCGCATATTCATTAACAAATATGGACCGATTGTCCGCATTACGTGCGGTGACAGACAAGGGCAATTGATCGTCGATGCGCAGCAATAGCTTATGGCCTTTCCGTGAGTTCAACCCCCCGGTGCCCAATTCTCCTAAATATTTTAAATTTGGCCGCCCGGCCCGGCCCGAAAAAATACTCATAATCCTTGGCTTCCATACGCAAAGCCACCCCTACACTACCCATCCTAAACCGAATTAGAGCGAGCCTACAGAGCGCTACCCAAAACTGCAGCGACTATCGCAATTAGCCCTTAAATTGCTGTAAACAAACATCATTAGTCTTTATTCACTTAGTTGATAATGGATCGCATTCGCGAAATATGCAGGTATCGACACGGTGCGCTATCAAACCTTGCGAAGAATGTTAGTATCAGAACGAAACTGCCAAATTATCACAGATAGAATTTACCCAACATATTCCGAGGCCGCGAAATGGAAGATAGTTACAACAAAGGATTTCCCGTTTCCTGGGATCAGATGCACCGTGACAGCAAGGCGCTGGCCTGGCGTCTGGCGGAGAAAGGGCCGTGGCGGCGCATTGTATCGGTCACCCGCGGCGGCATGGTCCCCGCCTGTATCGTCGCCCGGGAGCTGGAGGTGCGCCTTGTCGATACTGTTTGTGTCAAAACCTATGACCATCAGGACATGGCAAAACCCGAAATATTGAAGGCCGTTGATGATGATGGAGAGGATGTCCTGATTATCGATGACCTGGTCGACACCGGGGCAACGGCGAAAGTGGTCCGCGCCATGATGCCAAAGGCTCATTACGCCACGGTTTATGCCAAACCCGACGGCCGCAGCCTGGTGGATACCTTCGTCACGGAAGTCAGCCAGGACACCTGGATTTTCCTGCCCTGGGACACGGAACTACAATTCGTCCAACCAATTGTCCGCAATAATTCCGACGGTTAGGCTTGCCTTTCCAAGACCCAACTGTACCAATAGGCGGACAGGGGTTAGAGGGCGAATTACCAATGGCTGAAGCGGGCGTGCCAGCACAACGACAATCGCCACGATTGCGATTGCAGGGTATCTCAAAGCAATTCCCTGGCTGCCTGGCCAATGATCAGGTTGATTTAAGCCTCGCGCCTGGCGAAATCCACGCCCTGCTGGGGGAAAACGGGGCCGGGAAAAGCACCCTGGTCAAGATTATCTATGGCGTATTGAAGGCGGACAGCGGCAGCCTGCACTGGAATGGGGCACGGATTTCCATCACCTCTCCCTCGCAAGCCCGAGGCCTGGGCATCGCCATGGTGTTTCAGCATTTTTCACTGTTTGAATCCATGACCGTGGCCGAGAACGTCGCCCTGGGCCTGGACGACAAGGTACGGCTGGATGTTCTTGCGAACGAGGTTGGTGAGATTGGCCGACGCTATGGCCTGATCTTAGATCCGGAGCGGGTGGTGCATGATCTATCTGTGGGAGAGCGGCAGCGGGTGGAAATCGTCCGCTGCCTGATGCAAAGGCCCCGCCTGTTGATCATGGACGAGCCGACCTCCGTCCTGACGCCGGGGGAGGCGGAAGCATTGTTTGTCACCTTGCGCCAATTGGCGGATGAAGGCTGCACGATCCTCTATATCTCTCACAAATTGTCCGAGATCCGCGCTTTGTGTGACCGCGCCACTGTCATGCGCGAGGGCCGGGTTGTCGAGACCTGTGATCCGCGAGAGGAGACGGCACACGACCTGGCCCGCCTGATGATCGGCGAAGATTTTAGCCAAGCCAGCAAATCCGGCACCGCCCAATTTGGTGCGCCGCGTCTGCGTGTGCGCAATCTGCACATGGCGGCAACGGCGATCCACGGCACCGATATCACCAATCTTAGTTTAGACGTCGCGGCAGGTGAGATTTTGGGCATCGCAGGCGTCGCGGGCAATGGACAGAATACCCTGCTTGCGGCCTTGAGCGGCGAACAGCTGGCCGATGATGCCGCCACCATAGAGATTGAAGGGCAGGACGCCGGCCAACTGGGGCCCCGCCGACGGCGACGCCTTGGCCTCGCCTTCGTGCCCGAGGAACGACTGGGCCATGGCGCAGTACCGGAGATGTCGTTGGTCGATAATGCCCTGCTGACCGGCTATGACCGCCAGGATCTGCTGTCCCGGGGCAGCATCATGTTTGCCCGCACCAGAGACTACGCCGAACGGATCGTAAATTCGTTTCAGGTTGTTGCGGGTGGCATCGGGGCGAATGCGAGCAGTTTGTCCGGGGGCAATTTGCAGAAATTCATTATTGGCCGGGAGCTGCTGCAACAGCCGAAGATCCTGGTCGTTGCCCACCCGACCTGGGGTGTAGACGCAGGTGCCGCCGCCGCCATCCATACCGCTCTGCTGGAATTGGCGGAACAAGGTACGGCCATTTTAGTGGTCAGCCAGGACCTCGATGAATTGCTGCAAATCAGCGACCGCATTGCTGTTTTGACGGCCGGGCGGTTGTCTGAGTGCATGATGACGGCAGCGGTTGATGTCACCCAAATTGGCCTGTTGATGGGCGCGCATGTGGCTGAAAATGCCACGGCCAACGATGGAGAAAAGCGTGCGCCCCAGACTTGAAGCACGTCTCGGGGTTTCCCGCACAATGGTTTACGCCACGCCCGTAATGGCGTTGTTGTTGACCATGGCCTTTGGCTCAATCCTGTTTGCCGCTTTGGGCCAGCACCCGCCGGCTGTGCTATACGCTTTTTTCGTCCAACCCATATCGTCTGCCTATGGCCTGGCGGAACTGACCGTGAAAGCAACGCCATTGGTGCTATGTGCTATTGGTCTGTCTTTCGGTTTTCGCGCCAACATCTGGAACATCGGGGCCGAGGGACAGTTGACCCTGGGCGCCATTGCAGGCGGCGGCGTGGCCCTGTGGGCCGGTGAGAACGCGGGGCCATGGGTACTGCCGGCCATGATGCTTGCGGGTTTGCTGGGCGGGGCTGCTTGGGCCGCCATTCCCGCCTATTTGAAGACGCGTTTCAATGCGAACGAGATCCTCACCTCCCTGATGCTCACCTATGTGGCTCTTTTACTGTTGAGTTATCTGGTACATGGCCCCTGGAAAGACCCGCAGGGTTATTCCTTTCCGCAATCCCGCATGTTCGCCGATAGCGCCCTCCTCCCCCTCCTCACCATGGGCACGCGCCTACATCTTGGCGCGCCTGTTGCGCTGTTCGTGGCCCTTGCCGCCTGGTGGGTGATGGCACGCATGTTCATTGGCTTTCAGATCAAGGTCGTGGGCCTGACGCCGGCTGCCGCCGGCCTGGCGGGTTTCTCTGTTCGCCGGCTGACCTGGATTACCTTATTAACCGGTGGCGCCCTGGCCGGTCTGGCCGGCCTGTTCGAAGTGGCCGGCCCCATCGGACAATTGTTGCCCTCGATTTCGCCCGGCTATGGCTTCACAGCGATTATTGTCGCCTTCCTGGGCCGCCTTCACCCCGTGGGCATTTTGCTGGCGGGCTTGCTCATCGCGTTGTCATATCTGGGCGGCGAGACGGTGCAGATAGAGCTGGGCCTGCCGCTCGCCGTGGCAGGGGTTTTCCAAGGCATGCTGCTGTTCTTCCTCCTCGCCACCGACGTGCTGGTCCGCTACCGCATCCGGTGGGGCCGGAAAGTCATTACCCAGGAGGCCGGTTGATGGAGACCCTGGCCGCTGTTCTGGTCACTGTCATAGGTGCGGCAACGCCTTTGGTATTTGCCGCCATCGGTGAATTGGTGGCGGAAAAATCCGGCGTCCTAAATCTCGGCGTGGAAGGAATGATGTTGATCGGTGCCGTGGCAGCCTTCGCGGTCGCCCTAACCTCCGGCAGCGCTATCCTTGGTATTCTGGCGGGTGCGGGGGCGGGAGCGATTTTGGCCTTTGTATTTGCCCTGTTGACCCTGACTTTATTGGCCAATCAAGTGGCTGCCGGCTTGGCCCTGACCATATTCGGCATCGGGGTTTCGGCCCTGATCGGGCGCGGCTTTGTCGGCATTCCCCTGCAGCGTCTGCCGCAACTCGATCTGCCGGGCCTCAGCGATCTGCCGGTTATCGGAACCTTGCTGTTCGGCCACGATTTCCTGGTCTATCTCTCAATTCTGTTGATCCCAGCAACCATCTGGTTTCTGGACCGCAGCCGGGCTGGATTGATCCTGCGCTCTATTGGCGAGAACCATGCCGCAGCCCATGCCCTGGGCCACCCGGTCATCGTCGTGCGCTATTTGGCCGTCATGTTCGGTGGTGCCATGGCGGGCCTTGGCGGGGCATACCTGTCCTTGGCCTATACCCCTATGTGGGCTGAAAACATGACGGCAGGACGCGGCTGGATCGCCCTGGCATTAGTGGTCTTTGCGACCTGGCGGCCGGGACGATTGTTAGTGGGTGCCTACCTGTTCGGCGGCATCACCGTGGCGCAATTGCATGTCCAGGGCTTTGGCTTCGATATCCCGTCGCAATTCCTGTCCATGCTGCCCTATGTGGCGACAATTGCCGTTCTGGTGGCCATATCCGCCGACGGCACACGGGCACGATTGAACGCACCTGGCAGTCTGGGCAGAATTTTTCACCCGGACGCCTAAATCCCCTCGACGCCGGGCCAATTTACGCCGAATATGCCGCCAGGATATGCCAACACATAATCACGTAACAGGGAGAAATCTCGTGAAAGTACCATTCTTCAAACACACGACAATTTTGCTGGGCGCTGCGGTCATTGCGGCCGGGTTGGCGACGACGGCGTGGACGGAACCTTTGAAAGTCGGCTTTGTTTATGTCGGCCCCGTTGGCGACCATGGCTGGACATATCGCCATGACCAGGGCCGCAAAGCCATCGACAAGGCCTTTGGCGACAAGGTGAAAACCACCCTGGTGGAAAGCGTCAAGGAAGGTGCCGATGCAGAACGGGTGATCCGGCAGCTGGCCGCCTCGGGCCACAAGTTGATCTTCACCACCTCGTTCGGGTTCATGAACCCAACATTGAAGGTCGCGAAAAGCTTCCCCAACGTGCGCTTTGAACACGCGACGGGCTATAAACAATCCGACAACGTCTCCACCTATGCCGCGCGCTTTTATCAGGGTCGTCATATTGCCGGCCTGATCGCGGGTAAGATGACCAAGTCCAATATCATCGGTTATATTGGTTCTTTCCCCATTCCCGAGGTGGTTCGCGGCATCAACGCCACCACCCTGGCCCTGCAAAAGGTCAACCCCAAGGCCCAGGTTAAAGTCGTTTGGGTCAACACCTGGTATGATCCCGGCAAAGAAGGTGCCGCTGCCAAGGCCCTGATTGATCAAGGTGCTGACGTTATCATGCAGCACACGGACAGCCCCGCCGCCGTACAAGCGGCGCAGGAACGCGGCGTCTGGGCCGTGGGTCAGGCCTCTGATATGACCCATTTCGGTCCCAAATCCCACCTCACGGCAATTGTCGATGTCTGGGATAGTTACTATGTCGCACGGGCAAAAGCTGTCATGGACGGCACTTGGAAACCGGGCGATACCTGGGATGGCCTGAAACAGGGCATGTTGCAGATGGCCCCCTACAATGCGGCCATTCCGGCAGACGTCCTGGCCATGGCGAAAAAGGCCCAGGCCGATATTATCGCCGGCACGCTGCATCCTTTCGCAGGCCCCATCAAGGATCAAATGGGTATGCAAAAAGTCGCCGCCGGCGAGAATTTGGATGATGGATCTTTGTTGTCCATGAACTGGTATGTCCATGGCGTCCAGGGCAAGCTGCCTAAATAGCAATATTTCCTTCCCCGGTAATTGTATCATCGGGGGAGGGCTTCCCTGGCAGGCAAACAAGCGTTAGATTTCCTCTCAATAGAAAAAAGAGAGGAAGCAGGCAATGGGTGTACTGAGCGGTAAAGTCATTCTGGTGACCGGCGCGGGCCGTGGCATCGGGCGGGAACACGCCATTCTATCTGCTGCGGAAGGTGCCAAGGTTGTCGTCAACGATCTGGGTGGTTCCATTTCCGGCGATGATGAAGGCGCGGTGGCCCCCGCCCAGGAAGTCGTCAACGAAATTACGGCCGCAGGCGGTGAAGCCGTCGCCAATTCCGACAGCGTCGCCCTGATGTCCGGTGCCAAGGCCATGTTCGAACAGGCCATGGATACCTTTGGCGGCCTGCACGGGGTGATCTCGCCGGCCGGTATTCTGCGCGACACCATGTTTCACAAGATGGCAGAAGAAGACTGGGATGCGGTGATCGATGTGCATCTGAAAGGTTCCTTCAATGTCTGCCGCGCCACCATCAATCATTTCCGGGACCAGGAAGACGGCGCTTATGTCCTGTTCACCTCCACCTCCGGCCTGATCGGCAATATCGGCCAGGCCAATTACGCAGCCGCAAAGATGGGCATCGTTGGTCTAAGCCGGGTTATCGCCATGGAGAACGAACGTAAGAATGTACGCTCCAACATCCTCTCCCCCTCCGCCTGGACCCGGATGATCGGCACCATTCCCATTAAGGACGAGGCAACGGCAAAACGTATGGAAATCACCAAGGCGCGTATGCGCCCGGATCAAATTGCGCCCCTGGGCGTGGCCCTGGTGGCCGAAGACGCCAAGGATCTAACCGGGCAGATATTTTCCATTCGCGGCAACGAGGTCTATATTTGGAACCAACCCCGCCCCATTCGGGGCATCGCCAACACGGAAGGCTGGACGCCGTCGACCATGCTCAACAACGCCTTCCACGGTTTCCGCGCCGAAGCCACCGATCTTGGCAATGCGCGAACCGTTTTCACCACCGATCCGCTATAGTTTGTAATTGGAGTAACCATCATGGCCATGAACTACGACAACCTGATGTCCCTGAAAGAAGAAGGCGTGGAATTCTCCTATAGTGATCGCGAAACCATGCTGTACGCCCTGGGCGTCGGATTTGGCCGGGATGCGCTGGATGCGAACGAACTGGCGTATGTCTTTGAAGGTGGCTCTGAAGGCGGCAGCTTGAAAACCGTGCCCTCCATGGCCGTGGTTCTGGCCCGTCATACACTGCATTCCAAATGCGGTTGGGATTACGCAAAAGTCCTGCACGGGGAGCAGCGGTTGGAGTTATACCGCCCCCTGCCGCCCGAAGCCGAATTGATCGCCGATGCCCGGATCTCGGATGCCTATGACAAGGGCGAGGGCAAGGGTGCCCTGGTGCTGTCCGAGATTGAAGTACGGCTGAAATCTGACGGCAAGCCATTGTTCAAAGTGGGTGCCACGATATTTGCCCGAGGCGACGGTGGTTTTGGCGGCCCCAGCGGTAACGGTCCCGCCCCCCATCCGACGCCGGAGCGGGCACCGGATGCGACCTGTGAATTGGAAACCCGCGTTGATCAAGCCCTGTTATATCGCCTGAACGGTGATCGCAATCCCTTGCATGCGGACCCGGCATTGGCGAAAAGCGTTGGCTTCCCCGTACCCATTCTGCATGGTCTATGCACCTATGGCACCGCCTGCCGGGCCGTCGTGACGACGATCTGCGACTATGACCACACCATGATCCGCGGTTTCGACCTACGGTTCTCGGCACCTGTTTATCCAGGCGAAACCATCATCACCGATATGTGGCGGGACGGTAACATCGTTTCGTTCCAATGCCGTTTGAAAGAGCGCGACCTGGTCGTGGTCAGAAACGGTAAATGTACACTGGCATCATAACCGGCTTCTTAAATCTGAAATCCTGAAGGAAAATTTGATATGACGAAAATTGGCGAATTTGACGATATCGAGGTAACACTTGATGGCCATGTGGCATTGATTGAAATTCAACGCCCGCCCCATAACTTTTTCGACCACGCCTTGATCGGCCAGTTGGCCACGGCCTGTGAACTGCTGGACGATAATGTGGAATGCCGCTCCATCGTACTGGCCGCCCAGGGCAAATCTTTTTGCGCCGGTGCCAATTTCGGTGACGGTTCCGGGCAACGTATTTTGACGGTGGAAGAGGACAAGAAACCGGAAAATCATCTCTATCAGGAAGCGGTGCGCCTGTTTTCCAACAAGAAACCCATTGTCGGCGCTATTCAGGGTGCGGCCATTGGTGGCGGTTTGGGTCTGGCCCTGGTGCCTGATTTCCGTGTCACCTGCCCAGAGGGTCGTTTCAGTGCCAACTTCACCCGGCTTGGCTTCCATCCCGGTTTCGGTTTGACCCACACCCTGCCCCTGCTGGTCGGACAACAGAACGCGACCATGATGATGTACACGGGCCGTCGCATCAAAGGTGAAGAAGCCGTGCAAATGGGCCTGGCCGATGTTCTGGTGCCACTGGATCAAGTGCGCAGTGCGGCCATGGACCTGGCCAAGGAAATTGCGATCTCGTCTCCCTTGGGTGTTGTTGAAACCCGCGCCACCATGCGGGCTGGTCTGGCAGATCGGGTGCGGGCGGCCACGGATCACGAGCTGACGATCCAGAACCAGCTTCGCGTCACGGAAGATTTCCAGGAGGGCATCAAGGCCGCCTCGGAACGCCGTGACCCGAACTTTATGGGTAGATAGGACACAACAATGGATGAGGCCCAAAGTCTGGTCGCAGACGCGGCAAGTAGAATATTTCGCGATCTTGGTGATCCGCAAACCATCAACAGTGCGGGCAACGGTATGGCCGATGATAGTTGGCGGGCACCTCTGTGGCAGGCGTTGGAGGAATCCGGGCTCACCACGGCTTGGGTCTCAGACGAATTGGGCGGTGCGGGCGCTGGTATAGGTGCCGGCTTCGCCGTCCTGCGGGTGGCCGGTGAATTCGCCGCCGCCCTGCCCCTGGCGGAAACCCTGCTGGGGGGTTGGCTGTTGGAACAGGGCGGCATCGTCCTGCCCGGTGGCTCCCTGTCCGTTGCCCCCACCAGGCGCGGCGATACCATCACCCTGAATGCAGACGGCACCTTGTCGGGCAGTGCCCGGGCCGTCTCATTTGCGGCAGAGGTCGATCATCTTGTGGTCCTAGCCGGTGATATCGTGGCCCTGGTCGACCGGGCCGATTGCAGCATTCAGAGCGGCAGCAACATGGCGGGGGAGGCCCTGAACCATGTTGACTTCACAGGCGTGACACCACAACAAACAGCCGCGGTTCAAAATGGTATCGATACCAATGCCCTGATCATGATGGGGGCTGCAGCCCGGTCCATGCAAATGGCCGGGGCCCTGCAAACGGTTTTGGAAATCGCCGTGCAATATGCCGAAGAACGTGTCGCGTTTGGCAAACCCATTGCGAAATTTCAGGCAGTCCAACATAACCTGGCCCGCCTGGGTGAAGAAGCCGCCGCCGCCATCGCTATCGCGTCTTCGACTGCCTACAGCGTGGAAAACTTGGAAACATGGCAAGATCCAGGCCTGTATCTGGATATCGCATCCGCCAAAATCCGCGTCGGGGAAGCTGCGGGTGAAGGCGGTGCCATTGGCCATCAGGCCTTTGGTGCCATTGGTTTTACCCAGGAACATATCCTGCACCGCTTTGTGCAACGCCTATGGTCATGGCGGGATGATTTTGACAACGAAGCGGTCTGGGCCGTTGAGTTAGGCCGCAGGGTCGCCGCCAAGGGTGGCGAAAGCCTGTGGCACAGCCTTACGGCAGCATAGGGATACATTTAGATATGTCAGTCGCCATTCAATTCGATCCCATTCGCCTGCCGGCCGAGGCCGAGGCGTTGCGCGTTGAAGTCCGCACCTTTTTGAAAGAGGAACTCGCCGCAGGCACGTTTGAGCCCCACGCCTCCCGCCGTCCGAACCCGGAGTTCAGCCGAAAGGTCGGGGAAAAGGGCTGGATAGGCCTTACCTGGCCCAAGGAATATGGCGGCCAGGAACGCAGCTTCCTGGAACGCTATGTGGTCAACGAAGAATTTCTGTTCGCCGGGGCACCGACACGGAAGCATTTTACCGCCGATCGGCAAAGCGGCCCGGTTCTGATCAAATATGCCTCCGATGCGATAAAGCAGGACATCCTGCCCCGTATCATCAAGGGTGAGGTTTCCTTTTGTATTGGGATGAGCGAGCCTAATTCAGGCTCCGATCTGTTCGCCGCCTCCACTAAGGCGGAACGGACAGATGATGGCTGGTTGATTAATGGCGCGAAACTATGGACCTCGTTGGCCCACGAAGCCGACTATATGATCGGGCTGTTTCGCACATCCGCACCGACGCAGGACAATCGCCGCCACGGCCTCTCACAGTTCGTTGTCGATATGAAAACGCCGGGTATCTCCACCCGCCCCGTGCTGCATCCCGATGGTAATCACGAGTTCAACGAGGTCATCTTCGACAATGCCCTGTTGCCCCTGGATAATCTGCTGGGCGAAGCGGACATGGCCTGGAAGCAGGCCACCTCGGAGCTGGCCTATGAGCGCAGTGGATCGGAGCGGTTCCTGGAAACCGGTCAGGTCCTCTTTGAGCTGATCGACTTCATTGGCGAGAACCCGGATAACCGCGAAGCAGAAGGCCTCGGCCGTCTGGTCGCCCAACTCCACACCCTGCGGCGGATGTCCATATCCGTCGCCGGTATGCTGCACGCGGGCAAGGAACCGGTGTTGGAAGCCTCCGTCGTTAAGGACCTGGGCACGGTCTGGGAGCAGGCCCTGCCCTCCATCGCGCGGGATCTGGCGGCCTTTGTCGACAAAGACCCGGGCAATCGGATGCGGTTTGAGGAAATCCTGGCCCATAATCTGACCATCGCACCCAAACTAACCATCCAGGGCGGCACAACTGAGGTTCTGCGCGGCATCGTCGCCCGGGGTCTCGGACTTCGTTAAACGGACTTCGTTAAACGGCCTTCGCTAAACAGCCTTCGTTAATCTGCAATAGGACCACATTTGTATGCCTGATCTGTCAGCCCTGTTGTGGCCGAACGCTGTTGCCGTCATTGGTGCCTCTCCCGAGCCGCATATTCTGCGAGGTCGCATCATGGAAGTGATGATGAGCCATGCTTTCGCGGGCAATATCTATCCCATTTCCCGCAGCCACGACGAAATCCATGGTCGCCAATGCTACCCCTCCATCGATAAAGTGCCGGAGCAGGTCGATCTGGCGGTACTGATTATTCCCGCGCAGTTCGTCCCTGATACCCTGGCGGCCTGTGGTGAAGCGGGTGTGCGGGCGGCGCAAATCCTCACTTCCGGCTTTGCAGAGGAAAGCGGTGATAGTGGTTCCGCACTGCAGGATGAAATCCGCGCCATCGCCCTGAAATATGACATGGCGGTTTTCGGACCAAATTCGGAAGGTTTCGCGAATTCACTCAATGCTCTGTGCCCCACCTTCAGCCCGGCCGTCGATAAGACCGAGGTGCCCCTGCTACCCGAATGGCGCAAGGATGGACACATCACCGTGGTGGCCCAAAGCGGCGGCATGGGCTTTGCCTTTTATGATCATGGCCGCCCGAAAGAGCTGCCCTTCAACTACATCGTCACCACGGGTAACGAGGCCTGTTTGGAGACTTTGGATGTGGTCGACCATCTATTGGACGAAGGCAAAACAGACGCCTTTATCCTGTTCATGGAAGACGTCAAAAATGGCGCGCGCCTGGCACAGGTTGGCGAGAAAGCCCTGAAGGCAGGCAAACCGATCATCGTCACCAAAATCGGCACCTCTGATGCCGGTGCGCGCGCGGCGGCATCGCACACCGCATCCCTGGCCGGTTCGTATCAAGCTTACCAAGGTGTCTTTCAACGATATGGCATTATCGAGGGCGGTAATACGGAAGAAATTGTAGATATCGCCGCCGGCTTCTCCTATCACGGCAACAAGCTGCCGGTGGGCAAGCGGGTTGGTATCTGCACCGCCTCGGGCGGGGGCGGGGGCTGGATGGCGGATCTGTGTGTGCAGGCAGGCCTGGACGTGCCGGAGTTGGATACCAAGACACGGGCCACCATCGATGCATATCTACCCGCCTATGGCACGTCGCAAAATCCCATTGATGCCACGGCCCAGGCCGTAAGCGTCACGGGTTATGGCGGTCTGGCCCGCATGGCCGCAGCCTCGGATATGCTGGATGGCATCATTACCGTCGCATCCTGCCGCAGCCCCGCCGTGCTGAAACGAGAGGTTGAGGATCTGCATAAATTAGCAGAGGAAGCGGACAAGCCGATCCTGTTCTGCTCCTACACCAGGCCGCATCCGGATGCCACGTCAATTTTAAGCAAAGCAGGTTTCCCGCTGTTTTCCAACATGGCGAACTGCGCCAGAAGCATGGCCGAAATGGCCAACTACCGGGAACATCGGGAACGCTTTCTGGCTGCACCCAGGATCAAAAGCACGGCAGCAGACATCTCTGACGAGGTGGCCGCGCAATTGTCCAAATCACCGGATATCCTGTGTGAGTACGAAGTTAAACCATTGCTGGCCGCATATGGCATCGGCGGGGCAGAGGAAGGCCTGGCGAAAAATGCCGATGCCGCCGTCGCCCTGGCTGAAAAGATCGATGGACCGGTCGCCCTGAAAATCCAATCCCCCGACGTCCTGCATAAAACAGAGGCCGGCGGTCTGGCCCTAAACCTCGGCTCGGCGGAAGAGGTGCGGGCCGCCTATGGCAATGTGATGCATGCCGCGACCGATCAGACCCATGGCGTCCTGGTCCAGGCCATGGCCCCCAAGGGCCATGAAATGATCATCGGCATCAATTACGACGCCACCTTTGGCCCCATGCTGATGCTGGGTTTCGGTGGCATCCATGTTGAGGTCAATCCCGACATTGCCATGGCGCCTGTGCCAATGGACAAGACAGCAGCATCTGATCTGTTGGACAGGCTGCGCGGACGCCCTCTATTGGACGGTGTGCGCGGTGACGGCCCAGCCGATGTCGGTGCTTTGCTGGATCTGGTGGTGAAGCTATCATGTTTCGCTGCCGATCATGGAGACGTCATCGGTGAACTGGATCTGAACCCCGTCCTGGTCCATCCAAAAGGTGATGGGGTCAGTGTTGTTGATGCATTATTGGTGAAACGCAAATGAGTGACAGCGAAACAGAAATCCACCTCCATTACGAAGTATTGGAGGGTAACGGTCCGCCCATCATGATGCTGCACGGCATGTTGTCGTCAAAGGCACAATGGGATTTGAATTTGGCCGCGATCCAAAAGGTCGCCCAGCCGGTTTTGGTGGAATTGCTGGCGCATGGCCGCTCCGCCGCGCCGGAGGAAAAGGAACCTTATGACCCTGAATATTATGTCCGAATGTTCGAGGCCATCCGCGAAAAGCTGGGGATCGATCGTTGGTTCCTGTGCGGGCAGTCCTTTGGTGCATCTCTGACATTGCGCTATGCCATACGTCATCCTGACCGGGTCTTCGCCCAGGTATTCACCAATTCATCTTCTGCTTTGGCGGGGGAAGAATATTTACGCACCTATCGCGATACAGCGGAACAGCGGGCACAGTTGATGGAACAGGGCGGCGTGGAAGGCATCAAAGAGCTGCCTATTTATCCAGGCCGGGCACGGCGTCTACCAATTGAAGCGCGCGATGCCCTGGTCAGGGACGCCGAATTGCTGCAACCCAAAGGATTGGCGCAATCATTCCGATATTCATCGCCCTATCTGTCGGTCCGCGACGAGGCGGCGAAAACGGCAGTGCCAACCTTACTGGTCTGCGGAGCGGCGGAAAAACGCTTCCAACCGAACTATGAATTCGCCAAAACCAACATCCCCAATCTGGAGGTGGTTGAGGCGAACGCAGGCCATGCGGTAAATATTGAGGCGGCGGATATCTTCAACGATGCCGTCACGGCCTGGATAACGAAACACAGCTAGGCAATCACACACAGTAATTTGGGGGATTGGGCATGAGTACCACTGGTCGGGGAAAGACCTTATTCGAAAAAATGTGGGACACCCATGTGGTCCGCTCATTAGGGGAAAATCTCGATCTTCTCCACGTTGATCGCCTGTTGATGCATGATCTCAGCGGCTCCCGCGCCCTGACGGAATTGGGCGAGCGGGGCTTGGCGGTGCGTAACCCGGAACTATGCCTGGCCATGCCGGATCATAGTGTCTCCTCATTACCGGGCCGTACCCTCGCCTCCAGCCCCAATGGGGAACGCCTGGGCGGCGGTTTGCGGGACATGTCAAATGCCGCCGGAATTCCCCATTACGGCATTGATCATCCCAATCAGGGCATCGTCCATGTGGTTGGGCCGGAAATCGGCTATACCCTGCCCGGCTGTTTGTTAGTTTGCGGTGACAGCCATACCTCAACCCATGGTGCCATGGGTGCCTTGGCCTGGGGCATCGGCTCATCAGAGATGGTTCATGTTCTGGCCACACAGACCGTGCGCCAACGGCGTCCCGGAACCATGCGGATCACCATTGATGGAGATTTGGGGCCGGGTGTAGAGGCCAAGGACGTCATCCTGCATATTATTGGCACCTTGGGCGTCGCCGCAGGCACCGGCTATGCGGTGGAATATGCCGGCAGCACAATCGAGACGATGAGCATGGAAGGTCGCCTGACGATCTGCAATCTGTCTATTGAGTTCGGTGCCCGTATGGGCATGGTGGCCCCGGACCAGACCACCTTTGACTATCTCGACGGCCTGCCCCTCGCCCCCACGGGCGCAGCCTGGGATGAGGCATTGGCCTATTGGCGCAGCCTGCCTTCCGACGACGATGCCTCGTTTGATCGGGAAATTCATTTCGACGCAGAGGACGTGGCACCGCAAATCACCTGGGGCACCTCGCCCGGCCAATGCATCGCGGTGACCGAGAACATTCCAACACCCGACAGCTTCGTTGAAGCAGAGCAAAAGACAAGCGCCGAGAATGCCCTGGAATATATGGACCTGACGGCGGACAAACCCATCGCAGGCACCAGGATCGACCGGGTCTTTATTGGTTCCTGCACCAACAGCCGCCTGACAGATCTGCGCCGGGCCGCTGCCATTGCCCAAGGGCGGCAGGTGGCGGACAACGTTGTTGCCTGGGTGGTGCCCGGCTCTGTCCCCGTCCAGCGGGAGGCCGAGGCTGAGGGTCTGCACGAAATTTTCCTGGCCGCCGGATTTGAATGGCGGGAACCGGGATGTGCCCAATGCGTGGCGACGAATGGTGAGCTGATCGCGGCGGGGGAACGTTGTGTCTCGACCTCCAATCGGAATTTTGTCGGCCGCCAGGGCCCTGGTGCACGCACCCATCTGGCCGGCCCCGCCATGGCCGCAGCCGCTGCCATCGCAGGCGAGATTACCGATGTACGGGATATGCCGCCGCAAGCAACAGGATCATTAGGGGAGGACGGATAAATGGAAAAGCTACAGCTGTTGCAGGGCGTTGCCGCCCCCCTGCCCCGGGCCAATATTGATACCGACATCATCACGCCCATGAAGTATCTGACGTCTGCCAATTGGCGCAATATGCATGAACATGCGTTCGAGCCGTTGCGATTTATGGACGATGGTAGCGAGAACCCGGATTTCATCCTGAACAAGCCAGGTTATCGGGATTCCGTTATTCTTATCACCGGAGCAAACTTCGGCTGTGGATCGTCACGGGAAACCGCAGTCTGGGGCATTCTGGGTCTGGGTATCCGCTGTGTCATCGCAGAAAGTTTCGGCGATATTTTCTTCAACAACTGCTTCCAGAACTCTGTCCTGCCAATCCGCCTGCCGGCGGAAACAATTGCCGAATTGATGGCAGAGGCAGGCGATGATCAGGGCAACATGCAGTTCCAGGTGGATGTCGCCGCCCGCACCCTGACCAGCCCATCAGGCAAGGTCATCACCTTTGATCTGACGCCGGATCGCCAGACCGCCCTGCTGGAAGGCCTGGACGAGATTGGCCAGGATATGAAGGAAGACGCAGCAACCGCCGCATTCCAGACCAAGGACCGCACCGCGCGTCCCTGGGTATATAATCTCGGCACCATCGATTGAGCCAGGAAGAAAAACTTCTATGACAACAGTGAATGAACTAATCGCCTCCATGTCCCTGCCGGTGATCGCAGCGCCCATGTTTATCGTTTCCACGCCTGAACTGGCGTTGGCCACGTGTGGCCAGGGCATGATGGGCAGCTTTCCCGCCCACACACCACGCACAGGGGCGGAGTTGGAGCAATGGCTGATAACCATGGCAGACGGCGTCAAGCGCCTCGGCGACGAGGGTGTGGAACAAGTCGGGCCTTATGGCGTCAATCTGGTCGTCTCCAAAGGAAATCAACGGCTGGAGGACGATCTGGCCCTGTGTATCAAGCATAAGGTACCGGTCATCCTCACCTCGAAAGGCGCGCCTGGTGCCGTGTTCGATGCAGTGCATGATTATGGCGGCCTGGTTTTCCATGACATAGGTGCGGCGCGGCATGCCGAGATTGCCTTGAACGCGGGCGCGGATGGCCTGATTGCCGTGTGCGGTGGTGCGGGCGGCCATTGCGGCACTCTGAACCCGTTCGCACTGGTCAACGAGGTGCGCCAGATGACGGACAAAACCATCATTTTGGCCGGTGCCATATCGACAGGCCGGGATGTCCTTGCGGCCCAGGTCATGGGTGCGGATCTGGTCTATATGGGCACCCGGTTCATCAATACGGAGGAATCCGGTGCCGAAGACGGCTATCGCCAGATGATCATTGATACCTGCGCCACGGATATCTTCTTTGGCACCATCACGGATGCCCCTTCCAATACCCTGATCCCCAGTTTGTTGCGGGCCGGTGTTACGCTTGAGGATCTGCGCAAACAGGACCCAGAAACCCTGTTGGTTCTGCAGGAACGCAAGAAACGTTGGAAAGACATCTGGTCCGCCGGGCACGGTGTTGGCGCGATCCACGATGTCCTCTCGGTGGCTGATTTGGCTGATCGTTTGAAGGCCGAATACAAAGCGGCCAAGGACGACATGAAACGCCTGCAGGATGTGGTTTAGGATATGAGCGGTTGAACGAACCGCAACAAACCGGCTGGCACGCTGTCATCCAAGGCAGCGGATTGATCCGCATATCCCTGGTGATGAGTTGCGTCACCCTACATGCCATGGACGTCTTCGTTATTGCCACCATTCTGCCCAGTGTTGTGCAGGATATCGACGGCGTGGCGTTTTATGCCTGGCCGGCAGCACTTTATATCGTCACCTCAATCATGGGTGCGGCCAGCGGCGGCATTGTCGGCACCAATCTCGGGCTTCGCCGGGCCCTGACCATTGCCGCCACCATCTATCTAGCTGGTTCCATCGTCTGTGCGCTGGCCCCACAGATGTGGGTCTTCCTGATTGGCCGCGCCATCCAGGGTCTGGGCAGTGGTCTTATGGTTGCCCTCGCCTACGCCATGGTTAGGCACCTTTTTGACGAACACAAACGGCCCCATGTCTTTGCCTATATGTCGGTGATCTGGGGTCTCGCGGCCCTGGTCGGACCAATCCTGGCAGGGGCCTTGGCGCAGTTGGGCTTTTGGCGCGGTGTCTATTGGCTGACCATACTGGTTTTCGCCTTGATCCTGACATTGGCACGGCGCGCCCTGCCCCAGACGTCGTCCGACATGTCCTCCGGCACCGGATCCCCTGCCCGGCTGCCGTGGGAGCGCCTGGTCCTGTTGGGTGCGGCTATTCTATGTGTGACCATCAGTGGCCAAACTGATCACCTGGGCTTCCGTCTGGCCTTGATTATCGGGGCAGTATTTGGCGTTGGCGGAATGTTATGGCTGGATCATATTGCCGACAATCCGTTACTACCCAGCCGGCCCACATCATTGGCCAAGGTGGTCGGTGCGGGCTATTGGATATTCTTTCTGATCTCCTTCAGTTTTACGCCGTTGAATGTCTTCCTCCCCCTTCTGGCCCAGCGCCTGCACGAGGTACCGCCTTCACTGGCCGGTTATGTCTCTGCCGCAATGTCCTTGGGCTGGTCCGCCGCCGCATTTGCCGTCGCCGGCGCCACACCACGTTGGCAACGTATCTTGATCGTTAGCGGGCCACTGTGCGTTTTGGCAGGCATTGCGGGGCAAAGCATTTTCGTTGTTGCGGGCCCTGTTTGGGGACTAATCGGCATGGTTTTTCTAACCGGGCTGGGTATCGGACAATGCCATGCTCACGTCTCCAATCAGGCCATGTCCAACGCCAGGACAGGGGAAGAAGCCCTGACAGCCAGCGCCATTCCAACCATGCAATCTCTTGGCTTCGCCTTTGGCGCGGCGACAGCAGGTTTGTTGGCCAGTATATCAGGCATGTCGGCAGGCATATCCGTGGACAGCCTGACCAGTCTGACCGAATGGATCTATGGCTTCGCCCTATTCCCGGCTGTTGGCACGGTCATTGTGGCCTTGCGCCTTTACTGGCTAATCAGGCCGACGCCGTCCACGTCGTAATAACTTTACGTTCGTGCAAATCGGCAATGGCGTCGGGGTCATAGCCCAATTGCCCCAGGACTTCATTGCTATGCTGACCGGTCACCGGCGACATGGCGGACGCTGTCCCCGCCTCGATCTTCGGCAGGCCCGGCGGGTTGGGGATAGGCCAGGGACTGTCCTGGCCATCAACATTGAGCCAGGAAAACAATTCCGTTTCCGTCACCTGAGGGTGGGCGAGGAACTCCTGGAAATCCTGTAACATTTCGTTCTGCAAACCAGCCTCCGTAAACAGATCTCGCCAGTGGGTTGCCGGCTTGGTCAGCAGTACCGTTTCCACCCGGTCCAACAGCATATCTACTTGCGCCAGGCGGTTTTCATTGCCCAGCAGGCTTTTGTCCTTTGCCAGATCATCCAGGCTAAGAAGATCACACAGGGTCAGGAAATCCTTGTCCTGGAGGATGACCAATTGCAGCCAGCCTTCGCCAGTGCGGAAAATCCCCGACGGTGCCGTGCGCGGTGTACGATCCAGCGGCCCTTGCGAGGCGCTCATCAGACGAATGGCGCTCAAATTCGCTGCCCCCCGCATCAACGAAACGTCGATGAAGCGGCCCCGCCCGTCATCCCGTTTGGCATACAACGCCGGCGCGATGGCTTGAAATCCATACAGGGCCGTGGACATATCGTTGATGATGGTATTGGCCCGATGGGGGATGCCATCTTCGCCCTTATTATCCAGCATGAAGCCCGTAAAGGCCTGCAACACCGGGTCCATGGCGGGTTTGTCCCGCAATGGACCGGTCTGCCCAAAGCCGGAGATGGAGGAATAGATCAGCCCGGGGTTCAGGGCCATCATGCGCTCATGGCCAAAGCCCAGACGATCAATAACGCCGGGTCGAAAGCCTTCCATAAAAACGTCTGCATCCGCCACCAGGGCATCAATGATGGTCCGCGCCTCGTCACATTTAAGGTCAATGGCCAGGCTGCGTTTGCCCAAGGAACCGATAAAGGAAAATTCCGTGTGGTTGGCAGGCGCGGGTCCCAGCACACGGGCCCAATCCCCGTGCAAAGGTTCCACCTTGATTACGTCCGCGCCATGCTGGGCCAGCAACATGCCGCAATAAGGCCCGGCAATACCCTGGCTTAAATCCACGACCTTGATGCCCTCGAAGGGTCTTTCGAAACTCATATGATGAAACTCATGATTTGGCGCTCCTAAACATCCAGGCGATAGACATCACCATCGCGTTTCAAATGACCCGCCGTGGGGGTGTGAAAATGAGTGCCGATGATCAGCGTCGGGGTATCGGCATAACGGGCAAAAACTTCATTGCGGGTACGACGTGCCTGTTCGGGGTCACTGTCCACGGAAGCCGACCATTCCGGGTGCGCCATTTGACAGGGGTGATGGATGAAATCACCGGTAATCAAGGCTTCCTCCCCCTGACTTTGGATCAATACGGACACATGACCCGGGGAATGCCCAACGGTGGGGATCAGGCTGACCTGATCGCAGATTTTATGATCGGTCTCGACCAAATCAACCAAACCCGCATCGAATACGGGCAGTACGGAATCCGACATCACCTGTTGTGTCGCCGCTTCTTCAAAGCCGCGCCAATGTTCAAACTCCGCTCTTCCCATCAGATAGCGCGCCTTGGGAAAGGTGGGTTGCCATTTGCCGTCCACCAACATGGTGTTCCAACCGACATGGTCCACATGCAAGTGCGTACATAGAACGTTGTCGATACTGTCCCTGGGATAACCTGCCGCCGTCAGGTCTTCCAGGAAAGTGGTTTGTAATTGGTTCCAGGGCGGATTGCCCCGTTCCTTGTCGTTGCCAATACAGGTATCCACAACAATACGACGATCCGGCGTCTCGATGATCAGGGCATGGATAGAACCGCGCATGCGTCCGTTCTCGTCGGCGAAATGCGGATACAGCCAAGGTATTTCCTTTAAAATATCCCGCTTGGCCTGGGGCAGGATGAAAGTCATGCCGCCCGTCGCCTCAATCTCCACCACACGGGTGACTGTCACCTCACCGATACGCCATTGCCCTTGGTTCATGCTTCTAACTCTCCTACTCGCCCGCTCGCCAGGCAGCTAAATGGGTCATCAATTGCCCTGCATTGTCCAGATTTTCCAAATTATGCAGATCCGCCAATAACGCTTCCGCCGCTGCCTTTCCCAACAGGGGTACGGCCAAGGCGCGGAATTTCGCATCGATTTTCAGGCCCTGGGCAGCCACATCCGTCGCTGGGATTCCCACATCAAAACTACGCTCCAGCGTTTGGCCATCATGCAAGCTGATCCGCGCCATCGCCAAGGTGGATGGCCCGCCGTCATCGGTGACGGTTACCTTGCGACGCAGGGCAACCAGTTCGGGGGCGCGGGCGTTGACATCGGAATAACTGTCGATCCCGGCAGTATCCTGACCAGCCAGAGCGAAGGCGGCTGTATGGCGCAGGCTGAACTTCACTTCCAGGCCCGTGTCAGGCTCTGGGATATTGCAGACTTTCAAATGGCCCGGATCAACCGACAGCTCAACCGTATCGATCTGATCCGGCGTCAACCCGGCCTCGGACCGCAGGTCCGACAGGATCTCGATCGTCGAATGGGTCAGATAACAGGCAGCGTGATATTTGAATAGATTCTCCCGCACATGAAAGCCCTGCCGGGGGGTCCGCATGGCCCGCTCAACCCGGAAGTCATCGCTTTGTGTATCGGCGAAGCCTTGGGGTGCCTCCAAAATATCCGCGCGGGAGGTGAAGCCCCGCCTGGCCAGACGCGCGGCCAACAAACCATTCACCGCCGCCTTGCCCGCATGCAGGGGCTTGCACATGGTGCCGAACTGCGCCTTCAGGCCGGCTGCCTGGGTGCCGGCAATACCGAAAGCGCTTGCCATTGCCGCGCCATCCAGGCCCAACAGATGCCCGACGCCGGCGGCAGCACCAAAACTGCCCACGGTAGCTGTGACGTGAAAACCATTGCCGTAGTGGCTGGGTGCCACCAAGGTACCTATCCGGCCCTCCGCCTCATAGCCCGCAACAAAGGCTGCCAACAGATCACGGCCAGAGGCACCGAGATCTTCTGCCACCGCCAATACGGCTGCTGCAACTTGCGCCGTTGGATGACCACCCATGTTCAAATTAACATCGTCATAGTCCAGGGCATGGGAACCGCTGCCATTGACCAGACAGGCCTGCGCCAATGTCCCTTTAACGGCGGAACCGATCAGGGTCGCCCGTGGGCTGCCGCCCTCCTCTATCGCCTCAGCCGCCAACATTCCCGTCAACGGCTCCTGCGCACCTGCCAAAGTGACGGCGAACCAATCGATCAGGCATTGTTTTGCGACCGCAAGGCTATCGGCGTCGATCTCCGCGAACTTTAGATCAGCCACGATTGCTGCCAGGTCTTCCGTGACAGGCGGGGTGCTTTGGTCAAGCGCGATCGTACTCATGGCTATGGTCCTCAATGGCCGTTTACTTTGAGCCTAAGTTTGACGTCTGACGGTCCTGACGTCTAGGCGGCAGTCAGCCCGCCATCAATGACAAGCTCTGATCCGGTGATCCAGGCTGCTTCGTCCGATGCCAGATACACACAACCCATGGCAATATCCCGTGGCACACCGAAGCGGCCCAGGGGTGTCGCCTCTAGACGCAGACCTGCAATCTCCGGGTTCGTGTGGCCCGGTTGGGTCATCGGCGTATCGACGAAACCGGGATGAATGGAATTCACACGAATACCCTCATGCGCATATTGAATGGCGGCGGATTTCGAGAATATGCGCACCGCACCCTTGGAGGCGTGATAGGCAGCATTGGCCCACGATCCCACGATGCCGCAAATCGAGGATATGTTGATGATCGAACCACCGCCAGCCCGGCGCATGGGCGCAATGGCTGTGCGGGTGCCCAGGAATGTTCCCGTCGCGTTGATCTCCATCACCTTGTTCCAGGTCTCCAGCGTCTGATCTTCCATCAAGCCACCGGCCGTCAGCGTCGTCTGGGTATTCTGCTGTGGGTCCCGGCCTGAAACCCCCGCAATATTGGTCAGAATGTCGAGCTTGCCATAGCTATCTTCCGTCTCTTCCACCAACGCAGCCCATGCGGCCTCGTCCGTAACGTTGAGGGGCCGATAAATCGCATTGCCCCCCTGGCTTAGAATTTCGTCCACGACCGCCTGTCCCAGCGCGTCATTGACGTCGCAAATCACGACCTTGGCGCCTTGATCCGTGAACACGCGCGCCGTCTCCGCGCCAATGCCCGAAGCACCGCCCGTGACGATTGCGACCTTGTTTGCCAATCTTGTTCCGGTTTCCATTCTGCTTCCCTCCCATTTCAGTTCTAGTTTTAGTTTGAGGCAATGGTGGAACGCCGGGGCCGGATTGGCAAGGGCGGCTTTTGCCGGTAGTCTATGGCCAATCTTTTTCTAGATATGGGGAACGGCAAATGGCTTACGACCTGATCGTCAAGAACGACATGATCATCGATGGCTCCGGCGGCGCGCGGTATCGCGGCGATATCGGCGTCAAAGATGGCAAGATCGCCACCATAGGCCGGATCAATGCGCCCAGCGACGATATTGTCGATGCGGAGGGTCACGTGGTCAGCCCCGGCTTTGTCGACGGTCACACGCATATGGATGCGCAGATTTTCTGGGACAGCCTGGGCACCTGCTCGTGCTATCACGGGGTCACCTCCGTGGTGATGGGTAATTGCGGCTTTACCCTCGCACCCTGTCGGGAAGAAGAAGTGGACTATGTCTTTCGCAATCTTGAACGGGCCGAGGATATTTCCCGCGCTGCCATGTCGGAGGGGATTACCTGGCAGTGGGAGACCTATCCGGAATATCTCGACGTCATCGATAAACTGCCCAAGGGTATGAACTATGCCGGGTATGTGGGCCATTCCGCCCTGCGCACCTATGTCATGGGAGAACGCGCCTTTGATGAACAGGCCACCGAAGATGACCTGAAGGCCATGGTCGCCAATGTACAGGATTCCGTTAAGGCCGGTGCCATCGGCTTTTCGACCTCGCGCAGCACGGCGCATCTACAGCCCGATAACCGGCCTGTCGCCTCCCGCATCGCGGATTTTTCTGAAGTGGCCGCCATCGTCAATGGCATGGGTGACATCGGTGCTGGTATCTTCCAACTCGCCATGGACCGGGGCACGAACGAGGAATTATGTGCCCATTACGACCGCATCGTTAATCTGTCCAAGGAAAGCGGCCGTCCCATCACGTTTGGCAGCCTGACCCGGCGCAGTAATCCCGGTGCCTGGAAAGACCTTTATGACATCGTCGAACAGGGCAACCTTGATGGCGCGCGGATCTTCACCCAGGTCCACGCGCGCGAGATAAATGTCATTCTGTCCTTCCAGACCCAGCTGCCGTTCGACAATTGGCCGGTGTGGAGTGAGATGCGCAAGTTACCTCTGGAGCAACAGAAGGCCGCCCTGCGTGACGGAGAGATGAAGCAGAAACTGATCCACAGCGCGACCACGACCAAATCCAACAGCACCACAACGGGGGGTGAGGCACGCCCGCCGGAATGGGAATATTTCTACCATATGGATAGTGTCACCTGGCCCCACCGCAGCATGGCCGATATTGCGCGGGAGCGCGGCGTGGAGCCTATCGAAGCCATGATCGATATTGCCCTGGAACATGATCTGAAGACCTTTTTCCGCCAGCCCATTTCGAATGAGGATGAAGAGGGTGCCTTGGCCATTATGAAGCATCCTCGTTCCGTGGTGACGTTTTCGGATTCAGGGGCGCATGTCAGCCAAATCATGGATAGTTCATTGCAGACCCACTTGTTGAGCCATTGGGTCCGCGAGCGCCAGGAGTTTTCCCTGGAACAGGCTGTCCGCATGATCACCTATGATACAGCAACCAGTTGGGGCTTCCATGATCGTGGTCTGCTGCGCGAAGGCATGGCAGCCGACATCGTCGTCTTTGATCCCGAACGCATCACGCCGCAAATGCCCACCGTGGAACATGATCTGCCCGCCGGTGCCCAACGCCTGAAACAATTGGCCGACGGCATTGCAGCGACCATCATCAATGGCCAGGTGGTCCTGCGAGACAACGTGCACACCGGTGCTTTGCCGGGACAGCTTTTACGCGGACCGTTGGCGCGAACCTAGATTAGGCTGGAATTTTAAATATTTCCGTTCCGTCGGCGATGTTGTGCAGATCGTGACGGCCCAGGGTGGTCATGTCATCGGGCAGCGCATTCTGCACGGCACCGGAAAATAGCAAGGCCTCATCAAGGACCTTGCATTGTTCCGACAGGCGCGCGGCCAGGTTCGCGGCAGAGCCGATGACAGTGAAATCCAACCGCTCCGGCGCGCCCACGTTGCCAAAGGTCACTTCGCCCACATGCACCCCAATGGCACAACGCAGGGCTGGCCCCTCTGTCTCTGCCAGACGGGCAACGATCTCCTGTGCCGCATCACGGGCCAATGCACAGGCCGCACGGGGATCACCTTCAACGGGAAAGATCGCTAGAACAGCATCACCGATAAATTTCAGGACCTCACCCCAACGACTTAAAATTGGGTCCGCCACGATTTCGAAATAATTGTTCAGCAAATCAAGATAGTCACGCCTGGGCATGGCGGCTGCCAGTTGGGTGGAATTGCGCAGATCGCAAAATAGAATTGCGGCACGAATTTCCTCCCCCTGACCACGTTGGGTCTGCCCGTTCAGAACACGTGTGCCCGAACGTAGACCCAAATACGTGGTCAACAAAGTGCGGGTGTTTTGATGCAGGGACATGGTTTCATAAAACCGGCTAAGGCCAAAAACACATTGAAAGACCGCGCCAAGATCGGCGGTGGAAAAGCCGTCCGGATGATCGGAGGTCAGGGTCAGGGTATTGATCTGGCCATCGGAAAACGGCAATGGCATGGCGACATAGTCGGTACCGCCCCGTGCACGCAAATCCTCCATCACGGGAAACTGGAATTCTGACTTGCCGGGTTGGTTCAGCCGCTGGCGGACCCCGCCCAAGCCTTCACTGACCTGACGGACCGGACTGTTCAAATAGGCCGGCGTCAGCAACATGCCATGGGGCGTCGACCCCTCAACAACCCCATCGCCATCACGCAGCCAATGATAATTGCGCCCGGCCAGTTGCGGATGCAAGGTCCAGATGCCAACCCCCAGCCGCCACAAGGGCATGCCCATGGCAACCAACTGCCGGCCGAACTGTTCCGTCAACTCCCCCGGCGTCTTGTACATCCACGCCTCCCGCAAAAGCCAATCAACCAAGGGGCCGGACAGGTCCGTATCGGCGGCCGCCAGACACAACGGTTGATCCAGAACATCGTCCATAAAGGCAATATGCCCAGCAATTTCGTCAACCTCGGGGAACGGCGTTTCGTAGCTGAAGGCGGCGTTTTCAGCCAACCCATCAGGACCATTAAGGTGCCAATAGCTGGCCGTACCTTTGAAGGGACAAAAAGTTCGCCGGTCCGAAGCCGTCAGCAAGCCATCCTGGACCGCGCCCCTGGGAAAATAATGAAAAGATTGCAACCCGGTTTCGTGCATGACCAGCGTATCGGCACTTTCCGCCAATAGGGTACCGTTCCGCATCGCCTGAACAGGGGTTGATGCGGTTTCGATGCTAAGTCTATAGGGCTGTGCGGCGCTCATTCTTGCTATCATTTATGGATGATCCACGGCCTATTCAAGTAGCAGACTGGAAACTGCGGCCAACTGTGCCTAATTAGCACATATGCCCATCATACGGCGCTGTTATCTATGGAAGTGGGAACGAAATGACGGTCGGTGACGCAGCGATCACGCCTGCCTTAAATATCGCGCGGGATCAAACGATGGAAAACCTTGAATGGGGACACATGGGGCCCCGTCTGGTGTTTCTGGATAATGATCTGGAGCGGGATTTCCGCAGCACGGAACGCAGCCGTAACCTTGGCCAGGCGCGATTTGTCCTGTGGTTGGCCATCGCGGTGGAATTGGGTTTCGCTGCGATCGACCCCCTTGTCCTGCCCGCCGGTGCCATGACCTTCGTGTTGTGGCGCACGGCACTATTGACCCTGTGCCTTTTGGGTCTGCAGGCGTTGACCTACACGGAATTTTTCCGTACCCGCTGGCCGGCCCTGATGGCCTTTGCCGTTCACGCCATGACGCTGGCGACGTGCCTCACCAATGTCATGGTAGACGTGCCGCAAATGTATTTACCCGGCTTTATGCTGTTGGTGCTGGCAAGCTACCTCGTCGTTCCTTTGATTTTTGCCTATTGCATATCGACCGTTACGACGGCCAGTGTGGTCTACCTGGTATTTACGTCCTTCGCTGACGTCGTGGATCCACAGCTCCTCGGCATGTTGGCGGCGCAACTGTTCGCGGCCAATGTTGTCGGCATCGCAGCCCTGTATCGGGCGGAGAAACAACAGCGCATGGATCATCTGAATACCCGGCGTCTGGATGATCAGCGGGCCCGTTATCATGATCTGCTGACGTCTATCCTGCCCGCCCCCGTGGCGGAGCGGCTGCAGCGGGGTGAAACGGTGGTGGATGAATATGGCGATGCGACGGTGTTGTTTGCCGATATTGTCGGGTTCACGGAAATTGCCGCCCGCAGCCGCCCGGACCAGATCCTGGCCCTGCTGAACCAGTTGTTTGCCAGTTTCGACAACCTGACGGCGCATTATGGGTTGGAGAAGATTAAGACCATTGGTGACAGCTATATGGTTGCAGGCGGCGTGCCCGATGACGGCGGCAACTACCCCAGTGCCATGGCGGATTTGGCCTTGGCCATGCGCAGGGCGGCAACGGCAGTACATGATCCTGATGGCCAGCCGCTGCATTTACGGATCGGCATTCATGTCGGCAGCCTGACGGCGGGGGTTATTGGCCAGCGCCGCTTTATGTATGATCTGTGGGGCGATACTGTAAACACCGCCTCGCGTATGCAAACCTTGGGTGAGCCGGACCGAATTCAGGTTTCCGATGATCTGCGCCAACGCCTGGATAATAGATATAATCTTGCCCCCCGTGGTGAGATCACGGTAAAGGGCAAGGGTGAGATGACGACGTGGTATTTGCTGGACGGTAAAGAGGAGAGTTTATGACCCTGGACCCACAATGCGCTGCGATTTTGCAGGAGATAGCCGCCGCAGGCGGTGGCGCCTTGGGACAAGATGATCATCTTATCGCCCGCGCCGCCTATGAGGCGCGCACCTCGGTTTATCACCATGCCAGTGGTGATTTGCATACGGTGGAGGATCGGACGATCCCGGGCGGCGACAACAACGATTTGCCTATTCGCATCTACACGCCCGTATCCGTGACCACTGCCTTGCCCGTGGGCATATTTTTTCATGGCGGTGGCTGGGTCATCGGCTCGTTAGAAAGCCATGACCATATGTGCCGTTATCTGGCCCATGAAGCAGGCTGCATCATTGTCTCGGTCGATTATCGCCTGGCACCGGAACATAAATTTCCTGCCGGATTAGAAGATTGCCTGGCAGCTACACGTTGGGTGGCGGCAGAGGCCGAAAATTTCGGCGGCGATCCCGCGCGCCTGGCGGTGGTCGGCGATTCCGCCGGCGGTAATCTCGCTGCCTCCGTCGCCCTGGTCCTATCTGATACGGACAAGCACATTCAATTGAAACTGCAGATTTTGATTTATCCGACCCTCGATTTCACTGCGGACAACAAATCCAAGGTTGAGAACGGCGAGGGCTATTTACTGACCCACCGGTCCCTCGAAACTTTTGCCGATCTGTACCTGCCCGACCGGGATGCCAGGTCCGACCCCCGCGCCTCCCCCCAGTTGGCGAAGTATCACGTCAATCTGCCGCGCGCCTGGATCCAAACAGCGGAATATGATCCCCTGCGCGACGAAGGCCGGGCCTATGCGGAAACCCTGGCCAAAGCGGGCGTGGCGGTGGAATACAAATGCTATAAAGGCATGCTGCACGGCTTTGCCCGCATGGGCGGCAAGGTTGATGAAGGCATCGTAGCCCTGGATCATGCGGCTGCCGCCCTGCGATCGGCCTTTGAAACTCCATGACGCAGCACGCTCTCAAAACTCTCAACCGGCGTTTTTGTGTCGCGCCCATGATGGAATATACCGACCGGCACGAGCGCTATTTCCTGCGCCAGATTTCCCGCCATGCCTTGCTGTATACGGAAATGGTCACGGCCGAGGCCGTCATACACGGCGATAAAGAGCGCCTGTTGGGTTTCTCGGATGCAGAACATCCCATCGCACTACAGTTGGGCGGCTCCGACCCAGCGCGTATGACAATGGCGGCGGAGATTGGCCAGAGTTTCGGTTATGACGAGGTCAATATCAATGTCGGCTGCCCCAGCGACCGGGTGCAATCAGGCCGCTTCGGTGCCTGCCTGATGGCGGAGCCTGAACTGGTTGCCGCCTCGGTTAAAGCCATGACGGCGGCGACGGATCTACCCATTACAGTAAAATCCCGGATCGGGATCGATGATCAGGATAGTTATGATTTTTTGCGTCAGTTCGTCGAGACAGTGGCCGCAGCGGGATGCACGACATTTATCGTGCACGCGCGCAAGGCCATCCTGTCAGGGTTGAGCCCAAAGCAGAACCGTGAGGTCCCGCCCTTGGATTATGACCGGGTCTATCGCTTGAAGTCGGATTATCCCCAGCTTGAAATCATCATAAACGGCGGCATCGAGAACCTGGAACAATGCCAGACACACCTGGCCCACCTTGACGGCGTCATGGTCGGGCGGGCGGCTTATCAATCGCCTTATATGATGGCACCTGTAGATCGTGATCTATACGGGGATAGCGCAGCCCTGCCCTCCCGTTCGGACTTGGTACACGCCATGCTGCCCTATATCGCCGCACAGATGGCCAGGGGCGTGCGCCTGAACGCGATCAGTCGCCATATGCTGGGACTATATTACGGCCAACCGGGTGCCAGAACCTGGCGTCGTTATATCAGCGAACGCAGCCACCTCGGCGGCGCCGCCCCCGGCCTGTTGGAAGATGCGCTGGCGCAAATGCCCATCGCTGCTTAGCTCTCACTTAAGGAATTTTGTCGGATGACAGAGCAAACAACATACGAAACCATCACCTACACCGCCCCTCTGCCCGGCGTTGCCCAGATCACCCTGAACAGGCCCAAGGCGCGCAATGCCCAGGATCTGCAGATGACCTATGATCTGAATGCCGCCTTTGACCGCGCCGCAGGGGATGACGAGGTCAAGGTGATTATCCTGGCCGGATCAGACCCGCATTTTTGCGCCGGCCACGATTTATCAGGCGACAGCGGCAAAACCTGGCAGGATTTTCCCCAGGTCACCACCTGGGGCAGTTTTGATCCCCCCGGTGCCGAAGGCCGCTATGCCCGCGAAAGCGAAATCTATCTTGGCATGACCGAACGCTGGCGCAATATCCCGAAACCCACAATTGCCGCCGTTCAGGGCAAATGCATCGCCGGTGGCCTGATGCTGGCCTGGGCCTGTGATATCATTATTGCGGCGGAGGATGCGGAATTCCGCGACCCGGTGGTGGAAATGGGCGTCTGCGGCGTCGAATTCTTTGCCCATCCATGGGAGGTTGGCGTCCGCAAAGCCAAAGAATTACTGTTCACAGCGGATTGGCTCCGCGCGGAGGAGGCGAAACAGCTGGGCATGGTCAATCAGGTGGTGCCACGGGACGAACTGCTACCCACGGCCCTGGCCATGGCGGAACGGATCGCACAAAAACCGCTGTTTGCCCTGAAATTGACCAAGGAGGCGGTCAATCAAACGCAGGACACCATGGGCCGCCCAACGGCCATGGCACAGGTGTTTTCCCTGCATCAGCTTTGCCACAGCCACAATGTTCAGGTTCATGGCATCCCCGTTGATCCAGGCGGCCTGCCCGAGAGCATGCGGGGTCGATTTGTTAAGAAAACTGACCACAAAGGCGAGGCAGCGGAATAGTTTTCCACCTAAGCGGCAATAGGGCGATTTTTCCTAGCCGACGCAACCAACGCTAGGCAAAAATGGCCGAAAGCCGGATTTCCGCCGAAAATCGGCTGAAAAACTTGGCATGGTTTCTGCATATCTATGAACAGAGGGCAGTTTGTTTGTATTTTTGGAGACCTGTATAAATGTCACTACACAGTTTAGATCATACTGCTGAACCAGCCTCTTATAGCTCTACAGAGCCCCTCGACACCAATGAAAGCACGGATGAGCGTCGCGCCACCACACGCGCCGGTACCGTCTGGCACGATGCCCGCGGCGCGGAGGATCACCCAACCCTGGCGAACCTGAGTGTTAGCGGAGATATGAAAGAATGGCACGACCGTTTCCTAATTCGCAGTGATCGTCATATGCCCCGTTCCGTCTTTATCGCCTGTGGCGAAGGTGTTCAGTCGAATTGGCAAATGGAGCGTTTGGGCTGTACCCTTGAAGATATCCTGCCCGGCGAACTGTGTGATCGTTTCACGGACGGTTGCAGCGAATCCCTGGCAACGGGATCACCCGTACCAATCGAAGGCAAGTATCACGACGATGAAAGCCGCGAAGTCCTGTTTCGTTGCATCCTGATGCCAGTACGCGCCATGAACGATAAGATCGATTTCATCTATGGTGCCTATTCACATAAAGTCGTCCATTAACTTCCAGAAACGTTGACCAGCGTGTCCTGTGGGCCTAGCTTCACTGCTTCCAAAAGAGCAGTAAGCGGCACGCAGGACCATGCCTTCATCAAAATCAGAGCCAGACCAGCAGGCGCATAAGCAAAGCGCCATTCCTTCATTGGATCGGTTGTTGCGGGAACCGGCAATGCAGCAACTGTTGGGCCGAACCGGCCGCGATTTGGTCGTAGAAGAAACCCGCGCCGAGATCACGCAAACCCGTCAGCGTCTTATTCAGAATAAGAACGTCGATGTCACCCTGGATGCCCTGGCCCAGCGGATTGAAGCGCGGGTCGCCAGTGCCCTGGCCATGTCATTGCAACCGGTTTTCAATCTGACCGGCACCACCCTTCACACTAATCTGGGCCGTGCGCCTTTGGCGGAAGAAGCTATCGAGGCAATGTCAGCCGTGGCCCGTGGCGCCACCAACTTAGAGTTTGATCTGGACAAGGGCCGTCGGGGCGACCGGGACGATCATGTGGAAGACTGGCTGTGCCGCCTGACCGGGGCGGAGGCTGCTACGGTAGTCAACAACAACGCGGCCGCGGTTTTGTTAATGCTGAACACTCTGGCGAACCGCAGGGAGGTCCCTGTGTCGCGCGGAGAATTGATCGAGATCGGCGGTGCCTTTCGCATACCCGAGATCATGCGCCGGGCCGGTTGCCGCCTGGTGGAGGTCGGGACCACCAACCGCACCCATTTGAAGGACTTCACAGAGGCTCTGTCACCGAAAACCGGAACCTTGATGAAGGTTCATACCTCCAACTACGTGGTGCAAGGTTTCACGGCTGAGGTTTCCGACGAGGATCTGTCCGCCTTGGCCCATCAACACGACATTCCCTACATCGTTGATCTCGGTGCAGGTTCCCTGATTGATATGGCCGCCCTTGGTCTGCCCCACGAGACGACGGTGACCGAGACCCTGGCGAAAGGCGCGGATCTGGTGAGTTTTTCCGGCGACAAACTATTGGGCGGCCCGCAAGCCGGTCTCATCGCCGGCCGGGCTGACCTTGTTGCCAAGATCAAGAAAAATCCCATGAAACGCGCCCTGCGGGTCGACAAGGTAACCATGGCCGCCCTGGCCGCCACCCTGCGTCTGTATGCCCAGCCGGAAACCTTGCAGGCCAAACTGCCAACCCTGCGCCTGCTGACACGGCCCGTTGCTGAAATCCAGGCCATGGCGGAGCGCCTGCGCCCGGCCTTACAGGCCGCCATGGGGGATGCCGCGCAGGTGGAGATTTCGCCCTGCACCGGACAAATCGGCAGCGGCTCCCTGCCGGTGGAGAGCCTGGACAGCGTTGCTTTGAGCATCCGCCCCAATACACACGGCAAGGGTGGCCGCAGCAAAAGTGGGGGCAAAGGCAGGGGCACGGGCGGGGCCTTGAAACGCCTGGCCACAGCATTTCGCGGCCTGCCCATCCCGGTTCTGGGCCGGATTTCCGATGACAGCCTGCATTTCGACCTCCGCTGCCTGGAGGATGAGGCGGCATGGCTAGGGCAATTGACGGATTTACGGGTACAATAGGCCATGATTATTGCGACAGCCGGCCATGTAGATCATGGCAAGACAACCCTGGTAAGGGCCCTGACGGGGGTCGATACGGATCGGCTGCCCGAAGAAAAGAAGCGCGGCCTGACCATAGACATCGGCTTCGCCTACGAGGAGGTTGAGCCTGGCGTCATCATGGGCTTTGTCGATGTACCGGGCCACGAACGTTTTGTAAAAAATATGCTGGCCGGCGTCGCGACCATAGATTTCGCCCTATTGGTGGTGGCTGCCGATGACGGCGTGATGCCGCAAACGGAGGAGCATCTGGCGATCCTGGGCCTGTTGGGCATTCCCCAAGGCGCTGTCGCGATCTCTAAAATCGATCGGGTTGATCCCGAAAGAGTGGCAGAGGTGGCAGCGCAAGTCAGTGCCCTTTTGGCCAAAACGCCCCTGGCCGGCGCGCCGCTGTTTCCTGTATCAGGCGAAACCGGTAGCGGTATGGCCGCCCTGAAAACGCATTTGCAGGACGCCGCCCGTCATCATGCCGACCGCGCCGTAGAGGGCCGGTTTCGCCTGTCCATTGATCGCGCCTTCACAGTGCCGGGCGCAGGCCTGATCGTAACGGGTGCGGTATTTTCCGGCCAGGTCGCTGTAGGTGACCGCCTAATACTGTCCAGCCAGGACAAAGGCGAAGGCATCGAAGCAAGGGTCCGCGGCCTGCGGGCCCTGGACCGTGACGCCGACGTCGGCCGGGCAGGCCAGCGCTGTGCCATTAATATTGCCGGTGGGGATTTGCATCAAACCCTGGTCAGCCGGGGTGATTGGCTGCAGGGAGAGGACGTTTTACCGCCCGTTCGCAAATTTGACGCCCGTGTCCGGGTGTTGGAAAGCGAGGCGAAGCCGCTGGCCCATTGGACGCCGGTGCATCTGCATCTTGCCGCAGGCGATGTCACGGGACGGATCGCCGTTCTGGGAGACCGCCGCATTCCCAGCGGTGAAGACGCCCTGGCACAGTTGGTTCTGGATGCGCCAATCGGTGCCCTGTTTGGTGATCGTTTTATCCTGCGGGATCAATCCGCCCAACGGACCTTGGCCGGCGGTACGGTGATAGACCCCTTCCCGCCCCATCGTGGCCGGGCCAAGCCGGAACGTCTGAAAATGTTAGCTGCTATGGAGGCCACGGACCCTGCGGCGGCCCTTTCGGCAATGGTCAAAGTCGCCGACAATGGCGTGAATTTCCAACAATTCTGCCAGACCCGAAATTTTCTAGCGTCAGAGACGGCAGGCCTACGTCAACTAGACGGGCAAGTCATTCTGAGCGGTAACGACGGCGATCTGATGTTGTCACAGGATCGATGGAGCCGCATCGAACAGGCTGTTCTTGAGGCCCTGGCGGCCATACACAAAAAACAACCGGACACAGTCGGGCCCAACGACAACAGCTTGCGAAGCGCCCTGGAAACCCCACCTGCGCCTAAGTTATTGGCAGCGGCAATCGCGGCTATGATAGAGCAACGCAGCATTATTCGTGATGGCATCTCGTTACGTCTGCCCAGCCACAGCCCGCGCCCCTCTGATGCGGATCTGGAACTTTGGAAACAGGTTTCCCTGATTCTGGAGGAGGGCGGCATTCGTCCACCAAGGGTCCGCGAAGTCGCGGAAGAGTTAAGAGTAGAACCAAAGCGTATGGAAGCCTTCATGATGCGCTGTGCGCGGCAGGGACGCCTTATGGCCGTGGCCCCCAACCGCTTCTTTCCCCCCGCCGCTGTGTGGGAATTGGCCGCTGTGGTAGAGGCACTGTGCGCCGATGCGCCCGAAGACGGATTTTCCGCCGCCGATTTCAAGAACAAAACAGGTATTGGACGTAATGTGGCGATCGAAGTGCTGGAGTTTTTCGACACCTCTGGATTGACCCGACGTAACGGCAACAGCCGCTCACTTCGACGCCCCGCAGCCGAGGTCTTCGGCGATGGCTGATTTCTCACATTTCGGAATATGATTCGAAATTAATGCACTGATTTCCCGATTTTAACCTGTGCCTAAATTTTGTGCAGATAAATTCACCGAAGACATCGCGATTATAGGCCTGCATTTACGCGATTTTGAGAACCGCTGAAATCAGCCAATACTTTCAAAAAATGGATCGATCTGTAAACATCTTGGTAATACTCGTTGCCAAATTGAAAGATATGTTAACCATTTGTTAACTAAACACCGTCATATTATAGTCACCGGATGTGAATAACTCTGTGAATAACCCTGTTAATAAGGCTGTGAAAAAGCAATGGATAAGTTAAATCGAAGAGGTCCCGTTAGCCCTTATCTAGAAAGGCCGCTGCGATCTCTTGATGAAGCCCGGAAAGATCAGGCTGAAACCATGCGCCAGGAAGAAAAGAAGCCGCTTCAAACGCTAAACCAACAGATGACAGAGAATTGGACGCGGATAAAATCTGCCGGTTGATTGGAAATAATACCAAGACGCGATGACAAGGTCTTAAATTTGCCTGCCTGCCCGTTCCCAGTACGGTTGGCGCAATTTTCTTTTAAATATCTTGCCCGTGTCTTCACGGGGCATGGCATCGTGAAAGGTAACCTCGCGCGGGACTTTATAAGCAGAGATATGGTCGCGCAGATAGTCCTTCACCGCATCCGGTGTCAGGGACACCCCAGGCTGGCTTTCAATAGCAGCGGCGATTGATTCACCGAATTCGTCATGCGGAATACCGAACACGGCACAGTCCTGTACACCCGGCATACCTTGTAACGCGGCCTCAATCTCTGCCGGATAGATATTGACACCACCCGAGATTATCATGTCCCGCTTTCGATCATTCAGAAACAGGTAGCCGTCCGGGTCCAGATAGCCAACATCGCCGTTGGTCACCAGCCCCTCCCGCTCAATCTCAACCCGCTTGTCATCCTTGTTGTGATAGGTGAAGTCGGAGAGGTCATTCATATTCATATAGATCTCGCCACTTTCCCCGTCGGGCAGGACTTTGCCATCATCGTCATAGATGCGGACAATCGTACCATCCAGGGGCCGGCCGACAGTTCCCGGTTTGATCAAGGCATCGGCAGAGGTGGCTATGGAGACGATGCCGGCCTCGGTTGAGCCATAATATTCAAAGATCACATCCCCCCACCATTCGATCATGCCAGCCTTGGCATCCGGTGGGCAGGGCGCGGCCCCATGGATGACATGGACCAACGAGGACAAATCATATTTCGCCTTAACTTCCTCAGGCAGACGCAACATGCGCACAAACATGGTTGGCACCACATGCATGTGGCTCAATTTATGGATTTCGATGGCCTGCAACAGCTCTTCAGGGTCAAACCGGGGCAATAAATGGATATCATTGCCCAGCGCCATGGCAAGGCGGGCATAGGCGTTCGGCGCGGAATGATACATAGGACCCGTCATGGCGGCAACGCCACCCGCCCCGATACCAAAGGCGCGCATGGCCAATTCACCAATCCTGGCCTGACGTTCGGGTGTTGTCGGCTCCCGCCGCACACCTTTTGGGTTGCCGGTGGTGCCGGAGGTATAGATCATGCTGCCCCGCTCCAGGGGTGGTGCCTCAGTCCAGGGCGGAAAGCTGTCCCGCCATTCTTCGTAATCCGTGGCACCTTCGGGCACCTCACACAGCGCCGGTGGGACGCCATAGGCAGCGGCGATTTCGGGTGCTGTCGCCACCACCAGCACAGGCACGCCATCGGGCATATGGCTGGCGATGCCCGGCATCAGATCCGCATGAACAACAATCGCCTTGGCCCCTGAATCCGTCAGCATATAGCCCGCTTCTTCACCCGTGGCATGCCAATTCACCGGCACCGCGTAGGCCCCGATCAGGTTGCCCGCGACCATGGTTTCCAACATGGCGATATCATTGCGCATCACGGTGGCGAAGCTGTCGCCATCTCCCACGCCTATGGATTTCAAACCGGCGGCCAACTTTGCACCGTTCAAGGCAACTTCGCTCAACGCCACTTTGCGCGGGCCGCTATAGACGTGATATGTCATGAAAATCCAACCGTGATCATTTGTTCGGGAGCATGAGTGTGGCAAAGCGGGAGCGCCACCGCAATCCCTCAAACCGGCAGTGCTATTTTTTTAGCTGATCGACAAATATTGCCACGGTTTCCGCCAATGTACGCTCGCCATCGATGGTTTCACGGGTTTCCGCCGCCAGGGGCGTCGCCGCCATCAACTGCAGGATCCAGGAAGCCCCGCGGTGGAAATCGCCGGTAACACCGGCTGCCTCCATGGTCGCGGCAATCTCGTCCATTTCCGGCCACCAGCGTTCTGAATCCGCTGGCAGGCGGGAGATACCACCTTGCATATAGTTCCAGGTATCCTTCTGGCTGAACGCCAGTTCCTCGCCAAACGCATCCAGCAGGCCCATGGCCTCGGCCGCTGTGGCCATGGTGGCGAACAATGAAAAGCGGCCTTTGTTCAGGCCCGCATAGAGCATCTTCAGGGCGGAGGCCTGGCCGATCTCCGCCCCCGCAGATTTGACCATGATGCCGTCTACGGCCAATACATCGCTTGGAACCAGATCAGGGCCCGAGACATAGAACCGTGTCGGCTGCGGCCCCTTGCCCGGTGCCCAGCCGATGATGCCGCAATCGATATAGGCCAGTCCCGCACCAATTATGATGTCACCGACCTGTTTTGTGGTGTCAGGAGAGATCGCATTGCAATCCATATAGACCGGCCCGACCTCTGTCCGTTCAGCCCCTGTCCTTGCAACGGCAGCGGCAACATCGCGGGCCAAATCAATGGCATTGGCGGGCGGCAGAATTGATAGAACCAGCGATGCCTCCTGAACAACCGCGTCCAGGTCCGGCAAGGCCCGAAAGCCAACCCGTTCGGCCCGGGCCCTGCTTTCATCACTGCGCCCGACCAGGGTCGTGACAACGTCATGGCCGGCCTTGATCAAGGCCTCTCCAACCCCGCCCCCCATATCACCGGGTGCGATGATGGCAATGATTTGATCTGGCATGGCTTTAAACGGCTTTGCCGCCGCGCAGCATCTGGCCCGGCAGAGCCTCACCAGGGCTGACCGCGTCCTTATTGTCTTCACGGATGACGGTGCCGTTGACAATGACCGCCTGGATACCCTTGGCCTGGGCCACCAGTCGATCCTGGCCTGCGGGTTGGTCGTAGACCCTTGTCAGGCCCGTGGCACCCACGACCTCAGGGTCAAACAGGACCACATCCGCCGGGCGTCCCTGGGCCAGCAGGCCGCGATCCGTGATACCCATTAAGTCGGCGGGCTTTTGCGTCAGCATATGGACGGCTTTTTCCATTTCCATTGCGCCCTCATCCCGGCTCCAATGGCCCAGCAGATGGGTGGAATAGCAGGCATCGCACAGCTGCGAGGCGTGCGCGCCCGCGTCCGACAGGGCCACCACAGTGTTGTCATCACCCAGCAATTCCCGCACCTCTTCATGGTCAAAATTCACCAGGGGCACCCGGAAGCGGGCGGCGAAATCACTGTCGATAGACATATCCAATGCCAGATCGATGGGATCCTTGCCTTGCTCCGCCGCCACGTCGACCAGGGAACGTTCTTCCAAACTGTGATCCGATGGCGCAGCAGAAATCACCGCCCGTTGCGCCCAACCGGCCAGCATGTTCTTGGCGGATGGATCCGTATCGGCACGGAAATTCTGGCGAAAGCTATCGTCCGCATAAATCGCCTTTTTGCCGTGTTGATCCGTCTGCATGGTTTCTTTGAAAATCGGGCGCATTTCGAACGGGAAAGGCTCGCCGAAATCAAAATCGAACATAATTGGTCGGCAGGCCACTTGCGGGACAATGTGTAGCCCCTCGGCCCGTTCTTCCGCCGTCCGTTTAAGATGTTTTTTGTGGGAACCGGGGCCGGACAGACCTGCCAGCAATGCGGTCCAGGTCACGGGAACATTATGGCGGCGGGCCAGCTCGCTCATCTCATCATGGAACAAGGTCTTGCCGATGGTGCATTGCATGATACCCCGGCCACTCTCGGCCATGGCACCAACCAGGGCATCCAGTTCCGAAAACGATGCCAGGCGTGATGGAATGGGCCGGCCATCAAAGGCATTATGGGTGGCAGCCTGCGAAGTGGAGAAACCAATGGCACCCGCCGCCATGGCCTCACGCACGATCTGCGCCATGGCCTCAACTTCTGCGCCCGTTGCCTCCCGCTCCATGGCATCGTCGCCCATGACATAGATGCGCAGGGGCGTGTGGCCGATAAAGGCCGCCATGTTGATGGCCGTACCGCCTTGCTGGACCACGTCCATATATTCGGGGAAGCTTTCAAACGGCCAATCCAGGCCCAAGCCCGCCTCCAACGCCGCATAGCTCATCCCTTCGACCTTTTCCAGGGTCTTCATGATGTCCTGCCGGTCGGCGGGGCGCATAGGTGCGACACCAAAGCCGCAATTGCCCATAACGGCGGTGGTGACGCCATGCCAGGGCGATATCGTCAGCATCTGGTCCCACAGAACCTGGGCATCGTAATGGGTATGGATATCGACGAAGCCGGGGCAGACCACAAGGCCCCCTGCATCAATGGTGCGCCCGGCCTCTCCCTTGGCCTCTCCCAAGGCGACAACCCGTCCACCCTGAATTCCAAGGTCGCCGCGATAACCCTGGTTGCCTGTGCCGTCCATTATGGTACCGCCGACAATTTTTACATCGTAATCCATAATAATTAATCCCCATACAAATGCGCAAAACCCTATTCTAGAGTGTTCGCCTTGATTGGTGAAGAGGGCCCCGCCCGTATTCGCTCAGGACAAATTGATGCCAAACAGGCGTTCCTTGCCTGATTATCCGATACCAATGAAGCGCGCCGCGTTGCCGTGGCGTATTAAATCGGCCACGGCGGGATCGATCGGCTTTAAATGCTCTTCCAACTCAGCCACCGCGCCTGGAAAGGTGCAGTCGAAATGGGGGTAATCCGCGCCCCAAAAGACGCAATGTTCAAGGCCCATTTCCTTAATTTTCGGCAGGCGGTGCGCCTCGTCCGCCTCTATCGAGATGAAGCATTGTTCCCGGAATAATTCCGACGGCCGGCGGGTCAACCAAGGGACTTCAGCGCCCATGACCTCAAAATGCTCATCCATACGCCCCAGCCAATATTCCAGCCAGCCCAGGCCGGATTCCAAAAATGCCACGCGTAGATCCGGATGCCGCTGCAACACACCGCCGCAAACCATATCCAGGCAGGCGGCCATCTGTTCGAACGGATGGCAGACCATATGGGTGAAGAAACGATTGGTATAGCGGCTGTTGGCAAAGCTGGGCATTTGAATGCCAAAGCTGCCATGCACACCGGCAAACAAACCATGCTCACTGACCGCATTCCAGAACGGGATCAGGGCCTCATCATAAAGGGCTAAACCATTGTAGCGTTCCGGGCGAAAGGCAACGCCTTTCAAGCCCAATTGTGCAATGTGGGTGACTTCTTTCGCGGCTGCCTCCGCGCTTTGCAGGGGCACCAAGCCGACAGCGTCCAGACGGCCCTTGCCGTCCTTACACATATCGGCGATCCATTCGTTGTAACCATAGGCGGCAGCGGCGGCAACATCCGGGTCGGTGATATCACCGCAACGCAAATAGATGGAGGGGAACAGCAAGGCATGCTCAATACCCTCTTCATCCATCACGCCCACACGGGCGGCGCCATCGTAGGATCCTGGGATAATATCATCCCAGGATGGCGGATTGTCCGGATCATCCATGCCCCAGGGCAAACAGGCCCGGGCGGAATGCACATTCTCGGTGCCAACGCCATTGATACAGAAACGGTCCAGGCCATTATCGCCTTTGTCCATGCGGATGGTTCGGTCTCGATAGGCGGCGGGAATATATTCCTCCCACAGCTCCTTGGTTTCACAAATATGGCCGTCTGCGTCGATAATCCGATGTGTCACTTCTCTGACCCCATTATAAATTTTGGCGCACGCCCCTCCTGCTGGGCCGCAACGCCTTCCCGATAATCCGCGCTGCGCATCAATTCGCCGATCAAGTGTTTCGAATGATCCACCGCCGCGCCTGGATCATGCTGCATAATTTCCCCGTAAAGCTGTCGCTTGGTCGTGGTCGCGGCCAGGGGAGAGACCTGTTCCGCCATATATTTCGCAGTGGCGGCGACTTCAGCATGGAAATCTTCCGATGCGTAAACCGCATTCAAAAATCCCATCTCTTTCATTTCCCCAGCCATAATGATGCGCCCGCTCAACAGCACATCGGCGGCATAAGTGAGACCGATCATACGGGGCAACAACCAGGCCAGGCCGTATTCGGCCGGCAAACCCAGGCGAGGCGCTGCTGTGGTGTACTTGGTATCCGCCATGCCATATCGCAGATCACAGAACCCCGCCAAAGCCATGGCGACACCGGCGCAGGCCCCGTTGATGGCGGCAATCACCGGCGTGCGCAATCCCCAATGCCAGGCCATATCGGCATCGAATTCCGGGCGCACCCCATGGCCCGGTTCCGCCATGCTGTCATCAGTCAGGGAGGTGACGTAATCGTCCTTGCCGTTCTTGTAGTGATCCAAGGCATCGAAATCGGCCCCCACACAGAACTGCCGCCCCGTGCCCGTGACCACAATTACGCGGACATCGGGGTTATCGTCCATCTGCGCCATCAGCCAGCGGTACTCCACATTCATCCGCTTGCTCCAGGAATTGCCCCGGCCCGGACGATGCAGGAACACCGTGCCCACACCGTCGGCAATTTCGCTTCTGGTGACTTTCAGATCCATCGATATTTAAACCACCATGTCGCGGAGTTCCCGACGCAAAACCTTGCCAACGGGGGATTTTGGGATGTCATCGATGAATTTGATGTGCTTGGGCACCTTGTAATTGGTCAATGCCTCGCGGCAGGCGGCGGTTACGGCTTCCTCCGTCAAATCATTATTTTTGACGATGAAGGCCATGGGTGTTTCCGAGGATTTTTCGTCCGGGATACCGACCACACCGACCTCAACCACACCGGGGATCTTGGCGATTACGTCCTCAATCTCGTTCGGAGAGACGTTGAAGCCGGAGACCAGGATCATGTCCTTTTTGCGATCAACGATTTCCAAAAAGCCGTCCTCGTCCATTATCGCGATATCGCCCGAATGCAGCCAACCATCCACAATCGTTTCAGCCGTTGCCTCCGGCCGACCGAAATAACCTTTCATGATGGTCGGGCCTTTGAACAACAATTCGCCCGGCGAGCCGATGGGTTGTTCGACGCCATCGTCATCGATGATTTTCACCGCCAACCCAGGTACGGGGATGCCGACCGAGCCGAGGCGATTGTCCCCAACCGGGTTCAGGCTCATCACACCACAGCATTCCGTCATGCCATAACCCTGATAGATCTCTATGCCCGTGGCGTCCTCCCAACGTTGGGCCACGCCGGTTTGCTGCGCTGCCCCGCCCGAGCCGCAAAAATTAACTGATTTAAACAGGCTTTTGTCGAACCAAGGTTCCTCCATCAGGGCGGCGAAAAGGGTGTTGATGCCGGTGAAAATGGTGACTTCAAAATTCTCGAACGCCGATTGCAGGTTCGACGGCGGCCTGGGCGATGGCACAAGGACAAGATGATCGCCCGCACCCATCCCGACCACGAAAATCAAAGCAAATGCGGTAATGTGGTAAAGCGGCAGGATCACCAACGTGGTATCGCCCTCGGACAAACGCAGATGTCCGATCAGGGTATTGGCCTGATGGGCATTGGCCAGGATGCCTTGGTGGCTTAATTCAGCCCCCTTGCTGCGCCCCGTGGTGCCGGAGGTATATTGGAACAGTGCCGTATCGGTGCCCTGCAGACCTTCGGTATAGGCAGCGATATCGCCGCCCTTCCTAGCACTTGAGCCAGAGGCCAAGGCATCGGCAAATTTCGTATGTGCGTGGCGCAAGTCCGGAATAACCTTTTTCACCCGTTTCAGAACAAAACCGATGATCAGTTTTTTCAAAGTGGGAAAGAATTCCAGCAACGAGATCGTCACCACCTGGCGGACGCCCGTATTGGCAACGACCTCATCCACTTTGTCGCCGAACATATCGATGATCACCAGCACCTTGGCCTTGGAATCGTTCAGCTGATGTTCCATTTCAGGCGCGGTATAGAGGGGGTTGATATTGGTACACACGGCACCGGCCAAAAATGCGCCGCAGGATGCAATGTTGAAATCGATGCAATTGGGCGTCATCAACGCCACTGTTTCACCCCGTTGCAGACCCGCCGTTTCGCGCAAATATGCCGCAAAATCGTTGGCATAGCTCAACAGTTCGGCATACGTGATAGTCGCTGTCGCACCATTGGGAAGGATTGTCGTCGCAGCCGAACGATTAGCAAACTCTGCCCCCGCGCTATTGATCATGGCCGGGATGGTTGCGTAGGGCATTGTTGCCACATCGAATGCCTTGGCTTCATCTGTGTAGTATTTTTCCCAGGGTCGCGACATTTATCGGCCTCCATGCCCACTGTTCAATTTTATGGGCAAACCGTATCGCGAATTGCGCCGTAAAACAATTATCCCGGCCACTCTTCAGTTGCTAAGCTGAGGGCAACCAAAATAGTTCACCAACCATCAGGACAAACCTATGAAAATCACCGGCTGTGAAACCCTGCATTGCGGTGCGGGTTGGCGTAATTTTTCCTTTCTAAAACTGCAAACCGACGACGGCATCACCGGCATTTCGGAGTACAATGAAAGCTATGGCTCCAAGGGGCTGACCGGCGTAATCGAGGCGTTGGTGGAAACCCAGATTGGTGAAAACCCCTGTAATCACGAGGCGATCTCGCAATGCCTCTATGCCATGACGCGACAGGCACCGGGCGGCATCAATCAACAGGCCATGGCAGCCATCGAGAACGCCATGATGGACATCAAGGGCAAGGCCCTGGGCGTGCCGGTCTATGATCTGTTGGGCGGCGCGGTGCGGGACAAGATGCAGCTCTATTGGTCCCATTGCGGCAGCTATCTGCGCAACCCGAAAGCGGCAGAGGTCATGGGCCTGGACATGGTCAACAACCTTGACGATGTGGTCGCCCTGGGCGCGCGGGTCAAGGCCAGCGGCTACAAAGGCCTGAAAACCAATATCTTTATGTTCGGTGAGGAGCCGGGGATGTATATGCCCGGCTTTGGCCGCGGGCCCGGTTATCCCGAATTAAATTTGGATAGAAAGGTCATTCGCAACCTGCGGGCCCAATTGGAAGCCTTCCGTGAAGGTGCCGGCCCAGACATGGGTATTCACCTGGACATCAACTTCAATTGCAAAACCGAAGGCTATTTGCAGATGACCCGCGCCCTGGATGATCTGGGTCTGACCTGGTTCGAAATTGATCTTTATGACCCGGAGGCCCTGCGCCACATCCGCAATTCCGTATCGACGCCCATTGCATCATGTGAAAGCCTGTTCCGCCTGCGGGAGTTCCGGCCATTCTTTGAGAATCATTCCATGGACGTCGCCATCATTGATCTGCCATGGAACGGCATTTTCCATTCCATGAAGATCGCGGCCATGGCGGAAGCTTATGAGATCAACGTCGCGCCGCACAATTTCTACGGTCATCTATCTTCCATCATGTCGGCCCATATGTGCGCCGCCGTACCGAACTTCAGGGTCATGGAAATCGATGTGGACGACGTACCCTGGAAAGACGACATCGTCACCTACGTGCCGGAAATCGAAGACGGATATCTGAAGCTGCCCAAAGGTCCCGGCTGGGGTACGGAATTGAACGAAGACGTCATCCGCGCCCACCCGCCGATTTAGGAATAAGGACCAGACATGAAATTTGTCATACTGGGTGCTGGTGCCCTGGGGACCATTATTGCCGCATACCTGACACGATCCGGTGAGGATGTAACCCTGATCGCCCGTGGGGCGCGGGCGAAACTTTTGATAGAAAACGGCGTCACGGTCACTGGTCTGGATGATTTCACGACCCAAGTGGAGATTGCCGACGACCCTGTTATGGTAACCAGCGCGGATGTTCTTATCCTCGCCACCAAGACCTACGATACTGCCGCCGCTATCGCCTCTGTCCAACATATGGGTGTTGGCAGCGTCTTCTCGATCCAAAACGGTGTGATGAAGAACGATCTGTTAGCCGCAGCATTCGGCCAGGATCTTGTGCTGGGTTCGATCTGCATGATCGGTGGCGCTATCCAGGCCGACGGCACTGCCAACTACATCATGGGCAATCCCACATTGATCGGGGAACTATCAGGCGATGCCAGCGCTCGAACCAGCGACATCGTCAACCGTTTTACCAATTCGGGATTATCCGCCGCTGTCGCCGACAATATCCTCAGCGAGGAATGGACCAAGTTCGTCGGCTGGCTGGGCCTGTCCGCCCTGGCGGTTCTGACCCGGCGGGAAACCTGGAAATTCCTGGCGGATGAGGACAGCGCCCGTATCGTGGCCCGCATCGTTCGCGAAGCAGCCCAACTGCCCCGGCATCTGGACATCCCCCTGAAGGCCGGCGGTGCCTTTAGCCTGGACCTCATCACCACCATCGGTGAAGACGCCGCCACGGCTTTGTTGGTGGAACGGGGCGAGGCGCAACGCACCACAGCGCCAAACTTTCGCCAGTCCATGTTGCAGGACGTGGACAAGGGCAAACAGTTCGAAGTGGAAGAAACCTTTGGCCATGTGGTGCAACAGGCCAAAGCGTTTGGTTTGGCGGTCCCGACCATCGAAACCTGCTATGGCATCCTGGCCGGGCTGAACCGCATGCAGGGATAGACCCGCTGCGGGCTCAACCCGTCAGAATAATCGAGACGATGGCGACCAGGATCAGGGCGATGCCGGCCATCTCCATGCGAGAGGTCTTCTCCTTGAAGATGAAGATTGAGGCCAAGAAGGTGAAGATCAATTCGATCTGCCCTACCGCCCGAACATAAGCAGCGTTTTGCAGGGTGAAAGCGGTGAACCAGCCCACTGAGCCGAGGAAGCCCGCGATACCCACGGCGGAGGCCGGCTTCCAATGACGGATCACCGCCCTGATCTGGCCCGGTTCCCGTACCAGCAAATAGACGCCCATAATGATCGTCTGCATGGTCAGGGCGACGGCGAGGGAGAAAGAAGCGCGCATCATCACCTCGCCATCCCCCAACGCCAATGTGGCACCACGAAAGAACACTACGGAGGAACCAAGGAACGCGCCACAGACAAGGCCCACAACCGTGGATTTCTCAAACAATGAGGTAACCAGGTTGCGCCAGGTGATGGAAGATTGCGCCATGGATAACAGGATGACGCCAATCAACCCCACACCGATGGCACCGGAGCCTGCCAAACTGACCTCATCCCCCAGCAGGATCAGGCCCAGAATGGCGATCTGCAGGATCTCAGTTTTTGAAAACGTGGTGCCGACGGTGAAATTACGCAGGGAAAACAGGTACAGCAATACGAAGGTAAAGAGGATCTGCGACAGACTGCCCAACAGACAATAGAGCAGGAACAGGGCATTGACCTCGGGTATGGGATAACCGCCGTAGTGGTGTACCCCCCACAGATAAATCAAGGCCAGGGGAAAGGCATAAAGAAAACGTACATAAGATGCCCCGCCGGTGGATAACCGTCCCTTGATGTACTTTTGCAGGACAGAACGCAGGTTCTGCATGAAGGCGGCAAAAATCGTGATCGGGATCCAGTAGGAAAACATCTACGCCACTCTCAATCGATCGGGATCAGTGCGGTCGCCACATCGCGGCCTTCACTGAGCAGAACATTATAGGTGCGACACGCTGCACCTGTGCCCATGGCTTCGATCACCACACCCCATGCGCGCGCTTCTGCCCGCAATTGCGGCGGGATCAGAACCATTTTCTCACCGCAACCGATCAACAACACACCTACCGGTTCGGCGGCATCGCGAACGGGGGCCAAATCGTCAATCGTCATTTCGCCGATAGATTGGACCGTCCAGGCCATGGTCTGTCCCGGCAACACCAACGCAGGCCCCTTATAGCGGACGCCGGAGATACGGAAGCCGCCGTCACCATAGCCCTGGATCAACTGTCTGTCGGCGGCAACGGGGGGCGTGATATCCATGGTTTCTGGGGCTGTCGGGTCTGCCGGGTCTGGGGCCTAGCTGGTCTGTTGCGCCGCGCCCTTATCATCCTCACCACTGCGATGGCGATCACCCAAACCAAGCACGATCAACAAAGGTGCGGCGACAAAGATCGATGAATAGGTACCGATGATGACACCCCAGATCATGGCAAAGACAAAACCTTGTATGACGGCGCCGCCAAAGGTGAACAACACCACCAGGGCCAGCAATGTGGTGACGGAGGTCATGGTGGTCCGCGACAGCGTATCGTTGATGGCCATGTTCAGAACGCTAGGCAAAGACATGGTCTTGTATTTACGCAGATTTTCCCTGACCCGATCATAGACCACGACGGTATCATTGATGGAATAGCCGACAATGGTCAAAAGGGCCGCAATAGTGGAAAGATTAAACTCCATCTGCGTCACGGCAAACATGCCCACCGATAGGGCTACGTCATGGACCAAGGCGACAACCGCGCCAACACCGAAATGCCATTCAAAGCGGAACCAGATGTATATCAACATCAACACGACAGAGAGCGCTATGGCGATGGCACCGGCCTCAATCAACTCGCCACTGACCTTGGGGCCGACAAATTCAGTGCGGCGATAATCCAGCCCGTCGCCTAACCCGGCACGCACTTTCTCCACCGCCTTTTGCTGGGCGGAGGCATCACCGGGCTGTTTTTCAATGCGGATCAAAACCGTGTCCGCGGCACCAAATTCCTGCAAGGAGACTTCGCCCAGACCCAAACCACCAAGGCGGCTGCGCATATCGCCCAGGTTTGCAGGGCCTTTCGTTTGGACTTCAACCAGAATGCCACCACGAAAATCGATGCCAAAATTCAGCCCCGGCGTGTAACTCATGATAACAGAGATCAGAACCAAAAGCGCCGAACAGGCCATGGCGGGCTTGCGCCAGGCAACGAACTGAACATTGGTTTTTGCGGGGACCAGCTTTAATTGAAACATTTCCTATCCCCTAGATCGGCAAGGCCGCTGGGCGCCTGCGGCGCAGCCAAAGCACCAGCATCAACCGGGTCACGGTGACGGCTGTAAAGACGGATGTGATGATGCCGATACCCAAGGTAATGGAAAAGCCCTTGATGGGCCCAGACCCCATGACGAACAGGATGACGGCAGCAATAAAGGTTGTGATGTTGGCATCGAAAATCGTCCCCACAGCGCGCTGATAACCAGCCTCCATGGCCGCGAACGGCGTCTTGCCCGTCCGCACCTCTTCCCTGATCCTCTCGAACACCAGAACATTGGCATCCACCGCCATACCAATTGTCAGAACGATGCCGGCAATGCCCGGCAGGGTCAGGGTCGCCTGTAACAGGGACAACGCTCCCATAATCAGGAACAGGTTGACCAACAAGGCCAAGTCGGCGGCGATGCCAAAGACGCCATAAGACAAAACCATAAAGACCATGACCGCAATAAAGGCGATGATGCAGGCTATTTTACCCGCTGCCACGGAATCGGCACCCAACGCCGGGCCCACCGTACGTTCTTCCAAAATTTTCAAAGGTGCCGGCAACGCACCGGCACGCAACAACAACGACAGATCCTGGACTTCCTGGACCGTGAAATTGCCGCTGATAATACCGGTGCCGCCCAAAATCGGTTCCCTGATCACAGGGGCCGATATAACCCGGCGATCGAGTACAATAGCAAAGGGCCGGCCGACGTTCTTGGCCGTGGCATCGCCAAACCGTTTTGCCCCAACGCTGTCAAAGCGGAAGGAAACGACGGGCATATTATCCTGGAAGGTAGCGGAACTATCCACCAAAGTATCACCGCTGACCATCACCCGCTTGCGCACCACATACATATTGGCCGGGGTACCATCGGCATTACGCTCGTCAGATTCCAACAAATCCGAACCGGGCGGGGTGCGGGAACCAGCAATGATCTCACCAGGTGATGTGGTCACATCGACCAGCCGGAAGACCATTTTCGCCGTCTTGCCCAGAATTGACTTCAGACGTTCGGGATCCTGCAAACCTGGCACCTGAACCAAAATACGTTCGTCACCCTGGCGTTGGATCGTCGGCTCCCGGGTGCCCAGCTCATCAATCCGGCGGCGGACGATCTCAATGGATTGTTCAATCGCAGAGCGTCGACGTTCCCGAATGGCGTCTTCCGTCAATGTCACGCTGATCTGATTGTCATTCACGACTTCGACAGCGATATCCCGTCCGCCTGCGATGCCGCTAACCGTATTGCCTTGTACGGGGACCGAAAGTTTTTTGACTTCTTCCAAAGCCAGTTCCAGCTGCTCCGGCTTACGGATCGTGACGACGACCGCGTCGTTGCGCAATCCCAGGTCACGATAGCCGATACGTTTGCCGCGCAAGGCAGGACGTACGCTATCCACCAGGGCGTTCAGGCGTTCCTGGACCACCACGCTGGCCTCTACCTCCAACAACAGGTGAGAGCCGCCTTGCAAATCAAGGCCCAGGTTTACCTGCTTATGAGGCAGCCAATCGGGCAAGCCTTCTGCGGTTTGCTTTGAAACAAAGTTGGGGGCAGTAAATACCAACCCAAGAACACACAGAACGGCGATCAGGGTGGCTTTCCAGGGGGCGAAATACAACATGAGGCGGGCCGCTACGTCCTATTTCTTGAAGCCGAAGCTGAACAGGGACTTTTTCTCCGGCGCAGAACCGCCGCCGCCGCCGTTGCCACCGCCGTCGCTACCACCGTTATCGCCGCCGCTATCCTTATCGTCGTCATTGGCGCTGCTACCACCACTGCTACCGGCGACAGGGGCACCTTTGTTCAGCACATCGGTCAGTGTGGACGTGACAACTTTGACCCGGACATTTTCGGCCAATTCGACCTGAACAGTGCCCTCATCAATAACCTTGGTCACTTTACCGAACATACCACCGGCTGTGACCACTTGATCACCACGGCGCACGTTCGAGACCATTTCCCGGTGCTCTTTGGCTTTTTTCTGCTGTGGCCGGATCAAAAAGAACCAGAAAACAACGAAAATCAGCAGCAGCGGCATCAACTGCACGAACATATCACCGCCGGGCGCACCGCCGGCCTGCGCATAAGCGGGCGAAATCAGCATTATAAATCTCCGGTATTTAGCATGAGGCGGGCGGACTATAGCCCCGCCGTTGCGGATTGCAAACGCTAAAGCAATACACCATTTCCACCGCCATCTGAAGCCCTGCAAAACACTTATCTAATCACGACCGTTGACCGCCAAGGCGGGGATGATTAGGTTCCCGGCCACTCCGTAATATTTGCTCCACAGGTTCCCCATGTCCAACCTAGATAACGAACTCGTTCCCGTCCTTAATCGCATCGCAGATGCCTTGGACAGGTTGTCCCCACCGCGCATGGAGGACGTCAATCTGGATGGTGCCGACGCCTTTGTCTGGCATGCGGACGAAGGCACGTTGGATCCGATTACAAAGGTCAGCCGGATCGATTTGCATTTGCTACAGGGCATCGAACAGCAATGCGAAACCCTGACCCAGAACACCCAGCGCTTCGCCGATGGTCTGCCCGCCAACAATGCCCTGTTATGGGGCGCGCGCGGCATGGGTAAAAGCAGCCTTGTTAAGGCTATTCACGGGGCCATTGTCGCGAAAATGCCCGGCCAGCTAAAACTGGTGGAAATCCATCGGGAAGACATACCCACCCTGCCCCAACTACTGAAACTGCTGCGCTATGGCGATAAACGCTATGTCCTGTTTTGCGATGATCTGTCATTTGATAATGATGATGCGTCTTACAAATCCCTCAAGGCCATCCTGGACGGCGGCATTGAAGGGCGGCCCAACAACGTGATCTTTTACGCCACATCGAACCGGCGTCACCTGATGCCACGGGATATGATGGAAAACGAACGCTCCACCTCCATCAATCCGTCCGAGGCGGTTGAGGAGAAGGTATCTTTGTCGGATCGGTTTGGCCTGTGGCTGGGGTTTCACAATTGCAGCCAGGACGAATTTTTCGCCATGCTGGAGGGCTATTGCAAGCATTTCAATTTGCCAATTGGTTCGGAAGATCTGCGCGCCCAGGCCATTGAATGGTCCGTGACCCGCGGCGCCCGCAACGGCCGGGTGGCCTGGCAGTTCATCCAGGACCTGGCAGGCCGTCTGGGCGTCAGGATCGACTAGACGGCAGCCCGCGCATGGCCTGCTTGGTTGCCAGATAGCGGGTCGGGTTGACCGCGCGACGACCCTTGCGCACCTCAAAATGCAGTTGCGGGCGGGTGATGTTGCCCGTCGCACCGGAACGCGCGATCCGCTGGCCACGGTGCACAATATCGCCGACTTTCACATCCAGGTTCCGGTTGTGACCATAGGCGGTCAACCAGCCCCCCTGATGGCGTAACAGCAACAGATTGCCAAAGCCCCGCAGTTCGTTACCCGCATAGACCACGACGCCGTTATCTGCCGCACGGACCGCCGTACCTTGTTTGACGGCGATATTGATGCCGTCGTTATGCAGTCCGTTGGCTTTGACCCCAAAGCGCGAGATGACCCGTCCCTGCACGGGCCAGGCGAACCGTCCACCGGAGCGGGCCGGCGGTTTGGTTTTGACCGGGGCCCGTCTGGTTTGGGTTCTCGGTTTTGCCTTGCTGACCGTTCCCACGACGTATGCAGGTGTGGGCGCGGGCGCGGCATTGCCAGAGACTGGTAGCGCCAGGCGTTGTCCGGATTGAATGCTGTAGGGGGGCGACAGTTTATTACCGCGCGCAAGAGAATATACGGAAACCCGATAGCGGCGAGAGATGGAATACAAAGTCTCGCCCGCTGCGACTTTGTGATAGCGCAAAGCCGGGATTTGCAAAGTTTGTCCACGGCGTAAACGATAGGGCGGCTGCAATTTATTGGCGGTGATCAATTCACCCAGACCGACGCCGGAGCGGCGGGATATTGCATACAGCGTTTCCTGTGCCGCAACCCTGTAGGTTCCGGCCGATACGGGCATCGCCTTTGATTGGTTGGTTGGTTTCGCCCTGGCGGCGGTGGCGGCGGTGGTGGTTGTGCCATAAATCAGTGGTGCGGGAACAGAGCGGCCACAGGCGGCCAGGGCAAACACCATGGCTACCCCGATTACGAATTTTGCTGCTCTACCACACATGGGCGGAAGATACCCCTTCCCCCCGACGACGGCAAACGGGAGGTGATACATGCGCTGGCTTGACTATTTCCACCGCCCCCATACCGTTGGAGACAAATAGCCTGCACATGCGACGGTCAAAAACCATTGGACCAAATCGCGACCTTCTGCTGATCGTTACCGTCCCTGTGGCATACCGTCCACCAGGGGCACAAAGCGTACATCCAGCAATCGCTCCTCATGGAACCCAGCATCGTCACGACGGACCCGGATCAGGGTTTGTGCACCGGGCTGGCCCACAGGCACCACCATGATCCCGCCATCCTCGTCCAGTTGATCGGCCAGGGCCGATGGCATGGTCGGGGCGGCTGCGGTCACGATAATACGGGCAAAGGGTGCCAATTCCGGCCAGCCCTTACCGCCATCCCCCAGGCGCGTTGTGATGTTGTGCAGCTTCAGTGTTTCGAAGCGGGTTTCAGCCTGGGCCAACAAAGTGCGATAGCGTTCGATGGTACAGACCCGGCGGCATAGATGCGCCAGTACAGCCGACTGATAACCGGAGCCGGTGCCGATCTCCAACACCCGGTCACGCTCTCCCAACGCCAAAGCCTGGGTCATATAGGCGACAATGAAGGGTTGGCTGATGGTCTGGCCCTGGGATATGGGCAAAGGAATATTCTCATATGCCTCTGACCGCATGGCATCCGCCACGAACAATTCCCGGGGCACACGTTCAACCGCGCCCAGGACCCGTTTGTCGGTAATCCCCTGCTTGCGCAGTTCCATGATGAGGCGGATTTTGTGCGCCTCGTAACTCATGCCTAAAACGCCGCTTTAAGCTGTTTCAGCGCCTTGTTTTCGGTCAGGTCCATGTGCAGGGGCGTAATGGCGATACGCCCTGCCTCAGTCGCGGACAGATCAGTGTTTTCAGCAGGACTGCCGTGCTGGGGACGAAAACCGATCCAGTAATAAGGCCGCTCCCGCGCATCGATCCGCTCTTCAATATTCAGGGCGGTAATATCGCGCCGACCCTGGCGGCAGATTTCGATCCCCTGCACATCGCCGGGCAGAACATCGGGGAAGTTGACGTTCATCAAAACATCCTTGGACCAGCCAATGGCCACAAGACGACGAACAATATCGGCGCTATGTTTTTCCGCCGTCGCCCAATGCATCACCCTGCGGTTGGCGAACGATTGGCTCAACGCAATAGAGGGCACGCCGACCAAAGTCCCTTCCATGGCAGCGGCGATGGTGCCGGAATAGGTCACGTCCTCGCCCATATTGGCGCCCCGGTTGACGCCAGACAGCAGCAGATCCGGGCGCTTGTCTGCCATAACCTGGTTCAAGGCCATCATCACGCAATCAGTTGGCGTGCCTTGGACGGCGAATTTTCGGCTAGAAATTTTTCGCAACCGCAATGGCGCGGTCAAGGTCAGGGAATGCCCCGCCCCGCTATGTTCCGTCTCGGGTGCCACGACCCAGACATCATCGGACAATTCCCGTGCGATCCGTTGCAGTACCTTCATGCCAGGCGCATTAATACCGTCGTCGTTGGTCAACAAAATACGCTTATTCTTCAAATTGGCTCGTTTTGGAGTGGGCTTTTTAGCCATTTTCTAGGCAATCCTCGTCATTCCGCCCACATAGGGCTGCAGGGCTTCGGGAATGGCAAAGCCTCCCCCCGCCAGTTGATAATTTTCCATCACCGCGATCAATGTGCGCCCCACTGCCAAGCCGGAGCCATTCAAGGTATGGACGAAATTCGTGCCCTTGCCCTGGTTCGGTTTGAACCGCGCGCCCATGCGCCGGGCCTGGAAGTCGCCACAATTGGAGCAGGAGGATATTTCACGGTAACAATCCTGCCCCGGCATCCAGCCTTCCAAATCATAGGTCCGCTTGGCGGAGAAGCCCATATCACCACTGCTTAACAACATCGCCCGATAGGGAATGCCAAGGCGTTGGAGAATGGTTTCGGCACAATTCGTCATCCGGTCCAGCTCTTCGCCCGACTGATCGGGATGACTGATGGAGACCATTTCCACCTTGTAGAATTGATGCTGGCGCAACATGCCCCGGGTGTCCCGTCCCGCCGCACCGGCTTCGGATCGGAAACAAGGCGTATGGGCCGTAAAGCGCAGGGGTAGCTCCGCCTCCGCCAAAACCTCATCGCGAACCAAATTGGTCAGCACCATCTCGGCCGTTGGCAGCAGATAGAAATCGTCCGTAGTCTTGAACAGATCTTCTTCGAACTTCGGCAGATTGCCGGTGCCAAAGGCTGTATGTTCACGCACCAACAGAGGTGGGGAGATTTCCGTGTAGTCGAATTCGAGGGTGTGGATGTCCAGCATGAAAGCCGCCAACGCCCGTTCGATCCGGGCCAGGGCACCACGCAACACCACAAACCGCGCGCCGGAAACCTTCGAGGCCGCTTCAAAATCCATCAGGCCCAACGCTTCGCCAATTTCGAAATGCTGTTTCGGTTCGAAATCAAATACCGGCGGCTCGCCATGACGGCGCACCTCAACATTCGTCTCCTCATCCTGGCCAACAGGCACGTCGGGTTCGGGTTGATTGGGTAGCTCCGACAGCGTCTCACGCAGGGCCCCGGACAATTCCCGCTCAACCTCTTCACCAGCCTGCAGTGCGCCTTTTAATTGGCCCACCTCGGCGATCAGGCTTTCGGCGTCCTCACCTTTGGATTTCGCGGCACCGATCTGTTTGGAGAGGGCATTTCGGCGGTTCTGGATTTCCTGTAGTTGGGTGCGGTTGGCCCTGGCCTTTTCATCCCGCGCCAGAATATCCTTCGCCAATGGTGCCATTCCACGGGCCGCTAAACCCGCATCGAAGGCCTCTGGGTTGTCCCTGATCCAGCGCAAATCATACATGGCAATGTATCTCTAAAATAGGTCTCTAATTGGTTTCATGAATGCCGCGACCAGGTGGTATAGCAGGTCGCAAAATGATGCGCCCCACACCCGCGCAGGGCCTTTATATACGCGCAAGGTCTTTCCCCGTCCAGGGTTCCAAACCTTACTTGTCGCTTCCTAAAGCGCATTTATTCCAAATACGCACTGACTCTGAAGAAACGAGCAATTGAACCAAATACTTATGTCGCACCAATTGGGCGACAGGGGCTATTCTGACTAATTGAAAATTGCTTTGGGTATTAATGCTTGAAACCCTTGGCACCACGGAAATCAGCTTCAGTCAAATTCGCATCACGAAAATCAGTCCCGGTGACATTCGCATCCAACAGAATAGCACCGGCCAAATTCGCCTGGCGCAAGTCAGCCTTTTGCAAATTTGCACCTTCAAGGTTGGCGTTGCGAAGATCGGCGTGGCTCAAATTCGCGCCGCGCAAATCCGCACCGGAAAGATTTGTTGGCCATTCCGCGTCAACCCCACCAGCAATATGTACGAGGCCCATACGGGCCCGGCTAAGGTTTGCACCGGTCAAATTGGTGCCCACCAGTTGCGCGCCGCGCAAATCGGCGTCGTTGCATTTGACGTTTCGCATCAAGGCACCATCCAATTGCGCCATTGACAGGCTACAACCCGTCATATTGACATTTGTTAGGGTGGCCCGCGCCATCTTTACCGCCGACAGTTCAACCCCACTCAAAGACATTCCTGTCAGATCAATACCGCTCATGTCCGCCTGCGCGCCTTCTGCACCCAGGGTGCGAACCCAAACCGAATGCTCCCGCAATATATCAGCAATCGTGCCACCAGCTTCTTTCAAGGATGGTGCCACGACTGCATCGTTAAGCTGGTCCGGTGCCATATCGGATTTCTTGAACAAAGACGCGGTCAGGTCCGCGCCACCGAAATTGGTGCCATCCATGGTCGCGCCCAGCAACACGGCCCCGTGGAGAACACAGCCGCCCAAATTGGCATGCGACAGATCGGCACCACTCAAATCCGCGCCGCTCAAATCCGATTCGGAAAGGTTGGCCTTCACCAGATTAGCATGACGCAAATTCGCCCCGCTTAGATCCGTACGAGGTCCGAACACATGACCAAGCCGGGCGCTTTGCAAATTGGCGCGCGAGAGGTTCGCATCGTCAATCCGACTGACACCATCACTAAAGGGTTCGTACCCCCCATGTTCAATTTGTACGAATAATCGGCCATCGCGGATATCGGCTTGCGCTAGATTTGCCCCTTCCAAATTTACCTTTCGCAGATTAATGCCGCGCAAGTCACCTTTGGACAGGTCAGCACCACGCATGTCCGCACCCTCTAAATTCGCGCCGAACAAGGAGATGCCAATCATCGAGGCATTGACGAAGGCACACCGGCGCAAATCGGTCCCCGCCAGTTCGGCCCAGGACACATTATGTTTGGTGAAAATCAGGTCCGCAGCATCATGCAGCTTCAGAATAAGGCGTTGTCCACCATGGACGCCCTTTAAGAACTGCCGATGCAACAGCAATCTCTCCTGCAGCGCGTTTTGATCAATGCGCAGCGACATACGAACTCCATTCACATATTGTCCCGCTCGCATGATGGGGTAGGACCAGTTAATGAATTCATACAATTTCCGGGAAATAGGGCGCTTTAGGGCCGTATTTAAAACGCATCCTTTTGCGCTTCGGGTGCTGCGATTTTAAAGGCATCAAGACTGTTACAGGCCGCATCAATTTTCACGACTGTTGGATAAGGTGACAAATCGATGTCGAACCGCCGGGCATTATAGAGTTGCGGCACCAGACATAAATCCGCCAGGCTGGGCTGATCACCATGGCAAAATCGCCCAGTATCGGGATTGCCGGCCAGTAAACCTTCCAGACCGGTCAACCCTTCATCAACCCAATGACGATACCAGGTCAAACGGGCGTCATCGGATACACCCATTTGCTTGGTAAGGAAATTCAGCACCTTTAAATTGTCAACGGGATGAATATCGCAAGCCATAACCTGGGCCAATTGACGCACCCGGGCCCGGCCTGCCGGATCCTTGGGCAGTAATCCGGGATCGGGGTGCATCTCGTCAAGATATTCAAGGATCGCCATGGACTGGGTTAAGCGCACATCACCGTCAATCAGGGTGGGCACCAGACCTTGGGGGTTTAGGGCCAGGTAATCCGTATCCCGCTGCGCCCCTTCCGGCAGAGGCACGAACAATTGTTCCGCCGATAAACCTTTTAGGTTCAGACCAATACGTACCCGATAGGCCGCAGAAGATCGCCAATAAGTGTACAGTTGCATGACCCGCCTCTCCTAACCCAGAACCGAAAAGCTGCTGTTGGGATTAATCTGTCTGTTGCGGGAGAAGAAACCGATATTGGCCTGACGCTTGGTATAATGATAATCGAAACAGACTGGATCGGCGTCATGATCATGTCCGGCCTGACACTTAACAATCAGCTCCGCCATCATGGCACCGGCAACGGGCGCGTTCTTGAACTGATTGCCGGAGGTTCCAACCGCCATATAAAAGCCCGGCAAATCGGAGACATCATAGATTGGAATCCAATCATCGGTGACGTCATAGAGTGAGACCACACCCGTCGCCTGGTTGGGGATTTTCAAGCTTGGAATGCGTTGTCCCGCCCGCAAGGCCTGGGTTTGCCATTGGGCCGTAAACTCAGTGTTGTAGTTATCGGGATCGACCCATTCACGCTCATCACACTCGGGGTCCTCACTGCCAAAGAGGATGTGATTGCCAACTTCCGGGCGGCTGTAACATGAAATATCGCTGTCCGATGTGACCGGACCGTGGGTCATATAGTCAAAGCCGTCGGGGGACGGCAAATGCACCACTTCCTGGCGCAGGGCCCGGGTCTTAATGGTCATACTTTCGGCAACGCCGGCCAGTTCGTTGACCTTGGATGAATGGGGACCCGCGACATTGACGACAACAGCGGCATCGATTTCATCACCATTCGCCAAGGTGATACCGCAGGCCCGGCCATTCATCTGACGGATCGCGATCACATCGCAATTGAAGCGGAATTTACCCCCCGCCGCCTCTGCCGCGACTTGGACATTATGGGTTGCCAGTTGCGGGTCAGAGATATAGCCCGCTTGCGGCGTGAAGATGGCACCATGCATGGATGGCCCCGTCGCCTCGCCAAAGCCCGGATCATCAGGCAGTTTGGCGGGCGCATAAGAGTGCAAATCATAGATCGGCAACCGTTTGGACAGGGTTTCGTTATCCCAATCTTCCCAGGCGATCCCCAAGGCGTCCAAATTCGCACAAATGGATGCCATGTGACCGTTCAAGGGCGTTTTCATAATGGCGCAACCGACTTCCTCAAACCGTGCCAGGCCCCGTTCATCGTCCACACCCAGATGATCGGCCCATTGACGCCAGTATTGATAACCTTCAAACGCCAGGGCGGTGCCGTCCAGGGTGGAATAATGACTGCGGATAATGGCGCATGAGGCGGAGGTGGAGCCGTAACCGGCGGCGGGCAAACGATCAACGTTCAAAGTGCGCCAACCCTGACGCGCTAATTCCAGGCCAACAGAAGCACCGATAACCCCTGCGCCGATGATGATCGCATCAAAATTTTCCGCCATCTCGTTCTATCCCCTGCATTAATCTTCAGACTATCCTTAAGCCGCCATTAATCATAATCGATTACTAAGGTGAGCATACTATTCAAATAGGGAAAACATGGACTTTCTCGAAACGACAACACACATGTTCTCAGAGATGGCACCTTGGCAAGGTGACGTCCGGGATGGATATTTCCCCAACTATCTCGGGGTGATGACAAAAACAGCGTTTGTGGCTGATCAGGCCCCCTCCAATCAACTGTTGCCCGTCGATAACAAAGGCACATCTGCCCCGGCCCCAAATTTCAGCGATGGCGAAGTGTTCTACGAACAGGCCGCGATCCACCGGGCCGTACAAGATGCCAAGGGTGAATTCATCATGGTCGAATTGGGCGGCGGATTTGCTGCCCGCGCTGTTGATGCCCATGCAGCCCTGCAAAGTAATAACCCAATGCCCTGCCGCCTTGTTGTGGTTGAGGCGGAACCGACCCATTTTGAATGGGCCAAGCAACATATGCATGCCAACGGCATTGATCCCGATGCCCATTGGCTGATCAACGCCTTGGTCGGCAACGATACCTTGCCGAAACTATTCCTGCTGGGTAAGGGGTTTTACGGCAATAGCATCGTATCAGACGGCCATATTGAGCAACTGCTGTCCAACTTGGTTAAGGGCGGCATGGTTGAAGCCGCCATGGGGAATTTGTTGCGGCACGGCAATTGCGGCGTCCAACAACCGTTCGATGTCGCCGATGGCGTTCGGAATTTTGATTTCGGCTTTGTTTCCTCCATTCCCCTGATAGATATTCTACAGACCCTCGATCATGTGGATATTATGGATATTGATATTCAGGGCGGCGAAGCGGAAGTCCTGCCCGCTGCCATGAAGGCTATCAATAAAAAGGTAAAACGCATTCACCTGGCCACCCATGGCATGGAGTTGCACAAACATATGTGGGATCTGTTCTTTGATCACGAATGGATGTGCGAAACCGATCTAGCCCCCAACAGCCAACATCAATCGCAATGGGGCAGCTTCGAAACCTCCGACGGTATTCTCGATCTGGTGAATATCAACCTGGCTGCCACATAAACCAGGCATGGCTGTCATCCAGGCGCACATGCCAGCCGGGTGGCACCAGGATAGTCGTGGTTTCTTCCTCAATAACGGCAGGGCCTTCAATCATGCTGCCAAAGGCCATTTTACCCCCCGCATAGACCGGGATCGGGGATGTCTCGCCAGGGGCAAAGCTGGCCCGACGGGTTTGGCTGATCGCAGCGACGGGGTCCAGATCACCGACCACAGGCATGGAAATTCGGGATAATGCCTCGCCACGTTCGCCATAGGCGATGACGCCCAGGCCCATCAACTCACGCTCACAATCAGGATCGGCAAAGGTAAAGGCGCGCTCGTGCGCTTGATCGAACAAAGCCTCGGTAGCTGTCATACCGTCCGCGAAGGTCTCGTCTTCCGGCATGGACAGGGTCAGGACGCCCAATTCTCCCAAATAACGGACATCCATGGTGCGTTGCAGACGGATCTGTTCCGGCGCAAAGCCTTCCCCTGCCAGATCGGCGCGTGCCTCCGCCATCATCTCGTCAAAATGACCGTTGATAACAGCGCTGTCACACTGACCAAAGTGGGCCGCGTGGTTGCGACTGTAGTCATGGCGAACATCGGTAATAACCGCGCCGAAGGAACATAATAGTGAAGCGACCCGGGGCACGATAATACGGCTGACCCCAAGGCTTTCGGCGATGCGTGCGGCATGGGCAGCGCTGCAACCGCCACCGCAGACAAAGGCAAAATCGCGCAAATCATGGCCTTGTTCGGTGGAGATCTGGCGCACCGCGTTGGCCATGTTCTCGTTCACCAATGTGTAAATCGCATAGGCCGCCTCCAGCCCCTCGACCCCAAGCGGGCCACCGATGGTATCGCGAATGGCATTGCGGGCCAGATCCCCCGTTATGGCCATGGCCCCGCCCAGCAGGTCAGTATCGGAGAAATAACCCAGCGCCACGTTGGCATCCGTCACCGTGGCCCGTTCGCCGCCCCGGCCATAACAGGCGGGTCCGGGCCAGGCCTCGGCACTGGTGGGGCCGATCTGTAACAAACCACTGTCATCGACCCTGGCGATGGAGCCACCACCGGCCCCCAAAGTGCGCACATTGACCATGGGCACGGCCACACGATATCGGTGCACATCCACGTTCTTGGCGGTATCGATCCGGCCATCATGAACCAGGCTGACATCCAATGATGTCCCGCCCATATCGAGAGTGATAATATTGTCCAGATCAAACAGCCGGCCAAAAAAACGGCCCGCAGCGGGTCCGGCGGCAGGGCCGGAATCCAAGGCCAGAACCGGGCGTTCCCGCAGACCGGCTGCGGATGTGGTGCCGCCATTGCATTGAATATAACGCAGGGCATGGCGAAAACCAGCGTCGGCCAGATTATCCTCCAGGCGGTCAATATAGTCGTGCAGGCGATCGGCCAGGGCGGCACACAGCGCGGTGGTACTGAAACGCGGGTACTCGCGAAGCTGAGGTGAAACCCGGGCGGAGAGAAAAACCGGCACGCCTGGCAATTCCTGCCCCAAGATATCCTTGATGCGGTTTTCATGGATCGGATTGACGATGGACCACAGCAGGCAGACCGCCACGGCCTCAACCCCCTGTTCGCGAAAGGTCGCCGCAGCCGCCCGCACTTGATCCTCCGCCAAAGGTTCAAGAACCATGCCGTCCTTGTTGACCCGCTCGTCTATGGGGAGGCGCAGATGGCGCGGCACCAGGGGGGTGGGGGGTGGCTGAATATAGTCATAGCGCCGTTCCTTCAGACCTTCGCGCAATTCAAGAATATCGCGAAAGCCCGTGGTACACAGCATACCGGTCCGCGCCAGCTTCCCCTGGATTAAGGCGTTGGTGGCAATCGTGGTGCCGTGCACGACAAGATCAATATCCCCAAGCAAAGCAACCACATCCACATCGCTGTTCGCGGCCAAGTGGCCTAAACCTTCGTGGATGACCGATGCCAGATCTTCCGGGTTGGAGGAGACTTTTGCGGTTTGCAGATCGCCGTTCTCGGCCAACAGAACAAAATCCGTGAATGTACCGCCGATGTCGATGCCTAAACGATGGGTCATTAAGTACGCAACTTTTCAGTTTCCGCGCCGTTGATGGCATGGGTTACAGGGTCGATGACAACACCATAGTCAAGCGCGGCACCTTGAATGGAAACATAGCCGTTGATGACATCCTGGCGCACCGCCTCCACATCACGGGCGAAGGCATCGCCGACGCCGCCGCCGCCAGGTGGACACATCTCCAACCGGCCGCCGCGCATCGAATGCAGGCGCGATGCACCGCCTGATTTGCGCACGCTGCCGTCCGGGTCAATGGCGTTGCGCTGGCCCAATTTTGGTTCCAGCAAAGTTGATTTCGCGCCCTGCACACCCAAGGCTGGAAAGGTATCGATGGTGCCGTGAAAGCGCGCGGTCTGTTCGTGGTCAATAGGCTCCCATTCCGTATCCAGGGCCAGGCCGCCGCGCCATTTGCCGGCGCCGCCAGAATCCATCCGATATTCCAAACGACTGACCAGAAACGGCATTTCGTATTCCAACAGCTCCACCGGCTCTTTCAAGACCGCACCACCGGAATTCTCAGAGCCGACGCCCGACCACCCGTCCGCGCCATAGGCGGCACCACCGCCGCCCGAACTACCGCCATTGGGATGGAAATGGCCGTAGAAATTTCCGGTATCGGGATGAATGCCTGCCAGCACGATACTGGCCGCCGGCCCCCAGCCTGCGGTTTGACGCTCCATGGGGATAATTTTCGAGAGGGCGTCACGCACACTATCGACGATCTCGCAAAACGGTTGCGTGGTACAGCCCAGGGTCGGTGCGGGGGGCACCTGGGCATTGGTCAAGGTGCCCAAGGGGCCATAATCAATGGTCAGGGGACGATAGACGCCATCGTTAAAGGGTGGTTGCAGACCCAGGGCAATGGTGACCGCATGGCCCACGGCGGCGTGGGTGGCACCGAAGGGGGAATTGCGTACCTCGCGCAATTGGGTTGGCGATGTCAGATTGATGGACATCTCCTCCCCCGACACCGTGACCTCCGCCGCAATTTTGATATGGTCATCGCCTTCCCGGGCTGACAGCCAGGAGCAGCCCTGGCTCACACCGTCAGGCAGCGCGCCGATGGCCTTGCGTACCCGGCGCTCTGTCATTTCGTACAACGCCTCAACACCCGCCTTGGTCACCTCCACGCCATATTTATGGGCCATTGTGGTTAAACGTCGGCCCGCAATTTCTGCCGCCGCGATCATCGCCAGCATGTCGCTATGTTGCGTTTGGGGAAAGCGGATGTTGTTGAAATACAATCGCATGACGTCGTCACACGGCTCACCAGCTGCAATGATTTTGAGGGGCGGAATACGGACACCCTCCCCATAGCTGTCCGATTGTGCCCGGCGTAAATCCGCCGGCGAAGGCCCGCCAATGTCCAACCAATGGGCCCTGATAACGGCCCAGAACAGCAACTCATCCTCGACAAAAATGGGCCGCAACAGGGCAACATCATTCAGATGCAGGCCGCCAAAGGCCGGATCGTTACACAGAAACGTATCGCCGGGCGCGATATTGCCCGCATAGGCCTCCGCCGCAGCCTGGCAAACAAAGGGGATGGAGCCCACATGCACCGGCAATTCCGCATCACCCTGGATCATCTGCCGTGCCTGCCAATCACACAGGGTGCAGGAAAAATCCTTGGCCAGTTTGAACACAGGCGAGCGTGCCGTGCGCACCACAACTTGCGACATCTCGTCCGTAATGGACGTCAGCGCCCCCTGCATGGTGGCCAGTGTGGTGATATCCACGTCCATTATTTACTCTCCCCAAACACATCAATAGGACCATAATACCAAAGGTTCGGACGTAGTGGGAACAATTGACATGGCTGATCTGTTTGAAAATCCATTAGGCCTCGATGGTTTTGAATTTGTGGAATTCGCAGGCCCCGATGCAACGGTGGTCGAAGGGGTGTTGACCACGTTGGGCTTTACAGAGGTTGCCCGCCACCGATCTAAGGATGTCGGCCTGTACCGTCAGGGCGGCATCAACTTTATCGTCAATCGGGAGGCCAAAAGCCCGGCTGCCTATTTCGCCGATGAACATGGCCCCTCCGCGTGCGGCATGGCGTTCCGGGTCCGCGATGCCCATCAGGCCTATAATTTGGTGCTGGAACGTGGCGGCCAGCCAATGGAGATGCCCACAGGGCCCATGGAATTGAAGTTGCCCGCCTTCAAAGGCATCGGCGGCGCGCCGATCTATCTGATCGACCGCTACCAGGACGGTGCCAGCATCTATGACATCGACTTCAAGTTTTTGGACGGCACGGAACGCAAACCCACAGGCTTCGGCCTGATCGATATCGACCATCTGACCCACAATGTCTATCGCGGACGCATGGCGCATTGGGGTGCCTTCTATGAAACTCTGTTCGACTTTCGGGAATTCCGATACTTCGATATCAAAGGCGAATACACAGGGCTGCATTCCCGCGCCATGGCCGCACCCGATGGCCGCATTCGCATTCCCCTGAACGAAGAAAGTTCACAAGGCACCGGGCAAATCGAAGAATTCCTGATGCAGTTCAATGGCGAAGGCATCCAGCACATCGCACTGTCAACGGACGATATTTTTGCCACAATAGATCAACTCCGCGCCAACGGCCTGGAATTCATGACGGCCCCGCCGCCCACATATTACGACATGCTGGCAACCCGCCTGCCCGGCCACGGCGAAGACGTCGCGGCCCTGGCCCAGCGCGGCATCCTGCTGGACGGTAGCACCCGCGATGATGACCCCAGGCTATTGCTGCAAATCTTCACCCAAACCATGCTGGGCCCGGTGTTTTTCGAGATCATCCAGCGCAAGGGCGATCAAGGGTTCGGCGAAGGCAATTTCCAGGCCTTGTTCGAATCAATCGAGCGGGACCAAATAGAGCGCGGCGTGCTGGAGACTTAACTTAACTCACGGACCCGTTCCAGAACATCCGGGCGGGCCAGGGCAGAACCCGGCTGCAGCATTTGTTGCACGTCAATGGCGGCCTTATGGAGGTCTGCGTCTGTTTCGATGATTTCCCGCACCGCACGGCGAAATTTTTGCTGTTCGGCCAGATCAGGGGGGCGGTTGCCTTCCGTCTTTGGGTAGGCGAAGTCTGCGTTGACCGCCGCCTGCCAAGCAGTTTCGCTGATGGCGACGGCTGCCGAGATATAATCATGGGAGACTGATTGCAGGTCGCCGCCCGGTTTCCCAAGTTGTTGCAAACAATGACCCAGGCTTTCCGCATGTAGGGAGGCGATCGTCATTCCCTGGGCCAGCATGGGATTGAAATTGCCGATGACATCACCAAGCGGCAACAGCCCGGCGGGCAAGTCATCCATTTCATCGAAATGGGCCAACAACGCCTCGGGGACCATAAAGCGCCGGGGTGCTGTGGTAACTTCTGTATCCTTGATCAGGTCATATAAAACCCCGCCTTCAACTGATCTGGCGAATTCCAGACAGTCGGGAAAATCCAGGGGCGGCAGGTCTCCAAAGCGGCTGGCCAGGGTCAGCAGCCAGCGGCCGCCTTCGATGGGGATCAACGTCGCGCCGCGAACCTTGGCAGGTGCCGTGGCCCGGATAACCCAGGCATCGGCACTATCACGATAAGCCTCGGGCCGGCGCAACAGCATGGTGACATAGTGAATATTGATACCCGCCCGTGATCGCCGCACCATGCCATGGCCATGATCGTCCAACCATTTGGGCATGGGACTGCCCCGCCCCATGGCATCCACCACCAGATCAGCCGCAATGTCCCCACCCCCGGGGTCATCGCCAGAAATCCGCACGGCCTTCACCGCGCCATTGTCCGATAGATCCAAACCGGTGAAACGGCAACCGGCCTTCAGGGTCACATTCGCCAAGTCCAGCAGACAACCCCGGATCACCTGCTCCATCAAGGCACGGGTCTGGGCGAAAATGCTAAAACCAAAATCCCGGCGCGGATGCCAGCCCCCGCCTTCATGGACCTGAAGGTTCCAACCCGCAATTACGGTTGCGCTGCCCGCTGCGCGCATGCGATCGGGAAAATCTGGAAAAATGCCGGTGATCGTGTTTTCACCGCGCTTGATGATGGCATGGACCTGGGGGCCCTGGGGCACGCCTTTACGCGGCACGGGTTCGGCCAGCGGTTGATCAGGCAATTGATCTTTTTCAACGACGATAACCCGGTCAAAATATGGTGCTGCCGCACCCGCCGCTAACAACCCGCCGATACCCGCGCCCAAGACGACAATTTGCTCACGCTTCAACGCACCCTCCCCATACTCATCAAGTATCAAGGTAACCGAGTTTGTTGGATAACGTCGACGGTTTTCGACAGGTTACGCCCCGTCCTCAACCTCCAGGGTCGAGGTGCGATAGAGCTGATTACCGTTGTCGTGATCGACGCCGGACAGGGTGACGTCGTAGCCCCATAAGGTACGGATGTGTTTGAGCACGTTTGTGCGGCTGCCCTCATCCAGGCCGACGCCGTTGCGGACGCTGTGTTCCAGGAACAACTGGCGATCACCCCGCAGGTCCGCATCGATGACCTGGATATCCGCATCCGTATGGGCGGGGTCGTGATTGTTGGCCAGGGCGTCGCGTACTTTGCGATAGCCTTGTTCATCGTGAATAGCACCGACGACATAATGGCCGTCCTCCGCCCGGTCGGTCAGGTCGAACAGTTTCATTTTTCGGATCAGATAGGGACTCAGATACTGGCGGATGAAACTTTCATCACGATAGTTCTCCCAGGCATGACGCAGGGCGCCGCGCCAGTCCTCATTACCCGCCAGGTCCGGGAACCATTCACGGTCTTCGTCCGTTGGTTCTGTGCAGATGCGGCGAATATCGCACATCATCGCGAACCCCAGGGCGTAGGGATTGATGCCGTTAAATCGCGGGTCGTCAAAATCCGGTTGGAACAGCACGTTGGAATGGGAATGCAAGACCTCCAACATCGCCCCTTCGCTGATCTGGCCGCGGTCATACAGGGCGTTCATGATGTAATGGTGCGTAAAGGTGGCACAGCCTTCGTTCATCACCTTGGTCTGGCGTTGGGGATAAAAATACTGCGCCACATTACGAACGATGGACAACACTTCCCGCTGCCAACCCTCTAAAACCGGGCTGTTAAGTTCCAGGAAGAACAACAGGTTCTCCTCAGGCAAATGCATCTGCCTCGCCCGGACGATCTTTTCTTTCTCAGCCTCGGACAGATCCGCCACCGCGTCCCCATCTGGAACCGTGCGCCACAGGTCATTGAAGGTGCGTTCGCGATATTCTTCAATTTCCCGTTTGCGGGTTTCCCGCTGTTCCCGGGTCAACTCCGGTGCCCGGCGATAACGAAAAACCCCCTGATCCATAATGGCATGGGCGGCATCCAGCACCGCCTCTACTTCTTCCAGGCCATGTCGTTCTTCAACTGATGTGATGAATTCCTTGGCGTACTGGAAATAGTCCAGCACCCCATCCGCATCGGTCCATTGCCGGAAAAGATAATTGTTCTTGAAAAAATGATTGTGACCAAAGGCCGCGTGCGCCATGACCAGGGCCTGCAAGGGCATGCTGTTGTCTTCAAGATTATAGCTGATGCAGGGATTGGCGTTGATAACGATTTCATAGGCCAGGCCGCTATGGCCCTGGCGGTAGGATTTCTCGTCGCGCGCAAAATGCTTGCCGAACGACCAATGACGATACATCAACGGCATTCCAAAAGACGAATAGGCATCCAGCATCTGCTCCGTCGAGATAATCTCCACCTGATTGGGATAGACATTCAGGCCCAGATCATCCAAGGCCACACGCTCTATGGCATCGTAGGTCTTTGAAAGAATCTTAAAGTTCCAATCGGCATCATCAAACAGCAGATCCCCAAGATCGCCGGTCGCGTCATCGGTTGGGGTGCCGGTTGGGGCGCCGGTTGGAGCGTCTGCATAAGCTTTGCTCATATCACACCCTCTCCCTCTGCCCCTGACGCAGGAATAATTCCCGGAAAACCGGATAGATATCCGCTGGCTTGGTGACCCGCTTCATGGCAAAATTTTCACGTTCAGCTGCCACGTCCCGATAAGATCGCCACAGGGCGGCACCCGCATCGGGATTGCCGAACAGTTCAAACTCCCGCTCATCCAAAATTTCCACATAGGCATAGTACTGACAGGCCGGGATCACTTCCTCGGCCAGCAATTTCGAACAGCGCGCGCTATCGCCAGAAAAATTCTCACCGTCCGAGGCTTGGGCCGCATAGATGTTCCAGGTATCAGCCGGATAGCGGTCCCGGACGACTTCCATCATCTTGGTCAGGGCGGTGGAGACCACGGTGCCACCGCTTTGCCGGCTATAGAAGAAGGTGTCCTCGTCCACCTCCTGGGCCTCATGGGTATGGCGGATGAAGACCAGTTCGATACGTTCATAACGGCGTTTGAGAAACAGATGAAGCAAGACGAAAAACCGCTTCGCCAGATCTTTCTCCCGCTCCCCCATAGAGCCGGAGACGTCCATAAGACAGAACATCACCGCTTGGGTATTGGGCACCGGTTCCGGCGTACGCTGGCGATAGCGCACATCGACGGGATCAATATAGGCGACGATCTTTTGCCGCCGTTTCAGGCCCTCCAGTTCTTCGTAGAGCGCATCAAGACGACCCCGGTCCTCTAGATCGGGTTCCGTGGTCTCCTCCAGCGCCTTGATCTCCGCCTCCAACGTTGCGACATCTTTCCCCTCGGGGCGGCTAAGGGCGATCCGCCGGCCCAGAGAATTGCGCATGGTCCGCATGACATCCAGATTGGCCGGTGTGCCGTCGCGGGCAAAGCCGGCGCGGCGATAGACAACGGAGGTAATTTCCCGCAAATCCGTTTTGATCAGATCGGGTAATTCCAGATCCTCAAAAAACAGCTCCAGAAATTCGTCCCGGCTTAAGGTAAAGCGGAATTCGTCCTCCCCTTCGCCATCGTCGGAACCTTCTTTGCCCGCACCCTCACCGCCGCCTTTGGGGGGTTTCTTGATTTGATCGCCAGTGACGAATTCCTTGTTACCCGGCAGGACCCGGCCCCGCTGCCCCTCGTTCGCGGCCTGCCGCAGACGCGGTTCGGCAATGCCTTTGGCCGGGATTGACAGGTCTTCACCATTGGCCACATCGCCCAACTTGCGATCATGGATGGATTTATCCAGGGCTTCCTTGATCTGGGCCTTGGCACGGCGAATGAAACGTTGCCGGTTGCCCAGGCTGCGACCGCCTGGGTTTTGTCTTCGGTCGATGAAATGATGCATCGCCATGAAACAAACTCCTACCCGGCCTTATTAACCCGCATGTACCATTCTACCAGACGGCGGACCTGCCGTTGGGTATAGCCGCGGTTCTCCAACCGTTCGACGAATTCCACATGCTTACGGTCGCTGTCGCTGTCTTTTTTTGAACCGAAGCTGATGACCGGCAACAAATCCTCGACCTGACCGAACATGCGCTTTTCGATCACTTCGCGGAGTTTCTCATAAGAGGCCCAGGCCGGGTTGCTGCCATCATTGTTGGCCCGATGGCGCAGGGCGAATTTCACCACCTCGTTGCGGAAGTCTTTCGAGTTGGCGACGCCAGCGGGCTTTTCAATCTTGCTCAATTCCGTATCGAGGATTTCGCGGTTGAAAATCTGTCCCGTGTCCGGGTCCTTGAAATCCTGCTCCTCTATCCAGGCGTCCGCATAGGCGATATAGCGATCAAAGAGGTTTTGGCCATATTCCGTATAGGATTCCAAATATGCCTTCTGGATTTCGTTACCGATGAATTCAGCATATCGCGGGGCCAATTCGGCCTTGATGAATTCCAGATAATTTTTCTCCGTCTCTTCCGGGTATTGCGCCCGCTTGACGGCCTGCTCCAAGACATACATCAAATGCACCGGATCGGCGGCCACTTCATCAAGGTCATAGTTGAAGGTTTCCGACAGCACCTTAAAGGCAAAGCGGGTGGAAACCCCGTTCATACCTTCATCAACGCCTGCGGCATCATGGTATTCCTGGGGTGATTTCGCCTTCGGGTCGGCTTCCTTGATATTCTCGCCGTCGTAGACCCGCAGTTTGGAATAGAGATTTGAATTCTCATGCTCCCGCAACCGGGTCAAGACGCAGAACTTGGATAACATATCCAAAGTCTCGGGCGCACATTTGGCACCATGCAGCTCGCTGTTTTTCAACAGCTTTTGATAGATCTCAGCTTCCTCCGTGACACGCAAACAATAGGGCACCTTGACCACGGAAATCCGATCCAGGAAGGCTTCATTGTTCTTGTTGTTGCGGAACTGCTGCCATTCCGCCTCGTTCGAATGGGCCAAAATGATACCCTGGAAGGGGAAGGCACCAAAATTCTCGGTCCCTACATAATTACCTTCCTGGGTCGCGGTGAGCAGCGGATGCAGTACTTTGATTGGTGCTTTGAACATCTCCACAAATTCCAGCATGCCTTGGGTGGTCCGGTTCAGACCGCCGGAGAATGAATAGGCATCCGGATCCGCCTGGCTGAAATGTTCCAACTGGCGGATATCAAGCTTACCCACCAGGGCCGAGATATCCTGGTTATTCTCATCGCCCGGTTCAGTTTTGGCGATACAGATCTGACGCAATTTTGACGGCATCATCTTCAACACTGTAAAGCGGGATAGATCGCCGTCGAATTCGTCCAGGCGCTTCACCGCCCAGGGTGACATCAGGCCGGTCAGACGACGGGGCGGGATGCCATATTTATCTTCCAGCAATTCGCCGAACCGCTCCGCATCGAACAAACCCAAGGGGCTTTCAAATATCGGGCTGATCTCGTCGCCTGCCTTCAGCACATAAACCGGATAGGTCTCCATCAAAGCTTTCAGGCGCTCCGCGATAGAGGATTTACCCCCACCCACCGGGCCCAGCAAATAAAGGATCTGCTTACGCTCTTCCAATCCCTGGGCGGCATAACGGAAATAACCGACGATGCGTTCGATCGTCTGCTCCATGCCGTAGAAATCTTTGAATGCGGGGTAGCGTTTGATGGTGCGATTGAGGAAGATCCGGCCCAGGCGGGGATCCGTAGACGTATCTACAATTTCTTCTTCGCCAATGGCGGCAATCATACGTTCGGCCGCGCTGGCATACATCATGGGGTCTTCGCGGCAACCCTGCAGATAATCCTGCAGACCAATTTCTTCGGCAGCTTGGCGATGATATTCGTCTGTGAAAGCCTGAAATACGTTCATGACCAGCCCCCTTCGAAAACGTGACGATTAAGGTGTTGGGTAGCACTGAACATATACATAGGGATCATATCTCCTTAGGTTGCTGTTACAGACCGAATTTCTCCAAGTTGTCTTCCGACGCCTTCCTACTTTTCTTTTTAAACACTTTGTTAACTACTGATTCGCTATTGCCATAATACCGTTTTTTGACATAAGCAGCTTATGTTTAATTTGGTAAATATTTCCTTTAAATCAAGAAATTCATCTTCACAATTTGCTTATCAGGTCGTTTTCGGCACGAGCCCGTCATTCCAACAGATCAAATTAAACCTGGTGGGTAATCAAGGCGGAAACGTGGCCGTGATGTGGTAATTCTAAGGTTTGGCTGCCTCAGGCAATGCGATCACACATTTTCCCAGGCCGTGCTGTCCGGATAACATGGCGATAAAGGCCTCTGGCAAATTATCCAACCCCTCCACCGTCGCATCCTGATAACGTATCTTGCCCTCAGCCAACCATTGTCCCATTTGCGAAATATAGGCCGGCATTTTTTGCGGGAAGTGATCATAGATCACGAAGCCGGTCATGGTCGCCGTCTTGCGCACCGCCATGAACATATTCCCCAGGCGATAGGGATCGTCGCTCTGATAGGTGGAGATCATACCGCACAGGGCCAAACGCGCGCCCTTGTTCATGACCATAAACACCGCATCCAACGTCTCACCCCCGACATTGTCAAAATAGACATCGATGCCTTTGGGGCAGTGAGTTTCCAACGCGGCTTGAATGCCATCCGGCGTCGTCTTGTAGTTAAAGGCCGCGTCGTAACCAAGGCTGAGAACGAAATCGACCTTGTCATCACTGCCCGCACTACCGACCACATAACAGCCGCGCTGTTTCGCGATTTGCCCGGCGACCTGACCCAATGGTCCGGCGGCAGAGGATATATAAACCGTCTCCCCCGCCTGAGCCTTGCCGATATCGACGATGCCCACATAGGCCGTCAGACCCGGCATCCCCAATAACGAGACGGCGTAGGACAATGGCGCATCTTTGGGCCAGGTGGCCGGATCGATCCGGTTGGGCCGTACGTCATAGCCTTTGTGGTCCTGCAACGTCGCGGGCAGCACCGTATACAGCTCCCACCCGAAGAAACCCCAGACCACATCGCCGACGGCCAGATCTGCGTTGTCAGAGGCAACGACACGGGCGACCACGCGCGCCTCCACCGCGTCTTGCAAAGCTTGAACCGAGAAACTATAGGCCGCCATATAAGGATCAAGGCTGAGATACATATTGGCCAGCAGGACTTCGCCCGGCCCTAACTCGGGCACCGGGCGCTCGATAATCTTAAAGCTGTCAGGGGATAGCTGGCTGTGACTGCCCGCGTTCTGATCCGGGCGGGCCGATAGGGTGACCAGTCTGTTTATCATGTTGTTCATAATAATTTTTCGCCTCAACCAAAGGCGATGCGCGCGAAATCATCAAGCGCGGTTTTGGTCTCACCAATCTCGCGCATGGGCACCATATGCAGGACTTGTTCAACGCCGGCATCTTCGAGGCGGCGGCAACGATCCCAATCAGGGCGGCGGTTGGGCAGGGTATAGATTTTAACGTCGTCTGGTGCGCGGCCCCTCTCCCGCAACATGCCATGCAAGGTCGCGATGCGTTCCACCAATTCATCCGGGTTGACGCCCGCGCCCATCCAGCCCTGGGCCAGGTCGGCCACCCGTCGCAGGGCCGCATCCCCTTCCCCGCCGACAAAAATGGGCGGATGTGGCGTTTGCACCGGCTTTGGATACATCACGCAATTGGGCAGTTGATAAAGCTCCCCTTCGAAGGAGGAGACTTCTTCCTGCCACAACGCCTTCATCACCGCGATATGTTCATTGGCCCGCTTGCCCCGCTGTTCCCACGGCACGTTCAGGGCCTCGAACTCCTCCTTCAACCAACCAAGGCCGATACCGAAATTAACCCGGCCGTTGGAGAGGAAATCCAGATCCGCCACCTGCTTGGCGGTATAGACCGGGTTGCGCTGGGTGATCAAACAGATGGAGGTGCCCAGACGAACGGTCTTGGTATGAGCCGCCAGATAGGTCAGGGCGGTAAACGGCTCCATCATCCCCTTGCCGAAAGCGCCGATGCGACCGTCCGGGGAATAGGGATAGTTCGGCTCGTAATCATCGAACAGCACCACATGCTCCGGCACCCAAATAGCCTGGAAATCGCGCTCCTCAATTGCCTCTGCCGTTTGGGCAATGATCTCGGGCGGGGTGGTGTCGTTCAGGGCCAAAAATACGCCGGCTTCCATGCTGCTCTCTCCTGCAAATATTAACGCGCGTCCATTTCAGCCTGCAATCCATCCCGGATCAAGGTCTCCCGCGCACCACGCAGACGATGTTTGATCACCGTATAGGCATCCCGGTCCAGCGCTCGCAGTTCAGCCGCCTTGGCCTCTAACGCCGCCCCAAAATCACCCTCGCGCACAGCTTCATCCAGATAGCCGACCTCTGCTGCCGTCGTAGGTGGATACAATTCCGCGCCCATGGTGGCCCGGTTCAAGTAGCGCCCATCCAGACGATCGCGGGCCAACTCCAACCCAAAGGTCGGCAGGCTCAACCCAATCGCGGTTTCGTTCAGGCCGATTTTGAAATCACCTGAAACCCCAACCCGATAGTCCCCGGTCAACAACAATAGCGCGCCGGCGGCGACCGCATGGCCGGTACAGCCAATGATCACGGGCTGTGGATGCATATAGATTTTCAGCAACAATTCCGCCCCTGCCTCCACCATCTCCCGCACACCTTCAGCCGGGCCGTTGATAACCTTCAGATCAAAGCCGCCACATAGCAATCCGGGCCTGCCCACGATCACAACCACATCCGCCAAAGCCGCTGCCCGATCCAAACCCTCGGTCAACGCCGCCATCATGCCCATGCCAAAGGCATTGGCCTTGCCGTCATTCATGGTCAGGGTGGCGACCCCGTCTTTCATTTGGTAGTCGACGAAATCAGTCATAAAAAAAAAACCTCTACTGCAACTAAATTAAACAGCCATAGGCCGCATCAATCAGCGACTGGCCGCGCTGGTTCAAAAGGATACCGCCGCCCATTTTGTTCATGGTATAGCCGAAAGAGAATTTTCGCTCCGGGTCGGCGAAACCAATGCTGCCGCCCGCACCAACATGGCCAAAGGCCTTTTCACCAATCGCTGCGGAATTACCCTCGGGCAGGTCCTGGTTTTCCATAGACAGCATAAAGCCCTGGCCAAATCGGCTCGGGATCAACAGGGTCTGGTCCCTGTCGGTCTCCATGGACGGCTGGCGCATGTCTTCGATGCGTTCCGGTGACAGCAAAGTATAGCCGTCGATGGTACCGCCATTGGCCAGGGGCCGGTACATCATCGCCAGGCTTCGGGCATTGCCAACACCACAGGCCCCGCCGATTTCGGCAGCACGGGCCTCACGGCCATTGGGATAGAATTTCCCACTGTTAAGAAATGCCAGATGGGAGATCGATGTTTTGTCGCTCATCACCGCTTTGACAAAATCCGTCGGCACGAAATCCGCATCGGGGATAAATCCGATAACCGGGGCGACCCGGGGCTCAATTTCCTCGGGCAGGCCAATCCAGAAATCAAGACCAAGAGGCCCAGCGATTTCGTCCTGAAAAAACGCGCCCAGTGATTTCCCGGACACGCGCCGGACAAGTTCCCCCACTGTCCACCCGAAGGAGGCCATGTGATAACCGTTCTTCTCGCCCGGCGTCCACCACGGTGCCTCCGCCTCGAGGCGTTCAACCATGTAATCCCAATCATTGTAAGCGCCGTCTTTGAGCGGTTCGCGAAAGGCCGGCAGACCAAGCGAATGGTTCAGCGCCATCCGCACGGTGGCATTATCCTTGCCCTCGCCCCGGAAACCGGGCCAATAGGTGGACATTTTTTCGTCCAGGTCTAATTCGCCGCGATCAATCAAGCGTTGGGCACACAGGGCGGTCGCAGCTTTGGTGCAGGAAAAGACCACAGACACCGTATCCTTGTCCCAAGCCGCCCCCGTATCCGTATCTTTGACGCCGCCCCAAAGATCGACGACGGTCTCCCCATCTACGGTTAGGCAGACGCTGGCACCAACTTCATCGTTGTTGTCAAAATTCGCGGCAAAAGCATCCGCCACGGCTTGGTATGCCGGATTGGAAAAGCCTTCGATTACAGTTGTCATGTCGCAGTCTCCCGTCCACCGTCCACCTTCGTACGCTGGAAGTGGTGTTGGTATAAATCCAGGCCTACCCGTCAACCGGTCTATTAGGAATGGCGCGGCGGTATAGATGCCACGATGCGTGCCCGAGTATAGGCAGTATCACAAGAAGTCCGATAAGGCCGGACAGCAGGGACAAACCTATCAGTATGGCAATCGTTATGCACCACACGGTCATCGCCTTTCGGTTGGTCAGCACGACCTTCACGCTGGTGATCATGGCAGTAACAAAATCCACATCGCGGTCAAACAGCATCGGAAAGGAAATCACCGAAAAAGAGAAGACGGCAAACGCAAGGATCGCCCCCACACCGTTACCTATCATGAGGAACAACAAACCCATGGGCGTGGTGAAAATTACGCGCAGCAGTTCCTGGATATCAAAGGGTTTCAAGCCGATGAAGCCAAAGAACAACAACGCGGCAATATCCATCCAAATGAAAAGGGAGAAGCCCGTAACCAGAGCCATCCAGCCCAGGTCGCCGCGGGCTGCGGTCCGTACAGAGTTGAGGATGCCGCGCCATGAAAGGGTCTCTCCACGTTCAATGCTTCGGCTGACGGCATAGAATGCAATGGCAATAAATGGCGCAATCAAGGCAAAGCCGGCGGCCAACGGATAGACGAGATAGGGCAGCTCGAAGTACACAAGTAACAGGACAAGAACCCATCCGCCCACCGTGTAGATGCCGCTGATAGATAGGCCATAGACGTATGAGGCCCGAAAATCACGCAAGGCAATCGCCAAAAGCTCCAATATTTCGATTGTTCGCACGGGCAAAATATCCGGCCCAGTTGCCGGAGAACCCGTTGAGACTTGAGCTGTCTTCATTTTTCTGTGTTCCTTACCTATGAAACCGGGCCAATAAGCAGACATTCTATCATCAGGGAAATCGTACACGCCTTGTTGACTTTACGCCATAACCGGACAGAGCATCTATCTGGAAATCCGTTCCGATGTGGCTACAATGACATTATCGGACCACTAGACGCTCACACCAAGGGGGGAGGTATTTTTAGCCATGCCAAAACTTGAACAGCTTCAATCCACTGCTGAGCCGGAAGATGTTTTCGAGTTGCTACAGCGGGATGGCGCAGTTGTGGTCGAGAATATTCTTGAGCCGGAGAAATTGCGCCAACTAAACCAGGAATTGGATAACCTGATCGCCACGACCGCGCCGGGCCTCCGTCACCCGGCAGCCGAGAGGATGGTCGATTTTTATGGTCTTTCCACGGTCCGTATTGATGGGCTTCCCGGTAAGTCCGAAACATTTGTCGAGGTCATGGCAAGCCCGCTGTTGTGCGCTGCGGCGGATCATTTCCTGTTGCCGCACTGCCATGACTATATCTTCAACACGGGCCAGTTGATCCAAATAGGCCCTGGCGAAAGTCCGCAACGATTGCACCGGGACGAAGATGCGTGGAGCTTTCTAAAGGCACCAAAACATCCCCTGGAGGTTGAGGCGATGTTTGCCTTGACGGATTTCACAATAGAGAACGGCGCGACCCAGGTCGTACCGGGCAGCCATTTATGGCCGCCCGAGCGCCAGGCACGGCCCGAAGAAATTGTCCAGGCCGTGATGCCCGCAGGATCGGCCCTGATGTATCTCGGTTCAGCCATTCATGGCGGCGGCGGCAATCAGACAAAGGCTCAACATCGCCGCGGCATGTTCCTTGGCTATGTGGTCGGCTGGCTGCGGGCGGAGGAAAACAGCTTTCTCACCGTGCCCATCGAAAAAGTACGCCACATGCCCGTGCGCATTCAGGAGCTGTTGGGCTACAAAGCCCATGAAGCGATCGGCGTGGTCGATGTGGGCAGTCCCATGGCGCTGTTGCAACGTCAGCCGTAATTGTCTGGTTCAAACGGGGCGGAAGAATTCAAACATGGAATTCATTTCCGATCGTGAGCAATACATCAATCTGTCGACACGGAAGAGAGATGGCAGCTTTATCGATACACCTGTTTGGTTTGCACAGGCAGGCGACGGAAATTGTTTCTATGTCTTTGCCTTGCAAAAATCAGGAAAAGTCAAAAGAATTAGAAATTTCCCCGATGTAAAAATTGCGTCGTGCAGTTACAGCGGCAAACTAACCGGTGAATGGATTGAAACCAGCGCGGCCCTCGTTAATGAGGCCGAAACTGTTCAACGCGCCTATGGCTACTTACGGAGAAAATACGGCCTTAAATTTCGTATTGGAGATTTCTTCTCTTGGATTATCGGAAATTATCATCGCCGACAGATCATAAAGCTCCGCATCAAGGAACACGACTAACCAGTTCTTCGAACACCTAAGCGGCATCTATTGCGTGACGATTTGCGCACCGCCCGCAGCGACCAGTTCCGCCTTGCCTGGCGATGGCGGCACCAATACGCCGCGCTGGCTACCCGGGCGGGCCGCATTCGCCGCCATCCATCGTTCCAGATGTTCCAGACCGTCCGTGGGCACACGGGCCCATTTGTGGCTGCGCAGCCATGACCAGTTGGCGATATCGGCAATGGAATAGTCACCGGCCAGCCATTCGTTGTCGCCGAGATGGCCATCCAGCACCTCGTACAGGCGACGGGTTTCGTTGTGATAGCGTTTGCGGGCTGCCGGCACGTCTTCTGGAAAATAGCGTTCGAATGAAACCGCCTGGCCCTGCATCGGCCCAATGGCGGCCATTTGAAACATCAACCATTGCATCACCGCCATGCGGCCCGCCACGTCCGTGGGCATGAGGCGACCGGTTTTCTCCGCCAGGTAAATCAGAATGGCGCCTGACTCAAAAATTGTCAGATCGCTTTCCGCACGATCGACGATGACGGGGATGCGGCTGTTGGGGTTCATGGCCTTGAACCAATCCTCGTACTGCTTCTTCTCGCTCAATTGCAGGACATGGGTTTGATAGGGCAGCTCCAACTCCTCCAACGCAATGGCGACTTTCCAGCCGTTTGGCGTGGGCGAGGTATAAAGGTCGATCATGGCAGGGTCCCTGGAATTGAATGACGGTCGCCATTATAGCCATTGCTGAGGTTTACCGTTAACCTGTCTTTCACTCGGTTTTCATGTTTTGGAGGATACGACCCCGTGATCCCTTTGATTGGCTATTCCGACCGTCTGTCCGGTCGTCCCGGTGATACCATCTCTTTCAAAGTCAGCTCAATTTCAGCTGAGCCGTTTGAGGCGGAATTGTTCCGCTCCATCTCCGCTGATCCGAACCCAGCCGGCCCCGGCGTTATCGAGCGCCCCGTCGCCTCCTCCATTTCAGGCAGCTATCCCTCACGGGTACAGGAATTCTATCCCGGCTCCTACGCCATCGCGAACGGCGATCTGCCATCGACCTACAGCGACTTTCGTCTCAGCGCCACCATCTGGCCAACCCTGCCCCTGAAGGGTGAACAGGCGATCCTGTCGGTCGGCGATATCACATTGATGCTGGACGAAAACGGTAACGTTACCGCCCAGGCAGGCCAACACCGGATCGCCACTTCGGCCCCGTTGGAGACACGGGTCTGGTATCGGGTTTGGTTAACCTATGACGGTGCGACACTTGCCGTCGGGCAGGAACCCGTGAAGGCGGGCCATGACACCACCGGGTCGACAAGTGTGCGCGGATTGGAACTATCAGGTAAACCCATCATCGGCGCGATGGAGGCAGACAATATCAACAATGCCATCAACAACGGTATGCGCAACGGCATTGGCGCGCACTTCAATGGCAAGATTGAGGCCCCCAGCATCCATGGCAATGACGGTGCGTTATTGGCGCAATGGGATTTCACCCGTGATTTTTCCTCCACCCATGTTGAGGACACAAGTCATAACGGCCTGCATGGCAAATTGATCAACCTGCCCGCCCGCGCCATGACCGGGTCCTCTTGGAGCGGACGGGACATGTGTTTCCGCCATGCCCCTGCTGATTACGGCGCGATCCACTTCCATGACGACGATATCTATGATTTTGAGTGGGAGACGGATTTTACCTTTACCATTCCAGATGACCTGCCCTCGGGCGCCTATCACGCCCGCATTACCTGTAATGACCATAAGGACAGCATTCCCTTTTTCGTCGTGCCACCCCGAGTAGCACCTGGGGGCAAACCACGGGCTAAATTGTGCGTCCTGGTCTCTACCTTCACATATGTGATCTATGGCAACTATGCCCGGCCCACTTATCACGAATCCTGGCACAGCCGGGTTTCTGAATGGGATGCCTATCCGTGGAACCCTGCGGTGCATCCCGAATATGGCCTGTCCACCTATAACTTCCACGGCGATGGCAGCGGCATTTGCCATGCCTCCAACAACCGGCCCTTATTCAATGTTCGCCCGGAATATTTGTCCTCCACGGATGCGGCGGATTCCGGCATGCGGCATTTGCCTGCCGATACGCACCTGCTCACCTGGCTTGATCAAAAGGGCATTGAGTATGATCTGATCACGGATCACCAACTGCACGCAGACGGCTATGCGGCAATAGCCCCCTATCAGGTTTTGACCACGGGCAGCCATCCCGAATACCACACCGCCCAAACCCTGGATGCGATTGAGGCTTATCGCGATAATGGCGGCAATTTTATGTATTTGGGCGGCAATGGTTTCTATTGGCGCATTGCCCTGCACGAAGAAGAAGACGGCGCGCTGGAGATCAGACGCGGCGAAGGCGGCATTCGCGCCTGGGCCGCCGAACCGGGAGAATATTTCAACGCCTTTGACGGCAACTATGGCGGCATGTGGCGGCGCAACGGACGGGCCCCGCAATCCATCGCGGGGCTGGGTTTCACGGCTCAGGGCAATTTCACCGCCTCCCACTATCGCCGCACGCCTGAAGCCAAGGCTGCCGGGTTGGACTGGATATTCGACGGCATTGAGGGCGATATCCTGGGAGATTTCGGCCTTAGTGGCGGCGGTGCGGCAGGGTTTGAATTGGACCGGGCCGACAAACGCCTGGGCACACCGCAAAACGCGGTCATCATCGCGCGCTCCGAAGGGCATGACGACACCACCATCATGGTGCCGGAGGAGATGTTGACCCACATAATGAACTGGTCCAAGGAACCCACCGAGGACCTGATCCGGGCCGATATGCTGTTTTATGACACACCGTCGGGGGGCCATGTCTTTTCCACCGGCTCCATCACCTATTGCGGCTGTCTGCCCTGGAATGGTGGCGACAACAACATCTCGCGCCTGACCCTCAACGTACTAAATCGCTTTCTTGGCGAATAGTTTCTCGAAGAATAGGAGACAACAATGAAAATCACTCTGGAAGAAGCCAACCGCATCGCCAAAGGCGCCCTGGCAGAGGCTGTGGCGCGGAACATCAAGATCAACGTTGCCGTCTGTGACGTCGGCGGACGCTTGGTTGCCTTTCAACGCATGGATGATGCCATGTGGGCCGGTGCCTACGGCAGCCAGGGCAAGGCCGTCGCCTCTGCCTCGTTCGGAGTGCCTAGCGGCAATCTGGCGGAGCGCGCCGAACATCCAACTTTTCGCGCCATCCGGGAACACGAAGGCAACCACATGATCTTCGGCCAAGGGGCCGTCCCCATTCTGCGGAGTGGCGTCGTCATAGGTGCCTGCGGCGTAGGCGGCGGCACCGGCCAGGAAGACGAAGACTGCGCCCGGGCGGGTGTGGAGTTGCTTTAAGTCACTTCAAACAGGAGAGGTTCATGACAGCGTATATGATTGTCGACTTGGACGTCCACGACCCGGAAGGTTTTGCAGCCTATCGCGACGGGGTACCGGCCTTGGTCAGCAAGCACGGTGGCCAATATATCGTTCGTGGTGGTGACTTCGACGTCCTCGAAGGCGAATGGCAGCCCCATCGAATGGTGATGTTCCAATTCCCCAACCGCCAAGCCGTCCACAACATGTTCGCCGACCCGGATTACGCTGAACTAAAGGCATTGCGAGAAAGAACGGCGAAATCGAACATCATCGTCGTCGATGGTATGGATTAGCTAACTAGCGCCTTTGTGTCCTGTTCTGAGCTATAACCAATCATAAATTGGAGCGTCCAATGACGGCATACATGATTGTTGATTTGGAAATCTACGATCCTGAGGGCTTTGCTGCCTATGGAAATGACGTCCCAGTCCTTGTTGCCAAATATGGCGGCGAATATATGGTGCTTGATGGTGAGTTTGAAATTCTTGAAGGCGATTGGCAGCCCCATCGTATGGTGATGTTTCAGTTCCCTAATCGCCAGGCCGTCTACGACCTCTTCGAGGATCACGATTATGTTGCAATAAAACCAATTCGGGAAAGAACGGCAAAAACGAACATTATCGTTGTTGACGGAATTAAATAGGCCACAAAAAAGGCCGGCACGAAGCCGACCTTTTCCGGGAACTGTGTCGAAGCTATCTATCTGGAATAATACTCGATCACCAGGTTCGGCTCCATCGGTACCGGGTAGGGTACCTCGGCGAATTTTGGGGTGCGGACGAAGGTGCCCTTGCGTTTACCGAAGTCTACTTCGATGTATTCAGGCACGTCCCGCTCGGAACTGTCCATGGCTTCGAGGACCATGATGATCTCGCGGGATTTTTCCTTAATCTCGATCACGTCGCCTTCATTGACCCGGTAAGAGGCGATGTTGACCTTCTTGCCATTGACTGTGATGTGGCCGTGGTTGATGAACTGGCGGGATGAGAAGACCGTAGGCACGAATTTCATGCGATAGACCACGGCGTCCAGGCGTCGCTCCAAAAGGCCGATCAGGCCCTCGGTGGTGTCGCCCTTGACCTTCACGGCTTCGTTGTAGGTACGGCGGAATTGTTTTTCCGTGATGTTGCCGTAATAACCGCGCAGCTTTTGCTTCGCAGCCAGCTGAATACCGTAATCAGACGGCTTCCGGCGACGACCCTGGGCGTGTTGCCCCGGGGGATAATCCCGCTTGTTAACCGGGCTTTTGGGGCGGCCCCAAATGTTTTCGCCCAACCGGCGGTTCAGCTTGTATTTCGAGCGTAGTCGCTTCGTCATCTAATTCGGTCTCTCAGCAAATTTGAGCTAAAATATGTGGCGTAAGCCAAAGCGCAGCCAACCCATGATATTTTAAATCCTGGGGGGCGCACAAGGTGGCGGAGTTATACCAATCCATGAGCGCAAGTCAAATGGCAATTTCTGACAAATCAGCCAAAAACGCCCCGCTAATCATCACTATCACCTTCGCGGCGGATCAGGGCCGATATCACCCCATGCAAAGAACGCACTTCCTGGCCCGTCAGATCGGCCCGGCGAAAGATATTGCGCAGGTTCCGCATCATCGACGGGCGTTTCTCGGGCGGTTTGAGGAAACCTTTTTCCAACAACTCCGCCTCCAGTCGATTTTCGAAATAGGCCAGCTCGTCCAGGGTTGCCGGTAAACTGTCACCCGCGATCACAGCTTCTGGTAGCGGGCCGGCAGTGAACCATTCATAGGCCACCAGCAACACCGCCTGGCCTAAATTTATGGATGAAAAGGCTGGATTTGCGGGGATTTGAATGATGTTTTGCGCCAAAGTGGCGTCATCATTGTGCAGGCCCGCCTTCTCTCCCCCGAACAGAATGCCGATTTCCTGGCCCCGCGCCAGACGTTGCCGCATATCGCCCACGGCCTCACGCGGGGTCAGACAAGGCTTTTCCATCTCCCGCGCCCGCGCCGTGGTGGCATAGACAGCGTGCAGATCGGCGACAGCGGCCGGGGCATCATCATACAGCGTTGCGCCGTCCAGAATATCATCGGCCCGGCTGGACATGGCATGGGCCTTTTCATTCGGCCAGCCATCGCGGGGGTCGACAATACGCATTTGATTGAGGCCAAAATTCTTCATGGCGCGGGCGGCGGCACCAATATTTTCGCCCATTTGCGGACGCACCAATATGATCGCCGGGCTGGGCCCGACGACAACTGCCGCTTTTGTCGAATCCGTGCCGGACATTACAATTGTGCTTTCGCACCATCGTTGAATAATTTGTAGGTAATGGAATCCACCAGGGCCTGGAACGATGCATCAACAATATTCGGTGAGACACCAACGGTGAACCAACGCCGCCCCTTGCCGTCCATGCTTTCGATCAGCACCCGTGTCACCGCACCCGTACCGCCATCCAGGATTCGGACCTTAAAATCCACCAAGGCCAAATCCTCGATATAGGCAGCGAAGCGCCCGATATCTTTGCGCATGGCCCCATCAAGGGCGTTGACCGGGCCGTTGCCTTCCGCCACGGACATAATTTCCCGCCCATCGATGGCAAGTTTGACCGTCGCCTCCGATACGGTGATCAATTCGCCCTTGGCGTTATGGCGGCGTTCGACCATGACGCGGAAGCCATTGACGGCGAAATAATCAGGCACCTCGCCCAAGGCCCGCCGGGCCATCAACTCGAAACTCGCCTCGGCCCCATCATAGGCATAGCCTTCGAACTCTTTCTGCTTCACCTGTTCCAACAATCGGTCGACCTTTGGGTGCTTCGGATCAATCTCAATCCCCACCTCCACCAGCCTTGCCAGAATATTGGAACGTCCCGCCTGGTTGGAGACCAGGACCTGACGGCTGTTGCCCACCAAGGCGGGATCAATATGTTCATACGTTTGCGGGTTTTTCAAAACTGCGGAGACATGCAAGCCGCCCTTATGGGCAAAGGCGGAGGCACCGACAAAGGGCGCCTGCCGGGCGGGGGCCCGGTTCAACAATTCATCCAGCAAATGGGACGTCGTCGTCAAATGGCGCAGGCCGTCATCATCAACGCCGATTTCGAAGTTCTCGGCAAAGCCCGGCTTTAATTTCAGGATCGGGATTAATGCCACCAGATCCGCATTGCCGCAACGTTCCCCCAGGCCATTCAGGCTGCCTTGAACCTGGCGCACACCGGCCTGCACCGCGGCCAGGGACCCGGCGATGGCATTGCCCGTATCGTTGTGACAATGAATGCCCAGATGATCACCGGGGATATGTTCCACCACTTCACCCACGATGCGGGAGATTTCATGCGGCAGCGCACCGCCGTTGGTATCACACAGCACGACCCAACGGGCCCCGGCCTCGTAAGCGGACTTCAGACAGGCCAGGGCAAATTCCGGGTTCGCCTTGTAGCCGTCAAAGAAATGCTCCGCATCGAACAGGGCCTCGCGGCCCTTTTTATTTATATGAGCGATGGAGTCGCCGACCATGGCGACGTTCTCATCCCGCTCAATCCCCAGGGCCACATCCACGTGATAGTCCCAGGTCTTGCCCACCAGACAAACCGCACCGACATCCGCGTTGACCACTTCCGATAACCCCGGATCGTTATCTGCGCTGCGTCCCGGCCGCTTGGTCATCCCGAATGAGGTAAAGATGGCCCGTTTCAGGCTGGGCGGATCCTGGAAAAAGCTGCTGTCGGTGGGGTTGGCACCGGGCCAGCCACCCTCGATATAATCCACGCCCAAACGATCCAGGGCCACGGCAATGGCACGCTTATCCTCGACCGAGAAATCAACGCCGGAAGTCTGGGCCCCATCGCGCAATGTGGTATCGAATATATAAAGCCGTTCTTTTGCCATTATCTTAGCTTCCCGCCCCTTGGCCCCGCCGCCAGGTGGTGCCACCTGCGCCGTCTTCCAATACGATGCCTTGCGCCGCCAGATCGTCACGAATTTGATCGGAGGCGGCGAAATCCTTGTTCGCGCGGGCCTCCCGCCGCTGTTCGATTAAGTTTTCGATGGCTTCCGCCGAAAGATCATCGTCACCGCCCCCACCCTGAAACCAGGTTTCCGCGCTGGCCTGCAGCAAACCAAGAACTTCGCCGACCGCCTTCAGATCAGAGGCCGCAGCACCATCCCCGGCCATGGCCAAATCCGACAGGCGATGCATCTCTGCAATCGCCTTGGGCGTGTTCAGGTCATCACACAAAGCGGCCTCGACCGCTACCGGCAGATCGGACGACGCCGTCGCCTGGCCCACCGCGCGATACCACTTGTCCAGGATACGCCGGGACTCCCCAATCGCCTCTTTGGTGAAATCCAACGGCTGACGATAATGGGCCGACAATAGGGTCAGACGGATCGCCTCGCCGGGGAACTCCTCCAGCAATTCATGCACCGTGAGGAAATTGCCCAGGGATTTAGACATCTTTTCCCCGCCCACTGTGACGTGGCCATTATGCATCCAATAGTTGGCGAAGGCCGCACCATCATGGGCGCAGGTGCTCTGGGCGATTTCGTTTTGATGATGCGGAAAGACCAGATCAATGCCGCCACCATGAATGTCAAAGGTCTGTCCCAACAACGCCTCTGACATGACCGAGCATTCCAAATGCCAGCCAGGCCGGCCCTTGCCCCAGGGGCTGTCCCAGCCGGGCTGTTCCTCGTTCGAAGGTTTCCACAAAACGAAATCCGTGGCATTGCGCTTGTAGGGTGCGACCTCAACCCTGGCCCCGGCGATCAACTCACGCTGACTGCGTTTGGAGAAGACGCCATAGTCCTCCATAGATGTGGTATCGAACAACACATGGCCGTCGGCCTCATAGGCATGGTTCTTTTCGATCAACACCTCGGTCATGGCGATCATGCCGTCCACATGTTCCGTCGCGCGCGGTTCATGATCAGGTGGCAGTGCGCCAAGGGCGGCCATATCGTCATGAAAGGCCTGCGTTGTGTCCGCCGTCAGCTCGGCAATGGTGACACCCAATTCATGCGCCCTGTCGATAATCTTGTCCTCAATATCCGTGATATTGCGAACGTAAGTTACCGTGCCGTACAGGCGGCGCAGCAGGCGGACGAAGCTGTCGAATACCACCACGGGACGGGCATTGCCCACGTGGGCCAGGTCATAGACAGTGGGGCCGCAGACGTACAGACCGACCGCATCCTCGCGCATGGGCGTGAAGGTCTGTTTGCTTCGGGTCGCGGTATTATGAAGTTGCAATAATTTGGACATCGGGATTGGCCCCGCCGGAATAAATTTCAGATGCTGTTCTAATAGTGCGCCATTTTTCGCTAAGTTGGCGCGAAGCGGCCTTAGGTCAGGCGCAACATCGAGCTGTGCAGGCAACGCCGGCACACCGCTCACCGGTACATAACCCCGGCAAGGTGATAATTCGCAGATAGATATCCACAGACTGGATCACGACAAGCTTCCCTTTTCATCGCCATCATGACGACGGCGTCCTTATAACGCCGGGTCATAGGGGAAGTCCAGCGCCGCACATCGTAATTTGCTGGCGAAGCTACAAAATGTGCGGGATAATGGGGACAAAGTGATCGTGGAACTGAATTTGGAGAAATATGATGTCAGGCCTGAAAGACAAATGTGCTGTCACTGGGATTGGTGAAACTGAATATTCGAGGAATTCTGGCAGATCAGTGGTTTCCATGGAAATGGAAGCTGCCCTTAAGGCAATCAATGATGCCGGGCTGACGCCGAATGACATTGATGGGATCATTCCCTACGGCAATATGGAAGTGGTGGCAGAAGAATTCATTACCAACCTTGGCATTGAGGATCTACGCTATTCCGCGATCACACCTTTGGGCGGAGCCAGTTCCGTCGCGGCGATCCAGGCTGCGGTGACGGCCATTGCGGCGGGCGTTTGCAATCATGTCCTGCTGATTGTCGGGCGCAACGGTTCGTCCGGTACCTGCATTGGGGCCCGCGCCGGGGAAATGCCGCAATTCCGTATTATCGGTGAATTCGAAATGCCGTCCGGCAACATTGCACCGGCACAGCTGTATGCCCACATGGCGCGCCGGCATATGGAGTTGTATGGCACCAAATCGGAGCAACTGGCCGAAATTGCCGTCAGCACCCGGGCCAATGCCATTCTGAACGGCAATGCCATTATGACGTCGCCCATGACGATTGAGGATCATCAAAACTCCCGCATGATTTCAGATCCCCTGCGCCTGTTTGATTGCTGCCTGGAAAGCGACGGCGCCACAGCCATTATTGTCTCCAGCACGGAGCGGGCGAAAGATCTGTCGCAAAAGCCCATCTACATCATGGGCGTGGGCGAAGGACATCCCGATTCACCCTCCGCCATCACCCAACGCCCAGACATGATGACCCTCGGCACGGCCAAGGCCGCGCCACGGGCCTTCAACATGGCAGGCATCGACCGCAACGATATTGATGTGGCCGAGATCTATGACTGCTTCACATATATTGTGATGTGCCAGCTGGAAGACCTTGGCTTCTGCAAAAAAGGCGAAGGCGGCGATTTCATTTCCAACGGGCGTATTGCCCTGGGCGGTGAATTGCCCATCAACACCCATGGCGGCCTGCTTTCCCAAGCCCACATGGTGGGCATGAACCATGTCTGCGAACTGGTGAAACAGTTGCGCGGCACCGGCGGCAAGGCCCAGGTGGCCAATGCCGAAATTGGTTTGGTCACCGGTTACGGCGATATGGGTGATGGTGCCGTTGCCATCATGCGCAACTAGTAAAGAGCAGAAATTTATGACAAATCCCGTTGAAGACAAACCCATGCCGCCCCTGAACAGGGAAACAAAACCGTTCTGGGACAGCATGAAGGAACACAACATGCGCCTGCAACGGTGTGCCGATTGCGGCAAGATCCGCCACTATCCCCGCCCCGTATGCGATAGCTGCCTGTCTATGAATTCTGAATGGGTTCGTGCTTCGGGCAAGGGTACGGTGCACAGCTGGACCGTCTCCCACCACGCCTTCCATCCGGCCTTTCTGGCAGACCTACCCCTGACCCTGGTCACTGTGGATCTGGAGGAAGGCGTTCGTATTTGCGCCCAGATGCGGGATGTGAAACCCGACGGGTTAAGCATCGATATGCCTGTAAAGTTGGGATACGAGGACGCAACGGCAGATGTAACCTTGCCCGTTTTCTATCCGGCTTAACGGAACCTGCCGCCAATGACGGAGGCAATTGACAAAGTCGCCGTGGTGACCGGTGCCGCCCGTGGTATCGGGCGCACCACGGCGCGCTGTTTCCTGGATGCGGGCTGGCGTGTGGCGTTGCTTGATATTGACGGCGATAATCTGGGCCGAACCGCGACAGCATTCGGCAATGCGGGCGAAATCATAGCCCTCCCCTGCGATGTGGCCGAGCCTGAACAGGTTCAAGGTGCCATCGATCAAGTCGACGAACGTTTTGGCCGCATCGACGCTCTGGTCAATAATGCGGGCACCGCTGTCTTCAAACCATTGCTGGAAACCACCTATCGGGAATGGCAACGGGTGCTGGACGTCAATCTGAGTGGGCCGTTTTTGTGTAGTCAGGCCAGCGCACGGGTAATGATCCGGAACGGTGGCGGTGCCATCGTCAACATCACTTCCATATCAGGTTTGCGGGCAAGCACCTTGCGGGTAGCCTACGGTACGTCCAAAGCCGGCCTGATGCACCTGACTAAACAGCAGGCCGCCGAATTGGGCGAGGTCGGCATTCGGGTTAACGCAGTGTCACCCGGGCCCGTGGATACGGCAATGGCCAAGGCTGTGCATAGCGCCGAAATTCGCGCGGACTATCACGACGCCATTCCCCTGAACCGCTATGGGCTGGAGCAGGAAATCGCCGATGCGGTATTTTTCCTTTGTGGCGACAACGCTAAATATATCACCGGCCAGATTTTGGCCGTCGATGGCGGCTTTGATGCTACGGGCATTGGCCTGCCCACGTTGCGAACCTAAACCTGAAACGCGCCCATACTTTTCAAATCTGTGATTTGTGACAACCGTCTATCTGGTATATGATTGAAAATTGAACACAATATACATGGTTAACGAATTCATAATTTGAGGGGAAATCGGATATGACAATTGAATTGACGATGTTGTTCTGGGCCGGCGTATTGACCCTTGCCCAAGTCGTGGTTGCGGTTTTATTGACCTTGGGGCAAGTCAGCTTGTCAGAACTTGCAGGCAATCGGGACGGTCTGCCTGCGCCAAGTGATATGGCCGGCCGGGCGGTTCGGGCCCACGCCAATATGCTGGAAAGTTTGGTGCTATTCGCCATTTTGGTACTGATCATACAAATTGCCGGCCTAAACAACGATCAGACCGCATTGGGTGCGCAGATATTTGTCGGGGCACGCTTGGTTCATGCCATCGTGTATCTGGTGGGGGTACCGTGGTTGCGCACCGGTGTTTGGGCCGTCTCGATCATCGGCCTGGTTATGATGGCTTGGCCAATTCTTATGGCATGACAAAGGCAACATACTATTCGGACAAACCAATCAAGGCGGCGGGGCATCCCCGCCGCCGTTTTTTCTTTGCAGACTTTCGAAAAAATTTGCCTTTGTGTTAACCTGGATATTCTATTCTTGGCGGCGCAATAAGAAATTGGTTTATTCTGGGCGGGAAATCATGGTTGCAATGGACTTCGCACCAACAATGATAATTCTGTTGAAATCGGTTCGATGACGAATTTAGACACAGATGCGACACTGTCTTCCTTGCCATCGCCGGGCGACGAAGACCTGCTGCGCGAGGTGCAGCGACTACGCCGTTCAGAGGCGCAATTTACCCGCATTTTTCAACAAAGCCCCATTTGTCTGACGATTACCAGTATCGAAAACGGCCAATTTTTTCGGGTCAACGATGCCTGGTGCCAAACCTATGGTTACGCCGAGGATGAAGTCCTTGGCGAAAGCTCGGTCGAACTGGGTATTTGGGACGCGACGGATGACCAACGGAACGGTTACCTGAAATTATTGCAGCAGGATGGGAAAGTTCGAAATTTCGAAACCCAGATGCGGACGAAAGATGGCCAGGTAATAACAGTCCTGATTTCTGCGGATCATATAATATTCGAGGGTGAAGAGCGGCTGTATTCAACGATCACGAACATCACCAAAAGGGCGGAGTTAGAGCGGACACTTGCCACGGCCTTTGATGCAAACCCGGAAATGGTCGCTTTGACGCGCGCCGATGATGGCCGCTTTATCAACGCCAACCAACAATTCGCGGATTATTACAGTCTGCGAAAAGATGAGATCATCGGCAAAACGACCCAGGACCTCGATCTTTGGCGCGGCCAATATGTGCGGCCGCCATTCATTGACGAAATGCAAAAAAACCGCCGGGTCCGCAATTTCCCGGTTTCCATGTCCACGCCCGACGGAACTATGGAGCATTTCGAATTTTCCAGTGAGCACATCGAATTAGGCGGCGTTAAAGCCTTTCTAACCGTCGGGCGTAAAGTCACCGATGAAGTTCTTGCTAAACAGGCCTTGATTGAAAGCGAGGAGAGATTTCGCCTGTTGCTGGAGGTCGCCCCAGTGCCCCTGGTCATTACGGCCGACGGTATACATCAATATGCCAACAATCTGGCCTGCGATATACTTGGCCGGACACAGGAACAGCTGATAGGCCAGCCGACGACCATGTCCTATGTCGATATGGCGGATTTCGACCATATTACCGAAATTTTGAATCGTGATGGCAGGATCGACCAATACGAAGCGCCATTCAAACGCCTGGACGGCGGTATCTTCTGGGCTTCCCTAAGTGTCGTTAGGACCACCTATCAGGGCCGCAAGGCGAATTTAGTTGGATTACAGGACATCTCGGAACATCGACGCCTGGAAGAGGCTTTGCGGTTGAGCGAGGCACGGTTCCAGGATTTTGCCGAGATCGGGACGGACTGGTTGTGGGAAATGGATGCGGATTTGCGCTATACCTATTTTTCCGAACGCGCGGGCCAGATAACAGGTGTTTTACCCGACAGCGCCCTTGGCAAAACCCGACAACAGGTCGTCAAGGCCGACCCGAATTACGAGGGCTGGCTGCGCCACGAGGAAGATCTTAAAGCCCACCGCCCGTTCCGGGACTATCGCTATATCTATCCCCACGACGATGGCCGTTTTCTCCATTGGTCAGTGAGCGGCAAGCCGGTTTTTGACAGTGACGGCATTTTTCAGGGCTATCGTGGAACCGGGACCGACATCACGGCGGAGATCGAAGCCCAACGCAGGGCCGCAGATTTGCAGCAGCGTTTCATTACCGCTGTTGAGCATATGCCGGTTGCGTTCGCTCTTTTCGACGAGGAAGATAGATTGGTTCATTGCAATGAACGATATCGCAACCTCAACAAATTTGAGACGGATCCCAGCCAAACCGGCGTCACATTCGAAGATCTATTGCGCACCCAAGTCAACGCTGGCGCCTACAAGGGTCTTGGTGCAGACCCAGAGGCTTGGATTCAAAACCGGCTGGAACAGCATAGAAATCCACGTGGACCCATAGAAATTGTCCACACGGATGCGACATTTGATCTGAACGAGCACAAGACCGGTGACGGCAGCACGTTGATTATTTTGGTCGATACAACAGACCGCCAGGAAGCAGAACGTAGTCTGCGCCAAGCCAAGGAAGAGGCGGAATTCGCCGATCGGGCAAAATCTGAATTCCTGGCGAATATGAGCCATGAACTACGCACACCCTTGAATGCCATCATCGGTTTTTCACAAATGCTGGGCATGGGACTGCATGGCGACCTGAATGAAAAACAAAGCGAACAGATCGGCTATGTCGTTAAGTCCGGCGAGCATTTGCTGGATTTGATCAGTGATATCTTGGACATTTCCAAGATTGAGGCAGGGCGTGCTGAATTGTATGAAGAGGCCATCCGGATTGATCAGGTGGTCACGGCCTGCGTCAATATGATCAAGTCCAAGGCCGACGAAAATAACTTGGAAATCACAAACGTGATTGAGGCCGACCTACCAACCTTGCATGCCGATGTGCGCGTCTTTAAACAAATCCTTTTGAATTTATTATCCAACGCCGTGAAGTTCACCGCACCGGGCGGGCAGATTAACATCAAAGCACACTTGGGTGAGGACGGACGGTTATGGATCGAAGTGATCGATGATGGCATCGGCATCGCCGCGCATGACCTGCCCAAAGTTTTGACGACATTTGGCCAGGTCGACAGCGCCATGAACCGCTCCCACCAAGGCACCGGGCTGGGTCTGCCACTTGCGACAACATTGGTCGAACTGCATGGTGGTGGCCTGGAATTGGATAGTAAAGTTGATATGGGAACTACGGCGCGTATTTGGTTCCCGGCCGAGCGTCTACAAGCATTGGACAGCCCGTCCTAAGCCGTGTTCTCATCGTCCTCTGAATTGATACAGGAGGACGATCATGAAATTCCTACAACCCCCCGACTGGCCGCGCGCAAAAGGCTATAGCAATGGCATCGCCACCCGTGGCGAAATGGTGTTTCTGGCCGGTATTGTCGGATGGAATGCGCAGGAAGAATTTGAGACAGACGATTTTGCCGGTCAGGCACGGCAGATCTTTGCCAATATTACTGACCTGCTGCATGCAGCCGGGGCCAGGCCGGAGCACCTTGTACGCCTGACCTAGTACGTCAGCGATCGCGCGGAATACCTTGCCGCCGGCAAAGCCCTGGGCGCTGCCTACCGCGAATTCTTTGGCAACCATTACCCAGTCATGGCGGTTATTGGCGTCGAAGGCTTTATTGAAAACGGGGCCAAGCTTGAAATTGAGGCGACTGCCGTGATCCCGGATTAAACGCTACTATAATATTGTTTGGGTACCAAACATTATAGGGCTATAGTCACCCTGCCCACAAAGCAGCGATGCAGGAGACCCGTGATGAAAACCGTTTTATCCCTGAGCGTGAATGGCACCACCCGCGATGATGTCATCCCCGATAACATGTTGTTGGTGGATTACCTGCGCGAAAATATCGGCCTGACCGGCACCAAGGTTGGGTGCGACGGCGGAGAATGTGGTGCCTGTACGGTTCTGATCAATGACCGGCCGCGCCATAGCTGCCTGACCCTGGCGGTTACCTGTCAGGGTGCCAGGATCGAAACAGTTGACGGCCTGTCCCGGGACAACCGGTTGTCCGCCCTGCAACGGGGCTTTGATGAAAAGCTTGGTGCCCAATGCGGATTTTGCACACCGGGCATGATCATGGCATCGGAAGCATTATTGCGCGCCAACCCCAAACCGGATGAAGCCGCCATTCGCAATGCTCTGGCGGCAAATATCTGCCGCTGCACCGGTTATGTGAAAATCATCGAGGCGGTGCAGTTCGCCGCTGAAATTGCCAACGAAATTGCTGATGAGGCGTTGGCATCATGAGCACCTCTGAGCAAGACATCATACCCGTACAGTCCATTGGCGTGCCGAAACCCCTGGTCGACGGCCCGGAAAAAACCACCGGCAAGGCGATGTTCGCCGCAGATTTCCAGTCCATTGAGGCTCTGGTGGGGCGTATCCTGCGCAGTCCCCATGCACACGCCAATATCATCAGGATAGATACCTCGAAGGCAGAGGCCCTGCCGGGCGTCAAGGCGGTGGTGACGGAGGCTGATTGTTCCGACAGCTATGGCGTCCTGCCAATTGCCATGAACGAATGGGCCCTGGCCCGTGGCCGGGTCCGCTATCGGGGCGAACCGGTTGCAGCTGTTGCCGCAATAAATGTTGCCACGGCCCAGGCGGCCCTGGATCTGATCGAGGTGACGTACGAAGAACTTCCAGCCTACTTCACAGCTGCAGATGCCCGCGCCGACGACGCCTTGGATCTGCACCAAGAAAAACCCGGCAATATCGAACGCGAGGTGGATTTTGATCTGGGCGATGTGGATCAGGGAATGGCGGCGGCCGACTTGATCCGGGAGGTTGACGTCCGTTGCGCGGAAGTCTGCCAGGTACAGATGGAACCGCACGCGGCATATGCGGAATATGATCCGGGCCGCGAACGCCTGACCATTCGCCCCTCAACCCAGGTGCCTTTCTATGTACATAAGATGCTGTCGCGGACCATGGGCATGGCGGACAGCCATATTAGGGTGATCAAGCCCCACATCGGCGGCGGCTTCGGCTCTCGCACGGAAACCCTGCAAAGTGATTTGATCGCGGGTCTGTTGGCGCGCAAGGCACGGGGCACGGTGCGCGTCGTATTGAGCCGGGAGGAGACCTTTATTACCCACCGTGGCCGCCCGGAATCACATATCAAGATGAAAGTCGGCATGAAGGCGGACGGCACCATCACCGCCACCGATTTTTCCGTTGTACAACGCGGTGGTGCCTATAGCGGCTATGGCATCGTTACCATTCTATATGCCGGTTCCATGATTTTCGGCCTTTACGACATTTCCTCCGTCCGCTTCAAGGGCTTTCGGGTTTTGACCAATACGCCGCCCTGTGGCGCCTTTCGCGGCCATGGTACGGTCAAGACACGCTTCGCTTTCGAGGGCCTGATTGATGATATGGCCACCGAGCTTGGCCTTGATCCCTTCGCCGTGCGTCGGGCCAATCTTTTGGTGGCCCCGACCATGACCGAGAATGATTTACTGGTGAACAGCTATGGCCTGGATCAATGCCTGGACTGGGCTGAGGCGGCCTCTGCCTGGAAGGTGCGCAAGGGCAAGATGGGCCCCAACAAGGGCCTGGGCATGGCCTGTTCGCACTATATTTCCGGCGCTTCAAAGCCCAAACATTGGACTGGGGAGCCGCACGCGACGATCCATTTGCGGGTCGATTGGGATGCCTCGATTACGTTGCTGACGGGGGCTGCGGAAATCGGCCAGGGATCTTCCACGGTGATGGCCCAATGCGTGGCGGAAACCCTGGGCGTCGATATGAGCCGCATTCGCGTTATTGCCTCCGACAGCGCGGTGACGCCAAAGGACAATGGCTCCTATTCCTCCCGCGTCACCTTCATGGTCGGCAATGCCTCCATCGATGCGGCGCAAAACCTGAAGGCGACTTTGGTTGCGGCCGCAGCGCGCAAGTTGGAAATCGCGCCTGAAGACGTGGAATGCCTGGGCGAGGTTTTTCGCGGTGGCCAGCAGGACCAGGGCCTTAGTTTTGACGAAGTGGTGATGGAGGCACTGAAGGGCGAAGGCACCATCACCGTCAAAGGTACCTACGACACCATCCCTGAATCCTGGGGCGGCAAGAAATATCGCGGTGCGGCCATCGGCGGTACCATGGCGTTCAGTTATGCCGCCCAAGTGGTTGAGGTTACTGTGGATCCCTATACCGCCGAGATTACCGTGGACAAAGTTTGGGTGGCCCATGATTGCGGCAGGGCACTCAATCCTTTGGCGGTGGAAGGCCAGGTTCAAGGCTCCGTCTGGATGGGTATGGGTCAGGCAATGTCGGAAGAAACCCAATATCACGAGGGGCTGTTGCTGCACGCCAACATGCTGGATTACCGGGTGCCGACAATTATTGAAAGCCCCCCCATAGAAGTCGGCATCATCGAAGCCAACGACCCCCATGGACCCTTTGGGGCCAAGGAAGCGGGTGAAGGCTCGCTCAGCAGCTTCCTGCCCGCCCTGACCAACGCCGTGGCCGATGCCATGGGCGTGCGCGCCACCGACCTGCCCCTGACGCCCGATAAATTGTTGGAGCTATTGGAGAAGAAAGCCCGCGATATAAAAGCAAGTGGGAGGGCCGCGTAATGGAATTCATGCCCCAGATGCAGATGCATCAACCAACATCGGTCGAAGACGCAGTTTCCCTGCATGGCGCAGCACCTGATGGGCGTTATCTGGCGGGCGGCAGTGACCTTTTGGTCAATATCCGCCGCGGCATCGAACAGCCCGACAGCCTTGTCTATGTGAACAACATCCCCGAAATGCGGGCGATCACGGAAACCTCTGATCAAATCACAATCGGTGGTGCGGTTACCTTGCGTGAACTATCCGGGAACAGCGCCGTGGCGGAACATTTCGCCGCCGTCGCCCAGGCCGCCGGTGAAGTCGCAGGCCCCAGCCATCGGGAATACGGCACGGTGGGTGGCAACCTGTGCCTCGATACCCGCTGTGTATTTTATAATCAGAGTGAATGGTGGCGGGCCGCCAATAACTATTGCTTGAAATACCGGGGCGAGATCTGCCACGTGGCACCGGGCGGCAAAAAATGTTTCGCCGCCTTCTCCGGCGACGTGGCCCCGGCCCTGTTGCTGTTCGATGCGGAAGTGGAAATTGCCGGCCCCGATGGCCGCCGCAGGATGCCGCTGGCGGATCTATACCGCAACGACGGCATGGATCACCTAACCCTGAGACCAGGCGAATTGCTGGTCGCCATCCACGTCGCCAAACTGACGACATCTATATCTTCCGCCCCCATTGCTTCGGCCTATGCCAAATCCCGCATCCGCGGCTCCATCGATTTCCCCCTGGCAGGCGTCGCCGTTGCCATGGCCGTCGCGGGCGGCAAGATCACCGACCTGCGCATCGCCCTCACAGGCGTCTCCCCCCTGCCCTTTTTGGCCAAGGGCATGGACGACTTCATTGGCCGGGAGGGTGATGAAACCTGCCTGGAAGAAATTCGGGACAAGATCCGCACACAGGCCAAAGCCATGAAAACCACCACAACCCCGCCCCATTATCGCCGCCGGGTCGCAGGTGCGTTGGCGCAGAAGCTGGCAGCTTCGATTTTCTGAAAATTGAAAATTTTGCTAAGAGCCAATTTTTGCCTGGGATAATCTACATATTCAATTATGTGCTTGCCCAGAACCTTGATGGGGTAGCGGGCGGCATCTGGCGACACCGGGGAAACTTCGACGTATTGCTGATAAGGCGCAAGAAGTTCGCGATGACCCTCGCTGGAATATAGGCAGGCAGCGATCCAGAATTCATGATTGGGAATGCCAAGGGCCGTTTACAAAGCACGCCAAGCCGTTCGTCCGCCAGACAACCTTGCCGGAAGATTTTATGGCACCACGGTCATATATTCCAGCAACATCACATATTACTAATATTAATCATTTTGTAATTAATTGCAATGAAAATGTCACCACAAGCTGGAAACCGGATTTCCAGCAGGAAAATAATAAATGTATCTTCGGAGGAAGCAATGCTCACTTGGTTCAGTAATATGAAAGTCGGCGTGCGGGTTTTGATCGGCATGCTTGTACCTGTCCTGGGCTTGGCGTTCTATGCCAGTGTGTCCATGGTAGAAAAATTCGGAGATTCACGGGAGTTGATGCAGGTCGGCGCGTTGGCAAAATTCGCGCCAACGGTTAGTGCCCTGGTGCACGAGATGCAGAAAGAACGCGGCATGTCAGCCGGCTTTGTCAGCTCCAAGGGCAAGACATTCGCCGACACTCTGCCAACCCAGCGCAAGGATACAGATGGCAGCCGGGCCAAGTTGCTTGAGGCCGTGGAAGCATTCGATTTCGCCGCCTATGCCCCCTCGCTTGATAGCGCGACGAAACAGGCCCTTGCCAACGTCGGCAAGCTGGACCAAATGCGGGGCCAGGTCGGCAATCTCGGTGTAACCGTGCCGCAAATGGCGAAATATTATACGGGCACCATTGTATCGCTGCTTGGCATTGTCGATCAAATGCTGCTCGCCAGCACCGATGACGACGTGAGCAAGGAAATCGGCGCCTATATTTCCTTCCTGCAAGGCAAGGAACGGGCCGGACGTGAACGCGCCATGGGCGCCGGCGGCTTCGGTTCGGGCAAATTCCAGCCGGCCATCTACAATAATTTCGTGCAGTTGATCGCGGCGCAAGATCTGTTCTTCAAAAATTTCCACCTATACGGCACGGCGGCGGAATGGGATTTCTACCAGAATACCATGACCGCTAAGGCGGTCGATGAAGTCGACCGCATGCGCAAGATCGCCATCGCTTCGCCGCAATCCAACGACATGGCCGGCGTGACCGGGCGCTATTGGTTCGAACAGATTACCGCCAAAATCGACTTGATGAAAACGGTCGAGGATCATGTCGCCCACGACCTGGATGAGATTGCCCTTCACAAATCGGACGCGGCCTGGAAGACCTTCATGCTCTATGCGGTGGTCACCTTGGCCTTGCTGGTGGTCACGGCGCTTTTGGTCTTTGCCATCGTGCGTTCGATCACCGGTCCCATTGATGCGCTGACCGGCGTCATGGGCAAGTTGTCCGAAGGTGATAAGACGGTCGAGGTGTTCGGCATCGAACGCGGTGACGAGATTGGTGCCATGGCAAAGGCGGTCGAGGTTTTCAAGCAGAACGCCGTGGAGATGGAGCGGATGGAGGCCGAGCAGGCGCAACAGAAAGTCCGTGCCGAGGAACAACGCAAGAAGGATATGCTGGAACTGGCGAACGGGTTCGAGGCCAGCGTTATGGGCGTGGTGGAAAGCGTTTCCTCATCCGCCAGCCAGATGGAAGGTTCGGCCCAGAACATGACGGGTACGGCCCAGCAGGCCTCGGAACAATCGGCCAATGTAGCGACGGCCTCGCAACAGGCAGCAGCCAACGTCCAGACGGTCGCGGCAGCGGCCGAGGAACTAGCCGCCTCGGTCCAGGAAATCTCTCGCCAGGTCATCGATTCCTCGCGTATTTCCGACGAAGCGGTGACGGAGGCCGACCAGGTTGGCCATCAGATGCAGGAACTGGCGGATGCCTCCCAGCGCATCGGTGAAGTGGTTGATCTTATCAACGACATCGCCGGGCAGACCAATCTGTTAGCGTTGAACGCAACCATAGAGGCGGCCCGCGCCGGTGATGCCGGCAAGGGCTTCGCGGTCGTCGCCTCCGAGGTCAAGAACCTGGCCAATCAGACGGCCAGCGCCACGGGCGAGATTGCCGGGCAGATCGGTTCCATCCAAGAAGCGACCGGTAACGCCGTGAAGGCGATTGAGGGTGTGGCGGTTACGATCCGCAAGATCAGCGAAATAGCGTCGGCGATCTCAGCGGCGGTGGAGGAGCAAGGTGCTTCAACCAGCGAAATCAGTCAGAACGTGCAAGAGGCTGCAAGGGGTACCCAGCAGGTGGACGCCAATATTACACAGGTCAGCCAGGGTGCCGAGCAGACCGGAGCGGCAGCTGGAGAGGTATTGTCGGCGGCGCAGGAAATGTCACAACAATCCGGCACCCTGAAGCAGGAGGTTGAAAAATTCCTCAACCAGGTGCGCGCCGCCTGACCGGCTGTCCCACAATCATGCCGACAAAAGGGCCCGGGTAACACCGGGCCCTTTTCTATAGGTAGATGAGTAATGGGCCGCTCAAGAACTCTCGTGCCAGCCAGATGTTCTATCACCGTCTCGCGTACCGGCTCGGCTTTCTGGCTCGGCTTCCCGGCTCGGCTTTCTGGCTCGGCTTTCTGGCAGGACCTGTTGTTCACCTTCGTCAACAGGGATAAAAATTTTAGATTGCCCGATCAGAGTTTCGTTATGGACACCCGGTGGACAATCGAAGATGATTATCTTGAAGAACATTCAATGACCTTTGATATGTTCGCACGAAATTGTTTTAGCATCATGTTCCGCGTCACCTAAGAAGACGCCCCAACGCGGGAGGCCCGCATATGAGCAAGAACCTAAACACCCGCGCCCAACAAGCGACTGAGGAAATCTTCAACATTCTCGGCGTGCGTCCCAGTGGCCCACAAGGCGACAAGGTTGCCCAGGCCATTGAGCAAGTGATCGCCCAGGCCCTAAAAAAGGGGGTGGAACGCTCGACGGAAGCAGCTATGGAAGTCTGTGCAGCGGATCGCGGTATGGCCGACAGGGTCTCCGAAGAAATCCGTAGCGCCAACAAGGCCCTGGTCGCAAATTTGTCCGCCATGAGTTGAACTGACACAGTCCCTTGGAGGCGACGAGGGTTGCCGGATTGTGATTTAGCCCTGATAGAGGAGAAGCACGCATTGATCCTGCTATCTGTTTTAGGCGTATCCATATTGCTTCAAGTGGCAGCTGTTGCCATGGCCTTGCGATTGGTGCCAACATTCGGTTGGCACGTCACATGACGGCGGGTTGGGTCATGGCGATGGCCATCGAATTCAATATGCATGCGAAAATTCCTGAGTTATTGAAAAAGCGCCCTAGCCGGGTGACCCTTGTACTGGCCATTGTGTTCTCTACCATTTGTGCCGCGCAATCGGTGGCCGCCAAGACCGATCGGGCCAATCGACACTATGTCGTTGCATCGTCCAATAATTTCCCACCCGTCAACCAACTCGATGACGACGGCGAATTAGTTGGATTTGGACGAGACATCGCCGCTGCGGTCATCAAGGCCATCGGCGGCACGCAGACCCATATCCATTCCGGAATATGGACGGACGTATTGAAATGGCTTGCGGAAGGCCGGGCCGATTTCATCCATGACACCGGATACAATGAAGAACGCACGGCGTTCCTGGAATATTCTGAACCGATCCTGACGATGCCGGAGGAAATCTTCGTTCGGGTAGACCGTTTTAACATCAACAGCTTGAAAAGTTTGAAAAACGCCAAAGTCGCCTGCGTCAACAAGCACACCACACATCTTTATCTAATGACGCTGCCGGGCATCGAATGCCAAATCGTACCGACCCCGGTCGATGGCCTTTTCGCCTTGCTTAACGGCGATGTCGACGCCTTCATATTCCCGCGCCAGATTTTGCTGCATATCGCGCAGCAACTCAATATCATTGACCGCATCAAGGCCGTCGGCGACCCAATACGGGAGTTGACGTGGCACATGACGGTGCGCAAGGGCGACCGGGAGATGCTGGATCTGCTCAATGAAGGCATTGCCATCACCAAGGCGAACGGCCAGTACGATAAAATTTACGATCGATGGTTCGGGCGCATCGCAACCCCAGGCTATACGCAGAAGGAACTAACAGTGATCGTCGCAATAGCGGTCACTCTGTCTCTGGCTCTTGGCATCCTGATTATATTGGTGCCGTACACTTTCCGTATCGCCCGGACGAAGAATGACCTGACCGAAACTGTCCTGGAATTGGAGCGAACCCAACAGGCGCTGCGTGAAAGCGAGTTACGCTTTCGATCGCTCATCGAAAATGCTCTTGATATCATCACGGTCATTGACAGCGAAGGGACGATTACTTTCGAGAGCCCGTCGATCCAGGCGATTCTTGGTTACAAACCAGACGAACTGGTCGGCCAAAACGCCTTTTCTCTTGTCCACCCTGATGATGCGTTTGTCGTACAAGGGGCCGTTAGGCGGTTGCTGCAGGACCCCTCCAATATCGAGGCATTGGAATTTCGTTTCCGGCATAAAGACGGTTCCTGGCGTCTACTGGGATCAATTGGACGAAATCTACTGGAAAATCCAGCCGTTCAAGGCATCATCGTAAATTCCCGCGATGTAACGACTCGCAAGGCCATGGAAGATCAACTGAGGTATTCCCAAAAAATGGATGCCGTCGGCCAATTGACGGGTGGCATAGCCCATGACTTCAACAACATACTCGGCATCATCATGGGCTTCGTAGAGATCGTGCAAGATCGGGTGAAGGACGATCCCGGTCTTGTTAAATACCTGGAAATCGCGCTTGACGGAACAAGGCGCGGCGCGGAGATTACTAAAAAGCTGCTTAGCTTCTCGCGCCTGGAACCAAGCGACACCAAAATAACGGCTGTAAATGATTTCATAGCGGGCATGAGGGAGCTGATATCCAAGTCGCTGACGCCGTCGATCAACGTGGAAACGCATTTGGCAAATGACTTGTGGCCGGCTGAGATCAACCCCGGCGATTTCGAAAACGCTATCCTCAATCTCTCCCTTAATGCCCGCGATGCCATGCCCGAGGGGGGCACGCTGGTCGTCGAGACCGCCAACAAGTTCCTGGATGAGAATTACGTCAAGAGCAATCCATTGGCCACGGTCGGCAACTACGTGATGATCGCGGTCAGTGATACCGGGACCGGCATGACGGACGAGGTCAAGGAGAAGCTGTTCGAACCATTCTTCACCACCAAAGATGTTGGCCAGGGGACTGGGCTTGGCCTGAGCATGGTTTATGGCTTCGTGGAACGGTCAGGTGGTCACATCAAAGTCTATTCCGAACTCGGCGCGGGCACGACCTTTCGCATCTACCTGCCCCGTTCCCACGAAGCGGCGGTGGATGATGAGACGGCACCGGATCGTCAAATTGAACTGCCTAGAGGCAACGAAACGATCCTTGTCGTTGATGATGAGGAAGCATTGTTAGACGTGGCGATTTTGTACCTGGAAAAGCTCGGCTACAATACCCTGAGGGCGAACAACGGCCAGCAGGCCCTTGAATTTCTAAACGGTCACCAGGACATCGCCCTGCTGTTTTGCGATGTCATTATGCCCGGTCAGCTGGATGGTTACCGCGTGGCCCTGGCTGCACACAAAATCCGCCCTGCTCTCAAAATTCTGCTGGCCAGCGGCTTCACGAAGAAGCGCGAGGAATACGCCAATGGCGAGGGCCGCTATCTCAACAGTCTCGCCAGCAAGCTTCTGAGCAAGCCCTACAACAGCGAAGAACTTGCCTTCGCAGTTCGCCGCACGTTGGATGATGTCCATATACAGCCGGTTAATCCATCCATGATTGTCATTGACGACGACCCTGATATGGCCAACCTCATCAGCTTTACGGCTCAATCTTTGGGTATAGATGTCCGCATCGCGACCAACGCCCGGGTGTTCATGGAACTCTACGACAAAAACGAACCGTCGATCATCGTCATGGACGTCGTTATCCCGGACATGGACGGCATAGAATTGTTGGGTTGGCTCACGGATAAAAATTGCGTTGCGCCCATTATTCTGATGAGCGGGTACGGCGAAAAATACATCAAGCCTGCCTCCCATATCGCTTCGGCCAAGGGGATAGCCATCGTCGGGGAATTGACCAAGCCATTCCAGATTGAAGATTTGAAGACCCTATTGCGGAATGTTTTGGCCGCACAACAAGCTTGAAATGCTGGCATCCCGAAGTCGGTTGTGGGTTAAAAGCGTTATGTTTCGCCTGTCCAATATAAAGCTCAAAGCCTGAGCCGTAACGGACATCAATCCGACGCCGCCTGACGCCGCCTGTCGATTGAAGAGTGCCATGAGCTATCACCCCCGGAAATTCTCCGGCAAGGTGATCCAACCAAAGAGAGCAGCTCAGTCGTCCAGAATTTCCCGTATGCGGCGCATCAACTCAGATGGCAGGAATGGTTTCGCCAATAACTCTATATCCGGCAGCAAGCGCCGTCCTTCGACAATGGTTTCCTTGCTGTAACCAGACATAAAGAGCACCTTGAGCGAGCCATCCAATATCCTCGCCTTTTCAGCGATTTGCCGACCGTTGAGCCCGCCAGGTAATGTCACGTCGGTCAACAGCAGGTCGACGTGCGGTTGATTGGATAATATATCCAGCCCCTCTGGACCAGTACTTGCTACCAATACCCGGTAACCATTTCGCTTCAGTGCTCTCGCCGCCATGGCCTGGACATCTGGGTCGTCTTCCACAAGCACAATGGTCTCACCAGCTCTTGCTGACACCGCCTGTGCCTCTCTGGGCTGTTCTGCTTCTACTGCTGTCTCAGTTGCGCAGGGTAGAAAAATTTTGAAGGTCGTGCCCGTATTTTCCCCGGATTCAACTATGATGTCACCGCGCGACTGCTTGACGAAGCCATACACCATGCTTAAGCCCAGCCCGGTGCCCTTGCCAACGTCCTTGGTGGTGAAAAAGGGCTCGAATATCTGTGCAAGATTCTCAGCTGGAATGCCCGTGCCAGTATCAGTCACCGCTATCATCACGTATTCGCCGGGCATCACGTCTAAGTCTCCGTTGGTGCCCGCTTGAGGGAGCGACGCATTCGCCGTTTCAATCCGTAGCCGACCACCCTCAGGCATAGCGTCTCTGGCATTTATCGCCAAATTCAGAACCGCCTGTTCAAGCTGTCCGGGATCTGCAAGACAGGTAATGAGATCCGATGCCATGTTGAATTCAATTTCTATCTCTTCGGTGAGACTGCGGCGCAATAGATGTTCGGCGCCCTCTAACACCGCGTTCGCATCGACCGCCTTCACGCTGAGTGGTTGCACCCGCGCGTAAGCAAGCATCCGGTGGGTCAACTCTGAAGCGCGCTCCCCTGCGCGCATTGTCGGCTCCAGCATTGTCGAATATTCGTGACCCGCGCCCAGTTCTTGGTCCAAAAGCGAAAGGTTGCCCATCATCACTGCAAGGATGTTATTGAAATCATGCGCGATGCCGCCTGTTAGCTGTCCCACGGCCTCCATCTTCTGCGCTTGACGTAATTGCTCGTCCCTATTCTTGCGCTCTGTAATATCCTCGGTAAAAGAAAAATACCCTTGCACGACACCTGCTGCATCGAATTGAGGCACATGCTGTGACCGAATATCGCGCCACACCCCATCGGGATAGAGGTTCCGGTCCTCAAAAGTGAAGCTTTCCCCGGACAGGACCGCATCGATGCGAGGCTTGAATAAAGGGTAATTATCGCCATGGATATCGGCGACGGATTTACCGGCAATTTCCTCTTGCCTTTGATTATACCAATCAGCGCAGGTCTGGTTGACGTAAAGGAACTTCTCGTTCGTATCGACGTAGGTGATCAATATCGGCAGGTTATCGATGATCAGGCGAAGTTGCCCCTCACTCTTCCCGAGAGCATCATCGGCCTTCTTGCGTTCGGAAATATCACGCGATGTTCCCTCAATGCCGACCACACGCCCTTTGTCATCCAGGACATAGCGCGCGCTTGTCGAGACCCAAATCGGCTCGCCATTCTTATGTCGCATAAGCGCTTCATAGGCTTCGACCACACCATTGTTTTGTTCCAGCTGCTGGAGGAACTTTGCCCGCTCAGCTGGGTCTGCATAAAATTTAGCCAGGAATTTGCCTATGACTTCGTCCTGCGAATAACCCGTCAACGTTTGTACAGACGGCGAAATCATGATGATCCGACCCTCCGCGTCAGCGCGGTAGTAGGTGTCCAGCATGTTGTCGAGGATCGCACGATATTGACGCTCACTGCCAGCCAATGCCGCTGTTCGCTCTTCGACTTTGCGTTCTAATGTTGCGTTCAGCGTCGCCAACGCCAGCTCAGCTTTCTTCTTTTCGGTAATGTCCTCCATGTACCCTTCAAGAAAAAGAAGCCGTCCATCGCCATCATGCGCGGGCCATATGTTTTGGCGTATCCAGATGGTATCGCGTTTACCATGACTGTAGATTTCAGTATCGACACCGATGGCCTCAGCACCTTCTCTAATCATAGAGACCAAGTGATCGCGTTCTTCCGGTCGGACATAAATATCGTTAGTGGGGTCTGGCACTGCCTCAAGCATATCCCGCTCGCTCTCAAATCCGTATAAGCGCACGGCCGCCGGGTTTGCCGCGAGGTAGCGACCATTTGGTTCTGCTCGCACAATAGCAACGATGGATCGCTCCCAAAGCAGCTCATTTGCCTCGCCCATGGCGTGATGCAGGGAGTGTTTTTCCAGGGCATCCTGAATGGTGTCGTGAAGCTCGCATCCTGCAAATGGTTCAACCAGACAACTGTATGACTCAGCGTCCAACGCTTGATGAATGAGTTCTTCATCGGGATCGGCGGAAAGAAGTATGATCGGAACGTCGTAACGTTCCTTCAGTTGGTTCGCGACATTGATGCCGCCCAAATCCCCGGGCAATTGTATGTCGATCAGAACTAGATCGGGCTGTTCCTCGGCAATGAATGCGGCCACATTTTCACCGCGCCCTACCCGACCACAAACTTCGTACCCAAGCTTGATGAGGCAATCCTCAATTTTCGCTGCGACCAATGCATCGTGCTCGGCAATAAGAATTCGGACCTGATTGTCAGGCATCAAAGAGCCTCTTTATAGGGAATTGAGATTGTTACATTGGTTCTCGGATCAGACGAATATTTAACGACAGCATCAATCCGGTCAGTGAGAATTGGGATATCGTTCAACAGCTCCACACACTCTTCGCCGACTATTATAGAAATGCTCTGTTTCTTTTTCGCGATTTCGAAGAAGTCCCAAAATTGCGCGCCCGAGAAAAGCTCGTTGCCGATGTCCTTGCCTATGCACTTGCACGCACTCTTTGCAGAATATGAATTGGTCGTTCGGGGCAAACAAGACCGCCGATTGGCCAAATTTTGTTGTCGGTTGGGCATATTATAGAGCGTACGACCTTCAATTGGAGTCATTTACCTCTGAACCTCGCATCGCGCGACCATCTCCAATTATTTCACCATGCAGAATAATATCGAATGACTAATATATGCATAAGCCGAAAAAAAACATCGGGACAATGAATCCTAATTTTTCGACTTCTGTTGGCTGATACTAGAACGCCCTGAAGGGTGAAGCAGACAGCAGTTTGACGCAGGATCATACAGCCTGTCCGGCGCGTAGTAATATGCAATGGTCGTTCCAGTCAACGGTCGATGTCGGTGGCCGCACAATTGACCGGTCCAGATGTCTTGTCGTCCGGGATCAAGTTTGCGACGATGTAGGCAATGATGCGACGACGTCAGTTGGTGTCTCGTGCAAAGACGCAAAAATTTGAGGGAGTGCCGATTATGCCCATATACGAAAACGGACCCGTGAAAATTCATTATGAGGAGGCCGGCTCCGGCTTTCCGCTGTTGGTCATACCGGGCGGCGGTTTGAATGCAACCATTGCCGGGCTCGACAATCATGCCTTTAATCCGTTAGAGGAATTCAGCGATACCTATCGTGTCATCGCGCTGGATTCGCGCAACGCCAATACCGGTCAGACAGAAGGCCCGTTGGAGATTGAGCGGACCTGGGACGGCTTCACCGACGACCAGTTAAGCCTGATGGACCATCTTGGCGTTGATCGGTTCCTGGTGATGGGTTTTTGCATCGCCGGTCCCATGATCTGGAACTTGCTGAAACGTGCCGGTGATCGGGTGGTCGCCGCCACGCTGGTACACCCAAGCGGCTATACCTCCAGCCACCCCGATATCTACTACAACAACAACATCAACGGCTGGGCCCCCGAATTGATTAAGCAGCGGCCCGACATCACCCTGGATATGGCCTCGGACTTCCTCAATAACATGTATACAAAGAAGGCGGATTTCGTCTTCACCGTCGACCGCGACTTTGTGCGGAGTTGTCAGACACCAATATTGGTCTTGCCCGATGATATCCCGGCCCACCCCTACGCCACGGCGATGGAGACGGCGCTACTGGCACCAAATGCCCAGGTCAGCCTTTATCCCTGGAAAGAAAACGATCGAAAGATCGCCCTCGCCCTGAACCACATTCGCGGTTTTCTGGCAACGAACACCCCGACGGTCTGACGAGTTACGGTGACGGCCGGCTTAACACCATGATTTAGCGCCGGGCCTGAAAAAACGTGCGCAACAATTCTGCCGCTTCGTCTTCACCGATGCCGGGATACAATTCCGGTTTATGGTGGCAGGTAGGTTGATGGAAGATGCGAGGGCCGTGTTCGACACCGCCGCCTTTGGGGTCGGGGGCTGCGTAATACAGCCGTTGTATCCTGGCGAATGATATGGCGGTGGCGCACATGGGGCACGGCTCCAACGTCACGTAGAGGCTGCAATCGGGCAGGCGTGGTTCACCACGGATGGCGCAGGCCTGGCGGATCACTTCCATTTCTGCATGGGCTGTAGGATCAGCCAGTTCCTCTGTCCGATTGCCGGCGCGGGCGATGATTTGGCCGCTCCCGTCAAGGATAATGGCACCGATGGGGACCTCTTCGCGCACGGCGGCTGCCCTGGCTTCTTCGAGGGCCAGGGACATGAAGGTTGATTTCGTCTTCGCAATAGGCATGTTGGCAAACATGAGCAGCAAGCAGAAAATCGTCAAGCCCAAAGCAGCACCTGAAGCGGCAGCAAAAGAGGGTGAGCGCATCGCCAAACGCCTGGCGCGGGCCGGCCTGTGTTCCCGGCGGGAGGCGGAGCGTTGGATTACCGCGGGCCGGGTAAAGGTCGATGACAAAATCCTTGAGACCCCCGCCTGTGTCGTCACCGCGAAAAGCAAGATCGAGGTTGACGGCAAGCCGTTGGGGCGGGCGGAACCGACCAAGCTGTGGCGCTATCACAAGCCCAAGGGTTTGCTGACCACGAATAGCGACCCCGAAGGGCGGACAACGATTTATGAACGCCTGCCCGATACCCTGCCCCGTGTGCTGTCCGTAGGGCGGCTGGATTTGAATACGGAGGGGTTGCTGCTGTTGACCAACGATGGTGATCTGGCCCGCCATCTGGAACTACCCTCAACCGGCTGGCGGCGGCGCTATCGTGTGCGGGTACATGGCAGCGTGGATGAAAAGGCCCTGGCGCGTTTAGCCGACGGTGTGAAGATCGAAGGTATTTCCTATGGCGCGATAGAGGCCACGCTGGATACCACACAGCGGGGCAATTCCTGGCTGAGCCTGTCGTTGAAAGAGGGCAAGAACCGCGAAATCCGCCGGGTCATGGAGCATCTGAATTTGCAGGTGACCCGCCTGATCCGCCTTTCATATGGTCCTTTTCAGCTAGGCGAGCTGGCCCGTGGCGATGTCGCCGCCGTACCGAAACGTATCCTGAAAGACCAATTAGGCAGTCACGCCGCCCGCTTCGGCCTGACCGAGACCGAAGGCGATGCTAAGGGTCAAAAATCAAAGAGGCCCCAAGCCCGGAAACAATCCCGCCGCTAATCAAACTCCCGTTTGATTGTATCCCAGTCCATGGCCTCGGTAAGGCGCAGCAATGGCATAGGCGCACTGATTTCATCCGCAGCAACCACAGCCTGGGCTAAATCTTTCACGATCAAATCCACCATGTGCGGCCATATATCGGGCTGATGAAAAACGCCCCAATTCTCTGAGACAAAGCTTTTGCCCGTCGAGGTATTGAGGACTTCCATAAATGCCTCCGCATCCATGCCTTGGGATTTCACGAAGTCCTGCATTTCCATGATCAGGGCGCTATGGGTGAAGGCGATGGCGTTGTTTGCCAGCTTCGCCACCTGTGCCATCCCCACATCGCCCAGGTAAATGATATGCCCCATGCATTCCAGCGCCGCGCGGCATTTTTCCACCGCATCTTTCGACCCGCCCGTTAACAGCGCCAGTGTTCCCTGCTCTGCCCCCATGGCACCGCCACTAACAGGACAGTCCAGCAAAACGATGCCAAGATCGGCCGCCTCCTTGCCGAGTTCCCGGATATAACCCGGCGTATGGGTGCTCATCACGATCAATATATCGTCTGCGCTCATGGCGGCCATGGCACCTTCGGCGCCGCGCAGGACCGCATCCGTCTGAGTGTCATCGGTGACAATAGAGATAACGACATCCGCCTGGGCACCCACTTCGCCCGGATTTTCAACTTCGATCAGGCCCTTGGTCGCCAATTCCTCAATCGCCGCCCGCCGCCGGTTGGCGCAACTGATGACGGTATGCCCACCGTCAAGAATGCGCCCCGCCATGGGCTTGCCCATTTCACCCAGGCCGATAAACCCGATTTTCAACCCTGTCATGATGATTTCCCCCTTACGCTTAACTCAATGCCAGTTAGGATGCTGCAACAGCGTACACGGAAAAGAAAGACGACTACCATGCGTATTGTTGGCGGCAAACACCGGGGCCGACGGCTGGAAAGTCCAGCCGGCATGGATATTCGTCCCACATCCGACCGGGCGCGAGAGGCTTTATTCAACATCCTCTCCCACGGTAAATATGCGGGCGAGGACGGTGCTGCACCCCTGGGTCAATCCGTATTGGACGTATTCGCTGGTACCGGTGCCATGGGCTTGGAGGCGCTGTCGCGAGGTGCCGCATCCGTCTGCTTCATCGAACAGAACCGCACAGCGGCGCGCCAAATCATGGTCATGGCCAAGGATATGGGCGAGGCCGACGCAGTCAACGTCATCACCCGTGACGCGACCAAACCGGGCCCGGCCCGGGAAAATTTCGATCTGGTCTTGATGGATGCCCCCTATCGTATGGGCCAATCGGAACCCAGCCTGGCCGCCCTGGCAGGCTTCGGCTGGTTGCGCGCGGGCAGCATCTGTTGCGTTGAATTGGCCAAGGGTGAAGATTTCGCAGCAGGCGAAGATTTCGAAGTGCTGGACGAACGCACCTATGGGGCCGCCCGCATCGTCATCCTGCGTTGGAACGGAAAAACCTAGCGCCGCCCGAACAGGCTTTCGATATCGCCCAGCTGCAATTCCACATAGGTAGGACGGCCATGGCTGCATTGGCCAGACCTGGGCGTGCGTTCCATTTCACGCAGCAACGCGTTCATTTCTTCAACACTTAGCCGTCGCCCGGCCCGCACGCTACCATGGCAGGCCATGGAGGCGCAGACCGCATCGAGGCGTTCCCGCAGCGCCAATGCCTGATCCATCTCGGCCAGCTCGTCCGCCAGATCCCGGATCAGGCCCTGTACGTCGCTCTCACCCAATAAGGCAGGCACCTCCCGCACGACAATTGCCCCGGTGCCAAAGGCTTCTATAACCAGACCCAGTTCCGCCAGCTCGTCCGCGCGGGTGGCAATGCGATAGGCTCCATCGTCATCAAGCTCAACCACTTCGGGCAGCAACAGCATTTGCCGGGCCACATCCTTAGCGGCCAGCTGCGCCTGCATCCGTTCCATCACCAAACGCTCGTGGGCCGCATGTTGATCGACGATAACAATACCGTTGGCGGTTTGCGCCACAATATAGGTTTCATGCAACTGCCCGCGCGCCACGCCCAGGGGATAGTCGTTGGCGGGAATGACATTGTCGTCTGCCGCGACATAGGCCGAAGGTTCGGCTGCAGCCGCGAACGGTGCCTGAAAAGAGGCGGCGGCTTCCATCAGGCCGGAACCATAATTGGGCTGGCTTTGCCGATACGGCAGGTTAAAGTTCTGCTCATGCCCGCTCCTGGCCCGGCCCAGGGCGGCCATGGAGACCGTGGAGGAGCTGCGATGCCCGGCACCCGCCATGGCATGGCGCAGGGCGGAGACGATCAGGCCGCGCACGACGCCCGCATCGCGAAAACGCACCTCCGCCTTCATGGGATGGACATTCACATCCACCAACTCAGGCGGTACATCCAGGAACAAGGCGGCCAAGGCATGACGATCATGGGCCAGCACATCCATATAACCGGCGCGCAGGGCACCGGCCAAAACCCTATCGCGCACGGGACGTCCGTTGACGAACAGATATTGCATGCGGTTGTTGGCCCTGTTCAGGGTCGGCAGGCCGGCATAGCCGGTCAGGCGGATGCCCTCGCGCTCCGCATCAATGGCCAGGGCGTTGTCGGCAAATTCCCGCCCCATAATGGCACCCAGGCGCGCCAGACGGGCATCGAACAGATCGCCGCTGCTGGGCGCCACATCAAGGCTGCGCCGATCCCCATCAGAAAGGCTAAAGCCAACATCCGGGCGCACCATGGCCAGGCGTTTTACCGTATCCACGGCGTGTTGGAATTCCGTCCGCGGGGTCTTCAGGAACTTCAGCCGCGCCGGGGTGGCGAAGAACAAATCCCGCACCTCTACCCGCGTGCCCATGGCCTGGGCCGCCGGTTCCACGACCCCAACCTTGCCGCCGTCCACAACAATACGCCAGGCCCCGTCAATATCCTTGGCGCGCGACGTGATAGACAGGCGCGCCACGGCCCCGATGGAGGGCAGCGCCTCCCCGCGAAAGCCCAGCCATTGGATATGCAACAGATCTTCATCGGGCAATTTCGATGTGGCATGACGCTCTACCGCCAACGCCAGATCGTCTGGACCCATGCCGGTGCCATTGTCGGTGACGGATATCAGCTCCCGCCCGCCATCAAGCAGGACGATATCGATCTGGCTTGCGCCGGCATCGATGGCGTTCTCGACCAATTCTTTCAGGGCGGAGGCAGGACGTTCGACGACTTCACCGGCGGCAATACGATTAACCGTGACTTCCGGTAAACGGCGTAATTTGCTCGCGGGGGCAGACATCAAGCACTCTCGGCCAAGTATTTGCGGGCTAGGATCTTGCTTTCCTCAACCGCCGGCTGACCGAACGGGTCCACGCCCATCAAATCGGCGGCGAACAACGTCTCCAGCATAAAATGCATGAACAACGCACCCAAGCTGGTTTCGTCAAGTCTTTCGGCCCGTAAATGACGCACGGGGCGGTCATTGGCTACCAAGGTCTCGGCCGTTGCCGTCTGCATGGCCCCCACCAGATCGCCAATGGTTCGTCCGGCCAGATAATCCTGACCCAGGGCCGTTGCCACTTCAGGGTCGACCACCGGGCCTCGGCCCGCCTGCTTTACGGTCAGAACGGTAAATTGTTTGTCCCGGGGGCCATCCAGGTACAGCTGCAGCTGACTATGTTGATCCACCGGGCCCAGGGCATCGATGGGCGTGGTTCCCTGGCCGTTCTTGCCCAGGCTTTCCGCCCAAAGCTGTCGGTACCACAAAACAAACGGCTTAAACGCCTCGCCGTAGGCCAACAGCACGGATTGGCCAAGGCCCTGGCGCTGGAGGGCGACCTGCATAGCCGCACCCATAGCAGGGGCGCTATCGGCATTGTTCATGGCAGCATCCAGAACCGTCCTGGCACCGGCACGCACAGCCTCGGCGTCCAATCCCACAATCATAGCCGGCAGCAAACCGACCAGGGACAGCACGGCAAAGCGCCCGCCGACATCAGGGTCATGATCCAGCACCGGGGCATTGATCGTGGCGCATAGCTGTCGCAGGGCGCCGTTGCCCGGTTCGCTGATACCCAGAAAATGCTCTGCCGGGGCATCCGGGCCCAAGGCAGCACGTACGGCGGAAACAGCCGTCAGGGCCTGGGCCAGGGTTTCACCCGTGCCGCCTGATTTGGAAACAACCAGGAACCCCGTATGGGCCAATTGATCGGGCGCGAGGACCTGCGCCATTAAATCCGGATCCAGATTATCGGGTACGCAAAGCTCCGGCCCGCCGTGATTGGGGCCCGTTGCCAGTGCTGCCAGGGCACGGGCACCGAGGGAAGAACCGCCCGTTCCAAACAGGACCACCCGCTTGAACCGTTTTCGCCAATCCGCAGCCACCGCCCGCAGTTCCCCCAGATCATCGCTTTGCCGGGCCAGGGCGAATGCCGACAAGCCTCCGTTTGACAAGTCCCCGGCCAAACGCGCCCGCGCGACCTCACATTGCCGCAACAATGGGTCCAAATCGGCTTGCTGCAGCATCGTCGGTTGCATACAACCTGCTATATCTTGCTCTATTACTTTACGTTCCATGGCACCAAGCTATCAGAGCCCGGTAACGGGAGAAAGTGAGCCGTCGGCGCTATTTTTTATCCGCCTTATCGCCCATCAATCCGTCAGGCTTACCCACCACAACGACCAACAGATTATCCGGCTGTAACAGCCGCTTCGCGACCCTGGCGATGTCTTCCAATGTCACCGCATTAATAAGGCCTGCGCGCCGGTCCATGTAGTCGATACCAAGGTTTTCCCGCTGAATGGCTAACAATAACCGGGCGATTCGTCCCGACGCGGTCAGCCGTAGAGGGAACGATCCATTCAGATAGGTCTTGGCATTCGCCAACTCCTCCGCCGTGAGGCCGTTGTCGCGGGTCCGTGCAATCTCCGCCTTGATAACGGCCAGCGCCTCCGCCACCCGTGTGTTCTGGGTTCCGACCCCGCCCATATAGATGGCGGTATAATCCATGGGGTAAAGATAACTATAGACGGAATAGGCCAGGCCGCGTTTTTCCCGCACTTCCTCTGTCAGGCGGGAGGTGAACCCACCGCCGCCCAGAACATAGTTCAAGACATAGGCGGCATACCAATCAGGATCGCTGCGCGCCAGGCCCATACTGCCAAATATGACCTGGCTTTGCGGGATGGGTTTTTCGACCACTTTCAGAGTGCCGCCGCCCTGCATGGAAACCTGTGCCGGCGTTTCAATATCCGTCGAGGCCGGAAGCGCGCCAAACGTGCGGTCCAGCAGGGGGCCCAGTTCGGCAGCGGTGATATCGCCGACCACACCGATGGTCAGGCGGTCACGGGCCAAGGCCTTGCCAAGGAAACCCCGCATATCGTCCGCCGTGATTGCCTTGACGGTTTCGGTGCTGCCTTTGTTTGGCAGACCATAGGGATGATCGGCAAAGGCGGTCTTGAACCATAGACGCCCGGCGATGGCATTGGGGTTCTCCCGCGCGGCGATTAAACCTGTCAGAATTTGCCGCCGGATACGTTCCACCGCCTCAGCCTCAAAATGCGGTTCATTCAGGGCCAGGCGCAACAATTCGAAAGCGGCATCCCGATTTGTGGTTAAAGTCCGCAGGCTGCCCGAAAAACTATCCCGGCCCGCACTGAAACTCATCCGCACCGCCAGCTCTTCCAGCTTGGTCTGAAAGGCCAGGGAATTGTATGGTCCGGCCCCTTCATCCAGCAGGCCCGAGACCATATTGCCGGTACCCTTGCGCTCGGGTAGGTCCAGACTGCCACCGCCCAGAAAAGAAAAACTGACGCTCAAAAGTGGGATTTTCGGTTCCGAGACCAACCAGGCCGTGATCCCGCCGGGACTACGGACTTCCTGAACCTTCGTTGCTTGAGCAGAGAGGGGCAGCATGAATGCAAACGTCAGGCATAAAATTTTCAGATAAGGGATGCGTATCATTTCCCTGCCTCCCCTTCCGGTAACAACAGGCCCGTAACGGAGCTGCGGATATTCACGACCGAGCGGCCCGCCGCCATGACGTGCGCCATGGTTACCTCTCTTACGCGATCGGTCCAGGTTTCCACTTCTTCAACGGTCAGACCGGAGGTTAAGGCATCGCCAAAAATGCGCGGTGAGGTGAACATATTGTCCCGGGCATAAATTGCCGCCGCCAAAAGGCCGGTGCGGGAGCGTTCCAAATCCTTTTCCGCGAAACCATCTTTCAAGACCTCTGCCACCACCTTGTCCATTGCCTCTTCCAAGTCTGCCAATTTCACGCCCGGTGACGGCGTGGCGTAAAGCATGAAGCCCCCTAAATCCAACCCGGTTGAGTTATAATAAGCACCGGCACCTGCCGCCAGTTTCTGCTTTACCACCAGTTCCCGATAGAGCCGCGATGTCGTCCCGCCACCCAACATATCGGCAAACAGACTTAGAGGAATGGCGTGTTTGCTGTCTCCGGCGGTCCGCGTCGGGGCCAGGTATTTGCGCTGCCAACTGGCCTGCGAAACACGGGCGTCGTTAAAGGCGATCCTGCGGGCGGCGCGATGGGGTGGTTCCTGCGGTCTGACCCTGGGCGGGGTATCCGCCCGCTGCAAGGGTCCAAAATACTTCTCGGCCAGCGTGAAGACGGCTTCCGCCTTTACATCCCCCGCGACCACCAATATGGCATTGTTGGGAGCGTAATAGCGGCGATAAAAGGCCAGGGCGTCACGATGGTTTAACGCCTCAATCTCATGGTTCCAGCCAATCACGGGAATGCCATAGGGATGCCCCAGATACAGGGCTGCATTCATGGCCTCGCGCATTTGAGCCGCCGGGTCATTGTCGGTGCGGGAGCGGCGCTCCTCCAGAACCACATCACGCTCGGTCTTTATATCTTTTTCGGTTAATTCCAGATTGACCATGCGGTCGGCTTCCATCCGCATGACAAGCTCCAACTTGTCTTGCGCCACATTCTGGAAGTAACCGGTGTAATCATAGGAGGTGAAGGCGTTGTCGCGGCCACCGTTGCGGGCCACGATTTTGGAGAACTCGCCCGAAGGTACCGTTGGCGTGCCTTTGAACATCAGATGTTCAAGGAAATGCGCGATGCCCGATTTCCCAGGTGGTTCGTCGGCGGCACCAACCTTATACCAGACCATATGGGCGATAACCGGCGCACGATGATCCTCGATCACCACCACCTGCATCCCGTTCGCCAGGTCGTGGGTTTTTGGATGGAACAGTGCGGCATCCGCTGGCCGTATCAGACCGGCGGTGAAGCCGGCAAAAACAAAACAAATAATGGCAAAAGCAGAAAAATTTCGTGACATAATCCTAGCGCGCCCTTTCCATTGCGTCGCAAGGTACCACGCGACTGATCACAGATATGATCTGCATTGGCCGCAACGCAAGTGTGCAATCAAATTTTTCTCTCAAGCTCTCGTGAACTCAGTTTGATCAATGTTGATGCAATGTACCTGCGAGGTCTTAAAAAACACCTTCCAACCAACCGCGTTTGCGTCGCTTGATAACGGGTGTTGCAACTGCATCCGTTGCCCCGCCCGATGCCGCAGCCTCGCGCAGACGCTTGGCCTCCTTGCCGGCATCCACTGTCGCGCCTTGGGGCGGTTTCTTTTGCCAGAAAATCAGACGATCCGTAAAAGATTTGTCCTTTTCCGCCAGAACCGTTGTTTCGCGGTTAACAATCTGGCGAATGGAAGAATTGGTACCAGTCGCGCCGGCCTTTTGCAAAATTGCCAGCTCCGCCCCCATTGCCTTTTTACCGCTACTTGTACCCGCGGCACCGGCAAGGGTCTTTTCACCCGCCTGGCGCGCCCGAGCGGCCGTAGCGCGGCTACCCAGCAGTGCCGTCCGGGCGCGTTCCTTCGGCTGAATTTCCTGGGGACCTTTGGCACCGGGGCGTGGCGGGCGCAGGGAGAAATCGGGCGGCATGACCAGCGGCGCCTTGGTAATAATCGTGAATTCATCAGGGGCTTTTTTGGTCAACCCTGCCTGTTCCTTCAAGGTATCACAGGCCGAAAGACCCAGCAGCATGACAGACGCCAGCAATACACCCGATCGCAACCGGAACTCTAACCCAAAACGCCGCATCGTATTAACCACCCTTCACATCATCATCTTTCGTCAACCCCGCAGCCCCGTCAGCGGGTTTACGAAAACTATCGTACAATAGCATGGCAACGCCAATAGTAATGGCACTATCGGCCACATTAAAGGCCGGCCAATGATAGCCCATTACATGGAAGTCAAAAAAATCCGCGACCGCGCCACGCCAGATACGGTCAACAATGTTCCCAACCGCCCCGCCGATGACGGCACCCAAGGCCAGACTTGGCCAAATATCTCTCTGACGAGACAGCCAGAAACATAAGCCCAGGCAAACCAGGGTCGTGAACCCCACCAGCAACCAGCGCCCGGTTTCGCCGGACTGCAACATCCCGAAACTGATGCCACGGTTCCAGACCATGACAAGGTTAAAGAACCCCGTGACCTGGACCCAGCCCCCCTGAGCCTCGACCCAGGCGATCAGCCAAAACTTGCTCAACTGATCAATGACCATGATTGCCGCGGCCAGTGCCAGGGCCCGTCCCAAATAGGCCTTCCCCATATGGGTCTTAGCGATCAAGGCTTGATCAGGCCGCTGCATGGGCAGCGACAGCCGTCTCGCAACGGTGGCAGATGGCATTTTCGTCATCAGCAGCGACTTCATCCAGCACCTGCCAGCAGCGGGCGCATTTCCCGCCCTCAGCCATTGCGATCACTACACCGATGTCCGCAATATCCTCTACCGTAAAGGCGCCGCCAGGCACCGCGCCCTCCCGTAGATCAATGGAAGAGGTGATGCAGATTTCGGCGGCATCCAAACCTTCCATGGCGGCCAGATATTCGCCAGGGGCATAAACAGTCGGATGCCCTTGCAGAGACGCCCCGATGCGTTTTTCCCGCCTTTCGACTTCCAAGGCACCGGTGACCACGCGGCGCAGGGTGCGTACCTTGGACCAGCGATCGGCCAGGGCATCATTGCGCCAATCAGCCGGTATCGCTGGAAATTGACGTAGATGCACGCTGTCATCCTCAGGGAACCGCGCCTGCCAGGCTTCCTCCGCCGTAAAGCACAGAATGGGTGCCAGCCAGGCGGTCAAGGTAGAAAAGACCTGATCCAGAACCGTCCGCGCGGCCCGGCGGCGGATCGAAGACGCGTCGTCGCAATACAAGGCATCCTTGCGGATATCGAGATAGAAGGCGGATAGATCATTGGTGCAGAAATTACCCAAGGCCACATACAGGCGATGGAAGTCATAATCCGCGCAACATTGGCGCACCAGCACATCCAATTCCGACAAACGGTGCAGGGCCCATTGGTCCAGTTCCGGCATCTCGTTTACCGCCAGCCGCTCGCTGTCGTCAAAGCCAGCCAGATTGCCCAACAAAAACCGCAACGTATTGCGCAGGCGGCGGTAGGCATCCACCTGTGCCTTGATGATCTCGTTACCGATGCGTTGATCAACGGCATAGTCGGAACTAACCACCCACAGGCGCAGAATATCCGCCCCAAACTGGTCGCAGATCTTTTGCGGCGCGGTCACATTGCCCAGGGATTTGGACATTTTCCGGCCCTTGTCATCCTGGGTGAAACCATGGGTCAGGACCGCTTCATAAGGCGGGCGGCCACGGGTGCCACAGGCTTCCAGTAACGAAGAATGGAACCAGCCGCGATGCTGATCGGAACCTTCCAGATACAGTGATGCCGGCCATTGCAGATCGGGCCGTTGTTCCAGGACATAAGAATGGGTGGAACCGCTATCGAACCAGACATCAAGAATATCTTCGATTTTCTCGTAGTTCGCAGGGTCATAATCGGACCCGAGAAATTCCGCCACATCCGAATTGAACCAGGCATCGGCACCGGCTTCTTTCACGGCTGCGATAATCCGCTCGTTCACGGCCTCATCCCGCAACGGCTCACCCGTACGCTTATCCACGAATAACGTGATGGGAACCCCCCAAGCCCGCTGGCGGGACAGCACCCAATCAGGCCGGTCGGCGATCATGGCATGAATTCGGTTGCGCCCCGAGCGTGGCACCCAACGCACGTTATCAATGCCTTCCAGGGCGGTTTCACGCAGGCCCGTCTTGGTCATGGAGATGAACCATTGCGGCGTATTGCGGAAAATCAACGGCGCTTTTGAGCGCCAGGAATGGGGATAGCTGTGGACCAGCTTGCCATGGGCCAGCAGAGCGTTAATCCCTGTCAGTTCTTCAACCACCTTTGTGTCGGCCTTAAAGACATGCTGACCCGCGAACATGGGCACGTGATCAAAATACAAGCCATCGCCATTGACGGTTTGCGGCACTTCCAAACCATGCGCCATGCCGACTTCAAAATCCTCCGCCCCGTGGCCGGGTGCCGTATGGACAAAGCCGGTGCCGGTGTCATCGGTGACATGGTCGCCGGGGAACAGTGGCACATCGAATTCATAGCCCTGGCCCCGCCAAGGATGGGCACAGACAGTTGCGGCCAGGGCGTCATGCTCCACATCGCCCAGGACTTTATGGGCCGTGATCCCAGCTTCGGAGCAGATCTCTTCTATCAGGCTGTCTGCGACAACCATTCTCTCGCCCACACGCGCCAATGAGCCCTCGCCCACGCCTTCAACCTCGATCAACCGGTAGGCCAGCCGGGGACCATAACATATCGCCCGGTTGCCGGGAATGGTCCAGGCGGTCGTGGTCCAGATCACCACGGATGCATCACTAAGACGCTCATCAGGTGTGGAGATGATTGGAAACCGCACATGAATGGTGGTCGAGGTATGGTCGTGATATTCCACTTCCGCCTCGGCCAAGGCGGTTTTCTCGACCACGGACCACATGACAGGTTTCGAGCCGCGATAGAGGGCACCGTTCATGAGGAACTTCAGGCATTCGGCAACGATCTGCGCCTCCGCCGGATAGGCCATGGTGGTGTACGGATCTTTCCAATTGCCGATCACACCGAGGCGTTTGAATTCCTCGGTCTGCACACCGATCCATTTTTCGGCCGAGGCCCGGCATTCCTTGCGGAATTCATCGATGGGAATATCGTCCTTGTTCTTCCCGGCCTTGCGGTAGCGTTCCTCAATCTGCCATTCAATGGGCAGGCCGTGGCAATCCCAGCCAGGTACATAATTGGCATCCTTGCCCTGCATTTGCTGGGAACGATTGATGATGTCCTTGAGGATCTTGTTCAGGGCATGGCCGATATGAATATTGCCGTTGGCATAGGGCGGGCCGTCATGGAGAATGAATTTCTCCCGTCCCTTGGCATCCTCGCGCTGGCGTTCAAACAGATCGATATTGTCCCAATGCTGCAAAAGCTTGGGTTCCAGCTTCGGCAGGCCGCCGCGCATGGGAAAGTCCGTCTGCGGCAGAAACAAGGTGGCTTTGTAGTCGGTTTTTTCAGTGGTGTCGGTGTTGTCGGTGGTCATATCATTCGCCCTGGGGTCCGGGGCGTCGAACCCCAAATATCAAATACAGAATTTCAAAAAGCTACTTGTTGTAAATCGCAGCGTTATCGCGCGCCAACAAGACAATGAACAGCGCTCCCGGCCCTAAATAGGGTCCGGGCCAATAATTCGCGTTATTCGGCCTGTGCCAAGGCATTGTGGAGCGTTTTTAAACATGGCGGCTATGTAGCAGGGGGCAGGCTAAGTGTCCATAGAGGTACGAATTATGCCCCGAGCTCCCTGCCGCGTTTTTCCGCCGCTTGCACGGCTGCCGTCATCAGGGGTTGCAACCCGCCTGACCCCATTAAAACCTCCAACGCGGCCTGGGTTGTCCCACCGGGCGACGTGACATTGACCCGCAATTGAGCCGCGTCGTCGTCTGATTGCCGCGCCAATTCGCCGGAACCGGCCACGGTCTGCAGGGCCAGGCGGGCGGCCAGGTCAGGTTCCAGGCCGACGTCGACCGCAGCCTGTGCCAGGCATTCGATCAGATGAAAGACATAGGCCGGACCGCTGCCGCTGACAGCGGTCACCGCATCCATCAAAGCTTCATCATCCAGCCAGGCGGTATCACCGACGGCGGCCATCAGCCCACCGCACAAATCCCGTTGCGCCTGGCTGGCATGGCTGTTGGCGCATAGCACCGACATACCCTGGCGTACTGCGGCAGGGGTGTTGGGCATAACCCGTACGACAGCCGCAGCAGAACCCAGATTATCTTCAAAAAAGCGGATCGGCGTACCGGCCGCGATTGAAAGGAAAACCGCGCCGGCAGCGGCAAAGCGGCTATAGGCGGGGACGACATCTCCCATCACCTGCGGCTTCACGGCAAATATCACAACGGCGGGGCTGAAATCAGCGGCTATGTCACCGCCATCGGACAGCACAGTGACGCCGGCGGGCACAGCACTGCGATCGCTGTCCAAAGCCGGTTCAACAACAACCACCTGATCGGCTGAAATCCCCTGATCGAGCCAGCCGCCCAGCAGGGCGCCGCCCATCTTGCCGCAACCGACCAGCAACAGGGCGCCCGTCAAATCTGACATTTTTTTCTAAGCCTCTCCCACGGTTTCCAACATGGCGGCGGCGATGGCTTCCGCCGGTGCCTTACCCCCCCATATTACAAACTGGAAGGCAGGATAAAAGCGTTCACATTCGGTAATGGCGATTTCAATCATTTCTTCCATCTGGCTGGCATGCAAACCACCGCCGCCACGGGTGAGAACCGCGTGGCGGAACATTGGCACCCCATCTTCGATCCACAAATCAAAATGGCCCAGCCACATGCGTTCATTGACCATGGCCAGAAGGCTGTGCACATCGACCTGACGTTTGCCCGGCACGCGCATGTCGTAGGCGCAGGCCAGTTGCAATCCGCCCTGATAGGAATTGAAAGAAAAGCCTAGATGGTAATCGCACCAGGTTCCCGCCACTGTGACGGAAAGTTCCTCGTCACAATTTCGTTCAAACGGCCATTGATGGGCAGCGACGATATCCTCGACCAGGTCCAGCGGATTATCCACTGTCGCGACGAAATCTTCCGCACTTATGCTCATAACTGAAAAGTCCCACATATTGTGGTGCCAAAATGGCAAAACACCATGTGCGGTAATGTTACAGATGGCCCCTAGGGGTGCAAGGAGAGACTATTGAGGCCTGCGGCGGGTTTGGAAAAAATCCGATTAATGACTATTTTTTTGCTGTTTTGGGCGCTTTTTTGGCTTTCGCGGCGGGCTTTGTCTTGGCTTTTGCCACAGGCTTCGCCTTCGCGGCAGGGGCTGCCTTAACCTTAGGCTTAGCATTACCGGCCTGAATCACCTTCTCCAACGCCGCCATGCGCTTCGCCAACGCCTCGTTCTCCAGGCGCGCGGCGGCGGCCATTGCCTTGACCACATCAAACTCTTCCCGGGTGACCAGATCCATCCGGTCCAGCAGCCGCTCCAACCGTTGGCGCAACAAAGTCTCCGCCTCTCGCCCGGCCCCCTGCACCAGCCCGGCAGCGGATGTGGCAAGGCGGGAGACATCGTCCAAAATACGGCGGTTCCCGGAACTGTGTTTTGACATCGGTGAGCCTCTTTTCAATTGCTGCGGCAATATGGCCGTCGCGGGCGATTGTGGCAAGCCAACTTGCAGCGGCGAAACAGCACAGCTATATGATAACGATGATAGAAACCGCCCCCTTAGTCGCGCCATTAGCCGCCCCATTAGCGGCACTGGCCTTTCCCCAAATCGACCCGGTACTGTTGCAGTTAGGGCCCTTTGCCATTCGCTGGTATGCCCTGGCCTATATCGCCGGCCTGTTGCTGGGTTGGCGCTATATGCTGCGCCTTAACGCCAATCGCGCCCACATGACCAAGGCCGAGGTTATCGACGACCTGCTGGTCTGGGCCATTGTGGGTATCATCCTTGGTGGACGCTTTGGCTATGTGCTGTTCTACAACCTGCCCTACTATATGGATAATCCCATGCAGGCCCTGGCGGTTTGGGAAGGCGGAATGTCTTTTCATGGTGGCCTGTTGGGGGTCACCGTGGCGATGTTCTGGTTCGCCCGGCGGCACAACCTTGAACTGCTGCGCCTGAGCGATCTGGTATCCTGCGCCGTGCCCTTGGGTTTGTTTTTTGGCCGGATCGCAAACTTTATCAATGGGGAGCTCTATGGCCGGGCCACTGACCTGCCCTGGGCCGTGTTGTTTCCCCACGCAGGCCCCCTGCCCCGTCATCCCAGCCAGCTTTACGAAGCGCTATTGGAAGGCGCGGTGCTGTTTGCGGTTCTGGCCTGGCTGGCCTGGCGTCGGAACGCCACACAGCGGCCAGGCCTGCTAACAGGCGTCTATCTGTCCGGCTATGCCCTGGCCCGCGCCCTGGTCGAACTGGTGCGCCAGCCTGATGCCCAAATCGGGTTGCTGCCATTTGGCACGACCATGGGGCAATGGCTGTCCTTGCCCATGTTGCTGGGCGGCCTGTACTTGATCTGGCGCGCCAGAACGTCGCCCGCCCGTGAGTAGGCACCATGAATAGTCTGGCGACCCATCTGCAGGATTGTATCAGGCTGGAAGGGCCCATGCCCATCAGCCGCTATATGGCTGAGGCACTGGGCCACCCTGAATGGGGCTACTACATCAGTCGCGACCCACTGGGCCGCGCCGGCGATTTCATCACCGCACCGGAGGTCAGCCAGATGTTTGGCGAGTTGATCGGTCTGTGGTGCGCCGACCGCTGGCAGGCCATGGGCGCACCGGACCCATTCATCTTGGCGGAGCTGGGTCCGGGCCGGGGCACGCTCATGGCCGATGCATTGCGCGCCGGGGCTTCTGTGCCGGGTTTTGTCCAAGCCGCCCAGGTTCATTTGGTGGAAACCAGCCCCGTGTTGCGGGCCAGCCAGCGCGCCGCACTACCCCAAGACGTCACCTCGTGCGAGATCACCTGGCACGACAATATCGCCGATCTGCCGGCCCTGCCCGGCCTGACCATTGCCAATGAATTCTTCGACGCTTTACCGATCCGCCAGTTTCAGCGCGCCGAAGACGGCTGGCACGAACGTATGGTTGGCCTGCAGGACGATGCCCTGTGCCTTGTCCTGGATCCCGCCGTCGTCCCCGCCGTGCCCACCGAGCTTATGGCGCAAGACGCCGAACTTGGTGACATCGTTGAAGTTTCATCCGCCCGTACGGGTGCCATGACGGAATTGGCACAGCATATAGTCCAGAATAGCGGCGGTGCCCTGGTCATTGACTACGGCCATGGACGCAGCGCAGTTGGTGATACTTTACAAGCCATGCGGGGGCATAAGTTTGTTGCTGTTCTGGACGATCCGGGCCAGGCCGATTTGACCAGCCATGTTGACTTTCAGGCCCTGGCAGAAGCCGCAGGGAGCGCCGGCGCACGCGCCTATGGCCCCGTCGGCCAAGGTGCCTTTCTAACGCAACTTGGCATTAACCAGCGGGCCCAGATGCTGCAACAAACCGCCACGGTTGAGCAGGCCGCAGCCATCGCATCGGCCTTGCTTCGTCTGACGGACCAGGATCAAATGGGGCAATTGTTTAAGGTCATGGCCGTCACGACAGAGACAACGAACGAGGGTCAAACCCCGCCCGGATTTTTGGAGTCAGAATGAAACCCGCACCTATCGTACATGACGCCTTATCCAACGACACCATCAGCCACGGCTTTTTCACCCGGCAGGGTGGGGGTTCGGAAGGTATTTATGGTGGCCTGAATTGCGGCTACGGTTCCAACGATGAAGCCGCCGTCGTTATGGCGAACCGCACACAGGTTGCCAACACGTTGCGCGTTGCATCAGACGCCCTTATCACCGTGCATCAACATCACAGCGCCGACGTCGTCGCCACCAAGCATACCTGGCATCCCACGGTGGCCCCAAAGGGCGATGCCATGGTCACCGCAACGCCGGGTCTGGCCCTGGGTATTCTGACCGCAGATTGTGCACCGGTACTGTTTGCCGATGCAAAGGCAGGCGTCATTGGGGCCGCGCACGCGGGCTGGCGTGGTGCCTTGTCAGGTGTGCTGGAGGCAACGGTTCAGGCCATGGTAGATCTCGGGGCCCGGCGGGATGGTATTTCTGCTGTGGTCGGCCCCTGCATCGCCCAGGTGTCATACGAAGTCGGGGCGGAATTCCATGCCACTTTCGTGGCCGAGGATGCCGGATACGCAAATTTTTTCACAGCATCGCCAAAGGCCGGACATTTCCAATTTGACCTCGCAGGCTTTGTGATGAACCGCTTAAGCAGCCTCGGTTTAGGACAAAGCCATGATCTGGCTTTGGACACCTATGCCGACGACGATTTGTTCTACAGCTATCGGCGGACCTGCCATCGGGATGAGCCTTATTATGGTCGCCAAATTGCAGCAATCGCCCTTGGGGAGATGAAATCATGACCATCCAATCCGTTCAGGCTGACCGCTTTTCCATTCCCCTGCCCGAAACCCTGTCAGATTCCACCCATGGTGAGATGTCCCATTTTGAATTGGTCACCGTACGCATCACCGATGCCGATGGGGTCGAGGGCCTGGGCTATACCTACACCGTGGGTACGGCGGCCAATGCCATCGTCAGTCTGGTGCGCGATGATATGACGCCATTATTGCTGGGCGCGGACGCTGACCGGGTAGAGGATCTGTGGCAGCGCATGTGGTGGCATCTGCACTATGCCGGGCGCGGTGGGCCGACTTCCTTTGCCATATCCGCCATAGATATCGCCCTATGGGACCTGAAGGCCAAGCGTGCCGCGCAGCCGCTTTGGCGCTTCCTGGGAGGGCATAACGCAGAGGTCACCGCCTATGCCGGCGGCATCGATTTGTTCTTCCCCCTCGAAAAGCTATTGGCGCAAACGCAGGACAATCTGGATAAAGGTTTTCACGCCATAAAGATGAAAGTGGGCCGGGATAATTTAAGCGAGGATCTCGCCCGCGTCGCCGCCATGCGGGACTTCCTGGGCGCGGATTTTCCCTTGATGGTAGATGCCAATATGCGCTGGCGGGTGGATCAGGCGATCCGTGCCGCACAGGCCCTGACGGAATACCGCCTCGTCTGGCTGGAGGAGCCGACAATCCCCGATGATCCGCAAGGTCACGTACGGATTGCCCGCGAAGGCGGCGTGCCCATCGCGGCGGGCGAAAACCTGCATACCCTTTATGAATTCCGCAATCTGATAAATGCGGGCGGTGTGGACTTCCCCGAACCGGATGTCTCTAACTGCGGCGGCATTACGGTCTGGATGAAGGTGGCCCACCTGGCAGAGGCCAACAATCTACCCGTAACCTCCCACGGTGTGCATGACCTGCATGTTCATCTGTTGGCCGCCGTACCCAACAAATCATATCTCGAAGTCCACGGCTTTGGCCTGGAACGTTTCATTGCCAACCCCATGGTCCTGAACAAAACAGGCCACGCCGTCGCGCCTGAACGCCCGGGTCATGGTGTTGCGTTCGATTGGGACGGATTGGGCGTCTATCTGGCCTAGGGACATGGACCATCCACGAATCCGAAATGCCAAGTGGTTGTTCTTTGATCTTGGCGAGACCTTGGTTGACGAACGGCCTGCCTTATTTGAATGGACAAAGAGTTGCGTAACATTGTTGGACGGTATTGGCGTCAGCGCGACAGCGGAAGATTTGGATCAGGCCATTCGGAACGCGGCGACGGATTTCGATCCCAAGGCGATGCTGACTGGGGTGATGGCGCTGTCGGGTGGTCTATTGAATGCGGAAATCATCCGCCGGGACACCTCAATGCCGACTGATCTTCTTGTACTTTTCCCAGATGTTGAAGATCTATTGGCAACCCTTTCCCAGCGCTATTCCCTTGGCATCGTAGCAAACCAGAGTCCCGGCACCATCAAGCGCTGTGAAGATTGGGGCATCGCACGGTATTTTGAATTCATCCTTGGCTCCGCCGATGTGGGTCTGGCGAAACCTGACCCGGCAATATTTCAGATGGCGTTAAACCAGGCAGGCTGCACAGGCGGCGAGGCGGTCATGATCGGCGACCGTCTGGACAATGACATTCGCCCAGCCAGGAAGTTTGGCCTATCGACGATCCGTGTCCTTCAGGGCTATTACACAGGCCAGCAGCCACGGGATGACATTGACGTCGCGGATATCACCATTCCTGGCATTGCCGAATTGGCGTCGATTTTCGACTAGCATTTGCTGGACCTGAAACTCAGTGATATCGTTGATCGATATCCATAAATGGGGAGCATGCTATCATGAATTTAGCGGAACAACTCGACAAGATACGTGCCGGCGGGCTGGCAAAGCGCACGCCGGAGGAGCGCGCGGTTATGGCCGCGGGCACTCAAGCCCTGCGCGATAACGGTGCGGTTGATCGCGCCCTCAAGGTCGGCGACAGCCTGCCTGAATTCGCCCTGGAAAATGCCAAGGGTGATATTGTGCGTTCGTCCGACCTGTTGGCCCAAGGACCCATGGTGCTGACGGTTTTTCGCGGCGTTTGGTGACCCTACTGCAATGCAGAGCTGTATGCTTTGCAAGCAGTGTTAAAGGAACTGGAAAGCCTCGGTGCAAACCTGGTGGCATTGACGCCACAAATGCCGGAACATAACCGGGCCTCCACCAACAAAGGTGACCTTAATTTCCATCTGTTGACCGATCCGGGCAACGCCTATGCGGCCCAGCTTGGGCTTCGTTTTGAAGTGCCGGACGATCTAAAGGCAGTCTATAGCGGCTTCGGTCTTGAATTACCGAAATACAACGGCGATGAAAGCTGGACCCTGCCAATTCCGGCGCGCTTTGTGATCGATGGCGGCGGCATTATCCGGGCCACGGATATTGATGCGGATTATACCTACAGGCCGGAAGCGACCAAGACGTTGGAAGACCTTCGCGCCCTCGCCTAGGGAAGCCTACCAACCTGTCCCATAGCCCTTGAATGGTGTGGGTATGCGTTGGATATCCTGCACGACCTCGGCCAAGGGGCCGGGGTCGGTGTCCGTGGGGATGAACAGCGACAAGGTATCGGCCAGGCCCTGGTAACGTTCGGCAATCTTGGCCCCGATTTCGTCGTGGGTGCCAACGATGGCGAACAGGTCGACCACGTCGTCGGGGATCAGGCTGGCCATTTCATCCCAGCGTCCGGCACCTGGAAGGGGGTGCAGTTTCAGGCCAAGGTCTTCCATATTATGCAGACGCAGGACATGCCAATAGGCGCGCGTCGAACAATAAAAGGAAATCCGGAAGCGGATATATTCCTTCATCCTGGCCACCGCTTCTTCATCTGCGCCGGTGGCAATGAAAGCACCGGAGACGACCTCGATATTTTCCCGGGCTCGCCCGCCCGCCTGATGGCTGCGTTCCAGACCCTCGCCGATACGGGCCAGGGAAACTTCCTGCAAGTAGCGCTGGGTGGAAAATGGGTGCAGCCGGACACCATCCGCGACCTCTCCCCCTACCCGCAGCATGGCCGGGCCCACCGCCGACATGGCAATGGGAATACGTGGCAGGCCAAGCGGCTTTGGCGCAAAATTCGGCGTCGTTAGGGTCAGTTCATAATTATCACTGTGATAATCCAGCTTCTCGCCGGTTTCCCAGGCCCGCCACACAGCCCGGACAGCACCGATATAGTCCCGCATGCGGGGCGCGGGCGGGGTCCAGGGAATGCCGTATCGGCGTTCGTTATGCCCCTTTACCTGAGATCCGAGGCCAAGATAAAATCGCCCGTTGGAGGCTTTGTTCAAATCCCAGGCGGCATGCGCCGTAATGGTCGGGCTGCGGGGAAAGGCGATGGCCACCGCCGTGCCGATCTGTACCCGTTCCGTGGCCAATGCCGCAACCGCCAAGGGTGGAAACGGCCCGTGGGCGTTTTCCAAAGCAACGACACCATCGAACCCCGCGGCCTCCGCCGCCACAGCCTCCCTTTGTGCCTCCCGCAGGTCATCGTTGGGCAGATGATAGACAACACGCATTACGTATCCCTCAGTGATGTTGGCTCTTGTGGCAGGGCGCCAGCAATCATGCGCCCGAAGGTCACCATCTCCGGGCTGGTCCGCCGGTAGGTATCCAGTGCCGCCAGGATAGCAGGGAAATCTTCGGCCGCCGGCGTTTCCTGTTTCGCGAGTGGCGGCAGCTGGACGAATAGTTCTTCCACCGCCCCGTCTATGCCGGATAATAATTCAGCACGGGCGGCGTCCGTTTCAGGGCTTTCGAAAAGCGGTATTAAGACCTCGCCCAGATGGTTTAGATAGTCCGGCCAGCCCGCCAGTATTCGGTATAGCCCCGGCACAAACGGCGTGCCATCCACTTCCGTGCCAAGGCGCAAAAGGACGGCGCGCAGGTCACCCTCCGCCCCCATCACATCCACCATCGGCGGCAACGCAGGTAGGGCACGGGGCGGCTGCCAAGTATGGGTATGCTCCGCCCAACCCTCACCTTGGGGTCGACGTCCCGCCAGTAAATGCCGCAGCAAACCCGCAAACATCAAATTGACCGGTGCCACGCGGACAAAACCGGCACAGACCGTTACGATCACATCCTGGTCAGCTTCCGAGACGCCAAGGGTTTGCAATTGGTCCGTATCTATGGATTTCAAGGCCGGCAACGCCAGTTCACCGGCAACCCGCCACCCAGCGGTCTGGGCCTGACCGGAGCTGAAGGCCGGTGCCAGGGCGGACCAACACCATTCCAACCAGTTGGGCTGGGCGGGCCGGCTGGCCAAATGACGTTGCAATGAGGAGACATAGGGCACCGCCCATAGGCGGCGGATTTCATCATAGATTTCCGCGATAGACCCTGTCGCGGCGTCTTCTGACAGTTCCGTCAGCATATGGTCCCTCAGCTCTTTAATTTCCAGCCGTTACGCAGAACCAGATAGTTGATCGTCCAGATGATGGCGTTCAGTGCGATCATGATGCCAACGCCTATGGCAAGGGAGCCATCGGCCCGGTCGATGAAGGCATAGCGGAAGCCGTCGATCATATAAAAAAACGGATTTATCTGGCTTAAGCCATACCAGGGTTCAGGCAGACGATCGATGGAATAAAATGTGCCCGACAGAAAGGCCAGCGGCGTGATGATGAAATTGGTGATCGTGGCCATATGATCGAACTTATCGGCCCAGATCCCGACCAACAGACCGATCTGTGACAAAAACAATCCAGCCGTAATGCCATAAAACAGAATAGGCCAGATATGGGTCACGGAATTGTCCACGAAAAAGGCCATGCCGACGGCAACGGCGGCGCCACATAGCAATCCCCGCGTGGCCCCGGAAGCGGCAAAGCAAAAGCTCAATTCGCCAGGACCCAGGGGCGGCATCATCAGATCAACAATGTTGCCCTGAATTTTAGAGATCAATATGGACGAGGCGCTGTTGGCAAAACTGTTCTGCACAATCGCCATCATGATCAAACCGGGAGCCAGAAAGCGGGGAAAGGACACCTCGCCCCCCAGCACGGCGCGATCGCCAAAGGCCAGCGTGAAGACGGCCAGGAACAGCAATGTCGTCACCACGGGTGCGATAATGGATTGCAAGGTGATTTTCAGGAAGCGATGCACTTCCTTTGCATACAGGGTCCATACACCAAGCCAGTTAATGGCACCAACATCTCGTGGTTCCAATCGCGCGGCCATGTCTGCGTGATTATGAAGAAGGGGCCTATTCATGTTCTACGGGTTACGTTCAAAATGTATCAAATTTCTTGTAGGCATCGACCGGATCCATGCCGCCCAATATGGCATCACGCATGGCGGTTTCGGTGGAGGCCACGGCCTCTGTCTCTGCCACCACGGCTTCCGCTATATCCTGGGGTATGATCACCACGCCGTCGATGTCCGCCAGCACATAGTCGCCGCTGTTTATGGTCACGCCGCCAATATCGATCGGCTCTCCCATGCTTTCGGCCACCCAACGCTTACAGATGTCTTTCGGTGTGTTGAAGCGGCAGAATACCGGAAAGTCATTCTTCAACAAAAACGGCACGTCCCGGCAGCCGCCATCGACGATATAGCCGCGCACGCCACGATAATTCAGGGTTTCCGCCGATAATTCGCCCATCAGTGCGACTTCATAGGTATTAGGCTGACAGATCAAGACCTTGCCCGAAGGTGCCTTGGACAACACCGTGGCCCAGGCCAGCAAGGTCTCGCCTGCGTCCTTGTCCTCCGAATAATCGCCGTTCAGCGTTTCCACCTGACCGGCTAAACGATGGCTGGGATCAAGGGCATTGATGCCGTGGGGCAGAACGCAATTGGCATGGCCCATGCTGTTCAACACATCGTACACCGCACTGGCGTACAGTTTTTCCAAACGCTCTGTTAAATCCATGGTCCGGTTTCCTTATCCATTGGGCTTGTTGGTTTTGCCCGCATCATAGAACCTCTGCCGCAGCAAAGGAACCTACACCCGCTCCCGATCTGTGGCGGCGTACCATTTCCCGATAAGCCGCCTCCAAGTGCCTTGCCAGACGCCGGGTATCAAATAAGGGCGCTGTTTTCGTGGCAGCCTTCACCCGCCCTTTTAATTCCGCCAACGCTACGGGATCAGCAGCCAATTCCAATGCCTTGGCACGATATTCCTCCGGGGATGCAACAACCATATCCTCCAGACCGGCGGCATGCAGGATCGAAGCACCTGTCCGGGCGGACTGATTGTCGCCTGCAATGGTCAAAACGGGCAATCCGGACCACAGGGCATCCATGGTCGAGACACCCCCCGTATGATGGCGGCAATCCAGGCTTAAATCCGCCAAAGACTGCCGGGCCAGGTGTTCGGGGTGGGGCGCACGGGGGGCAAAGACCAGGCGTTCAGGGTCGATCCCTTTGGCCTGGGCGGTGGCGCGCAGGTTGACCATGGCACCGTCGCCCCCCTGCAATAGCCATATGACACTGCCAGGCAATGCCGCCAGCAGATCAAGCCATAGATCAAAGGTCTCTGGATCAAATTTATAATGAGCGTTGAAATTGGCAAAAACCATAGTCCCCTCCGGCAGGCCCTGGCTGGCTCTATCGGGGGTTTCTGCCGCAATTTCGGGCCGTGAGGTTGCCATAAAACTGTCGGGCAAATAGACCACGGCCTCGGCGCAATGGGCGGCCAGTTGGGGGGGTGTATTGACCGCATCAGTGACCAGGTATTGCACGCAATCTGTCCCCAGGGTGGCACCGTAGCCCAAATAATGGGCCTGCACGGGGGCTGGGCGCAGCGCCAACAACTCCAAGGCGGAATGGCGGGTAAATCCTGATAGATCGACCAAAAGATCCAGGCGGTCCTGGTGGATATGCCGGGCGGTTTCTTCCAGGTCTTTGTCGGCAAAATCAGTGAAATGATTGAACTGTGCCCGGAAATAGTCCGTCATGTGATCGCGCTTTTCCTGACCGATGGCATAACCGAACCATTCGAAATATTCCCGGTCATGATGCGCGATCAGATCCTTGAACGCCGTGGCGACGCTGTGTTGACGAAAATCAGGAGATATATAACCAATGCGCAGCGGCCCCACGCGGGCGGGCAGGTGTTTAAAGGCCAAACGATCCCGCAGGTCCGTGATACTGGCGGCACAGTGGGCGGCATAGGATCGGGATGCGGCCAGGCGAAGGTCCGCGGGCGCGTCCGTACCGGCCAGGGAAAACGGCTGTACCGTAATGGGCAGGCCGTCGGCCAAGCGGCGGCGGGTTTCATCCAGCACCCTTTGCTTGATCACGCTCAGATCTTCCCAGGCGCATTGATACATCAGGGATTGCATAAAAAATGGCGCCAGATTGTCGATGTCCTGATCCAAATCCAGGGCCCTGCGGAAGGCCACCACCGCCTCATCATGCCGCCCTAAAGCTTGCAATACCTGCGCCAGATTATTCTGCAAACTGCCCACATCGGGGTTCAAGGCGACGAGGTCCCGATAGAGGGCCAGGGCATCGTGGTGTTGCCCCAGGCTCATCTGACAGATCGCCAAATTATTCATTGATACGACGTCTTTTTTATTTAATAACAATGCCTTACGGTATTTATCCGAAGCAATATCATAAGAACCATCTGCCATATGAAGACCAGCCATACCGGACCAGGCACCGGCCAAACCTTGATCCAGTCCCAGGGCTTCAGCGTAATGTTCGCGGGCCTTTGTCGCTGCGCCTTGCTGGCTCAACAAATTTGCCAAGGCAACATGCAGGGGCGCGTAGTCGGCCCGTTGGGCCAGACCCTGACGGGCTACCGCCATGGCCTCGTCATTGCGGCCCAGCTGGGCCAGGGCTGCCGTAAGATTGTGATGCACCTCAACCACGTCCGGCGCCGCAACCAGGGCCTTGCGGTAATGGCTTACCGCATCCCCGGCCCGGCCTTCGGCCAGGGCTGCATTGCCGCCCTCAAACTCCGCACGTGGGTCAATGTCTGTCATGATTTCCTTATAGATGCCTATGGTTAATCATACCTGAAAGCAATTCTTCGCAAAGCCGCTTGACGGCTGCGGTCAACTCCCATTTGATAGTGGAAAATAAACGCCATCTGACAGGAGCGGACGAGCAATATGAATTTTGAGTTCGATGACGACCAACGCATGTTGCGCGATCAGGCCCGGCGCTTTCTGCTGGACAAATGCCCCGCCGACGTTGTCCGCCAAACTTTGGAAGGGGAACAACCCTTTGATCAGGATCTGTGGCGTCAATTCGCTGAAATGGGTTGGCTGGGCGCTGCCATTCCCGAAGAATATGGCGGCTCTGGCATGGGCCATCTGGAACTGTGTGTTCTGGCTGAAGAACTAGGCCGTTCTCTTGCACCGACACCCTTCGCATCTTCCATTTATCTTGGTTCCGAGGCACTGATGGTGGCGGGCACGGAAGAGCAGAAGCAGAGCTATCTGCCCGATATCGCCACTGGCGAAGCGATCTGGTGCCTGGCCCTGTCCGAAGGAGCCCGCCCTGCCACCGCTACCAACACCACCGCAACCGTCTCTGACGGTAAATTGAACGGCGAGAAGGTCCCCGTGGCAGACGGTGATATTGCCCATAAGGCCATTGTGATTGCCAAAGACGGCAGCGGCACGGGCCTTTTTATTGTTGATCTGACGGGCACGGGCGTTGAACGCAGCGCGGTCGAGACCCTGGACCCAACACGGTCACAGGCAAAATTGAGCTTCACGAACGCACCTGCGGAACGGTTGGGTGGCGATGGCTGGCCTTTGTTGGAAGATATTCAAGACCGGGCCGCTGTATTGTTGGCCTTTGAACAGGTTGGTGGGGCACAGGCTTGCCTGGAAATGGCTAAGGATTATGCCATGGGCCGCTACGCCTTTGGCCGACCCATAGCGGGTTATCAGGCCATCAAACATCGTCTGGCGGATATGTATGTTCAGATCGAGCTGGCCCGATCAAATGCCTATTTCGGGGCCTGGGCCCTATCGACAGATGCAGCCGAGCTACCCGTAGCGGCCGCGACGGCACGCATCAGTGCGGTTGAGGCATTCAATTACGCCTCGAAAGAGAACATCCAGGTCCATGGCGGCATGGGCTTCACGTGGGAGTTCAATTGCCACCTTTACTATCGTCGGGCCCGGCAAACGGCCTTGGTTTTGGGTAGCCTGCGGCGCTGGAAAGACCGTCTTATCAATGCCCTTAGCCAACGCAATGCAGCGTAAGGAATAAGAACAATGGATTTTACAGATACCCCCGAAGAAGCTGCATTTCGCGTCAAGGCCCGCAGTTTCCTGGCAGAAAACGCCCAACCTAAAGCCGGCGGCGACCGCAACCTGGCCACGGGCGCGGACAAGTCCGGGATGTTGGCAGCCTCCCGTCCCTGGCAGGCAAAAAAGGCCGCTGCCGGTTTCGCCGGTATTACCATGGCAAAAGAATATGGCGGCCAGGGCCTCTCACCCATCATGGAAGTGATTTATAGACAGGAAGAGGCGGAGTTTATTGCCCCCCGCGGGGTCTATGAAATTGGTCTGGGCATGTGCATTCCCACCATGCTGGCCTATGCCACGGAAGAGCAAAAGCAACGCTATGCCGGACCTGCGCTTCGCGGCGAGGAGATTTGGTGTCAGCTGTTTTCCGAACCTGCCGGCGGTTCCGATCTGGCCGGCCTGCGGACACGGGCGGATCGCGATGGTGATGGTGACGACGCCGATTGGATTATCAACGGGCAGAAAATCTGGACCTCCGGCGCGCAGTTTTCCGATTACGGCATCCTGGTCACGCGTAGTGATTTTGATGCCCCAAAACATAAAGGCCTGACGTTCTTTTTCCTATCCATGAAGTCACCGGGTATTGAAGTTCGCCCCATCCGGCAAGCCTCGGGCCCGGCAAACTTCAACGAGGTTTATTTCACCGATGTTCGTATTCCCGACAGCCAGAGACTGGGTGCGATTGGTGAAGGTTGGAAGGTGTCCTTGACGACTTTGATGAATGAACGGTTTGCGGTTGGTGTCGCACCACCGCCTGACTTTGAGGAGGTCTTTGACCTGGCCAGGGAAACCGAATTGGAAGACGGCCCCGCATTGGATAACGCCATGGTGCGTGACCGACTGGCGGATTGGTATGTGCGTAAACAGGGCCTGAAAAATTCTCATTTCCGAACCATGACGGCCATGTCCCGGGGTGAAACGCCGGGCCCGGAAAGCTCTATCAACAAACTGGTCAGCGCTACCAAATATCAGGAAGTCTCATTCTTTGGTATGGAGTTGCAGGAAATGCTGGGCATTGTCACGGACCCTGATACCGTCGCCCTTGATGGTCTGTTCCAATCCGGTGCCTTGTCCTCACCCGGCTATCGTATCGCCGGCGGCACGGACGAGATTTTGCGTAATATCATCGCCGAGCGTGTTCTGGGTCTGCCGCAAGATGTACGCCTTGATAAAGTCGGCTCGTTCCGGGATCTGCCCACCGGGGACAAATAGCGCAGTCAAAGGCACAGACGACAAAAAAGGGGCGGCACATGCAGTGCCGCCCCTCGTTTTTGTCTCGTGACCTAAACCTTAACCGCCGCCAATCTTTGGCAGGACGAAAATCTCGCTAGCTTCGGTCACTTCTTCCAGGAACGGATCCGGCAAAATCACGCCGTCTATCGCGACGGACATGCTGGTCTGGATCTCTTCACCCAAGCCCGGAAAATTAGCCTCCAACGCCTTGAACATTTGCCGGACGTTTTTGGCTTCGACATTGACCTCCGTCACACCATTGGTGAACTGCTGTGCAGTCCCGCTTGAAAGTGTGACCTTAACCATTGCCGCTGCTTCCGATCCTGATCCGTTTCCTATATTCGCTACTTCTTAGCCGCGATACCGGCCAGAATGGTCGGTGGCGACAAGGGCAGCCGGTTAAAACGAACGCCGGTTGCGGCCGCAACTGCGTTTGAGACGGCCGCCAGGGGCGGAATGATCGGCACTTCGCCCACGCCCCGGACCCCAAAGGGATGGGTTGGGTTTGGCACTTCCACGATGATCGCGTCGATCATGGGCAGATCAGAAGCCACAGGCACCCGGTAATCCAGGAAGCCCGCATTTTCCAAACAGCCGTTCTCGTCATAGATATATTCTTCGTTCAAGGCCCAGCCGATGCCTTGTACGGCACCGCCCTGAATTTGGCCTTCAACGTAGCCGGGATGAATGGCCCGGCCGGCATCCTGCACCGCCGTGTAACGGAGCACCGTCACATGACCCGTGTCGGGATCAACCTCAACATCGCAGATATGGGTGCCGAACGCCGGCCCCGCACCCTTGGCGTTGATGTCTGCATGGCCTGAAATCGGACCACCGGTTTTGTTCGCCACTTTGGCGAGCTCTGCCAGGGACATAGGCTCAAAATCACCTACGTTGGTCGATGCCGGCTTGGCATGGCCGTCTTCCCAGACCACGCCTTCAACATCCACATCCCAAATTTGGGCCGCACGGGCGCGCAGCTCATCAATTGCGGCTTTGGACGCCTCGACCACGGCCATGCCGGTGGCAAAGGTGACACGGGAGCCGCCCGTGACGAAGTGATAGCCCGTCGCATCAGTGTCGACGACCGATGGCTTGATCTTGTTGTAATCCACACCAAGGGTTTCAGCCGCCATGAGGGCCATGGATGCCCGTGAGCCGCCAATATCGGGGCTACCCTCGGTCAGGGAGATGGAGCCGTCTTCGTTAATCCGAATACCGGCGCAGGATTCACCGCCAATATTGAACCAGAAGCCAGAGGCAACGCCCCGGCCCTGATTAGGACCAAGCGGTGTTTTGAAATGCTCCGTCGCTTTCGCCGCATCCAAGGTTTCCTGGAAGCCGATGGTGCCGAATTTAACGCCATAAGCTGCCTGGGTACCTTCTTTGGCACCATTCATGGAACGGATTTCGATGGGATCGATCCCCAATTCCGAGGCCAATTCATCAACCACGGATTCCACGCCATATTCCGAAATCGGTGCACCAGGTGCCCGATAGGCAACAACCTTTTGTCGGTTCGAAACCACGTCGAAACCGACAACTTTCACATTCGCCAGATCATAAGGCGCGAAAGCCGTCATCGCCGCCGGCCCCACGGGGGAGCCAGGGAAAGCGCCGGCTTGCAGATACAGCTCGGCATAGGCACCGGTGATCTTGCCGTCTTTGGTCGCGCCCATTTTGATGGTCATGGCCGCACCTGATGTGGCACCGGAACCGCGGAACACTTCTTCACGGCTCATGGTCATGCGCACCGGACGTCCCGATTTACGTGACAGCATAATTGCCAAAGGCTCCAGGTACACGGTTGTCTTGCCGCCGAAGCCGCCGCCGATCTCAGCCGCGGTGACTTTGATCTTTGACATCTCGATGTGCAGCAGTTGCGAACAAAACGCCCGTACCATGAAATGACCCTGGCTGGAGCAGAACACATCTACTTTGCCGTCCGGGTTCATGTCGGCCACAACAGCGTGGGGCTCAATATAGCCCTGATGCACTGGTTCAGTGGTGAACTGACGTTCAATGACAAGGTCCGCCGCCGCAAAACCGGCATCGGCATCGCCCAAAGCGAATTCAACACGGTTTGCCACGTTCGAGGCTTTTTCCGGTTTCGGCTTAACACCGCCCGTGAACATATCGTCATGCAACACGGGCGCATCTTCTTTGATGGCTTCCATGACATCGATGACATGAGGCAGGACTTCATAGTTGACCACGATCAAAGCCGCCGCTTGTTCCGCAATATCGGCGGTTTTCGCCGCTACGGCTGCTACGGCCTGCCCCTCGTAAAGAGCCTTTTCTCGCGCCAGCACGTTGTTGGCCAAATCTTTGAAGTTGATCATGGCTTCACCGGATGCGACCGGCTTTGAATCCGCCACCGGCATATCCGCAGCCGTAATCACTGCCGTGACACCATTCAGGGCCTCAGCCTTGGAGGTATCAATAGAAATGATCCGGGCATGGGCATGCGGGCTGCGAACGACTTTGCCTTCGACCATACCGGGCAAGGACAGATCGGCACCGTACATGGCGCGGCCCGTTACCTTATCAACCCCATCAGGACGGATGGCGCGTGTGCCCACCCATTTAAACTGTTTTGGTTGTTCGTTCATGCCTTAAGCTCCCCGCATATCGGCAGCCGTGTCCATAACGGCGCGAATGATCTTGTCATAGCCCGTGCAACGGCACAGGTTCCCCGCAAGCCAATAACGCACCTCCGTCTCCGTCGGATTGTTATTGGTATCCAATAGCGCCTTGGCAGCGATCAAAACACCCGGGGTACAGAAGCCGCATTGCAATGCCGCCTCTTCCAGGAATTTCTGCTGCAAGGGGTGGAGGTCTTCACCGTCCGCCATGCCTTCGATGGTTTCAACGGATTTACCCCCCGCCTCAACACCAAGCACCAGGCAGGAACAGACCAAGCGTCCATCCAGCATGACACTACAGGCACCACAGTCACCTGAAGAGCAACCTTCTTTGGTCCCCGTCAGGCCGACCTGATCGCGGAGGACATCCAACAGAGTTTCCTGCGGCTCGCACAGATACTCCGCCTCCTCGCCATTGATTGTCGTCGTAATATGATGTTTCGCCATTATTTTTAGCTCCTTGCGCGCTCTGCCGCGATAGTCGCGGCCCGAGACGCCAATACGCCCGCGACTTTGGTGCGATATGCAACCGTGCCACGCTTGTCATCGATTGGGGTGGCAGCCGCACTTGCCGCTGCCGCGACAGCCGCCAATGCAGCATCATCAACCTTGCTGCCCACAAGAGCAGCCGCAGCATCAGCCACCGTAATGGTTTTCGGACCCACCGCGCCCAGGACCACGCAGGCCTCGGTGCAGGTGCCGCTGCCATCAAGAACCAGGTTAACCCCGGCACCAACGATGGCAATATCCATCTCCGTGCGTGGGATCATCCGCAGATAGGCATCTGAAGCATTCGCCGGACGGGCAGGCAGCTTGACATTGATGACAAATTCGCCATTCGCCAAAGAATTCTTACCCGGCCCCGTGGGAATGTCCGCCACGGGAACTTCACGCTGACCTTTGGGACCGACGATGGTGCATGTCGCACCTGCCGCGATCAACGCCGGCACGCCATCAGCTGCCGGTGAAGCGTTACAGAGATTGCCGACCATGGTGGCCCGCCCCTGCACCTGGGTCGAACCGATCAGTTCCACCCCTTCAACTACGCCTGGCCAAGCTGCGCATAAGTCAGCATGCTCGCCCATGGCAGCACCCGACACTGTAGAGCCTATGCAGAAACCACCGCCATCAGCGGTAATTCCCTCGGTCTCGGCAATGTTCTTGATATCCACAACTACTTCCGGGCTAATCATCCCGGCACGTAATTGCACTAATAGATCCGTGCCGCCCGCTAATATACGCGCGGCTCCGTTTGCATCGGCCAAAAGCTTTACCGCTTCATCGACCGAGCCAGGGGCTTCGTATCGCATCCCGGTCCTATCGCTCCCTATTGAATACGCCGGAATTTTCGCCCAGGATCGGGCAACCGACGCCATTTCATTTTGTTAAATCCACCAATCGAAACGCACAGTAACAACCTATACGCCACCATACGCATCAACATGCTTAATCATGTCTATGCGTCATGGCAAGTCGCAAGGGGCACCCTACGCCCGATCACTCACCCTATCATACACTGCAAGATGTCCCCACGCCAAGTCGTGAGGTGCATCGCGCTCAAATGATTATATATCCCAGACATCTGGCCTATATTGGCGGCATGAACCAAGCACATAAAATCAACTACGAAATTCGCTGGGCGCGCCCCGATGACGCGGCCCATATTGTCCGCCTGATAAAGGACCTAGCCGCCTTTGAGAAGGAGCCGGAAAGCTCCGTCAAGATGACGGAAGCAGATATTCTGCGGGATGGCTTTGGGATGCCAAGCGGGTCGCCGGTTCGTTTCGAATGTCTTATCGGTGAGAAAGACGGCGACCCCGTGGGCCTATGTCTATTTTTCCACAACTATTCCACATGGGAAGGCCGGGCGGGACTGTATATTGAGGAATTGTTCGTGTCAGAACAGCTTCGCGGCTCCGGCCTGGGCCGGGATCTGATGGCGGCTATGGCAGCCATTGCCGTGGCGCGGAACTGTCCCCGCATCGATCTATCGGTCCTGCACTGGAACCCGGCCCGGGCTTTTTACGAGCGTCAGGAGATGCATGAAATGGACGAATGGCGTTCTTACCGAATGGAACGGGATGCCATTGCAAAGCTGGCCCAGCACGCACAAACGTTCGATGCCGGCCTGTGAGACAAAAAAATACCGATCGCAAAACGACCGGCATTTCTTTTAGAACTTCAATTTTCTTACTGCAAACCTGCAGTTCGTCGACCAAGAACGCGTTATCGGCGATTAGTTGACGGCATCCTTAAGACCTTTACCAGCCTTAAATTTCGGCTGCTTCGTCTCTGGGATTTGAATTGATTCACCGGTCCGTGGGTTGCGACCAGTGCTGGCCTTGCGTGTCGACACACTGAACGTGCCGAAACCAACAAGGCGAACTTCACCACCACCGCTTAGTGTGCCGCTGATTGTATCAAAGACGCCTTCCACCGCTTGCGTTGCGTCGGCTTTTGAAAGGCCGGCGGATGCTGCGACGGCGGCGATTAGATCATTCTTATTCACGTGCGCCCCCTATTATCCGTTTATATCTGGGATATTCTTCGTTGTTGCGTTGATTGACCTGTTAAGGTCCAAGAAGTGTAAGCGCGCAGGAACCGGTGGTCAAAAGGAAAAACCGATTTGGGTCGGTTTAAATACGGATTTTCGCAATTTTTGTGACCCCCATCACCTATAGCTGACTTGGAGTTTGAGGAATTGAGCCAATTATCAGGTGATTATCAGGCAATACCGTGGAAATAGTGTTACGACGACAGCCAATGCGCATTGGTTGCAGCAGCACCTTGGTCCCATCCCTGCCGATCTGACAGCCAAATCAGCTAAAAAGTATGCGGACTCTATGATTCGTAGAAAATCACAGAGCCCGCTAAGTCAATTTAAACCGTCGCCTCGGTAGATATTTTCCGCCCCGCGTCTACGCGAGAGGAAAATGTTCTAATGGGTCACGACGCTTTTGCTGTCTTTGCTTTCCGAAACCTTGATTTCATCCTCGTCCTCATCCGCCGGCCATTCGATAGACGTGGGGCGGGTTACCAGCGCATGTTCGATTACCTGATCAATACTGGTGACGGGGATAACTTCCAGTTCCTTTTTCACATTCTCCGGAATGTCAGCGAGGTCTTTTTCATTATCCTTGGGGATTAGAACTGTCTTGATACCGCCGCGTGAGGCCGCGAGGAGCTTTTCCTTCAGGCCGCCAATCGGCAATACGCGACCGCGCAAGGTGATCTCGCCTGTCATGGCAATATCGCGGCGGATAGGGATCCGCGTCAGCGTGGAGATAATGGAAACACACATGGCGACACCGGCAGAGGGGCCGTCTTTTGGTGTAGCACCTTCGGGTACATGAACATGAATGTCGCGTTTTTCAAATACCGTCGGTTTGATGCCAAAATCCAAAGCCCTGGCGCGCACGTACGAGGCCGCAGCCTGAATTGATTCCTGCATCACATCGCCCAGCTTACCAGTGTACTTCATGTTGCCCTTGCCCGGCAGAACCAGGCTTTCAATGGTCAACAATTCGCCACCAACTTCAGTCCAAGCCAGACCGGTGACAACACCGATCATATCCTCAGCCTCAATCTCACCGTAACGGAAGCGGCGAATGCCGGCATATTTGCCGAGATTGCGCACATCAAGCTTCACGTTTACGGATTTTTTCTGAACGATATCGCGGACCGCCTTACGGGCCAGACTCGATAGCTCCCGCTCCAAATTACGGACACCGGCTTCGCGCGTGTAGTAGCGGATCAGATCACGCAGGGCACCATCGGAAAGAGACCATTCGTCCTTTTTAAGGCCCGCTTCCTTCACAACCTTGTCGATCAGGTGACGACGAGCGATTTCGACCTTTTCATCTTCCGTGTAGCCCGAAATACGGATCACTTCCATGCGGTCCAGCAAAGGCTGCGGCAGGCGCAGGGTGTTGGCCGTGGTCACGAACATCACATCGGAAAGATCGTAGTCGACCTCCAAATAGTGGTCATTGAATGAATTATTCTGTTCCGGATCCAAGACTTCCAACAGCGCGGATGCCGGATCGCCACGGAAATCCGCGCCCATTTTATCGATCTCGTCCAAAAGATAGAGCGGATTGCTGCGCTTGGCCTTTTTCATGCCCTGGATGATCTTGCCCGGCATGGAACCAATATAGGTTCTACGATGGCCGCGAATTTCAGCCTCGTCACGAACCCCGCCCAGCGACATACGCACAAATTCACGACCCGTCGCCCGACCGATGGATTTACCCAAAGATGTCTTACCGACGCCGGGTGGGCCAACGAGGCACAGGATGGCACCACGAACCTTATTCGTCCGTTGTTGAACAGCGAGATATTCCAGAATACGTTCTTTGACCTTTTCCAGACCATAATGGTCTTCGTCCAGAATGGCCTGCGCCCGGTCCAGGTCCTTGGAAATCCTGGAGCGCTTCTTCCATGGGATCGACAACATCCAATCAAGATAATTCCGCACCACGGTGGCTTCCGCCGACATAGGCGACATGTTGCGCAGCTTTTTCATCTCCGCCGTGGCCTTTTCCCGGGCCTCCTTGGAGAGCTTGGTTTCCTTGATTTTATCTTCAAGTTCCTGCAGCTCGTCCTTGCCGTCCTCGGTCTCACCCAGTTCCTTCTGGATCGCCTTCATCTGTTCGTTGAGATAATATTCTCGCTGGGTCTTTTCCATTTGCCGTTTGACCCGGCTGCGGATTTTACGTTCCACCTGCATGACGCCGATTTCGGCTTCCATCAGGGAATAGACCCGCTCCAACCGCTCCTGCACGGACGAGATTTCCAGCAGATCCTGCTTTTCAGGAATTTTCAGGGCGAGGTGGGAGGCGACCGTATCCGCAAGCTTTGATGATTCGTCGATCTGATTGACCGAGACCAAAACTTCCGGCGGGATTTTCCGGTTCAATTTGACGTATTGTTCGAATTGCGACGTCACCGTCCGCGCCAATGCCTCGACATCCTCACCATCGTCACCGCTTTCATCCAGCAATTCGCCGTGAGCTTCGAAGAAATCCTCGTTCTGGGTATAGGCCGCGATCTTTGCCCGCGCACCGCCCTCGACCAGGACTTTCACTGTACCATCGGGCAATTTCAACAGCTGCAGAACGGATGCAACCGTCCCGACTTGATAGATATCCTCTGCCGAAGGGTCGTCCTGGGCGGCATTCTTCTGTGTCACCAAAAGAATTTGCTTGTCATCACGCATGACATCTTCGAGGGCCCGGACGGATTTTTCCCGACCGACGAACAGCGGCACAATCATGTGCGGGAAAACCACAATGTCGCGCAGCGGTAAAACCGGGTAGGTGGAAATCTTGGAAAAATCGTTCATGCCTAAACCTTGTACTTGTACGCCCGTCCATAATTGGGCTGTCTTGTGAAAGCCGGCATTCCCTGACACGTACCTAAATGGCCATCCCCTGAGGACCTATCCTTAGGGGGCCAAATAGTGCCTTTGCAGCAATGGTCGTATCATAGTTAATTCCGGCTGAACTAGAGATGGCGGTTGGTTACCTAAAGATCAAGGCCCGGTACTGAATTAACGGGCCCTGCAATTACTCTAAGCCCCTGTCCCGACGTCCTCTTGACGCTCGGCATAAATATAGAGGGGTTGCGCCCGGCCTTCGACCACTTCGCCATTGATGACCACTTCTTCCGCCCCCTCTTCAGATGGCAGCTCGTACATGGTATCGAGCAAAATCATCTCCATTATAGAACGCAGGCCACGGGCACCGGTTTTCCGGGCAATGGCCTTGCGGGCAATGGCATGTAGTGCATCCTCGGAAAATGCCAGCTTGGTATCTTCCATATCGAACAGACGCTGGTATTGCTTGACCAAAGCGTTCTTCGGCTCTGTCAGGATGCGCACCAAGGCTTCTTCATCGAGGTCTTCCAGGGTCGCAACCACCGGCAGGCGACCGACGAATTCAGGGATCAAGCCGAATTTCAACAGATCCTCCGGCTCCACCCCACGCAGGATCTCGCCGGTCATCCGGTCATCGGGGTCACGCACATCGGCACCAAACCCAATTGAAGTACCCATACCACGATTGGCAATCAGCTTCTCAAGGCCTGCAAAGGCACCGCCACAGATGAACAGGATATTGGTCGTATCGACTTGCAGGAATTCCTGTTGCGGATGTTTGCGCCCCCCTTGCGGCGGGACGGAGGCGACCGTGCCTTCCATGATCTTCAACAGGGCCTGCTGCACACCTTCGCCCGAGACATCACGGGTAATCGAGGGATTATCGGATTTGCGGCTGATCTTATCGACCTCATCAATATAGACGATGCCGCGTTGGGCCCGTTCCACATTGTAATCGGCTGCCTGCAGCAATTTCAAAATAATGTTCTCAACGTCTTCACCCACATAACCGGCCTCGGTCAAGGTGGTGGCATCCGCCATGGTGAAGGGGACATCAATGATCCGCGCCAATGTCTGGGCCAACAGTGTTTTGCCGCAACCGGTCGGGCCGGCCAGCAGAATATTGGATTTTGCAATTTCGACATCGGTACTTTTGGTACCGTGATTAAGGCGCTTGTAATGGTTATGCACCGCGACGGAGAGGACCTTTTTCGCGTGCCCCTGCCCAATTACATAATCATCAAGGACATCGCAGATTTCCTGCGGTGTCGGCACCCCATCGTCGGCCTTAACCAAGGTGGATTTATTCTCTTCACGAATAATATCCATGCATAGTTCAACGCATTCATCGCAGATGAATACGGTGGGGCCAGCAATGAGCTTACGTACTTCGTGCTGGCTCTTGCCGCAGAAGGAACAATACAGCGTGTTTTTTGAATCGCCGCCGCTAAGCTTCGTCATCTTAACCCCTGCTCAACTTTGCCGAACGGACCGGAGAATTATGCCAACCCGGCGGCGTTAAAATCTGGTTTCATCCAAGGTAGTCAGTGAATCTACCCAATAACGCAGTATCAGAGACCCGGGAATGGGTCAATGGAACCTTATACAGGTTGCGATCACAACCCTGGACGCCACTCATATGCCTAATCGATTCAAGACATATCACCATATAGGACCATATATAACGTTCTGGCGATCAATAATTCGTTAAAGCAGGACCGATCCGCGCTAAATATTGGCACAAGCCCGCCTAGTCCTTTTTATCGCCCGTATCGCTTTTCTCTCCACCGCCGTCGCTCTCATCTTCGCTAACAATTCGTTTTTGCACCACTTCGTCGATCAGACCAAAATCCTTGGCCTTTTCAGCGGTCAAAAACGTATCGCGATCCATAGCCTTTTCGATCACGTCCAGTTTTTGGCCCGTATGTTCCACATAGATTTGGTTTAACCGGGCGCGAAGTTCAATGATCTCGCGCGCTTGAATTTCAATATCCGTGGCCTGGCCCTGAAATCCGCCCGAGGGTTGATGCACCATTATGCGGGAATTCGGCAGGCTGTAGCGCTTGCCTTCGGCACCCGCAGTCAACAGCAACGACCCCATTGATGCCGCCTGCCCTGTGCACAGGGTTGAGACATCGGGGCGGATGTAACCCATGGTGTCATAAATCGCCAAACCCGACGTCACCACGCCACCAGGAGAATTGATGTACATGAAGATGTCTTTTTTGGGGTTCTCCGCCTCCAAAAACAGCAATTGCGCTGTGATTAGACTGGCCATGGTGTCATGCACCGGACCGACCACAAAAATAATCCGCTCCTTCAGCAAACGGGAATAAATGTCATAGGAGCGTTCGCCCCGGTTGGTCTGTTCAACCACCATGGGCACCAGGGTATTCATATAGATGTCGTTTTCATCGCTCATTGGTTTCTACCGCCTTACTTGCCGAATTTGCCTAAAGGTATGACCGAAAAAGATTAACGAATATTGGGGCATTGGCTACTTATCGTCTGCCTTGCCGCTATCCATGCCCGCTTCAGCACCTGCGTCAGCATCGGCGTCATTGGCGCCTGCCTCATCATCGTCATCTTCCTGGAGCGAGGCCATAAGCTCTTCAATGCTGACCTTGCTTTCGCTGACCTGGGCCATCTCCACTATGAAATCGACCACCTTGTCTTCCATGATCGGGGCTTCCAACTGGGCCCGCATCTCCGGGTTCGATTGATAGAACTCAAATATTTGTTGTTCCTGGCCGGGGAAGCGTTGGGCCTGCTCCGCCATGGCGCGGTTTACTTCATCCTGGTTGACCGCGAGGTTGTTGCGATTGCCAACTTCCGACAGCAACAGACCCAGGCGAACACGACGTTCGGCAATGCCGCGATATTCGGCCCTTGCCTCGTCTTCGGGTTTATCCAGATCCGCGATGGTTTTTTCCTGCTTCTTCAGGTCTTCTTCCACCTGATTCCAAATCTGTTCGAACTCACCCTCGACCAAACCCTCGGGCACTTCGAAATCATGATTGTCCGCCAAGGCATCCAGCAATTGCCGTTTCATCTTGGTGCGAGAAATATCCGAAAATTCCTTGCTGCTCTGCTCCCGCATGGCATCTTTCAGGGCGGCAAGATTTTCCAAACCAAGTTTTTCCGCCATGGCATCATCGATGACAACCGGTAATGCGGTCTTTACCTCATTTACGGTGCAGGCAAATTCCGCCGCCTTGCCCGCCAGATGTTCGGCCTGGTATTCGTCGGGGAAATTTACGGTGACGGTTTTTTCTTCACCTTTTTTGGCACCCACCAATTGTTCTTCAAAGCCGGGAATAAAGCTGTTGGAACCAAGTTCCAGGCTATGCCCCTCAGCCGTACCGCCATCGAACAGTTCGCCATCGACGCTGCCCTTGAAATCGATCACCACCGTATCGCCGTTCTCGGCCACATGGCCCTCTTCAGCGTCCTCGAACTCCTTGAACTGCTGGGCGAAGCTCTCGACCTGCTTGTCCACTTCCTCGTCCGAGATTTCCGCGACAACCCGTTCCAACGACAATGTCGAGAAATCCATGGGTTCGAATTCGGGCATCACCTCGACCTCGATGGTGTATTCCAGATCCTTACCTTCGTCGAAAGAAACAACCTCAATCTTCGGCTGCATCGCCGGTTTCAGCTCGTTCTTTTCCAAAGTCTCAGTGGTGGCCTCGTTGACCGCCTGTTCCAAAACTTCACCCAAAAGTTGACGGCCATAGGTGCGGCGCAGAATTGTCAAAGGCACCTTGCCCGGGCGAAAACCCGGCATTTGCGCTTCTTTCGCCATCTCCGTCAGCCGGTCAGTGACCTTGGCCTCCATATCAGCGGCTTCCACCACTACTTTATATCCGCGCTTCAGGCCCTCGGACAGGGTTTCGCTAACCTGCATCAATTTTTCCGCTTCATTCTGTCAGTGGCCTGGTATGGCCCTGTTTGACGATATCGACCTTATTGGCCAGTCTAAAAATCTAAGTCAAAGTCCAGCCAGTTAGCCCACAACAGGCCACCGGCTGGACGAAATTTGGTGCGGGCGAAGGGACTCGAACCCCCACGACTGTTAAGTCACCAGGACCTAAACCTGGCGCGTCTACCAGTTCCGCCACGCCCGCAATCGACGAAAAACACCACCCCTGCACTGCGGGGGCGGCACTCTATAGCACAGAAGAATCTTCCTGCGAAGGCCGCATTCGGGGCTTTTTTGAGCTTCGGTTTTCAGGGGCTAACCGCCGCCTTTGATGCCCATATTGATGCTCTTATGCAACTCCGCCGGCTCGATCTCAACCTCGAAATTCTCCAACAATGCAGACGTCATCACATAAAAGCCGATGCACATGATCAATTCCACCAATTCCTGGTGATCGAAAATCGCCGCGGCGGCGTTAAACGTCTCGTCAGAAGCCTTGGTATTTTTGACCACTTCGTCCGTTAAACGCAGGACAACTTTCTCTGTCTCATTGAATACCGGGTCGTCGGCACCGACCTTCAGGGCCTGAACTTTTTCCTCCGACATGCCAACCGCACGGCTGATATGTTCGTGCTGAAACACTTCATAGCCGGAGCCGCAAATAATGCCGGCCCGCACAATTGCCATTTCCCGCAATATCGGATCGATCTTGCTTTTATACAGCAACGCCGAGGCAAGACGGGTATAGGCACCAAAGGCCTTGCCACTGTGGGCCAGGATTTTAAATACGTTTAAAGGCTGCATCTTGGGCAACAGGGCCGCAGCATCGGGTTCGAGGCTGGCGTCGGTCGGGTTGGCATAGGGTATGCGGGGCATGGGCTTCCTCCAGATTCTAAATTGTGGGTAAATTTTTAAAGATTGGCCACATAATCGCCGACTGCTTTAAGGTTGCAACAATAATCATCGTAATGTTCGAAATTGGAGGAAGAGCGAAATGCGCATTGGCATGTTTACCGCATCGCAGTGGAGCGCCCAGGATGATCCGGGCCAGGTCCTGGCTGATCTACGCCAACAGGTTCGGACGGCGCGCGACAATGGCTTTTGCTCTTTGTTGTTGGGACAGCATTTGTTAAGCGGGCCCATGGGTATGTTTCAGACCATGCCGCTTATGGGGCAATTGGTGGAAGATGCTGCGGGGATGCAAATTGGTCCGGGCGTGTTGTTGTTGTCCATGATGAACCCGGTCCTGGCGGCGGAAGAAGGTGCCACGATAGATTGGCTGTCCAACGGCAATTACGTTTTGGCTGCGGGCCTGGGTTATCGGGAAGAAGAGTTTCAGGCCATGGGAGTTTCCATCAAGAACCGGGTCGGGCGCATGAACGAGGGCCTGGAGATCATCAAACGCCTGTGGACCGAAGAGGTCGTCAATCACCAAGGGCGCTATTTTCAGTTGGACAATGCCCGCCCCGGGGTGCGCCCGAAACAACAACCCCGCCCGCCGATCTGGCTGGGCGGCGATGTGGAGGCAGCTGTCCGGCGCGCAGCGCGTCTGGCCGATGCCTGGCTGGCGGCACCCACCATGCCGTTTGACCAGCTGGCCGAATACGTCGAGATATTCCGCAACGAACGCCGGGCCCACGGCTTGGCCGACGACGCAAAATGTCCCATCGTGCGGGAATGTTTCATTGGCCGCGATGCAGCCCACGCCCGGGAAGTTTCCCGTGGGCCGCTATTGGCAAAATATTCGACCTATGCCGCCTGGGGCCAAGAAGGCGCAAGCGCTGGCGACTTCGAAACCGCCTTTGATGAATTTATCGCAGCACATTTTCTGATCGGCGATATCTACCAAGTCCGCGATCAATTGCAGCAATGCGCCGAAGCTACGGGCAGCGATCATTTTCTGATGCGCATGCAATGGCCCGGCCTTGACCAGGGCGAGGCATTGGCCAATATCGAGCGTATTGGAAATTTGATCTGAAATTCTCGGCAAGTCGGCTATAAAAGCCGAGATATCGTTTAAGGAACCTGGTTAAGATGACTGAAATGTCGGTGGATGAACAAGATGATGCCCTATTGCTGCGGCAAGACCGCGGCAACGGCATCGCACATCTGACCTTGAACCGACCAAAGGCCTTCAACGCGCTTTCCAGCCATTTGATGACCGCTCTGCAGGACGAACTCGATACCATCGCAAAAGATGAAGCCGTACGCGTGGTGATCATCGAAGGTGCCGGACGGGGATTTTGCGCCGGCCATGACCTGCGCGAAGTAACCTCGTTTGAAACGGTCGAGGCACGGCGCGCGCTGATGGCGCAATGCAGCCAACTTATGCTGTCCGTCGTGCATTCTCCCAAACCCGTCATTGCCAAGGTTCACGGTGTCGCCTCTGCCGCGGGCTGTCAGTTGGTCGCCAGTTGTGATTTGGCGGTGGCCGATAATGAAACCCGTTTTGCCACGCCCGGCGTCAACATTGGTTTGTTTTGTTCCACCCCCATGGTTGCCCTGGGCCGCAATGTAGCCCGCAAGCACGCCATGGAAATGCTGTTGACGGGTGAGGCCATGGATGCCCCAACCGCCTATCGCTTTGGCCTGATCAACCGTCATGTGCCAAACGCGGCATTGGATAGCACAGTGATGGATTTTGCCGAACTGATTGCCCGGAAGTCCAGCTACACCCTGCGCGTTGGCAAAGAAGCCTTCTATCGCCAGCAGGACATGGACCTTGAACAGGCCTATGTCATGGCCGCAGAAGTGATGGTTCAAAACATGCTGGCTGAAGATGCCCATGAAGGCATGACCGCGTTTATCGAAAAGCGGGAGCCGGTCTGGCGTGACCGCTAATCTTATTATGGATGCTGTAATGACCGAACAATTGCACTACACCGATGCCACCCTGCGCAATGTCCTGTCCAATGTGCGCACGATTGCCATGGTTGGGGCCAGCGCGGACTGGAAACGACCCAGCTTTTTCGCCATGAAATATCTGCAACGGCGGGGTTATCGGGTCATTCCGGTTAATCCCGGACGCGCTGGCACGGAGATTTTGGGCGAAATGTGCTATGCCAGTCTGGCGGATATACCGGGCAATATTGATATGGTCGATGTCTTCCGCGCCAACGAAGCGGTAGCGGGAATTGCCGAAGAGACCATTGCACTGGCAGAGGAAAAGCAGATCAAGTTTCTATGGCTGCAACTTGGCATTCGCAATGATGAAGCTGCAATAAAAGTTGAGGACGCAGGCGTTCAGGTAATTATGGACCGCTGTCCGAAAATCGAATTTGCCCGCCTATCCGGTGAATTGTCATGGAGTGGCATTAACTCCGGCATCGTAACCTCGAAAGTTTTGAAGGCGCCAAGAGCATGAACGATAATCAAGGCAATTCGAACGCAAGCCAATACGGCTTTGAAACCCTGGCGGTCCATGCAGGCGCCCGCCCCGACCCGACCACGGGTGCGCGCACCACACCGATTTTTCAAAGCAACGCGTTTGTTTTTCAGGATGCAGAGCACGCCGCGGAATTATTCAACCTGCAAACCTTTGGCTTTATATATTCCCGCCTGACGAACCCCACAGTCTCGGTTCTGGAGGAGCGGGTCTGTGCCCTGGAGGGCGGTCGCGGCGCGGTGGCCTGCGCCTCTGGCCACGCCGCGCAGTTTCTGATCGGGGCGACATTGCTGGAAACCGGCGATGAATTCATCGCCTCGAAAAACCTATATGGCGGTTCCATCACGCAATTCGGTGTCTCGTTCGCCAAACTGGGTTGGCAATGCAATTTCGTCGACATGACAGACCCGGCGCAATTGCGGGCCGCCATGACGGACAAGATCAAATTCGTCTTTTGCGAAATCCTGGCTAATCCCGGTGGCGTGGTTCTGGACCTGCGCGCCCTGGCGGATATTGCCCATGAATGGGGCGTGCCCCTAATCGTCGATAATACCTTGGCCAGTCCATATTTGTGCCGGCCTTTTGAGTGGGGCGCGGATATCGTGGTCCATTCCGCGACCAAATACATTGGCGGTCACGGCAATACCATGGGCGGCGTCGTGGCCGAGTCCGGACACTTCGATTGGTACCAGAACGACAAATTCGCTTCCCTGACGAAGCCTGACCCTGGCTATCACGGCCTGACGTTCGCCGAAACATTTGGCGATTTCGGCTTCTCCATGAAAATGCGCGCTGTAGCCCTGCGGGATTTCGGTCCGACCCTGTCAGCACAAAGTGCCTGGAACTTACTACAGGGGGTGGAGACCCTGCCCCTGCGCATGGAACGCCATTGCATCAATGCGCAAAAGGTTGCGGAATATCTTGATAGTCATCCAAAGGTCGCCTGGACATCCTATGCCGGTCTGCCATCCAGCCCCTATTACGATCTGGCCAAAAAGTACCTGCCGAAAGGGGCCGGCGCGGTCTTTACCTTCGGTGTGAAGGGCGGTTTTGCTGCCGGTGAAGCCGTGGTCAACGGCGTAGAAATATTCTCCCACCTTGCCAATGTCGGCGATACACGCAGCCTGATCATTCATCCGGCCTCTACCACCCATCGACAATTAACCCCGGAACAACAGGAAGCCGCCGGTGCCGGTGCAGACGTGATCCGTCTGTCCATCGGAATTGAAAGCGTTGAGGATATCATCGCCGATCTGGAACAGGCCCTCGCGATAACTTAGAAGGATAAGCCCAGAAATGTTCAGCCATGTCACCGTTGGCACAAATGACTTTGATCGGGCGCGCGCCTTTTACGATACCGTTTTAGGTGCGTTGGGACAGGCCCGCTTTATCAGCGGTGATAGCCATGCCGCATATGGTGCGGCCAACAGCAATCAATTCTGGCTTCTTTCACCTTTCGACAAAGCCACCGCCAGCCCAGGCAACGGTAATCACGTGGCCTTCCTGGCCCCCAACCGTGCCGCCGTCGACGCGTTTCATGCCGCAGCCTTGGACAATGGCGGCAGCGATGAAGGCGCGCCCGGACTACGCCCCCACTATCACGCCAATTACTACGGTGCCTATGTGCGGGACCCGGACGGCAACAAAATTCAGGCTGTCTGCCACAGCGCCAAAGGTTGATACAGGTTACGGCGCGCCATGGCGGGGCAACGCAAATACAGCCACATTGCCCGGACTTACGACATTCTCGACCTGCCATTCGAATACCTGCGGTACCGCCCCCTGCGGCCGACAATCTGGTCGGGCCTGGATGAATGCTGCCGCATTCTTGATGCCGGCATCGGAACCGGCCGGAACATGGATTATTACCCAGCCGGCGTGGAAATGGTCGGCCTTGACCTAAGCCCTGCCATGCTGGCGCGCGCAGCAGTGCGGCGGCGAAAGACCGGCACGGCAGTTCATCTGGTCGAAGGCAATATTATCGCCACGCCTTTTGCCGACGATACTTTCGATGCCGTTGTCTCCACCTTCCTGTTCTGCGTGCTGCCGCCTGATTTGCAACTGCCCGCCCTCCGTGAATTGGCCCGCATCTGCAAGCCGGAGGGGGAAATCCGTATTCTGGAATACGCAATTTCGGCGAACCCGATACGCCGTGCCGTCATGAAGTTGTGGGCCCCTTGGATCCGCTTTGCCTATGGTGCCGCCTTTGATCGCGAGACAGAGCAATACCTCGCCACAACCGGATTGCAATTGGTGGCGCGGCGTTTCCTGCACGCCGACACCATCAAGCTTTTGGTCGCGCGGCAACCGCTTGTGCCAGCTCCGTCAGATAGCGATCTGTAATACCCAGGGCATCTAGTTCCGCGACCACATTCGTAAGATAGTCACGGCAGGGCCCGCGCTCCCCATGGGCCAGGGCGATATGTTCGATGATCTGGTCCTGTCCTAGACCGGCTGCATATTGGCCACTGTCCAGATTGGTGGTGAAAGTCAGCGCGGAACGTTCGACACCGTCAATATCGACGGAAACCCAGGTCGGCCGATAGGTATCCGTCCACATCTCCCGCTCCCATATGATGGGCAGTGCCTGGGCCTGATCAGCCTTGGCTATTCGAAACGCCACACCATCACAAACCCCACCCGGAAGCAGGCCCAGGGACAGGCCGGGACAATCGGGTGTGCCACGCGCCAGGGCGGTCCATATAGACATGGCCCGATGCCATTTCAAAAGCTGAACAGGCACCACCTCCGCATGGGGAAAGGGCGCATCCCACATCAGACTGCCATAGCCGAATATCCAAAGATTCCCCAAAGGCTCAGGCCGGCCCGCCAAGGCGTCCCGGCAGGACTGTTCCCGCGCTGCCGCGCTCAAAGGCTGAAACAGTTCCTTAAAACGCCGCATGGTCCCGCCTAATCCAGGGGCGCATGCAGCTGGGTGCTGGGCACGAAAACGCCGCCACGGTTGCCGATTTCGACACTGCCAAAACGTTCCGCGAAACATTCAGGCAAGGGGCGGTCGCCTGGTGAAGACAGCCACAGGCGTAAAAGATGCCGACGTTGACCAGGCTCGGGATAGTCCTCAAAACCCGTGCGGTCATGCAACAGGGTATGGTTATGGACGAATTGCATATCGCCCGGTTCCAGCTGCATCCGCACTTGCAGGCGGGGATCATTGGCCAGATCATCAAATAAATCCAACGCTTCAACATGACGCTGGCTCAGACGCGGGGCGTCCGCGAAACGTTGGGCGCTATCGATGTACTGGCGTTGATAGATGGAAGACAGATAGCCTGCATGCCAATTGAAGACGGGTATCTGAAAATAAGGCTTTTGCCCCGTATCCACTTCACCGCGGCGATCCGTTGCCAGGGCTTCAAACAGGGGGGGCAGTAAATCAGGCCGCCGCACCAGCATCTCGTTGAAGATCGTGACGGCACTGACCAGCAAAGTTTCGCCGCCTCTCTTCGCTGTCTTCAGACATAGCAACCCAACCACATCGCAACTGTCCGTATGAAAGGATTGCCGTTCCGACGTTTGATAGATGCGGACGCTGGTGTCCTCGCTGTTTGCGCCGATATCGCGCACATGGCCCAGCAAATGCCCTGCCCCGTTTTGCGAGCGCGCATGACCAAGATGGGCCCCAACGCCATAGAATATTGCCGCTGCCGTCTGGCGATCGTATTGCCCGACAGGCAGGCCACGCAGGACACCAAAGCCAATGCCTTGCAGCAGACATTCCTTCAGATGGCCAAGCTGCGCCGCCAGGGCTGGCAGCGCAAAGTTTTCCTTTGTGATCTGGGCAATTGCCAAACCCTTATCGAGGCAGCTTTTTGCGGCGGCCTCAAGCTCGGTAATCTCATCAACGCTTAAGGTGCGGAGCCATTGCCGCGATCCCTCGGCGAAATCGGCAGCTGTCCAGGCGGCGGGAAGCGTCTGTTTGGTAGGCAGGGTCAGCATCTTAAGGTCCACGCACAAAGTAAAATCACGAGCAGGAACCAAAGCTCCACTTGCCCAATTTGTGCAGGATAGCGCACAACGGCCCCGGCGTGATAGTCACCCCGCCCAGTGCCGTCTTTTGCTGGCCACCGGACCATTTCTCAGGTTCGGTTGGTGCCGTGGAGGCAGAAGCTACCAAAGTCCCTTCGGCAGGGCTGTCCAGAACCACGTGCCCGGCACTGTTGCTGACCGTAATCGCACCCTGAAGCAACAGAACCCCATAGCCGTCGTCCGTTTCCCCCAACCAGAAATCCGTACCCCGAATGCCGATGGTTGCCACCGGCGATTTAAAACGCAGGCCGGGCCGTCCCATCTTGCCGGAGGTAAATCGTATAGCGCCCTTCAACAAGGTGATGACGCCGCCTGTGCCTTTATAGACGAAATGGTCCAGGACCACTTTTGCGTTGGCACCAATTCTCAACACACTGCCGTCACGAAAGCGCAATACCGCACGGGCATCGGATCCGGTGATGATCTTTTCTTTTTGGAAGATCGGCAGGTTCCGCTCCAGCTTTCGGCGCTCGCCATCCAGTTGACCGGAGACGGAGGCCCTGATCCGGGTCACGCCGCCAATGCGCATATCCCGCGCCTGTGGCCCTGCCGGCATTTCAGGCAACAGCAATAGGCCGACCAGAAAGGTCGACAGCAGGAGTTTTGTCCGCGCCCTCAAAACCGTTATCCGTTGCCTATATAAAATCCATTATGGTCAACAACCTGTAACGAAAGATGCTTAATATTTCCCTAAATCTACGGATATCCGCGCTATAATGGGTTTCCCATCCGATGTTGAGAGATCCCATGTCCATTACCAAATTGCTGATCGCCAATCGCGGCGAAATTGCCATTCGCGTGCAACGTGCCGCAGCTGCCCTGGATATTCCCACTGTTGCTATTTATTCCGAAGACGACGCCCAAAGCCTGCATGTCTTTCGCGCGGACAAGGCCCACTCCCTGGCGGGCGTCGGTGCGCAAAGCTATCTGGACATTGACCTCGTCATTGCCGCGGCAAAGGCGACGGGTTGCGACGGGGTTCATCCGGGCTATGGCTTTTTGAGTGAGAACGCCGCCTTTGCCCGTGCTTGCGAAGACGCCGGCCTTTGTTTTGTTGGGCCCAGTCCTGATGTGTTGGAGAAACTTGGCGATAAGGTCAAGGCCCGAAATTTGGCGGCCCAGGCTGGCATACCCGTGCTGTCGGGATCGATGGAAGCGGTGGATCTGGCGGGTGCCCAGGCCTTTCGCGACGAGCTGCAAGGGGGAGCCTTGATTATCAAAGCCGTATCAGGTGGCGGTGGCCGTGGTGTCCGTGTGGTCGGTGCAGGGGACGATCTGGAGGCGGCGGTTACCCGCGCCGCCTCGGAAGCGGCAGCCGCCTTTGGCGACGGCTCGCTTTATGTGGAGCGTTATCTTCCCCGTGCCCGGCATATTGAGGTTCAAATTATCGGCGATGCGGCAGGTAACGTGCGTCATCTGGGTGAACGGGATTGCTCTATTCAGCGGCGGCATCAGAAAATTCTCGAAATCGCTCCTGCGCCGGGCCTGGATAAAGATCTGCGCACAGCCATTTTGGATGCCGCCGTCACTCTGGCCCAGGCCTTGGAATATACCAATTTGGGGACCTTCGAATTCCTGGTCGATAGCGCGCGTGGCGATTTCGTCTTTATGGAGGCCAACCCCCGCCTTCAAGTGGAACACACCGTCACAGAGGAAGTGACCGGCGTCGATCTGGTGCGGGCGCAACTGCGTATTGCCGCGGGTGCCAGTCTGGATGACTTGGCCATACCTGAGGCTGGGCCGGAAATGCGCGGCACTGCCGTGCAGGCGCGGGTCAATATGGAACGCATGGATGCCACGGGGGCGGCCATGCCGGCGGGTGGGCAACTGACCGCCTTTGATCCGCCGACGGGGCCGGGCATCCGCACGGACACCTTTGGCTATGCGGGTTACACCACCACGCCAAGGTTCGATTCCCTGCTGGCCAAGGTCATCACGCACAGCGATGAAGGCTATAGCGCGGCGATCAAGGCCTGCTATCGCGCACTGTGTGAATTCCGCATTGAAGGCGTGGCCAACAATATCGGCTTTCTGCAAAACCTGTTGCAGCATGAGGCCATTACAAAGGGCGATTTGTACACCCAGTTCATCGATGAACATGTTGCCGAGTTAATTGATGGGGATCCACACAAGACAGGTTATCTGACGGCAACGCCTGTGGCAGAGCGTCAATTAGCCGGCGCACAAGTTGCCAACAATGATCCCCTGGCCGTGCTGAGTTTCGGGCAATCAGGCGCGACCGCAGACACCGCAACAGTGCCATCCGTGGCCAGCCCGACCAGTACAGCCATGCTGGGACCGGATGGGTCCGTGCCCGTCCTCTCCCCCTTGCAAGGCACCATTGTCGCCATCAATGTGGATGTCGATGACGGGGTCACCAAAGGCGCGCCATTATTGGTCATGGAATCCATGAAGATGGAACATGTGATCCCGGCAGATATCAGTGGTTTTGTCCGCGCCATCGCCGTCTCGGTCGGCGACACGATCTATGACGGCGCACCCCTGGCATTTATTGAAGAAGGTGATGTTGCCGCCCCGGAAACCGACGTGGTGGCGGAAATCGACCTGGATGAAATCCGCCCTGATCTGGCCGAGGTTCTCGATCGTCGCTTTCTGCACAGCGATGCGGGCCGCCCCAAGGCCACGGCACGGCGTCACGACAAGGGCCAGCGTACGGCGCGGGAGAACATTGCCGCCCTGTGCAATATGGAGACATTTGTTGAATACGCGCCCCTGGTATTGGCCGCCCAACGGCAACGTCATGACGTCGCCACCCTGATCGACAAAAGCCCCGCTGATGGCCTGATCACGGCAATAGCCGCCGTCAACGATGATTTGTTTGACGAACCTGAAAATCGTTGCGCCATCATGTTCTATGACTACACGGTTTTTGCCGGCACCCAAGGTGTGCAAAACCACCGTAAAACGGATCGTATCATCGATCTGGCCGAAGAAGGCCGCTTGCCTTTTGTACTGTTTGCCGAAGGCGGCGGCGGGCGGCCCGGTGATACGGACCGCACGGGGGGTGACGGCAGCCGGACCTTTTCGCGCTTTGCCCAACTGTCCGCGTTGGTACCCATGGTGGGCATTACCACGGGGCGCTGCTTTGCCGGCAATGCGTCATTGCTGGGCTGTTGCGATGTCATCATCGCGACCAAGGATGCCAACATCGGCATGGGTGGCCCGGCGATGATTGAAGGCGGCGGTTTGGGAGTCTTTGCACCGGAAGAAATTGGCCCGATGAGCATTCAGGTCCCCGCCGGTGTCGTCGATATTCTGGTTGAGGACGAAGCGGAAGCCATCGATGTGGCGAAGAAATATCTCTCCTACTTCCAAGGACCCATCACTGAATGGGAAGCGCCCGATCAACGCCTGATGCGCCGCATTGTGCCGGAGAACCGGTTGCGCGTTTACGAAATCCGGGAAGTCATCGAAACCCTTGCGGATGTCGACAGCGTGTTGGAGCTGCGGCCCGGCTTCGGTTTTGGCGCAGTGACCTGTCTGATCCGGGTTGAAGGGCGGCCGGTAGGTGTACTGGCCAATAATCCGAAACATCTGGGCGGGGCCATCGATGCGGATGCATCCGACAAGGCGGCCCGCTTTATGCAGCTGTGCGATGCCTTCGACATTCCCCTGCTGAACCTGTGTGACACGCCGGGCATCATGGTCGGGCCGGAGATAGAGAAGACTGCCCTGGTCCGGCATTCATCGCGGATGTTCCTGATCGGGGCCAATCTATCCGTGCCGTTTTTCACTATCGTCTTGCGCAAAGGTTATGGCCTTGGTGCCATTGCCATGGCGGGAGGATCATACAAAGCGGCTTACTTCACCGTGGCCTGGCCGACAGGAGAATTCTATGGCATGGGCATCGAAGGTGCGGTGAAACTGGGCTATCGTAACGATCTGGCCGCCATCGAGGATCCCGAGGAGCGGTTGGAGACATATCAGAAAATGGTCGATGAAGCCTATGAAGGCGCCAAGGCACTAAATTATGCGTCTTATTTCGGTATCGATGACACCATTGACCCGGCGGAAAGCCGCCATTGGTTGATCAATTGCCTGAAATCCATCAGACCCAAAACCAGGGGGGACGGCAAAAAACGCCCCTCGGTCGATGCTTGGTAGGTGTTCACGTCCGGATCAAAATCAGGCAAACTAATTCGTGAAACATAAATGAGAGGAAACGTTATGAATCTTCAGGGAAAAGCCGGCATCGTCACAGGTGCGGGGCGTGGGATCGGCGGCGAAGTTGCCAAGCTTTTGGCCAAGGAAGGTGCCAGCGTCATTGTCAATGATCCGGGCGTCGGGCGCAGCGGCGAAGCGGAAGAGCTGGCGGAAAAACCAGCCGATACAATTGTCAACGCCATCAAGGCAGACGGCGGCACGGCCGTTGCCAATTATGATTCCGTTGCCGAATACGACAGCGCCGGGCGTATGGTCGGCCAATGTGTCGATACTTTCGGCAAGATCGATTTCCTGGTCAACGTCGCCGGTATGCTGCGCGAGCGGATGATCTGGAACATGACCGAGGAAGATTTTGACCAGGTCATCCTTGTTCATCTCAAAGGCCATTGGAACATGTGCCACCACGCCGTCAAAGTCATGCGCGGGGCCCGTTATGGCCGCATTGTCAATTTCTCCTCCGACGCCTTCAAAGGCTCGGTCGGGCAGTGCAACTATGCCGCCGCCAAGGCCGGTATTATCGGTCTGACCCGGTCCATCGCCCAGGAAGCAGGGCGTTATGGCATTACGGCCAATGCCATGTGCCCCCTGGCCGCGACCCGTATGACAGTGAACGATGCAGTGAAAGCGAATTGGAAGCGAAAACTCGAAACTGGGCTTTTATCACAATCACAATATGAAGCGCGTCTGGCCATGCCCGGCCCCGAGTTCATCGCACCTATGGTGGGTTACCTTTGTGCAGAAGATTCCCGTGACGTTAACGGCCAGCTGTTCCATGCGGAGCGTTCAAAAATCCACACCTACTATTACGGTGAGGAAGCGCGCGCCATCTACAAAAACACCGAAGGCGGCATGTTCACCGTTGATGAATTGATCGACGCTGTGCCGGGATCTTTGATGCAAGGTATCCCTAACGCTGCACCGGCTGAAGAGGCCAAAGAGGCCTCTTAAACCTAGCAGACCGCGTCATCACGGCCTTGGATTATTTCAGATGTTCCTGAAACCAATCCAGGGCCGCTTGCCGTGATTCTTCCAACAGCAAGGTATATGGATCGTAATGGCGGCCTGACAAGGTCACGAGTTTCTTCGGATGACCCGCCATCTCGAACGCCTCCCCCTGCCAGGCAACGGGGGTCTGTGTGTCCTGGTCGGCAACGATCATCAGCAGCGGCGTGGGCGCGATACGGGTCATAAAAGAAATTGGTTCATAGCCGCGCAACAGATCGAGACTGCGGATGGTGATCTCGTTGCCGTAGGTGCCGTCCTTGTCCACCGCCTCGGCCCATTCAGCGGTTTCGGAACCGGGAATGGCGGCGGGCGTTACGCCGGGCGGCTGCCCGCCTGCCCGGCCATCACGGTCGGCAGCCAGGCGTTCCAGGAAGCGCGGGCGACTTTTTTCCGGCACCCAGGCCTCAAACGTGCGCTGTCCCGAGACCAGGGGCACTTGGGAAACCACGCACTTTACCCGGCTGTCCAAGGCACCGACAGTGAGAACATGACCGCCTGAATAAGACGTGCCCCACAAGCCAATGCGTTCAGGATCCACAAAGGCCAAGTTGCGACCATAGGAAATGACCGCGCGCATATCCTCTACCTGTTGCCAGGGATCCGTCTCGTGGCGTGGCCAGCCCGATGAGGCACCGTAATTGCGGTGGTCGTAAACCAACACCGCAAATCCGGCATCGGCAAAACAGGCCGCATAGTCATCCAGCCCCATGGCCATAATGGCGGAGAAACCATGGCTCATCACGATCAGGGGATGAGTGCCGTCTTCCCCTGGTTGATAGAGCCAACCGGCAAGCCTCTCGCCATTCGCCTCAACAACGATGTCAGATCTGGTGGTCACGCTGTCTTAACGGCATTCAGGATCGGGGCCCATTCTTCAACCATATCCTCACGGCCCGGATTGTACTGCACCGCGATCTGGCTATAGCCCGCGTTCTTCAAATTTGTCATGCGTTCAATGATATCGTCGCGGCTGCCGGTGAAGGTTTTTTCCTTGATCAAATCCGCTGTGACCAGGGGCCGCTCATCATCACGCACAAACATCATATGGCCCCGATGGAGGGAGAGATAACGGGCATCGGCGGGTTCGTATGATTGATAGAGTTGGTGGTAACGATCCACCAGATCCCGCTGCCAATCGGGCAGGTTCACCTTTTCGCCGGTCTTTGCCTCCTGCTCCACAATTGCATGCATAAAGATGGCGGCACCCGGGCCCGCGTGTGCGATGGCCCGATCACTGTCATAAGCCTCGCCGGGTTCCAGAATACAGCCCAGGGTCAACATGGTGGCGTATAGGTCTTCGGGAATATTGCCCGCCTCGTCCCAACTGGCCTGCATCCGTTGCAGATCCCGCAAGCCGGTATGTTCGGTAAAGACGATGTCGATCCAGGCCGCTTTCAACTTCGCCGTCAGGGCGCGGCTGCGCGGGCCGAAGGCGGAGATGTGCAGGGGTACCGCTTCATCCAGATTGATCAGGCCCAGATCAGGGTTCAGGAAGTTCGCTTTCGGATGCTTGCCCTCGAACGGTACTTCAACAATGCCGCCGGACAACATGCCGTATACGGCGTCGATATATTCTTCCATGTCGTCCATTTTCATGGCCCCATAGCCCATGGTACGCCGCCCCGTAAAACCGGTACCAACGCCAAAATGGGCCCGACCCGGCGCCATGGCATTCAGGGTGGCGAAGGCATTGGCGGTTACCGGTGCAATCCGGTTGGAGGGGATCAGAACGCCTGTGGCGAGCTTGATTTTCTTGGTCCGCATGGCGGCTGCCGCCATGGCCATAAAGACATCGCCGCAAAGCTGTTGGGTGTCGTAGAACCAGGCATAATCAAAGCCTAGTTCTTCCGCCCGCTCCACAATCTTCCAGCTATCGCCGCCCGACGGCACGCCAAGACCAATATCCATGAAGCTTACTCCTTACAGTGCGGCCAGCACTTCGTCCGCTGGTTGGTAGCCAAGATTGAGGTCATTCGCCACGGCCTGGTATGTCACTTTACCGCCATGGACATTCAGGCCGGCTTTTAAATGAGCGTCATCCTTCATAGCCTGGGCAAAGCCCTTGTCGGCCAGTGCGAGCATGAACGGCAGCGTCGCGTTGTTCAGGGCAAAGGTAGAGGTTCGCGCCACGGCACCGGGCATATTGGCAACGCAATAATGCACCACGTCATGAACTTTATATGTCGGATCATCATGGGTCGTCGCATGCGCCGTTTCAATACAGCCGCCCTGATCGATGGCGACATCGACGATCACGGCACCATTGCGCATGCCCTTGATCATATCTTCCGTTACCAGGCGCGGTGCGGCGGCACCGGGCACCAGCACAGCGCCAATTACCAGATCAGAATTCATCACGTGTTTTTCAATGGCATCGACGGTGGAATAGATCGTGTTCAAAGAGGACGAAAATTGATCGTCGAGTTCTTTCAGGCGGCGCAGGTTCAAATCAATTACCGTGACCCGTGCCTCACAACCAATGGCAATCCGCGCCGCGTTAGCGCCGACGACACCACCGCCCAGGATCAAGACGTCTGCCGCCGGAACGCCTGCAACCCCGCCCAGCAACGCGCCGCGACCACCCTGATACATCTCCAAACAGTGGGCCCCGGCCTGGATCGACATACGGCCCGCAACCTCGCTCATGGGGGCCAACAGGGGCAGGCCGCCAAAATTGTCCGTTACGGTTTCATAGGCAATAGCCGTGGCGCCCGAGGCGATTAAGCCTTTGGTCTGATCAGGATCCGGTGCCAGATGCAGGTAGGTAAACAGTACCTGACCCTCACGCAGCATGGCGATTTCACCGGACTGTGGCTCCTTCACCTTGACGATCATGTCCGCGCGGGCAAAGACATCTGCAGCGGTCCCAACGACTTCGGCCCCGGCGGCTTTATAGTCGTCGTCCATTAAGCCGATCGCCGCCCCGGCACCGCTTTCCACGACCGCGAAATGGCCATGGTGGATCGCCTCCCGCACCGAAGTAGGCGTAAGGCCAACCCGGTATTCGTGGTTTTTTATTTCCTTTGGAACACCGATTAGCATGGGCCTAACCTTTCAGGCAGCTATGTATCTGTCGTTTTGATCCGGGGTTTTAGTCCAGGTCCCTTAGTCCAGGTCCCTGATGACGTTGGAGGTGATCTCCACCATCTGATCTATATGGCGTTCCTCCAGAATCAAGGGCGGCGACAGGGCGATAATATCGCCCGTGACCCGCACCATCAGGCCGGCTTCATAGGCCTTGATGCAGGCCTCCATGCCACGTTTACCCGCCGCACCTTCGCGGGCGGAGAGTTCAATGCCGGCGACCAGACCAATATTGCGGATGTCGATGACGTTCGGCAAATCCTTCATGGAATGGACGGCTTCCTGCCAATAGGGCGTCATATCTGCGGCCCGCTGGAACAGGCCCTCTTCCTCGTAAACCTGCAAAGTCGCCACTGCGGCAGCACAGGCCAGGGGGTGGGCGGAATAGGTATAGCCGTGGAACAGCTCAATCCCTTCCGGGCTGCCATCCATGAAGGCTTGATAGATATCGTTGCTGGCGGCAACAGCACCCATGGGCACATAGCCCGATGTCAGGCCCTTGGCCATGGTGAACATATCCGGCGTCACACCGAAATATTCTGATGCAAAGGAGCTGCCCAAACGGCCAAAGCCGGTGATCACTTCATCAAAGATCAACAAAATGCCGTGCTTTTTGGTGATGGCGCGCAGACGTTCCAGATACCCCTTGGGCGGCACCAAAACACCGGTGGAGCCGGCCATGGGCTCAACAATAACAGCGGCGATGGTGGAGGCATCGTGCAGGGCGATCAGGTTTTCCAGATCATCGGCCAGGTGCGCGCCCCATTCCGGCTGCCCTTTGGTGAAGGCGTTCTTTTCCAGATTATGGGTATGGGTCAGATGATCGACACCGTTCATCAAGGGACCGAAGAACTTGCGGTTCGTCGGGATGCCGCCTACGGAAATTCCGCCAAAGCCGACGCCGTGATAGCCGCGTTCCCGGCCGATCAGGCGGGTGCGCGTACCTTCACCCCGGACCCTATGATAAGCCAGGGCGATCTTCAGGGCCGTATCCACGGCCTCTGAGCCCGAATTGGTGAAGAAAATCCTGTCCAGCCCCTCCGGCGTGATGGCCGAAAGTCTTTGCGCCAGATCAAACGACAAGGGTTGGCTGAATTGGAACGACGGGGTGAATTCAAGGGTATCGGCCTGATCCTTGATGGCTTGCACGACCTTGGGGTGGCCATGGCCAATATTGACGCACCACAAACCGGCAGAGCCATCCAGAATATCCCGGCCATCGTGGCTTTTGTAATGCATACCCTTGGCGGAAACCAAAAGGCGGGGCGCAGCCTTGAACTCCCGATTGGAGGTAAAGGGCATCCAAAATTGTTCCAGATCGTTGGGCTGTACGTTGGCGGTCGTTACGGGCTTATTCATGGCTCTCTCCATCCAATTCAGGTCCGCAGTCTAGCAAGGGCGGACCGCGATTACTGCTTAATTCTATTGTCTAATTTTGCTCGGGCAGCAGGTCCATCACCTGCTCCAAATTCGCGATTTGCGCGGCATTGCTTTGCTGGCTTTCCAAACGCAGGGTCAGGGCGTTAATGCCCGCGTCCCGATAGACCTTAAAACGATCCCGCACCATGTCCGCAGTGCCGATGGCACCGAAATCGGTGACCATGGCATCGGGCACCCGTTCCGCTGCCTCCCTCCGCTTGCCGTCTTTCCACAAACGTTGAATGGCCAGGGCGTCGTCGGTAAATCCGGCGCGCTTAAACGCATCGTTATAAAAATTCGTTTTCTCGGACCCCATGGCCCCCATGGAGAAAGCCACACCGCCGCGCCGGGCGTCGATCAACGCCTCCACATCCTCACCGACCGATACGTTGCAGGAGGCATGTAGATCAATATCAGCCAAGGTCCGCCCCGCACTTTCCGCGCCCTTGCGCAGATGGGCCAAATGCGCCTCCGCATGATCGGGCGAAAAGGAGGTCCCCAGCCAACCATCGGCCGCCGCACCGGTATATTCCAAAGACTTCGGCCCCAGGGTTGCCAGGTAAATGGGAATATCCCGGGGCGGGTGATCCAGGCGCAGCGCCTTACCCTCACCCCCCGGTCGGGGCAGAACGTGATAGTCGCCGTCATAGCGCAATTTTTCGCCGCGAAATGCCATGCGCAGGATTTCGACGGTTTCCCGCAAACGGCTAAGGGGGGCTTTATAGGCGCTGCCATGCAAACCTTCGACAACCTGCGGGCCGCTGACGCCCAGGCCCAGGATAAACCGGCCATTGGTTAGATCGTCCAGAGACAGCGCCGTCATCGCCGTCATAGAGGGGGTTCGCGCACTGATCTGCATGATGCCGCTGCCCAATTTGATCTTGTCGGTCAGCGCGCCCAGATAGGCCAGCGAGGTTACTGCATCATGACCCCAGGCTTCCGACGACCAGGCATATTCAACGCCCAGCTTTTCCGCCTGCTGAATAATCTCCACTATGCCTGGAACATCGACATGTTTGTAGGCACCAATGGAAATCGAAACTTTCATTTTATTGTCTCTTTTTTGGCAGAAAGGATGAACACCGAACCGATCAGATTGGTCTCGTCCTTCAATAGCATGGCTGGCTGTCGACGACAGCCCTCAATATCCCTGCCAGATCCCAGCCGTTGCCGGCACTAATCTTGCTACGCGCCAGATGGCGCAAATTCCTGGCCGCCAGGGCACAGGCGGACACCGGGGCGCAGGTTTTCATAAGGCAGGCTTTCGGGCCGGTCGATGCTGGCACCGGGTGCCTCCACCACCAGGATCTGTTCCGCGATATCGGTAAAGTCAGCACGAAAATGAACGCTGCTTTTCAGCCCCAAAATTTTTTGTTTTTCCGGGTCGCAACCGAGGTGACGAAAGATCTCCTTATCAGCCGCCTGCATACGGTGGCTGGACACCACGACCGAGACGCCGCCAATGCCCAACCACGCCATGGGTCCCAGATTGGGCGTGGCCCCTTTGTAAAACGGCCCCGTGCAGGTGAAGCGACCATCGCTCAACGCCAATACCTTAAAGCGCCCCTTAAAGGGGGGATCGCCGTCCGTGTATATTTTGCCGCCCAGGGCGACATCGATCTCCGCCCCCTGTCCCGCCGCATGGGCCTGGGCCGCGACTTCGGCGTCGACCAGCGCACCGACCACAGCGCCATCGGCCCCCTGTTCCACCAGGGACCGCAACAATCCCGTCGTGTCCGAGGTCGCACCGGCACCGCAATTATCCTGCACATCCGCCAATACATATGGCTTGTGGGCATTCGAGGCGATGGCCTGGGCCACGGCGGCATCCGGGCTCAATCGAGGCACCTGGAACGCCGCTTCCTCTGCCATGATCCCGTCATAAACGGCATCCGCAGCGCGGTCGGCGGCCGCCTGATCATCGCCATAGGCGACAACCACTGGCCCGCAATCCCAAATATCGGCAGGCGGAAAACCGGGGGTGAAGGAGATTGATCGCACACCGTCCTCTGTTTCCAGCGCCGCCAAACGAGCATAGGTGCCCTTCGCGGGCTCTGCCATGGTGCATTGCCCGGTTAGCGGCATCAGGAATGGTATGGCGCGGTGAGCCTTGGCGGGCAGTGCTGCCCCCGGCGTCGCCAGTATGGCATTGAGATAATGGGCCGCCCGGCCGCCGGTTTCCGCCATATCGATATGGGGATACGTGCGATAGGCAATCAGGCCGTCGCAGTTGTCAAACATGGTTCGGGTCGTATTGGAATGCAGATCCAGGCTGACCACCAGGGGCATATCAGGGCCGAGGTGTTCGCGAACACGGCGCAGAAACTCCCCCTCCCCATCTTCAAGATGTTCGCAGACCATGGCCCCGTGCAAGTCCAGATAAACCGCATCAAAGGGTGCGGCAGCGTCCAATCCTTCAAAAAACAGGGTCATGTAAGTTTCAAAGGCATGTTGCGTCACATGCGCTGAAGGTATGGCAAAGCACCAGGCAATGGGCAGCAATTCATGCGCCATGGCCCTGGCTTCTTCAATGAAGCCGGCGATGGCGATATTTTTGCCCGGCATATCGTTCAGAATATCTTCCCCGACGGTTAAGCCTGGGAAACTTTCGGCCCGGACGAAATCATCCCATTCGGCCTTTTGCGGCGCGAACGTATTCGTCTCGTGTAAGAACCCTGCAATGACAATTCGGCTCATGCTGCACCCCCCAATAGTTCAATCTGATATTTTGATCTGGTAATTTTATTTTTTGGCCGTCTTCAACCAATAACGCTCCAGCAGAAACATCCGCACCGGCGAAACCTTTCCCAATCGATCCGTCACCAAAGTCTCGATATGCAGGGGATCTTCGAATAACCCACCGCCGGAGAAATGGCAGGCCAACCAATGGGCTTCCCACGGTGACGTCTTAATTCTGGCTTTGTAATTTATTGAGAGGATATTCTTCTTCGTACCAATAGCGCCATGGGTGCCAATTTCGATCTCCGCCCCAGCCGCTTCCATACCGGGCACCAATCTTTCGCACAGGCTCAACATCTCGGGCTCCCCCCCATCGCACCCGGTCAGGAGAAGGAAGGTGAGAAATGTTCCAACCAGGCATTTTTTGAAGTTCGGCTTGCTCATTGGATTTCGTTATAGACCATGAATCGTCGTCAAAATAGAATAATGCCCTTGCCGGAGGCCTTAATCTCCAACACCACCTCGCCTGGCCCAGGTATGGGGCCATCAAAGTGCTGCAGCGCCAGTTTACGGTCACCAAGAAAGACTACGCCTTGCATCGTGGTGGCATCCTTTTGCTATCAACCCGATCCGGGCATGCTAACCGAAATTATGGAGAGAGTCATCGTGTAGCCATATAACCGGGCGTAGTGGCATACCGAGTTATCGCCAACCAAAAAGCAAAATTTACGATGCGTCTTTCGATAATCGCCCAACGATGCATTTGGCGTCGATTGCAATCCTGGTCTCAAATCAGGCGCTTTATAATTTGTTGAAAATATCGAAATTTCCCACCAAAACTCTTTTGAAAGTGCGTCCTATTTAAGAACTCCCAAACTAATTCTATGCAAAGAATGCTCTGCCCTTACTTGGATATATAACTTTTTGCATAAGCCTAAACGGCATCAGTACTAGCAACAATTTATTAAGAGATTTCAGAAATACTATGAACATATTCGATGTTTCGTACGTTCCGGCATTAAACGCCTTCGAGCGCACGGAACCATTGGAGAATAAATAGATTAGAAACAATATTCGACTATCGAGGGGAACGTTATGAAAATGCCTGAATTGAAGATATCCAGTCGCCTTAGCCTAGGCTTTGGCGTCCTAATTGTCGTGTTGATTGCAGCAATTGCAACGACGTTGTTTGAAGTCAGCAGCGCCAAGAACATGAACGATCGCATTGTTAATTTGCGTACACCAACATCGCAATCCAGTGCCAGGCTGGTGAACAACATCTATGCCTCGCTTGCGTCATTACGCGGCTGGATGCTGACAGGCAACGCTGCCTTCAAGACAGAACGATCCGCCGTCTGGGCTGATATCGCCCTTGTCAGCACCAAAATCGACGGCTTGTCGGCGCAATGGACAAACCCAGCGAACCAGGAAGCCTGGACTGAGTTGAAGGTCGTGCTGGCGGAGTTCGCCAATGCGCAAAATACGGTTGAGGCGATTGCCAATACACCTGAAGAACAACCCGCCACGCTGATCCTGACCCGCGACGCTGCCCCTCTGGCAGGTATCCTGGTTTCCGAAATTACCAAAATCATCACCCTGGAACGGGACCTGCCGGCAACGCCAGAGCGCAAGGCGCTGTTGGGCATGATGGCTGATACCCGGGGCACCACGGCACGCGGTCTCGCCTCCATCCGGGCCTTTCTTTTGACAGGTGATCAGAAGTTCAAGAAAAGTTTCGACGTCATGTGGAAAAAGAACGGTGTGCGGTTTGGTGATTTGAAGAACAACAAGCATCTTTTGACCGCCAAGCAACTTGTAGCCTTTAACAAATTTGATGCCGCACGGACTAAGTTCCTGCCCCTACCGGCAAAAATGTTCTCTATTCGCGCTTCAAAAAAATGGAACATGGCCAATTACCTTCTGGTCAAGGAAGCCGCACCACGGGCCGGTAGTTTGCTGACCTCTCTGCTTGGTCCAAAAGCTGAAGATGGCAGCCGCACCGGTGGTATGGTCGATAATCAGAGAAATTTGCTGACCAAGGATGCCGACGCCAACGCATCGGCAATGGACACCTTATTGACCACGCAATGGGTCGTTCTGGTTCTGGGCATAGTCCTCGCAGGCATCATCGGCTTTTTCACCATCCGTTCCATTGTTACGCCGATCAACAAAATGACCGGTGCCATGGGGCAATTGGCTGAAAATGATCTGGAGACGGAAGTCCCGGCCCTGGAGAACAAGGACGAGATTGGTGATATGGCCCGTGCCGTTCAGATCTTTAAGGACAACATGATCAAAACGGCTGAATTGACCGAGGCCCAAAGAAAAGAAGACGAAGCCAAGGAAACCCGTCGCGTCAAGATGGAGAAATTGGTTTCTGTTTTCGAGGGCGATGTGGGAGAGGCCATGAACGTGGTCGGTTCCACGGTGGATCAGATGCAGTCTTCATCCTCCACCATGTCGGCAACGGCGGATCGCACCAACGAGCGGTCCGGCGCGGTGGCAGCAGCCGCTGAACAGGCCGCGGCCAACGTGCAAACAGTGGCCACGGCCGCGAACGAACTGTCATCCTCAATTGCCGAGATTTCCCGGCAGATGGCGAGTTCGGCATCCCGTTCACAAGATGCCGTCGGCGAAGCGCAAAGCGCCTCACAGCGGGTCCAAAGCCTGGCAGAGGCCGCCCAAAGCATCGGTGATGTGATCAACCTGATCAACGACATCGCCTCACAGACCAACCTGTTGGCCCTGAATGCCACGATTGAAGCGGCCCGTGCCGGTGAAGCGGGTAAGGGCTTTGCCGTGGTTGCCTCTGAAGTGAAAAACCTGGCCACACAGACCAGCAAGGCGACCGAGGAGATTGCCAGTCAGATCAGCGGCATCCAAACCGCGACGGAAGAATCCGTAACGGCAATTAGCGCGATTTCCGCCGTGATTGACGAGATCAACGAGATCGCAACGTCTGTCGCAAGCTCTGTTGAAGAGCAGGGTTCAGCAACCGATGAGATCGCCCGCAGCGTCGAACAGGCAGCTGCCGGCACCCAGGAAGTCACCGTGAATATCACCGATGTCAGCACCGCAGCCGGGGAAACCGGCACGGCGGCGGGCGAGGTATCCACGGCGTCACGGGAGATGAAAGCCCAGGCCGATCGTCTGCGTGATCAGATCGAGACCTTCCTGAAGGAGGTACAAGCCGCCTAACGGTTTCGATTACAATAGATGACGGGGGCGGTGGCCGAGGGGCGACCGCCCCCTTATTCTTTGCATATTCGCCTTTACCACGGCACAATTGGCGCACTGGTGCTCGCACAAGAGCACGCACTGAAGCAGATAGCGCAATTGCACAATACAGGAGGACATCATGGACCGCAGCTATGACGAAATCACCCAGGCCATGGCGGCCTATTTCGACGGATTTTATGACGGCGATATAGACACCCTAAAGCGCGTCTTCCATCCCAGTTGCCATTTGTTCTCAGCCGCCGACGGCCCCCTGCTGGATGACGACATGGAGACGGTCTATGCACGCGTCGCCACCCGCCCCTCGGGTGCCTCGGAAAACTACCGCCGTCAGGAGCGAATCCTGTCCATCGATAAATCCGGCCCCGAAAGCGCGTTGGTCAAAGTGAACATCGCCATCGGACCAAAAATGTTCACGGACTACCTGAATTTCCTGAAGATCGACGGCCGCTGGCAGATCATCTCCAAAGTCTACACATATGTCCTGTTGGCAGAGGCCGAAGCGGCACAGGCAGCGGAATAGTCGGATTGGCTATATCGGCAGTTTTAGTAGGGCTGATCTTCGATCCAGGCGACCTGTACACTTTCGCCATGATCTTTTGCCAGCCGGTAAAGACGGCGATTCGCCGTCAATAAGGTCGCTTCATTGGCCTCTGCCACAGCCAAATACAGACAATCGTATATAGAGTGCCGAAGACCACGTGCGATAGATCGAGCCCGGTCCAGATGGTCATTATCTGGAACGAGCCGAATACCGCTTTCATCCAAATTGCGCCATGCCCGGTCTGCCTGGTCCGTATTTAGCAACCCTGCGGCTTCGCTTTTCCACAGGGCATTCGCAACTTCAATGCGTAGAAATTCAGGTGCCAATTTTGCAATCGGCCGCGCCATCCATAACACTGCACTGTCGGTTAGCTGTTGCGGAATTATGACATTGACGACGATTGAGGCATCGATAACCAGGCTCACCTGTCTCGGTCCTCACGGATCATTGCCGTAAGATCTGGGAATTCTCGCCCCTGCATACAAGCACTCAATTCGCGTCGCAATTCCGCTGATCGATCCAGGAATTTTTGGGATTCATTCGACGCAACCGTGCAGACGATATCCCGCAACTCTTGCTCCAGAGAATGGCCACGTCGCGCCGCACGGTCTTTTAGTAAACCGACGACGTTGTCATCCAGATTTCGTATGATTACCTGTCCCATGCGGACAATGATATCACAATGATATCATTGTCCGCAAGGCTACGGTAACCGCTATCTGTTCTTGCCGGTAAAGCCGAACAGATGGCCGGCAATTTTCCGGATTTGGATTTCCTCCGCCCCTTCCGTAATGCGATAGCGGCGATGGTGGCGATAGATGTGTTCGAACGGTTGGTTGCGGGTATAGCCCTCACCGCCAAAGACCTGCATGGCGCGGTCGGAGGCTTCCCAGACCAGACGGTTGGCCCGATAGTTAGCCATGGAGACTTGTTCGGTCACCGCCATATGGTTCTGCTGATCCAGGTTCCAGGCGGTCTTGTAGACCAGGTTGCGGACCATTTCGGCCTCTGTATGCAACTCCGTCAGGGGAAACTGGATTGCCTGGTTGGTGGCGAGTTTCTTGCCCCACGTGGTGCGCTGTTTGGCGTAGGCCACAGCCTCGTCAATGCAGAATTGGGCCGCGCCCACCGAAGATGCCGCCTGCCTGATCCGGTTTTCGTGCAAAAAGGTTTGCGCCACGATCAGGCCATCGCCTTCTTCACCCAGATATGATTCCGTATCGATAGGCATACGGACGTCCTTGACCGCGACGATGCCGTGATCGGTTGGCATGTTGAAGGTCCAGTCCATTTTGACCACTTCAAAGCCCGGCGCTGTGACCGGCACCAGGAACGCAGTGATGCCGATGCCTTCCCCTGGTTTGCCGGAGGTACGGGCAAAAACCAGATCGTGGGTCGCCTCGTGAATGCCCGAGTTGAAACGCTTGTTGCCATTGATGACCCAATGATCGTCATCACGCACGGCGGACGTCTCCATATAGGTGGCATCCGATCCATGGTTCAGCTCCGTCAGGCCAAAGCCGACGCGCCGCCCGCCGGTGATCAGGGCGGGCAGGAATTCCGCCTTTTGGGCATCAGTGCCGAAACGCCACATCATATGCACAAGAGGGAAATTACCGACGATGGAACTTTCGTTCTGTAGATCGTTATGAAGGCCAAGGCCTTTGTGCGCCAGATGTTCCCGGATCATGGCCATGGCCAGGTTTGAACCCGCCTGCCCGCCAATTTCCTTTGGCAGGGCAAAGCGCAAATGCCCCGCCTCATCCGCCAGATCCTTCATCTGCCGTAACAGCTTTTCCCACTCCTTGGTGGGCTTGCCGTCGTTATCCCAATCAGTACGTTCATTTTCCCGTCGATAGTCGAAAAACTTCATATTTTTCGCTTCAAGGGGTTTGATTACCCGTTCAATAAATTCATCTAATTCATTAAGTTTGTCTTGTATCTCATTGGGAATATTGAAATCCATGGTACTCAGCCTTTTTCTTTTACGCACGCAAGCAATAAATCCAGCGCCGCCTTGGTAAAGCGCCACATATTGGCTTCCCGGTCATTATCCGCTGTCTCCAGGGTGATGACCCGCTCCACCGGGCCGCTTACCGCCAGACAGGTATGTCCCGCCGCATCGCCATAGCGGTTGCCTGTGGGGCCGGAGGCACCGGTTTCCGCCAGACCCCAGGTCGCGCCCATTTTTGCCCGCATGGTACGGGCGCACAACATGGCATAGGGCTCGGACGAAGACCGCAATCCCTTCATATCTTCGTCTGATACACCCAATATTCTCTCTCGGGCGTCGTAGGTATAGATGACGCCGCCGCCAAGAAAATATTTCGATGCCCCGGAAATGCTCAACAGATTGGCTGAAACCAAGCCACCCGCAGACGATTCTGATACCGCGACGGTTTCGCCACGTTCCTTCAACAAGGCGCCTACTTCGGCTGCCAGATCCAAATTACTCATCCTATCCTCCTGTGTATTCCGCTGGTTTTGCCCTATTGTGAAGGCAAATCGACCAGGATGCCAGATTGGATCGGACAAAGCGTGCAGAATAACCCTTTCAAGGGCATCTTGTTGATGAATTTGGCCATGTTTCTTTTGGCTGGCATGGATGGCATTACCAAAACCTTGGCTGCGGATTATGCAGTGCCGCAGATCCTGTCGATACGGTTCCTCATTTTCTGTCTCTTCGCCCTGGCGGTGGCCCGACCGAAAAGCTTTCGCCAGGCTTTTCGCTCAAAACACCCCTATCTGCAGATCACCCGCAGCCTGATCATCGTTATTGAAGTGGGTGTTTTCATCATCGCGTTCCGCCACCTGCCCCTGGCGGATGCCCATGCCATTGCCGGTATAGCGCCCCTGCTGGTCACTGCCCTGGCAGTGCCGTTTCTGGGCGAAAGGGTGGGCGCGCGCCGCTGGGGGGCCATTGCCATTGGCTTTCTGGGCCTTCTTGTCATTGTCCGCCCCGGCATTGGCATCTTTGATCCCACGGCCCTGATCCCTTTGGCCGGCGCGTCCCTGTGGGCAATCTATCAAATACTCATGCGCAAGGTTTCCGACGACAGCGCCGCCACATCGTTGCTGTACATGGCCGTGACGGGGGCCGTGGTTATGACCATTCTGGCGCCGTTTTTCTGGCAACCGCCCGATACCACAGGCTGGCTCCTCCTAATCTCTCTCGGCGTGGTGGGCAGCCTGGGCCATTATATCCTGATCGAGGCCTTTAAGGCGGCACCAGCTTCAACCCTGCAACCGTTCCACTACATCGTGCTGCTGTGGGCCACAGCCATCGGCTATCTGGTGTTTGGCGATTTACCCGATCTATGGACAGTCCTGGGTGCCGGCATCATTGCGGCATCGGGACTATATGCCTTCTATCGGGAGCAGAAAGCCAAATCCTGACAATGCTGAACGAGGACCCAGAATTCAGCGGAACCTTCTGCAGCATCTATTTCGCGGGCTACAGGGATCTTGTAACCCATGGCAAGCTGTTACTGCCATTTGAGAAATTTCGTCATTTGAGTAATGATGGCAGCGGCTAATGGGTGCCCACACCACCAGTGGATTTCCTGGTTTATCCGGATGCCATTGGTGATCATTTAGGTCCACGACGCACCGATGAGGCGACGTTAGGATCACAGGGAGAGAATTAAATGCAAAGTTTCGACGGAAAATTGGCGGTTATCACGGGCGGCGGCTCTGGTATCGGGCGCGCCCTGGCGGAACAACTGGCTGGCGACGGCTGCCACCTTGCTTTGTGCGATCTCTCCCCCGACGGATTGGCGGAGACGTCAGATCTGTGCCAAGCAATTAATCCAAACCTCAAAATATCGACCCATATATGCGATGTCTCGGACGAGGCAGCGGTGCTGGCTGTTCGTGATGAGGTGATGGAGGCGCACGATACCGATCAGGTCAACCTGGTCTTTGCCAATGCGGGCATTGGCGGCGGCGGTAGCTTCATTGTGGACGAGCGGGCGGATTGGGAACGCACCTTCAACGTCTGCTGGCACGGCGTTTACTATACAGGTCGCGCCTTCATGCCCCTGTTAATTGCATCAGACGACGGTCATTTGATTAATACCTCCTCCATCAACGGCGTTTGGGCAAGTTTAGGGCCGAATGTGGCCCAAACCGCCTATGCCGCCGCGAAATTTGCCGTGAAGGGCTTTTCCGAGGCACTGGTGACGGATTTGCGCCTACATGCCCCGCACGTCAAAGTCTCGGTCGTTATGCCAGGCCATATTGGCACCAACATTGGCATCAATTCCAGAAAAGTTCAGGGCAAACCAGCCGCCATGGAGATGACCGCAGGAGATGTGGCAAGCCTGCGGGATCAGCTGGTCAAACGCGGCAGACCTGTGGATAACCTGCCCGATGACGCCCTGCGCACTGCGATACAGCAACAGGGCGAAAATTTTCGCGACAAAGCGCCCACTTCTCCCAGGGAGGCGGCGGCAATCATCCTGGACGGTGTGCAAGCGGACCGCTGGCGCATTCTGGTGGGTGACGATGCCTACGCTCTGGACGAAAAAGTCCGCGCCAATCCCGAGGACGCCTATGAGCCGTCGTTTACGGAAGAATTGTATGCGGACGGCCATTTCCATTTCACCAAGGAGCGTTAATACCAACCGATAGAATTCACCCACGGCCGGTCCGGCATGGAAATTGCAGCATATTTGGTATCACTGAGTATGTTCGAGGGGTTGAGTGTATCCATGCAGATCGAAAACAACGAAAATCGGCCAAATTTATATAAATCCAAAGTGCCGCCAACGTCCACCGGCACGGCAAAATTTGAACTGGACCCGGCAAAATTTGCCGAACCAAAGACGACGAGCGGCGGAAGCCAAAAGGCACCGCCTTCTCTCACAGCCGCCTCCGCTCCCTTAACGACATCCGATACAAAAGGCCGCATCCCCGTCAATCAGCTGACAGCGATTGATGTTTCCAATCTAGAACCAATCGCCGCCCCCTTGGACATGGTCGAGCGATTACACAAAATGTTAACGCGACTATTCAGTGTGCCTAATATTCCCGCAGAAGGCACATTCGCCGAAGTCAAAGTAGGCGGAAAAGTCATCGCCAAAATACTGAATAGCGGTGGCGTGGAAACCAGCAATGCGACAAACGCCCGTATGCAGAAACTGTTCAGGCATGAAACGGCTGATAAGTTCGTCGGCGGTCCTGAATTGGCCGAAGAACGCGCCCGTAAAATAGCCGCAGCGTTCGGCGGCACCATAGAGCGTGCGGACACCGCGCAAACCCAAAGACAATGGCAAAACCGCCCCCCAACCACATGGTCAATAGACAGCACCATGATGGCCCAACATGGCTATCAGGTGCCCGAAGACCTGATAAACGTGCAATACGCCACTGCCAGCCAAGCTGCGGACGCCATAACCGCGTTCATGAATTCTGAACAGCCATAACGCTAAAGGCCCTTAAAACCTTGACAGGGCATCTGCCAATTTTGCACGGGTTTGTTCGGCATCGGCCAATAAACCGCGTTGGGTTTCAACCACGTCGGCTGGGGCCTGGTCGGTAAAGCCTTTGTTGGCGAGTTTTTTGGTCATGCCGGTAATCTGGCCGTCCAGTTTACCCAGCGCCTTGGTCAGCCGTAGGCGTTCCTGGTCTATGTCGATGACGTCAGCCAGCGGCAGCACCAATGTCGCCTCGTCCACCACGGTCTGGACGGAACCAGCGGGCAGCTCACCGCTCTGTTCGCCGGTGTCGCTGATCCGGGCCAGGGTGGTGATCAAATCACGTTGGTTGTTCAGACGGGACATTGTCGTGGCATTGGCACCGCTCAACAGCATGGGGATATGCGCGCCGGGCGGTACGTTCATTTCGGAGCGGACGGAGCGGATTTCGCTGACCATGCGGATCACCCAATCGATTTCCGCCGTGGCGTCAGGGTTCACCAGTTCATCGCCATAATCGGGCCAAGGCGCACGGACCAACATGGTATCGCGTGTGCCCGTGCGGCCCCACAGCTCCTCCGTCACGAAAGGCATAAAGGGGTGCAGCAGGCACAGAATGGCATCCAGGGCCCAGGCAGCCGTGGCCTGGGCTTCATCCTTGGCCGGGCCATCTTCGCCCTGAAGCGCGGGTTTGGAGAACTCCACATACCAATCACAAAATGTGCCCCAGACGAAATGATAGGCATCGTTGGCAGCCTCGTTAAAGCGATAGCTATCCAAACCCGTATTGATGCGATTCTGGGCCGCCTTCAACTGCCCGACCATCCATTGATTGACCGTACCGGTGACGGCTGCGGGATCAAAGCCCGGCTTCTGGGTGCAGCCGTTCATCTCGCAGAAACGGGCCGCATTCCACAGCTTGGTGGCGAAATTGCGATTACCCTCAATTCGCTGCTCCGACAGCTTTACATCCCGCCCCTGGGCCGCTTGGGAGGCCAAGGTAAAGCGCAGCGCATCGGCACCATATTTTTCGATCAAATCCAAGGGATCGATAATATTGCCTTTGGATTTTGACATCTTCTGTCCCTTGGCATCGCGCACCAGGGCATGGATATAGACGGTATCGAAAGGTACCTCGTCGGCGAAATGCAGGCCCAGCATCATCATCCGGGCGACCCAGAAAAAGATGATGTCGAAACCGGTCACCAACAACGCAGTGGGATAGTAACGTTCCAGCTCCGGTGTCTTCTCAGGCCAGCCAAGGGTGGTCAAAGGCCACAGGCCGGACGAAAACCAGGTGTCCAGGACATCTTCGTCCCTGTGCAACTCAACCTTTTCGCCGTAATGGGCCAGGGCGGCAGCTTCTACTGCGTCATCCGTCATCTCGACAAAAATTTCACCATCCGGGCCATACCAGGCCGGGATCTGATGGCCCCACCATAGCTGGCGTGAGATACACCAGGGTTGGATGTTTTCCATCCATTCGTAATAGGTCTTCTCCCACATCTCCGGCACGAATTTGGTTCGACCGGAACGTACAGCTGCAATAGCCGGTTTGGCCAGGGTTTCGGCATCCGCGTACCATTGTTCCGTCAGCCATGGTTCAATGGGCACACCGCCGCGATCCCCATAGGGCACCATGTGGGTATGTTCATCAATCTGTGTGATCAGACCTTGGGCGTCGAGATCAGCCAGAACCTTTTCCCGCGCATCGAAACGGTCCAGGCCACGATAGGCTTCGGGCGCGTTGTCATTGATGCGGGCCTGATCATCCAGCACATTGATCATTTCCAGATCGTGCCGGCGGCCCACCTCGAAATCATTGAAATCATGGGCCGGGGTCATCTTCACCGCGCCGGAGCCTTGTTCGGGGTCGGCATAATCATCCGCCACAATGATCAGACGCCGTCCGACCAGGGGCAGGATCGCATACTTGCCAACTAAATCCTTATAGCGGGCATCGTCGGGGTGGACGGCAATAGCGGTATCGCCCAGCATGGTTTCCGGACGGGTGGTGGCAACGGTGATGAATTTGTCGGGACTATCTTCAAGCTGGTATTTGATATGCCATAAGTGGCCCGCGACTTCCGTCTGTTGAACCTCCAGGTCCGAGATTGCCGTACGCAGTTTCGGATCCCAGTTGACCAGCCGTTTATCTTTGTAAATCAGACCCTGTTTGTGTAGATCAACGAAAACCTTGCGGACGGCGGTGGACAGCCCCTCGTCCATGGTGAAGCGTTCCCGCGACCAGTCGCACGAGGCACCAAGGCGTTTCAATTGCCCGGTGATAGTACCGCCCGATTGCTCTTTCCACTCCCAGACTTTTTCGATGAATTTCTCACGGCCCAGGTCCTGGCGTGTCTTGCCTTCCTCCGCCAGCATACGTTCGACGACCATTTGCGTGGCGATACCCGCATGATCCATGCCCGGTTGCCACAAGACATCCCGCCCGCGCATGCGGTTGAGGCGGATCATGATGTCCTGCAAAGTGTTGTTGAGGGCATGGCCCATGTGCAGGCTGCCCGTCACATTGGGCGGCGGGATAACGATCGCATAAGGCTCGGCGTCGGCGCCATCGCCAGAGTTGGCGGTCAACGGGGCACCACAGGCGAACGCACCGGTGTCTTCCCATTGTTGATACAAACGGCCCTCAACTTCCGAAGGCGTAAAGGTCTTGTCCAGCATCGCCGAACCCTCTTTCAAAACAGGGCGGGCAGCAGCCGCCAATTCGCAGCCGACACCGCCAAATATACAAAATAATCGCGGAAATAATCTTCAGGCCAGGAGATTAGGTAAAGCCCAAACGAGGCGTTGTTGGCTGTACTTACTCGTTCTCTGCCCGTCCGACCAGCTTGACGATTTCCTTTTCGACAAGGCGTTCTACCAGCGCCGGCAGATTTTCGTCCAGCCATTCTTTCAACATGGGACGCAGCAGATCCTTGACCAGATCTTCCAAAGTCTGATGGGCATAGCCCATGGGCATGCCACGGGCAGCGGATACGGCACCGGTCAAACCGCTGAAAGTATCAGTCGTCGCATCCGCAGCATGGTCCGACAACAAGGTGTGCAGATCCGTAGCGGGGGATGGTGCGGGGGCAGCGGCGGCAATGGGCTCGGGCTCAATTACAGGCTCGGGCTCCGGCTCCGCAACCTCGATGCTATCAAAATCATCGACGGGGACCGGCTCTTCCTCCTCCGCAACGCCCTCTTCCATCGCGGGGTCGAGTTCCGGTTCCAGATCAGGGACATCATCAATGTCCGCAACCACTTCGGTCAATTCGAGGATCTCTTCCTCTTCCTCGGCCGGTTCTTCTTCGGCGGGTTCGTCTTCAGCGGGTTCTTCCTCGCCTTCAGCCTCTTCGGCGTCAGCGTCGCCGCCTTCTTCTTCGTCGTCAGAGATGATCCGGCGGATAGAGGCCAGAATCTCCTCCATCGTTGGTTCCCGGTCGTCGTCTTGTTCGTCGGCGTCAGTCATGGGCGCGACCCTTGAAGGAAAAGTGATTCACCTGCATTGTAAAAGATGCCGGCCAAAAAGGCTAATACTGCAATCATCAACACTTGCAAGAAGTTGTTAACGTAACGTGGTTAAAAAATGCCTAATCTTTGACCGTATTCCAGCCCCACCACTTATTCCGCACCTTTTGATAATGGCGGGCGGGATCATAGACTTCTACCGGCAGGCCGATATGGCGCGCCGTTAAACGGCCAATTGCCGCCAGCAAAGTATAGCCGGCCACATATTCATCGCGCTCAGCCACAACCAGGGTCACCCGGGAGTTCAACAGCTCCTGCTCCGCATCCAGCACATCCAATGTGGTGCGGGAACCGACCTCAGCCTCCTGACGCACACCTTCAAGGGCAATTTCATTGGCGCGAATTTCCTCCGCCCTCGCTGAAATCTGCGATCGGGTCGTGGTCATCAGGTCCCAGGACTGACTGGCAATCTGAACCACGTCGCGACGACTTTGCTCCACCTCTATGCGGCGCTGATTAAGCAATTCCTTGGCCTGGCGGATTTGCGAATGTACGGCACCGGCCTGATACAAAGGAATGGAAACGGACGCGATCAGGGACGATGAAGTCGTGTCGCTGTTTTCGATAGACGCTTCATCCGTACGGCGCAGACGCCCGGCCAAATCAACAGTGGGCAACATGTTGCCCTTGGCCACGACGACAGCATGACGCGCGGCAATTTCATTTTGGAGATTGACCAGAATAGCGGGGTTCTCCGCCTCGGCCGTGGCAATTGCCTCTGCGACGTTCGCCGGTAGGGCCGGCAAAGGCGGGGCGGCCTGCAACGTTGTCGGCATGGCACCAAAGACCTGGCGATAAGCGCCGCGGGAAATCGCCAAAGCACCCTCGGCATTTACCCGTTCCGCAACTGTCCCTGACAGTCTGGCTTCCGCCTGGGCGACGTCCGTGCGGGTAACCTCACCCACTTCAAAACGATCCTTTGTCGCCTCCAACTGACGCTGTAGAACGGTTTCATTATTTTTCGTCAGCTGCACAGTTGCCTGGTCACGCAATACGTCCAGAAACGAAGTGACACCGTCCAAAAGCACTTGTTGTTCAACAACCGCCAATTGGGCCCGGGCGACCTGGACGTTGGCTTCTGCCTGACTGGTCCCGGCGACGGTTTGACCACCGGCGTACAAGGATTGGCTGATATCGGCGCTAAGTGTCGTGGGCACCAAATCCTGGTCCGTCGTCGTCGATGACGCGTTCGTTTCACTGCTCTGCACACCCGCGGATCCGCTGACGGAGACCGTGGGACGCCATCCCGATAACGCCTGGGGCACACCTTCATCCGTGGTCCGCACCGCAGCACGGGCAGCCTGCAGGGTGGGATTTGAAATGTAGGCGCTGGCCAGCGCTTCGAACAAAGTTTCTGCCGTTGCCAGTGTTGGAATCGACAGCGCGACGACCGCAACAGATGCACCCAGCAAGGGCAGCAGCCCCAAACGAACACGCGGTCGAACAATATGTCTTATCATCAAAACTTTCCGGTCGCACAGGCGACCGCCCTAAATAGTGCCTACGGCAATTGCCAAAAAATGCTTCTTCGTATCAAAATTGAAATGCTTCAACCGCCTGAAATCCCGGCAATACCGGGATCATGGCATCAAACAGCTCCCGACGCGAGATCAAGCCGTCTTTATTCGTGTATATCACAGCCCGACTGGATTGCCCTTCGCGCTCTACAACAACCAATCGCCCGCCTTCCGTTAACTGATCCGCATAAGCGCTAGGTGCCGTTGCCACTGCACCGTTGACGAAAATAACATCGTAAGGCCCCTGTTCGCTGCAGCCATCGCTCAACACACCTGCGACAACAGCAGCATTGTCGACCTCCAATGCAGACAGTTGTGCCTCTGCCGCCGCCACGGCCTCATCATCAGCCTCCAGGCCAACGACCGTTGCCGCCAATTGCGCCAATACAGCCGTTGAATACCCTGTGGCACAGGCGACATCCAGTACAACATCTTCCGCACCAACGTTGGCGGCCTGGATCATTCGGGCAAAGGCCATGGGCTCCATCAAAAAGCGCCCCGCGCCCAGCGCAATATCCTCGTCCACATAGGCAACGCCGCGCAGTGCCTTGGGGACGAAATTTTCCCGTGGCACAGACAACAGCGCCTGGGCCACCCGATCATCGGTAAGCTTGTTGGTCAGCAATTGATTGTTGACCATATTCAGCCGAGCGGTAGCATTATCTTGCATCACACATCCTGCATCACACATCCATGGCTTAAGTAACCGTTACCTGTTGTTATAGGCGCGCGGGCCCGGCAAAACAATGATCCCATTGACGAAAGCGGCAGATCGGCGAAGCAGACATTGACCAGACATGGAAGGCACACTATGAAGCGTGTGACTTGATATGGCATTGCGCGGTCGAATTCGCAAATATCTATATCAGGCTGGATGGCGCGGTGGCGGAGTGGTTACGCAGCGGCCTGCAAAGCCGTGAACACCGGTTCGATTCCGGTCCGCGCCTCCACCCCCTTTTTCCGCCACATCAGGCCCAAATCCCGGTTTTAAGTGCGGGCCCGCCAACGTCGCAACCACCAAACCTCGAACCGCCGACGCCAGCGCCGCACAGGGGGCAGATCATAGGAGAGGACCAACAGGCCAAGGGGCAGCATCCAAAAACCCAGGATGGGAAGGAAGCCAAGAATACCCCCAAGGAGCAACAGCGCGCCGATAATCAGGCGCAGCCACCGGGGATAACGGCGGACGGAATGTTGCATTCTCTGGTAGTAGTCTTTCGCCATATGTCTGCCTATCACGAATCGGGCCCACAGTCTCTTGGGCGGGCCCAGCACCAGAAACCGGCGTTATTCCAATGACGACATCATTGCTGTTGTTGATATTGGCAGCCGCCCTCATGCACGCCTGCTGGAATGCGATTGTCAAAGTTGTCGCCGACCGCGTGGTATCCCTTTCTCTTGTCAATCTAACTCACAGCCTGCTTGCCTTGATGGTTCTGCCCTTTGTTGGCCTGCCAAACCCGGAAAGCTGGCCCTATCTCGCCGCCTCGGTGGTGATCCATCAGGCCTATTATGCGGGTTTGATTATGCAATATCGCTTTGGCGATCTGGGTCAGGTTTACCCGTTGGCCCGTGGTGCCTCTCCCCTGATGGTCGCAGCCGTGGCCTGGATCTGGGCCGGGGAAAGCCTCCCGCCGTGGGCCATCCTGGCCATTTTGTTGATTACGGGCGGCATTCTGTCTTTGGCGCTGTCCGGACGGGGCCAGCACGGGAACCGGCACGCCGTCACCTGGGCCTTGTTTACGGCCCTGACCATCGCCGGATATTCCATCGCCGACGGTCTGGGCGGTCGATTATCAGGGGATACCCTGGCCTATATCGCCTGGCTGTTCCTGCTCGATGGCCTGCCAATGCCGCTATTATTACCCTTTCTCAGACGCCCGCAGGTGCTGGGCGCAGCATTGCGCCGCTACTGGCTGCCATCGTTGGTTGGCGGGGCACTCTCGGCAACCGCCTATGGCCTGGCCATCTGGGCCATGTCCCAGGCCCCGCTGGCCATGGTCACAGCCCTGCGTGAGACCTCCGTCATTGCCGCCACCCTGATCGGTGCAATTTTGTTGCACGAGCCGTTTGGCAGCCGGCGAATTCTGGCAACCTGTATCGTCGCCATCGGCATCGCCGTATTACAATTCAGCCCGGCCGGCTAAGCCAACCCGGTTGACCTGATCATGCCGGTCTGATCTAACAAAGTTATGACGACCCTTCCCACATCACAACCGTCTCTGGGCCGCGACATTCGTGTCATGGGCCTTGTCGGTGCGGCCCATTGGGCCAGCCATTTCTTTCATCTGGTCCTGCCTTCGGTGTTCCTGTTATTGCGCGACGAATTCCAGGTTTCCTTCGCTGCCCTGGGGCTATTGACCACGGTTCTATACGGCTCCTCAGGCATTGCGCAGACCGCGGCGGGCTTTTTGGTGGATCGCTTTGGGGCCCGGCGTGTCCTATTGGCGGGCCTGAGCCTATTGTCGATAGCCACCCTGGCCTGCGGTCTGGTGCAATCCTATTGGATGTTGATCCCGCTGTCGGCATTGGCAGGCCTGGGCAATAGTGTCTTTCATCCCGCCGACCTGTCGATCCTGACGGCCAAGGTCAGCAGCCATCGCCTCGGCCGTGGCTATGCCACGCATGCCCTGTGCGGCAACTTAGGTTGGGCTGCGGCACCCATATTTATGATCGCCATCGCGCAGACATGGGATTGGCGGGTCGCCGTCATTTGCGCCGGGTTAATCGGCCTGACCATTGTTGCGGCCTTTTTGATCTGGGGTGCCGATTTGGCCGATGATCCAATTAGCACCGGCACCACCAGCGTGGTTGACCGGGTGCCCATGGGAAAACTGGAGGACAATATCCGCATGTTGTTCTCCACCACGATCATCTCGTGCTTTTTGTATTTCGCCTTTTTGGCAGCCGCCCTGATCGGCATTCAAAGTTTCGGCATGCCGGCCATGGTGGATTTGTTTGGCATGACCTTGGCCGAGGCCGGGCGTACGGTTACGGGCTTTCTTCTCGGCACGGCGGGGGGTATTTTCTTTGGCGGCATTGCCGCCGACCGAACGGACCGCCATGATCGTATCGCGATCGCGGGTATGATCACCTCATCCCTGTTTGTCCTGATTATTGTCATGAACAGTTTCGGCCCCGGCCTGATTTTAGGCCTGTTCGTTGCCGCCGGCATAGCATCAGGCATTACCACACCGTCGCGGGACATGCTGGTGCGCGCAGCGACGCCAAAAGGTGCCTCGGGCCGGGTCTTCGGCTTTGTCTATTCCGGCCTGGACCTAGGTTCTGCCGCCATACCACTGGTCCTTGGCGTAGCCCTGGATCATGGCCATCCGGAGGCTGTGTTCTACTCCGTCGCAGGTTTCCTCGCCATTACCGCCCTGACGGTGGTGCAGGTCCGCCGCCAAGTGGTCGCCGCCTGATTTTTCGCCCTGACTAGTCGCCCAGATTACTGCGCTGAATGTGGCAATCCGAGCGCTTGAAAACGTCGGGCTGCAACTTCGTGCCCAAACCGGGGCCGCTGGGTGGTCGGATCATGCCGTTTTCGACGGGGGGCAATTCGGTCACCAGATCCTGATACCAGCCATAATAAAAAGCCCGCACCATTTCCTGGATCAGTGCATTGGTCGCATTGATGGAATGATGCACAGACGCCGTCAACAACACGGGGCCGGTGCAATCGTGGGGGGCTACGGGACGATGCCAGGCCTCGGCCATCGCAGCGATTTTACGCGCTTCGGACAAACCACCGCACCAACTCAGATCGTACATCACGAAATCACAGGCCTGGAGTTCCAACAACTCGCGAAACTCACCCCGCATACCGATGGTCTCGGACGCCGTGGTGGGAATGCGCGTGGAATCCTTGAATTCCTTCAGGCTGCGCAGATTGCTCATTTTGATGGGATCTTCGAACCAGAACGGCTCAAACGGCTCCACCGCGCGGGCGATTTTTTTGGCCTGTGGTAAATCCCAAAAGGCATGCATCTCGACCATGATGTCCATTTTTGAGCCGACCGCATCGCGGATCTTTCGAAACGGCTCCAACGCCGTATCAAGTTCGGCCGGTGAGATATAATGCCCGCCGGAGGTTTCCGCCGCATAATCAAAGGGCCAGATCTTCATGCCCGTGATGCCCATCTCCAGCAGACTTAGCGCGACCTCATCGGCATTGTGCAAAAAGCCCTGCAAATCCTCGTACGGTCCTTCCGGCGCATCGCCGGGCAGATTAAAGCTGTCCGTGCTCTGTTTGACCTGATCGCGGACATATTGATATCCGGCACAGGTGTTGTAGACGCGAATTTCATCCCGGCTGGCCCCGCCCAAAAGTTGATAAATCGGCTGATTGGTGGCCTGTCCCCAAATGTCCCAGAGGGCGATATCGATACCGGAATTGCCCCGAACTTCAGCCCCCGAGCCAGAGAAACCCACATAGCCGGTCAACGCCTTGGAATGATAATCAATGCGCAAAGGGTCCTGGCCCAGCAACTGTTTCGCGGCGAAACCGTGAATATGCGCCTCCGCCGATGGTACCCCATAGAAGATTTCACCAAGGCCCACCTGCCCCTCGTCCGTGTGCACCTGCACCCACAACAGGTTGGGAAATTCTTCCAGGCGGATGGTCTCAATCGCGGTGATTTTCATCTCTACATTTTCCTCATACAATAAGGCCTGAACAGTAACGCGTTGGGGTCAGGCATATCATGAAACACATATTGAGCGGTATTGTCGTCGTCGATTTTTCCCAGGTTATTGCCGGGCCTGCCTGCACCCGCCTGATGGCGGAACTGGGCGCTGAAGTTATTAAGGTCGAACTGGCCCCCACAGGCGACCCCTCCCGCATGCTGCCAACCCTCAGGGAGGGTTTCAGTGGCTATTATATCCAGCATAACCACGGCAAAAAGGGCATCTGCATTGACCCCCGTCAACCCGAAGGCCTGGCACTGTTAAAGGATCTGATCGCCAAGGCCGATGTCATGGTGGAGAACTTTTCACCCGGCGCCATTGCCCGCCTGGGTCTGGGCTGGAACGTCGTGCATGCCTTGAACCCAAGCCTGATCATGTGCTCCATCTCCGCCTTTGGTCAGGAAGGGCCACTCCGCGCCCTGCCCGGCTATGACTATATTGCCCAGGCCTATGCCGGCGTCACCTCGATGATCGGCGAGGCCGACGCGCCGCCTGCCCTGGCCGGTCTTGCCATGGGTGATATCGGCACCGCCATGACCGCCCTGGCGACCATCAACGGGGCATTATTCTGGCGTTCCCGCAATGGCAACAAGGGGCAATTTCTCGATATCTCGCTGCTGGACTATTATTTCTATTGTCATGAATTGAATGTGGAAGTGGCATCCACAGGCGGTCACCCGATGCGCAATGGCTCCCACCACGGCGCTGTTGCGCCCATGGGAATTTATCGGGCGCGCGGCGGCTTCATCATGATCGTCCTGTTGGAACATCAATGGCCGCAATTATGCCAAGCGTTGGGCCAAGCGGAATTGGTGGATGATCCACGCTTCGTGAGCAATCAAAACCGCCTGGATAATGTGGATCAATTGACGGCGATCATCGAAAGCTGGCTACAGTCCTTACCGGATCTGGAAACAGCCCTGGCGAAACTGGAAGAAGACCGCGTCCCCGTCGCCCCGATCCTGACCGTTGAACAGGCCATTAAACACCCTCACCTCATTGAACGCGGCACGGTCAAAGAATTGAGCCACCCGGTTTTGGGCGACTTCATAGTGCCCGCAAACCCCCTGCGCTATTCCGAAGGTCTACCCCCGCCCCCCACCAAGGCACCCATGCTGGGCGAAGATAACCACGCCGTCCTGCGCCAGCACCTCGGGCTGGATGATGATCGTTTGGCGGAACTGGAAAGTGCGGGTGTACTGGTGGCCGGAAAAAGCTAAGTCCTAAACCGGTTCCAAAGGTGCGTTGTGCTTCGTGTCCGCGACGACGATGCCGCCACGGTCACCAATGGTAGTACTGCCATAGCGCTGGGCGTAGACGTCCGGCAATGGGCGGGCACCGGGGATGGCCAGCCACAGGCGTAGTAAATGCCGCCTGCGGGCCAGGTCGCCCCATTCCTCATACGCCGTGCGATCGTGCATGATGGTGTGATTGTGGGTGAACAATAGATCGCCCGGTTGCAAGGCAAATTCCAAATTCAAGGCTTTGTCGTCTGCCAGGGTGTCGAGCAGATCGAGGGCTTCAATCTGTGCCTCGGTCAAATCCGGTACGCCATCCAGTCGCGGGGCGGATCGGACATAATGCGGAGCGTAGAGGGCTGAAAGATAACTCTCATACCAATTGAATATGGGTATCTCAAAATACTCACGGCCATCCGCCGTGACCTCTCCCCGACGATCCGTGGCAATGGGCTCAAACAACAGCTTTAGCAAATCGGGCCGCCGCGCCAGCATCTCGTTATAGATGGTTTGTGAACTGACCAAGCCTGACAAGCCGCCTGATTTGGCACCGCGCAAACACATCAAGCCAACAATATCGCAGCTATCGGTGTGGTAATTCTGCCGTTCCGTCGTTTGATATATCCGGACATTGGCATCCGTGGTGGAAAGGCCAAGATCGCAGACGTGACCCAGCAGATGCCCTTTGCCATTTTGCGAACGGGCATTGCCCATGTGCGTGCCAATGCCATAAAACATTGCCGCTGCCATGGGAATATTCTCCGCATGGGGTGGCAGTCCGCGCAGAACGACGAAGCCACGTCGATGCAGGCATTCATCCACCGCTTCACGGATCAGTGGCACGGATTTGGGCAGCGCGAAATCCGCCTTTGTCATTTGCGCGATGTCACCACCCTTGGCCAGATAGGCCTGCGCCTGGCCTTCTACTTCAGCCGACTGAGCACTATCCAAGGTGACCAGCCAGGCACCGCTGGCCGCCAAATCGGGGCCGTACCAAGCCGAGGGCCCGGTAATTCTTTCGGGTAGATCAACAATATCCAAAACGCGGGCACTCCATCATTTATACCAAGGCGCAGTCATAGCCTTGATCATGGGAATTTACGATGGCGCCGTCAATTGCGTCAAATTGACTTAGAGCGCTCTAATGCCCGCCACCGAAAAATCCAGGTTTTACCTCATAGTCCACCGCAAGCCCGTAATCGGGATCATCATCGGCATCCACTATGAGCTGCCCCGCCCTGTTGAGCAGGCGGTGACAGTCATGGGAAAGATGGCGCAACTGCAAAGTCTTGCCCAACGCCTCGTACCTTAAGGCCATGGCCTCAATCGCCTGCAAGGCGGATTGATCGACGACGCGGCTGTTTTTGAAATCGACGATAACCAAATCGGGATCACCTGCCGGGTCGAAGATTTCTGAAAACCCATCGGCAGAACCAAAAAACAATGGCCCTTGGATCTCGTAAACTTTGTTACCTTCGGGCGAGATCGAGGCAATACCCTGAATACGGCTCGCGTTATTCCAGGCATAGGCCAAGGCCGAGACGATGACCCCGACAATAACGGCAATGGCAAGATCACTGTACACGGTCACCGCTGTCACCAAAACGATTACAATGGCATCAGTCATGGGCACCCGGCGCATGATCTTCAGGCTATGCCAGGCAAACGTGCCCACCACAACCATGAACATCACACCGACCAGGGCGGCAAGGGGGATTTGATCAATCAATTGGGAGGCCACCAGGATAAAGGCCAGCAAAAACAAAGCCGCTGCAATGCCGGAAAGACGCGTACGCCCGCCCGATTTTACATTGATCATAGATTGCCCGATCATGGCGCAACCGCCCATGCCGCCGAAAAATCCGGTTACTGTATTGGCCAACCCTTGGGCGATACATTCTTGCGACGCGCCGCCCCGTTTACCGGTTATTTCACCCACCAAATTAAGCGTCAAAAGGCTTTCGATCAAACCGATTGCAGCCAGGATCAGGGCATAGGGAAAAATCACCTGCAAGGTCTCTATATTTATGGGAACTAGGGGAATGTGAAACAGCGGCAAGCCCCCCTTGATCGAGGCTAAATCACCAACCCGGGGCACATCGATACCAAATGCAATAACAATCCCGGCGACAATGGCAATGCCCGCGAGGGGCGCTGGAATAACTTTCGTGATTTTCGGCATCAGCCAAATGATGGCCATGGTTAAAGCAACCAGACCCAACATGGTGGCCAAAGGCCAACCATCCATCCAGGCTTTACCCCCGTCCGGGCCCGATACCTGAAACTGGCTGAGCTGAGCCAGAAAAATGACGATGGCCAAGCCGTTCACAAATCCCATCATGACCGGATGTGGCACCAGTCTGATAAATTTCCCAAGCCGGAAGATCCCAGCCAGCACCTGCATAAGCCCCATTAAAACAACGGTGGCAAAAAGATACTGGACACCGTGACTGGCAACCAGCGACACCATGACAACGGCCAAGGCACCGGTAGCACCGGAAATCATACCCGGACGGCCACCGATCACTGCCGTGACCAAGCCAACGATAAAGGCGGCATAAAGGCCCACCAGGGGATGAACGCCGGCCACGAACGAAAATGCCACTGCTTCGGGCACCAGGGCCAAGGCAACAGTAAGGCCAGACAGCAACTCCGTCTTGACCCTGCTAGGGGTGAACACAGTCAAATTCGCGTCTTTCCAATCAGTGATGGAGAGGCGCTCGGCAAAGGCAGCAAGTGCAGATTTTGTCACGTTATAAACAGGTCCGTTGCTAAAATCAGGGGTCCAAATCCATCATGGCCGGCCAAACGCCCTCGTGTGATGACGTCTTGCAAAGCCGCGCGCCAAAGCCGGTCAAACCGGTATGGCAGCATCTGGATTAGGAAAAATACTGTAACGATCTAAAGGCGCGGTTAATTTGATCCCGGATTCAATAAAAGACCCCCGGCGCATCATGTGCCGAGGGTGTGATCAATGCTTAATGGATAAGGGACTTTCGGGGTCAGGGCACATAGCGCCCTGCCACAATCCGCTGACCGATGTCAGTTTTCACCTGTGTCACATAGGGTGTGTCGAGCCGGATCACAAGCTTTTTTAGATCGGAGGCAGAATTTAGTCCGGGCCCATGATCCAACCAACATGGGCATTTTCCACGCTACAGTCTAATATATGCCAGCGCGCCGCTGCTGCGGCGTTTGGCATCGCCAGAACATAGGAGATAGATTTGCCCAACCCAACGCCCGTGAATAGTGAACTGATCGGCCAGCCAGGCTCTCGCTGGGAGATACTGACGCCGGCTTTGATCCTGGATCTCGACGTTCTGGACGCCAATATCGCGACCATGGCGGCCTGGGCACGGGAGGGCGGCTTTACCCTGCGCCCGCATGGCAAGTCCCACAAATCCCCCGACATCGCCAAACGGCAGGTCGCTGCCGGTGCGGTCGGTCTATGTTGTGCCTCGTTACGGGAAGCCCAGGTTATGGCGGCGAACGGCATTCCAGGATTGTTGATCACCACGCCTTTGGCCCCGGGCAAGGCACCTCTTGTCGCCGCCCTGGTCAAGGATGGTGCCGATGTTTCCGTGGTGGCGGATCATGAGGACTTGGTCGCAGCCTATGGCGCGGCGGCGGAAGCTGCCGGCATTGCATTGAATGTGTTCGTGGATCTCGATGTGGGTCTGGGCCGAACGGGCACCCCATCTGCCGGCGTTGCCATTGAACTGGCTGGGCAGATCACGGCCCATCCCGCCCTGAATTATGCTGGTGTCCAGGGCTATATGGGGCATCTGCAACATGTGGACGATCATGGCGAACGACGCAGCCGTCTGGCGGGTGACACCAACGACCTGCAAGGCAAGGTGGACGCCTTGATCAAGGCCAACCTGCCACCGGCCATTGTCTCAGGCGGCGGCACAGGCACCCATCGGATGGATGGGGAAAACGGTACCATAGGTGAATTCCAGGTTGGGTCCTACTTGTTCATGGACGTTCAGTATTTGACCGTGCAGCAAACCGCGGCGGGGGCGCGGCCCTATGGCACGGGATTGTTTGTCCAAACAAGCGTGGTCAATATCAACCATCCCACTTACGCGGTTACCGACGGTGGCCTGAAATCAATCGCCACCGACGGCCCCTTCCCCCTGATCGCGCGCGGCGGACCGGATGGTGCCAGCTATCGCTATATGGGCGATGAACACGGTGCCATTGACTATGCCAATGCCACCGATACTAGCGATGCCATGGCGCTGGGCGACCGGGTCGAATGCGTGGTGCCCCACTGTGACCCGAACGTCAATTTGTACAACGCCTATCACGTAGTCCAGGGCGATACATTGGTGGATATCTGGCCCGTGGCAGCCCGAGGCAATAGTTAGCGACAGTTAGACGGTCTGATGTTCGTCCTGTTACTGACGGTATTCGTCGACCTTGTCGGCTTTGGCATAATCCTGCCGATCTTGCCGTTTTACGCGCAGGCATTTGATGCTTCGCCGGTGCAGATCACATTGTTGGTGTCGGTGCATTCCGCGATGCAAATCATCATGTCGCCACTCTGGGGCCGCTTAAGTGACCGTTACGGTCGTAAAGTCATTTTACTGGTAACGTTGACAGGCGGCGGCATCGCCTTCCTCTGGTTCGGCCTGGCCGGCAGCCTGACTGCGCTGTTCCTGGCCCGGGGTCTGAACGGTGCCATGGGCGGCAATATTGCCGTGGCGCAGGCCTATCTGGCGGACATTACAGCACCAGAAGACCGCGCCGGGGCCATGGGCCGGCTTGGTGCCGCCTTTGGAATCGGGTTCGTTGCGGGGCCTATGTTGGGTGGTTTGTTGATCGGAACACACCCCAGCGCAGACAGTTTCGCGCTACCATGTTTCATTGCCGCCGCTTTCTCGTTCGCCGCCGTGATCCTGGGACTGATCATGCTGGAAGAACCGGTTCGCCAAAAATTGGCAGAACGAGGCCGGACATCGTTCGCAGTTCTATGGGCTGCCGTCAGCGGCAATGGCATTCCGGCGGTCATAGGTTTGAATTTCCTGGTCACCCTGGCCTTCACCGCCCTGATGGCGTTGCTGCCCCTATGGTGCCAGGCCCGCCTGGGTTGGGGCGCGCGTGAGGTCAGCTTTGCCTATGTCTATATCGGCTTCCTGGTTGCCTTCCTGCAAGGCGTTCTGGTCGGCCCCATGACCAAGAAAATGGGCCCGCCACGGGTATTGCTGTTAGGGGCAATCGCCATGAGCAGCGGTCTGTTATCGGTAATTGTGGTGACAGACATTGTCTCCTTTGCAATTGTGACCTTGGCCTTATGTATCGGCACTTCGTTCTGTCACCCCACGTTGACCGCCATGATTTCGGAACGGGGCGACGGCGATCATCAGGGTACGATCATGGGTGCGGCCAATTCCGTCTCCGCCCTGGGGCGGATCACATCGCCACCGATGGCAGGTCTGTTGTTCACACATTGGGGTCCGAACTGGCCCATGTTGGTCGGGGGCCTTATCATACTGCCTGTGGTCGCGATAGCGGCCTGGATGTCCATAACCTATCAACGGCAGCAGGATTGATGCAGTACATTGCCCTCGTCATTTTAGGCCTGATCGGTGGCCTGATCTTCCCGCAAGCCCAGGCAGCGCCTGCAATCGCCATGCATGGTGCGCCAAAATACAATACGGCGGCCACGCATTTTACCTATGCCAACCCGGATGCGCCCAAGGGCGGACGATTGGTTCTGGGGCGGGTTGGTAGTTTCGATTCCCTGCAGCATTTCATCGTCCGTGGTGCCCGGGTCGATGGCCGGCGGCTGACCCATCAAAGCCTTCTTGCCCGTGCCTATGACGAACCATTCACCTTATACGGCCTGATTGCCGAGGATGTATCAACACCCCCCGACCGATCCTCGGTCACGTTTCGACTGCGCCAGGGCGCGCGCTTTCATGATGGCAGCGAGATCACCGTGGATGACGTGATTTTCTCCCTGGAGACCTTGCGCACGAAAGGCCGGCCCAATCACCGATACTACTATGGCCAGGTCGCAAAGATCGAACGACCGGGACCGCGCAGGGTGACATTTCGTTTCAAGAACAACCAAAACCGGGAACTGCCCCTGATCATGGGCATGATGCCCATCCTCTCGCGCGACAGCCTTCAGGGCCGGGATTTCAACCGGGTCTCGCTGACACCCTTGATGGGCAGCGGACCCTACATGGTGGACAAGGTGGATGCCGGTCATTCAGTGCAGTATCGGCGGATCAAGAACCATTGGGCCGAAAAGCTGCTATCCCAACGGGGCCAGAATAATTTTGATCTGGTGCGTTATGATTACTACCGCGACGACAGCGCCATGTTAGAGGCATTCAAGGCCGGCAAAGTCGACCTTCGGGGCGAGACGGATCCGAAGTTATGGGCCCAGGCCTATGACTTCCCGGCCCAAAGACGGGGCGATGTTAAATTGATGGCGTTCCCCCATGGCCGGCCCGCAGGCATGTATGCCATCGCCCTAAACACCCGGCGTCCAATTTTTCAGGACCGCCGGGTCCGCGCCGCCCTCGCCTATGCCATAGACTTTAAATGGCTGAACAAGACGCTTTTTCATGGGGCCTATAAACGCACGCGCAGTTATTTTGAGAACTCGGAACTGGCCGCGACCAAATTGCCGTCACCTGGCGAAATTGCCTTGCTGGCACCTTTTCGCGGCGATCTGGCCGAAGAGGTCTTCACAAAGGTTTATGCCCCGCCAGAAGCAGATGGCAGCGGCAGGTTGCGCGGCAATTTACGCACGGCGCGCAAATTATTGTCGCAGGCAGGTTGGAAGATCAAAGATCTAAAGCTGGTGAACGATGCGGGCATCCGGTTTCAGTTCGAGGTTATGCTGATCCGCCGCAGCAACGAAAAGCTGGCGCTGCATCTGGCCCGCAATCTGGAGAAACTCGGCATCGAGGTGTCGATCCGCACAGTTGATACGGCGCAATACCAACAACGCACCAACACCTATGACTTCGATGCCATGATCTATCTCTGGGATCCTTCCCTGTCACCGGGCAACGAACAGGCCTTTTATTGGGGCACGGATGCCGCCGGTCGGGAAGGCACCCGCAACTATCCCGGCATTCGGGTCCCTGCCATTGATAATCTGGTGGCTAGGATATCCGATGCCGCCAACCGCGACGATCTGGTCGCCGCCGTGCGCGCCATGGACCGGGTGCTGCAATGGGGCCATTATGTGATCCCATTATTTCATCTCAAGGCAGACCGTGTTGCCCTGTGGGATCGTTTCGGCCGCCCGGATCTAACGCCGGTCTATGGCTTTCGCCTGGAGACCTGGTGGGCGAAACCTAACTAGGGCCTGTTCATTTTGAACATGCCTTGATTCTTAAGAAAAGAGAAATTGAACCAATTACTTGGATGCAATAAGTGAATCCAAGTGATTGAAAATTGCTCTAAAAACAAAATTGAATATAGGAGAACATCATGCAGACAGGATCATTTCGCGGCTTTGACGTACGACTGGATGAACCCGGTATCGCCTGGATTACCTTTAATACCCCGGAACGCCTGAACGGCATGACCTCCGCCATCAAGCGGGACCTGGTTGAAACTCTGGTCCAGGCACAGATGGACAACGCTGTCCGGGTGATCATCTTCACAGGCACAGGACGGGGCTTTTGCGCCGGCGATGATTTGAAGGCCTATGCCCAGGGCTTGCGGGCAGAGCCAGGCCTGGTACCGCCCCTGCCACCTGGCCATGACAACGGCATCGGTACCTACGATGGCCTGCGGATGATTTCGCAGGAATTAAACCGGGTGATCCGCACCATCGACAAACCCACCATCGCCGCCCTGAACGGCGTTGCCATCCAGACCGGGTTCTCGTTGGCCCTGGCCTGTGACTTCCGCATCGCGGCGGAAGATGCCCGCATGGGCAGCGCCACCTTGCGCTTTGCCCTGCTGCCCGATGAAGGCGGCCAGCATCTGTTGGTACAGCACATGGGGCTGGCCAAGACCCTGGATTTCCTCATGCGCAAACGCATTGTCACGGCGCGGGAGGCGTTGGAGCTGGGCCTGGTAACGGAAGTGGTGCCAGGCGACCAGTTAGCCCAGGCGGCGGGCGATTTGGCCCGTGAACTCGCAGATGGCCCCCAGGTCGCTATGCGCATGTTGAAACGCTCCATCTATAATGCCGCCGAATTGACGTTTGAGCAGGCCTGTGACGAGATCGCGGCGAAAACAGCCGTGGTTGATCATCACCCGGACGCCCGCGACGGTGTGAAGTCATTTGTGGAAAAACGCCCGGCGAAATTCAACGCCTGGCTGGAAGAAGATCAGGCCTCAGGTTGAACGTCGGGATAGAGGGCGATCTCCAGCCAGAAACTATCGCTGAATATGTCTATCGCGCCCGCGGGCGGTGCCAGGCCGTCCTGGGCTGCGCTGGGCAGCGCACCTTCGATCATGGCCAGGTATTTCTGCTGACCGGGTCCGCCGCCATAGATCTGCCGCTCTGAGGTCATGATGGATGATATCTCTTCGTTCACCTTGTATAGGCGGGCGCGGTCGACTTCCTCCACCGCCTCTATGGCCTCCAACCATTGCTTGATTTCCCTAACCGGGCCGTCGAAGTTGAAGCGCAGGGTGTCGATATAGGGCGCTTCCATGGGCGCTACGTGCCCATATTCGATTTCCAGGCTGTAGATATTGCGGGATGGATTCTTGAAATACGTCAGGGATTCCTGGGTCCAGGGCGTCGGATCATTCAGACGCGCCATATAAGGGGCAGAGGCAAAAATTGCAGCCGTATCGGTTTCATAGAACATCAGAAAATTCGGCGCGTCATCAATGCCACGATAGCGCCGGCCAACGTTAAAACCGGGGATGGAGATACGTTCTGGGATATGTTCGCAATTGTGCCACTCCTGAAACGCCGAAGTATTGGCCGCATCAATATCGACCCAAAATGCCATAAGCCCCTGGGACCCTTCACGCTTCATTTCGCTTTCCTTTGCACGAATGTCGTTGCCGGACTTGATCCGGCAATCCAGAGCAACAAACTTAGGAGTCCGCAACCCTGGATCCCCGGGTCTTCGCTGCGCTACGCCCGGGGATGACGATATTGGATAACAATCACCGATGGAAGTCTAGGCCCATCTCGCGGTAGCGTTCCGGATCATCCTGCCAGTTATCGCGAACTTTCACGAACAGGAACAGATGCACGGTACAGCCGAAAAGTTCCATCATCTCGGCCCGCGCTTCCGCCCCGATCTGTTTGATCTGCTGTCCGCCTTTGCCCAGAACAATGGCTTTTTGGGTATCCCGGCGCACATAGATCACTTGTTCAATGCGCAGGCTGCCGCCCTTGGCCGGCTTCCAGGCTTCCGTTTCCACTGTCGCGGCATAGGGCAGTTCCTGATGCAAGCGCAGGAACAGTTTTTCCCGGGTGATTTCGGCGGCCAGCAAACGTTCCGGAATATCGGCCAATTGATCCTCAGGGTAATGCCAGGGACCGGCGGGCAATTGCGGTGCCAATGCAGCCAACAAATCCTGCACGCCATCGCCCTTTAAGGCGGACAGCATATAGGTTTCGGTAAAAACACCTTCTTCATTCAGGCTTTCTGCCAAGGCCAGAAGACTATCCCGGCGCACCAGATCGATTTTGTTGAGGACCAGGATCGCCTTCATATTGGCCTTTTTCATACCGTCAATAATGGCCCTGGTATTGCGGCACATACCCCGTTCCACATCGACCAATAATACGCGAAGGTCCGCATCTTCCGCCCCACCCCAGGCAGCGGCGACCATGGCCTTTTCCAACCGTTTGCTGGTTTGGGCAAAAATCCCCGGCGTATCCACAAAGACCACCTGCGACTGGCCGTGGATGGCAATAGCCGTAATCCGCGCCCGTGTGGTCTGCACTTTTGGCGTAACGATGGAAACCTTGCTGCCCACCAAAGCATTGGTCAGCGTAGACTTACCCGCGTTGGGCGCACCTAGCAGGGCGACGAAGCCACAGCGCTCCACCTCTTCAACCGATTTGTCCGTATTCATCCTACGTAGTCGCTTTCCTAGCCCCGGTTATTTACCGCTGGGCAGTTCACCTAATTGGACCAGCATGTCCCGGGCCGAAGCCTTTTCAGCTTCCTGGCGGGAGCCACCCTGCCCGCTACCAGACATCACACCCTCCGCCCGGACTTCAACCGTAAAGACCGGCGCATGGTCAGGGCCTTCCCGGGACAGAATTTTATAGCGCGGCGGCTTACCGCTGCGCCCTTGTAAATATTCCTGCAACTGGGTCTTAGGGTCTTTCGGTGCCTTGTTGCTGCTGACCATGAAATTGGACCAATAGCGCAGGACGAACGCCTCCGCCACGCCAAGGCCACCATCGAGATATAGGGCACCGATCACCGCTTCGCAAACATCAGCCAGAATTGCCGGTTTCTCTCGGCCACCCTGGCGCGCTTCGCTTTTGCCCAGCATCATATGTTGCCCCAGACCAATCAGCCGGGCGGCATCTGCCACGGTTTCACGGCGCACCAGGGTATTGAAGCGCACCGCCAATCCGCCTTCGTCCGCGTTCGGGTCATCGCGGTACAGCGCTGTCGAAATGATCAAACCCAAAACCCGGTCACCAAGGAATTCCAGGCGCTGATAATCCCGCCCGCCTTCCCGACGTCGATCGAGGGATGGATGGCTTAACGCCTCTTCCAACAAGGCAGGCTGCGCGAATTCGTGTCCTAACAGGGCATAGAGAGTGGGAAGATCGGGGCTACTCACAGTTTAACCGAAGCCGCCAAAGAAGCGGTCGAAGCGAATGGCACTGGGCCACTTCCAGATTTCCCAGATGGCGGCGGTCCCATTGACGGAGAAAAAGATCATGTCAGCACGGCCCACCAGATTTTCTGCCGGGACAAAACCCACATGCTCCAAAAACCGACTGTCGGTGGAGTCATCCCGATTATCCCCCATGGCAAAATAATGCTCCGGCGGCACCACATAGACATTGGTGTTATCCGCCATGCCGCGGGGCTGTAGATCCAGGGTCATATAGCTGCGCCCATTGGGCAGGGTTTCCCGATACTGGCGCACCCGGCCATAGCGGGCACCGGAATGCTTTTGCACAAAATCTTCGACCCGTTCCCGCTTTACCGCCTTGCCGTTGATATGCAGGATGCCTTCGCGAACCTGGATATGATCGCCCGGCAAACCAATGATGCGCTTGATATAATCCGTGGAATTATCCTTCGGCAATTTAAAGACGGCAACATCGCCGCGCACTACTGGCGACTCATTGATCCGTCCGCTGAACAATGGTGGGCTGAGGGGCATGGAATGCCGGCTATAGCCATAGGGGAATTTCGATACAAAAACATAATCCCCGATTAACAATGTCGGCAGCATAGAGCCCGAGGGAATGTTGAACGGCTCGTAAGCAACAGTGCGGATGACCAAGGCAATCAGAACCGCATAGACAACCGTTTTAAGAGTGTCGCGCCAGCCTTCCTGGCGCTCAGCCTTTCCGTTGGATATTTCTTCAGAATTCATATTAGCCATATCGCAACGGTGCGCCTTAAAATTTCAGCCATCTTATTCAGGATTGTCCCAAGTCATCGGGGACAACAGAAATGATGACCACAGCCTGCCCCAGGGGCGGCTCGTCTGTCAGGGTCAAATCGATTTGCGCCTTCATGCCTGCTGGCGTCAGTTCTTGCAAGCGTTTCAAGGCCCCGCCCGTCAATTCCATGGATGGCTTACCGCCCGGCAAATTAATCACCCCAAGGTCGCGCCAATAGACCCCTCTGCGAAAACCCGTGCCCAAGGCTTTTGAACAGGCTTCTTTCGCGGCAAAGCGTTTGGCATATGTTTCCACACGATTGCGCCGACGCTCCGCCTTGGTCCGCTCCAACGGGGTGAAAATCCGTTCAATAAAGCGATCGCCAAAGCGTTCCAACGTACGCTCTATCCGGCGAATATCGATCAGGTCGTTGCCTATGCCGATGATCATTGGGAACCTTCAATCTTAGGCAGAACGACTGCCTGTTGCCTCGGCACGGGCTTGATCCATCAGGGCGCGCATACGTTTGATGGCTGAATCCAGACCGCCGAATATGGCCTCACCAACCAGGAAATGGCCGATATTCAATTCAACCAAATTGGGGATTGCCGCAATCGCGCCCACATTGTCGTAACTCAAACCATGACCGGCATGACATTCAAGGCCAAGGTCTTCGGCCAACGCAGCCCCTTGGACGATACGCTCCAACTCCTGCGCCCAGGCATCACTGCCCGGCGTCATTTCGGCATAGGTCCCCGTATGCAATTCAACAACAGGTGCGCCCAGGCGCCGGGCGGAACGAATTTGGCTTTCGTCGGGATCGATAAATAACGAGACGCGAATGCCGGCCTTGACCATTTCATCCACATACCGGCGCAGGTGATTTTCACCGCCATGGGCATCCAAGCCGCCTTCAGTGGTCAATTCCGCACGCTTTTCCGGGACGATACAGGCGGCGTGGGGCTTATGATGCAAGGCAATGGCCAGCATTTCATCGGTCGCGGCCATCTCCAAATTCAAAGGCAGTTCGATTTGCGCTGCTAGGCGGTCGATATCATCGTCCGAGATATGCCGCCGGTCTTCCCGCAGATGGGCCGTAATGCCATCAGCGCCGGCCTCTGCCGCCATCCGGGCCGCACGAATGGGATCCGGATGGGCAATACCACGGGCATTCCGGATCGTCGCCACATGATCGATATTGACGCCTAAGCGTAATTTTCTGCTCATATCACACTCCCAATCTGGAACAATTCAACCAATTTGCCACGATCTCAACCCCCAAGGCAAATGATCACACCTTATTTCAAGCCCCGGCTACCGGGCTTCACAGCTGGTATTGCGGCCAATTCGGGCGGCAGGTTGTCGGCTTCATAGGCAGGCACCTCCATGCCAACCAGGGCAAACAAGGGCACACCCACATCAACTTTACCGTCCGAGCGGTCAACCAGGCAGGATGCGGCGACAACCTCGCCACCCAGGTCCTGAATGCAGGCAATGCATTCCCGCGACGACAGGCCCGTGGTCACGATATCTTCCGCCATCAGAACCCGTGCGCCAGGGGGAATTTCAAAGCCACGGCGCAGGACGAATTCACCATCCACCCGTTCCGCAAATATGGCGGGGCATCTTAGTTGCCGGCCCATTTCATAACCAACGACGACACCGCCCATGGCAGGCGAGACCACCAGATCAATGGCCCCCTCCCCAAGTGATGCAGTGATGCGGCTGGCCAATTCAGAGCATAGGGCACCGGCGCGATCAGGATACATCAAGACCTTGGCACATTGCAGATAGGTGGGGCTGCGCAGGCCGGACGTTAAAATAAAATGCCCCTCCAACAAGGCGCCGGCGTCACGATAATGCTGTAGTACGTCTTCGTCATTCATCCGCGTAATCTCTCCGCTGAGCTGATATCCGGTGTGGCCCGCAAGGCCGCGATAATATTGGTCAGATGCTTCAGGTCCGCAACCTCCACATCCACCTGTAAATCAAAGAAATCCGCACTGCGGTCCGTGACCTTCAGGTTTGAAATATTGCCCATGTTTTTTGCAATGACGCTGGACAGGCTGGACAGGCTGCCTGGTTGGTTCGAGACCACGGTGTCAATGCGGCCGACATAGACGCCGGGGTCATTCGGGTCCAAATCCCAGCGAACATCGATCCAATCGTCACGGTCATCGGGCAAATCGGCCAGTTGTGCGCAATCGATGGTGTGGATATCGATCCCCTTGCCGGGGCTGGCAATACCGACGATGCGATCACCGGGCAAGGGATGGCAGCATTCCCCATAATGAACCGCCAGGCCGGGCGTCAGGCCCTGAATAGGGATGGCATGCTCCGCCCGGTTTTGATCCGAGGCCCGGTGCTCACCATTTCCCCGCCGCAGACGTGCAGGCAACATGCGATTGATGGCACCAAAGGCATTTGCCGCCCGCCAACGCCCCTCTCCGGGAAAAATTTTGGCGAGGAACTGACGGGATGTCAGATGACCCTGGCCCAGTTCCACATAAACTTCATCAACCGTCGGGGCATCAAACACGTTGAGGACATTTTCCATCGCCAGATCGGAGAATTCATGGCCTGACTCCCGGAACGCCTTGTCGGCAATGGCACGGCCCAACTTACGATATTCCTCACGCTGTTCAGCGCGGACAAACCGCCGGATCGCAGCCCGTGCCTTGCCGGTCACGACAAAGCTTTCCCAGCTGGGTTCCGGTGCGGCCTTCGTGGAACGCAGAATTTCCACCTGATCGCCATTCTGTAACGGTGTACGCAGTGGTGCGACCCGGCCATTCACCTTGCAGCCGACACAGGTATGGCCAACATCGGTGTGCAGGGCATAGGCAAAATCGACCGCCGTGCCGCCGCGTGGCAGCGCGATAACGCCGCCCCGTGGGGTGAAACAAAATACTTGGTCGGAATACATTTCCAACTTGGTATGTTCCAGAAATTCTTCCGGGTTCTGCGTATTCTCCAAAATATCCAGCAGGCCTTGCAGCCAACGGTACTGGCCCCCGTCGTTGCCAAGTTCGCCCGATGATACATCTTGTTTGTATTGCCAATGGGCCGCCACGCCCAACTCCGCCACCCGGTGCATCATGGAGGTCTTTATCTGGATCTCAATTCGGCGGTTCTCGGGGCCAATTACCGTGGTGTGCAGGGATTGATAATTGTTCGATTTCGGGGTTGAGATGTAATCCTTAAATCGCCCGGGAACCATTTTATAGCGACCATGCACGACGCCCAGGACGGCATAGCAATCCGCCACCGTATCCACGATCAGGCGGAAGGCCACGGTATCGGATAATTGTTCAAAGGTGACGTGATTACGCTGCATCTTATGCCAGATCGAATAAGGCGTTTTGGTACGACTGCCAACCTCCGCCGGGATGCCTGATGCTTCGCAGGTCTTTTCCAGCTCGGCGCTGACCCGTTCCTGCAAATCCTCGCCACCTTCGTGCAGAAACTCCAGACGGCGCAACACGGATTGCCGGGCATCCGGGTTTTGTTCGGCAAAGGCCAGGTCTTCCAATTCCTGCTTCAAACGCTGCATGCCGAGGCGTTCCGCCAGGGGTGCGTAAATCTCCATGGTCTCCGTAGCGATGCGCAGGCGTTTATCTTTTGATTTGAGGTGCTTCAGGGTCCGCATGTTATGCAGGCGGTCTGCCAGCTTGACCAACAGCACCCGAATATCGTCGGACATGGCCAGGACCAGTTTGCGGAAGTTCTCCGCCTGCTGGTTCGCCTCCGGCTGTAGTTCAAGTTTGGCCAGCTTGGTCACGCCATCAACCAATCGGCCGATGTCTTCGCCAAAGATTTCCCTGATCTCCTCAATCGTGGCGACAGTATCTTCCACGGTATCGTGCAACAGGGCGGTGACGATGGTCGCGCAATCAAGCTTGTAATCCGCCAGGATGGCGGCGACTTCCACGGGGTGCGAAAAATATGGATCGCCCGAGGCACGCAGCTGGCTGCCATGGGCCTTCATGGAAAAGACATAAGCCCGGTTCAACAGATCTTCGTCCAGATGACTGTCGTAATCTGCGACCCGTTCGACCAATTCGAATTGCCGGATCATTGCATGCGACCTTTGGTCTTTACGATCAACAATGCCAGACACAGCAACGGCGCCGCACGGGGCGGCGCCGGTTGTTGGCGCAAACGCGTCGCGGCGTGCCCCGGCGCGTTATGGGAGAAGCGATTGGCTTTAGGCTGCATCCCCGTCTTCGGCTGCTGCATCGTTCGGGTCGGTTTCCATAGGGGCGGGATCCGCCACCAGAACTTCCGATTCCTCGATGTTGTCGGCGAATTGGTGGCTCAGCATCTGTGCCTCCATATCGTCTTCTTCCGGCTCATCCACTTCCACGTGGCGCTGCATCGTCTGAATGACGTTGTCGCGCAGAGTGTCGGCGGAAATAGTTTCCTCGGCGATTTCGCGCAAGGCAATGACCGAAAATTTATCCCGGTCTTCAGGCACGGTGATCTCGGCACCGGCTGAAATCTGCCGCGCGCGGCCAGCGGCGATCAACACCAGATCGAACCGGTTATGTACCTTATCAATGCAATCTTCTACGGTAACACGAGCCATAATCGTTATATCTCCACTGCATCCCGGATGCGCGACCCAAAATTCGCCCGACCCCGTACGGATCCCGAACGGATCCTGAATTCGGCGCTATAAATAGGGCGGCTGGATTGGTAAATCAAGGCCCATGTAAAGCACATTTGCCAATAGTGCAAACGACTTAGCGCACATAATTTCACAATCTATGGCACCAACCGTTCGATTTGTTGCCCTTGGTCCAATTCAGCCCACAATTCAGCGGCATTTTTGCCCGAAACCGGATGCCGCCAATCCGGCGCCACATCGTTCAGGGGCAATACGACGAAGGCGCGTTCTGATGCTCTGGGATGGGGTAGAACCAGTTCCCTTTCGCTGTCTCCAGGCATTACCAGGTCGCCATAGGCCAGCAAATCCAAATCGATGATACGGGCAGCCCATCGCACGCCACGACGGCGTCCCAGGCGGGCCTCGATCCGGTGTAGCAAAGCCAATAATGCGGATGGTGCCAAAGCCGTTTCAACACGCGCCACGCCGTTGATGAACCACGGCTGATCGGAGGTTGGAACAGGGGCCGACCGGTACCACGGCGAACACGCTGCCACCTCGACGCCGGCCAGGCGCATTTCTGCCAACGCCTGGGTTAATATTTCAACCGGTGTGCCGAATTTCGACGAGGATAAATTGCTGCCCAGACCCAACAGGATCATTGCATCACCTTTTCCCACCTGTTCAAGTTCTTACCTGTTCAGGGAATTTTGTTGGCAACACGAGTGGTCCCCGCCGCCATTCCAGTTTAGTATAAGGCTCATAATGCTCTATTATACCAGGATATTTAAATATCATAGATAGAATTCAATATTTCTAAATCTAACTATTTTCTATTGTTCGACTATTTATTTTGTAAGGAATATTTTATGACCCCACCATTTGAGCGCATTGCGCTGTTCATTGACGGCTCCAATCTTTTTGCAGCGGCTAAAGCCCTCGGATTTGATATCGACTACAAGAAGTTACTGGAATTCTTTTCAGGGCGTGGCTACTTGGTTCGGGCCCTCTACTACACGGCTGTGATTGAGGATCAGGAATATTCACCCATCCGGCCTTTGGTCGATTGGCTGGATTACAATGGCTACACCATGATCACGAAGCCGACCAAGGAATTCACCGATGCCACCGGGCGGCGTAAGATCAAGGGCAATATGGATATTGAACTGGCTGTTGATATGCTGGAGATGGCCGATTCCTTGGATCATCTGTATGTTTTCTCCGGCGATGGTGACTTCCGCCGTCTGGTTGAAGCGGTGCAGCGCAAGGGTAAGCGGGTTACCGTCGTTTCCACAGTTCGCACCTCCCCCCCCATGGCGGCGGATGAGCTGCGTCGGCAGGCCGATGTTTTCCTGGAACTGGAAAAACTGATCCCCGAAATTTCACGCCCCGGTAACCGCCGGCCCGTAACAGCGCCTTCGCAGACCGCCGGGAATAACCAAGCCGCTGATCTTATTGACGATGGCCAGGATTCTGACGATGGTTTTGGCGACTACGACGATGATGACGAATATTATGGCGACGACCAGAGCCAAAACGCCTGATGCTGCCCCTGACAAGCGCGCCTGCGGACCCAGCCCCTGATTGCGATCTGTGCCCCCGCTTGGTGGCTTTTCGAAAAGAAAGCCAGCTCAAGAATCCTGATTGGTTCAATGGTGCCGTCGGCTCTTTTGGTGATCCCAAGGCGCGCCTGCTGATCGTTGGCCTGGCCCCGGGCCTGACAGGGGCCAATCGCACGGCACGGCCCTTTACGGGCGATTTTGCGGGCGATCTTTTGTATCAAACATTGGCGGAGTTCGGTTTTTCCACGGGCACATACGACAAACGAGCCGACGACGGTGTTATCCTGAACGATTGCCGGATCACCAACGCGGTCCGCTGCGTACCGCCGCAGAATAAGCCTATCGGGGCGGAAGTTAAGACCTGCCGGCAATTCCTGATTGGGCAATTGAGCCAAGCGCCCGCTCCATGCGCCATCCTCGCCCTGGGGCGGATTGCCCATGACACTATGTTGACGACATTGAATTTGCGCCGGGCCGCCTATCCATTTAGCCATGGCGGCAGGCATGCTTTGCCAGACGAGGGCACAGAAGACAATGGGAACGCCGCACGGGTGCTCTACGACAGCTATCACTGCTCCCGCTACAACACGAACACCCGGCGTCTAACCACGGATATGTTCAGGGATGTCTTCGCGGCTATCCGCGCCGATTTGGACGCCCTGTAGGACCGCCCGCAGACCTATCAGTCGGTACGACTGGTGACCTCAAGCAGGTGATAGCCGAACTGGGTTTTCACAGGGCCCTGGACTTCGTTGACATCGGCCGAGAACACCACCTGATCGAATTCAGGCACCATCTGGCCAGGACCAAAAGAACCAAGATCGCCACCCTGGGCACTTGATGGGCAGGAGGAATGCGCGCGCGCCACCTCGCCAAAATCTTCGCCGCCGGCGATTTTTGTTTTCAACTCTTCGCAAAGCGCCTCGGTATCAACCAGAATGTGTCGTGCAGTGGCTTGAGCCATGGTTCTGTTCCCCTTTTTGGAATCTTTGATCATAAATCGCCGACGCCGTAAATAACGGGAGTTGAGCCCAACATCAACCTACTCTGAAAATTACCCAGGACGACCGCCCCTCAGGCTAACCGTTGGCGGCGCTGGAATTCAGCAGATCGCGAACGTTGTCGGCCAGACGCTCGGGCGGAAGCGTTATAATTACCGCCGTGCCCCGCCCCAACTGGGTATCGATTTCAACGCTTCCGTCGTGCAACTCTACCATGGACTTGACCAAGGGCAGGCCCAGGCCAGTGCCCTCGTTCTCGCGATTTAAATTGGTATCAACTTGACCGAACGGCTGCATGATGATGTCCAGATCTGCCGGATCCATGCCTATGCCGTCGTCCCGCACTTCTATCACACAGCCCTGCGCTTTGTCGGCGGCAATGGAGAGCACCACGTTGCCCTGTGCTGGTGTGAATTTAATCCCATTGGACAACAGGTTAAGAATAATCTGCTTCATCATTCGGGAGTCAGCAAGCACCTCCGGCAAGTCATTGGGAATATTTGTGGTCAGGGCAACGTCGCCTTTATCTGCAAGAACTGAAGACATCGAAACACAGGTTTCGGCAATATGGGCCATATCGATATCCCTGAACGAAGGTTCAAGCTGGCCTGATTCTATCTTTGCCATATCAAGGACGTCATTGATAATCTGCAAAAGATGTTTGCCCGAATCATGGATATCAGAGACATAATCGGCATATTCCGTCGCACCGACAGGGCCAAAAATCTCCGCCTTGATGAGTTCTGAAAAGCCAATAATGGCGTTTAGAGGCGTCCGCAGTTCGTGGCTCATATTGGCGAGGAATGTTGTTTTTGCCTGGTTCGCCGCGACCGCTTCGCCGGCTGAACGCCGCAGGCGGTCGGACATCCATGTCCGTTCAGCAACCCGACCAAGTTGCACGCCAATTTCCATTAAGCTGTCCGAAAAATTCTGGGCCGGTTGGCCTGCTTGCCTGGAATAAAATTCCAGCACCCCGGCAACCCGGTCGTCAGCCATGATCGCCAGACAAAAGCCACCCCGCAAACCGCACGCAACGGCGACCTCGCGACGCGCGAATTCTACGCTCCGGCTGACATCGTCAATCAAGACCGGTTTGCCGCTGTCGAGTAACATATCGAACAAAGCTTCGCCCGATTGCAGGCACCCCTGTTCTGTCCGTTCCATAAATGGGGCAAAGCGCTGCCGATCCGCTGTTTTGGCCGCCCATATCCCCGTAGATAATTGAACTGAAGGATCCTCTTCGCCAGCAAGGTAGGCGTGTCCCAGATCATAACCTGTGAAATCACATATCCGCTTGACCGTCGCCTCCACGCCTTGTTCCAATGAAGTCGCCTCGTTCGCGAAGCGTGCAATGTCTTGCATGAACGCGATCAGATCACTTTGTCGTTTCAGGCTCAAATGACTTTTCTTCGACGCCTCTTCAGCCTCAATACGATGTCGCATCTCGCGGTTCAGATTGGATGTGATGGCGCGCGACAGCAGAAAACCCAGCGCCAAGGCAAGACAGAGGGCGCCGAAGCCCATGGCGGCAAGATCGAACCTGAAATCTTCCAGGACCGCCTGGAACCCGGCGCTGGAGCTGGATATTAGTATCTGTGCGACGACAGTATCGGCAGGACCGCGCAACCCTTCCTGCAGGCCAAAGAAGACAAGATCTGCGACGACCAGCCGCGCCGGCGCATGCCTTTCTGAAGTCTCCTGAAGCGTGGGGACAATTGAACCACCGGGAAGCCAGGTGCTGGAAATTACCCGTCGGTCCGTTGTGATCAGGGTAAAATCATAATTCATCATTGCTTTCATGCCATCCAGCCATTCCCGGCCTAATGGATCGAAAGCCGTAACAGCGCCGATGAGGCGCCCGCCCACATCAAGGATCGGCATGGAGGCTACGATCCCTACGCCACGAACCGGGTCATATTCCAAACCATAGGCTCGTTTATGTGACAGGGCCAAAGTAAGATATGAATTGTACTGGGGTTCCGCAGGCCCTTGGGTCATGCCGATGGGATCGATATGCAGATCGCGATCGGCCGAAACCAAATACAACGCCTTCCAATGCGTCTGCTCGGTCGCCGAAATTGCCAATGTGAGCAAGCGGTTACGATCCTTTGAATTTAGCGCCCCGATCACGTCGTTCCGCTGGGCCAAACGCGAAAGCGCTTCACGTAAGTGGCTCCTGCGATCTTCCACAAGCGCGCGAAATACATTTCGCCGCTCCTCCAACTCCAATCGATAGTCCGCTTCACTCCATCGCTCGAACGTGTCCATCACGCCGATCACCGCGACGGACAATGGCACCACCGTCGTTACGATGAGGACCGCATATAATTTATGAAGAATGCTGAACTTCACGCTGCCCCAACCTCCGTCAACGCCGCGCGGACGTCAGCAAGCTGAGAGCCATTGGCCATTGCAAAGTTCAATGGCACCGTGCAGGAGATCAGCAATCCGAGATACAGAATCGAGTCCGGTACGTTCCACAGATTCATCGACGCCCCTCAATGGCTAGTCCTTAGACGCAGTATTCAATGATTTGAGGATATGATAAATGTGTGAAATTTTAGTTACATCAAACCGCCCGATATCACCAATTGCCAGTCACGTTTTATGTCTAAGCTATTGAATTATTAGGACTTTAATATTTTACCGACTCTAATTTATTTCAAATGCGCTACCGACATATCGGTTCCTTCAAGACGGCAGTCCGTCAAATTCGTATCCCGGAAAGATGCATCGGTAACATCAGCGCCCGATAGGTCGGCACCGCGCAGATCAGCATGATCAAAACTTGCCCCCCTCAAATCTGCATCCATTAACTTGGCGCCGGACAGATCCGCCTTGCGGAACCGGGCATAAGCAAGTTCACTGCGCCAAATCCGCGTCGCCGCACCGGCACTTTCCAGTGGGCCAAGATTGGCAGCCTTCAAATTCGCGTCGTTCAGGGTTGCCCGCTCCATCTTCACGCCGCGCATATCAGCTTCGCGTAGGTTCACCGCGCGCATATCGGCCCCGCCAAGTTCGGCCATGCTAAGAACACAGTGAGACAGATTGGCCCCCTTAAGTATGATTGCCGCCATCAGGGCCGCCGCGAGGTTGTTATTGTGCAAATCCCGGCCGGATAAATCCGCGTTGGAAAAATTGGCCCGTGCGCCACCTTTGCTCTCCGCCCATAGCTGGTGGGCGTCCAGTAACTCGTCCAATTGTTCGGCAATCGCAGTATTGGGTGTTGGCAAATGTGCCCTGCGCAACTCCGGCGCTGCGAGAATTTTCGGATCAATGATTGCGCCAGCCAGCTCGGCACCCTCAAAGTTGGCATTCTTTATATTGACGTCACTCAGATCGGCACCGGTCAAATCCGCGCCCATCAATTTTGCACCGGATAAATCCGCGCCATCCATTTGCGCACCAACAAAAAGGCAATTTCGCATATCGGCACCACCCATGCTGGCGTTGCGCAGGACCGCATCGGAAAAATCAGTCTGCGCAACGAAGCTGGAAGACATCTTGGCACCGGTGAAATCGGCCCGCTTGGCGATGGCCGCTGAAATCTCTGTGTTGTTGTGTTGATATCGCGTTTCTGTACCATCATGCCACGCCAATACGCCTTCCCGCATGTCAGCATCGACCATGATGGCGTCGCTCAGATCCGCACCGCGCATACAAGCAGCCCGCAAATCACAGCGCGTCATATTGGCTCGGCGCAGATTGGCAACGCGAAGATCAACGCCCAGCAAAGTAGCCCGGGTGAAATTTGATTTGGTCAATATTGCGTGCCGCAGACTGGCCCCGGAAAAATCTGCTGTCGAGAAATCCCGGGATGAAAAATCCTCGTTCGAGAGATCGCAAAACGAAAGATTGGCGCGCCGGCCCGCACCGTTCGGGGCAAGAAGCTTCTTATGCTCCGCCAAGATCGCGATCAGCTCTGATCGAGGAATTTTTTTGAGGTCTTCCATCCCAAATCCGTCAGATACAATTTATCGCTTTACTGCCTAAGTCAAGCCAGGGGCCCTGCTCGTTCCTTGTGATTTCAAAATCTGGCCATCCCTAATCAATTGAAGATATGCACAATTTAAAGCTACGTCCTCATCAATGCCAGTATTTCTAGTAGAGAGCCCCAATATCACACCATTTTACAATGAATGATGCAAACGAATGATCGCATATCCGAATAAATGAATGATTAATCTGACGAAATGGTACGGCGGCGCAATTTCATGATGGCCCCGCATCTATGAAAGGCATGAACTTCATTCAATGCAAGCAAGGAACCTCGATCATGGAGAAATTTCAGTTTAACGGAATGCGCTAGGAGTCCAGCGCCTATGGCATATTTAAAAGAAACATGCCCTGGCTCAGCATTTCAGCTGCGATCACGCATCAGGCGACCTTGGTCCCGCTTCCAATCCCGATCTTTCGAAGTCGCGCGCTTATCATGCTGTTTTTTACCTTTGGCAATCCCCAGCAGAATTTTCGCGATGCCCCGGTCATTAAAATACAATTTCAGGGGCACGACGGTGACGCCGGCGCGGGCAATGGAATTTGTCAACTTTGTTATCTCGCGCTTGTGCAACAGCAACTGGCGTGGGCGCAGGGGATCATGATTGAAACGGTTGCCCCCTTTGTATTCCGAGATGTGAGCGTTGATCAGAACCAGATCGCCATCGCGCTCAACTGCATAGGCTTCGCCAATACTCGCCTGGCCGGCACGAAGGGATTTCACCTCCGTTCCGGTAAGGATCAGGCCCGCCTCCAACGTATCATCAATGAAATAGTTGTGGCGGGCCTTCCTGTTTTCGGCAATTGAGCGGCTCATATTACCTAGTCGAGCACGCCGACGTGACGTAGCGCGACATCTATCCTTTCCGCAGTCCCTTCCGTCAAAGGCACCACCGGCAAACGAGCCTCGGCCTCGCACAGACCAAGACGCCAGGCGGCGTACTTCGGGCCAGCCGGGCTGGGTTCCAAAAACAAAGCCACATGCAAAGGCATCAGGCGATCATGGAGGTTAAGAGCCAGATCATACTTGCCGGCCAGGCAGGCCTCCTGGAACTCCGCGCATAGTTTCGGCACGATATTGGCGGAGACAGAAATACAGCCATGGCCACCTTGAGAGTTGTAGGCCAGCGCCGTGCCGTCCTCACCCGACAAATGACAAAAGTCAGAGCCGAGCAACAGCCGCTCCCGGCTGACCCGGGCCACATCGCCGGTGGCGTCCTTAACACCGACAATACGCGGCAACTCTGCCAGACGGCCCATGGTCTCGGGCAAAATATCCACAATCGCGCGCGGGGGGATGTTGTAGACGATAATAGGGATGTCGGAAGCGTCGTGGAGAGCCTTGAAATGCTGATACAGCCCCTCCTGATTCGGGCGATTATAGTATCCCGCCACATGCAATACCGCATCCGCACCCGCCGCCTCGGCGTGTTGTGTCAGCATCACCGCCTCGGCCGTGTTATTAGACCCCGCACCGGCAATGATCGGTAACCGGCCCGCGTTCTGGTCGATGACGATTTCCACGACCCGGCGATGCTCTTCATGAGACAGAGTGGGGCTTTCACCGGTGGTGCCGCACGGGACAATGCCGTGGGTGCCCTGCTCCACATGCCAATCGACAAGTTTTCGCAGTGCGTCTTCATCCACCTGGCCATCGCGGAACGGTGTAATAAGCGCAACAATCGAGCCCTTGAACATGGTTCTCTCCTAGAGAAATGCTATTCTGTTATTAAGAGCCGCGAACTTAACCTTTTCCCCGGCAGTGGGGCAAGCCGAGAGAACGCCTATCCGGTCCTTTATTTCACATTCGATTGCACTGGCGATTGCGCCAAAAATACCGATTCGCGCGGCGATTTGGCCTATTGGCACGCTCATATGCGCCACAGCAGTGGTATCCCTGGCAGGTTTGGTTTCAATTGTTCGCCCGGTCGACGCACAAACCGCGAATGAGTTGTTATCGCCAAAAGACAAAAAAATTTATCAAAAAGCCTATAAGGCGGCAAAGAAACGGGATTGGCCCGGTGCCCATCGCCTTGCCCGCAGGGCCAAAGAGCCCCTGCCCGCAAAAGCACTGCGGTGGTTGAACTACCGTGAGCGCGGCAATCGAGGGACGTTTGAGCAGATATCCGGCTTCATTGCAGCAAATCCGACCTGGCCATCCCAGCACCGTTTGATCAGGCGGGCGGAAGAGGCCATGGAGACCAGCCGGGTCAGCGATCAGGTCGCCATGGATTGGTTTACCAGTAATCGCCCCCTGTCCGGACCCGGCCAAATTCGCCTGGCAGAGGCAATGCTGGCGAACGGCATGACCGACGATGGCCTGCAATGGCTGCGCTATGCCTGGATCAACAATGTCTTTGCCCGTCGCACATCAAAGGCCCTGTATCGTCGGCATCGTAAAGTGTTGCGCAAGTCTGACCACGTTGCCCGCCTGGATTATCTTTTGTGGCAAGGCCATCGCTATAGCGCCCGGCGCCTCTACAGTCTGGTGCCGCCCGAATATCGCAAACTGGCGGAAGCGCGGGAAAGCCTGATGGTCCGGGGCCCCGGCGTCGATAGTAAGATCGCGGCAATCCCCGATGATCTATTACGCGACGGCGGCTTGGCTTATGAGCGGTTGCGCTGGCGACGCCGCAAGAATCTCGATGAACGGGCCCGGGAAATATTGCTACAACCTTTGACCCATCTGGGCCCCAGGCCAAAGAAATGGTGGCTCGAACGCCATATTCAAAGTCGCGGCGCCTTGCGGGAAGGCAAGGCCGGTCTGGCCTATCGTCTGGCCTCGGGCCATGGTCAACTGGCCGGCCATTTCAGCTATGCCCAGGCGGAATGGCTGTCAGGCTGGATTGCCCTGCGCTATCTGAACAAGCCAAAAATTGCCTTGAGCCATTTTGCCAATCTGCACGGACATTTGCGTTACCCCGTCAGCCTGGCCAGGGCGGCCTATTGGTCGGGACGGGCCAGCATGGCAATGAACAAATCCATAGGTGCTATAAAATGGTATCAAGCCGCAGCGCGCTATCCCTCCACTTACTACGGACAGTTGGCGATAGAAGCGTTAGGGAAAAAGGCGCGTTGGCGCATGCCCCAGGAACCACGATCTGTTAGCAAGGTCGTACAGGCATTCAATGAACGAGAGCTGGTCCGCCTAAGCCACATGCTGGTGAGTTTCGATCAGGAGGAGCATTTGTACCCGCTGATCCTGCATCTCTCGCGCAGCGCCGAAAATCCCACAGACAGCCTGCTGGCCGCCCGCCTGGGTCATGAACTGGGGCAATCAGCCCTGGCGGTTCGCGCCTCTAAGGAAGCGCTACGCAAGGGGACATTGTTGCCCAAAACGGGCTATCCCATACTGTCGGGATTGCGCCCCATGCCGATAGAACCAGCCTTGGCCCACGCCGTCGCACGTCAGGAGAGCGAGTTCAACCCAACAGCCGTGTCCTCGGCCGCGGCCCGTGGTTTGATGCAGCTGTTGCCGCGCACGGCCCGCACAGTCGCCAAAAGCCTGCGCCTGCGCTATCGCAAGGAACGCTTGTTCGATCCTCATTACAATATGCGGCTGGGTTCAGCCTATCTGGGGCAATTGATCAAGAACTATCGGGGCTCGTATATCATGGCGCTGGCGGCCTATAACGCGGGGCCGAACCGGGTGAAGCGGTGGCTGCGGCAAAACGGTGATCCCCGCAAAGGCAAGGTTGATCCCATTGACTGGGTTGAGGCCATTCCCATTTCCGAGACCCGCAACTATGTCCAACGGGTGATGGAGAACCTGCAAGTCTACCGCTGGCGGTTCCACCCAAAGTCAGCCAAGTTGGCCTTGCTGCGTGATCTTCATCGCAACAAAATCAAATCGCGATGAATTTACAGCTACAGCTGCCCTGTAAGATTCAATGCCTCTATTCTGCGGCGGTAGCCTGCGCCGATGCCGGTTCGAAACTAAAGCCGTCATAACCATCGGCGACGACTTTGTCGCAAATCTCCCGATAGCTCCCGGCACCACCTATATAAGGCATAAATATCCGGGGTTTACCGGCGATATTTGCGCCCATATACCAGGACGCCGCAAGCGGAAACAGGGTTCCATGGGCAACTTCATTGACATGCTCAACCCAGTCGTCCTGTGCCTGCAACTCCGGCGCAATGGTTGCCAAACCATTGTCACGCATATGCACCAGACAATCGGTGATCCAGTCCACATGCTGCTCGATAGAGACCATCATGTTGGTCAGGACGGACGGGCTGCCGGGTCCCGTGACCATGAACATGTTTGGGAAGGCTTCGCTCATCAGGCCGAAATAGGTGCGCGGACCCGCATCCCACTTATCCCGCAGCCTGGCCCCACCCTGCCCCTCGATGTCGACTTTGAATAACGTGCCCGTCATAGCGTCGAAACCAGTCGCAAACACAATAGCGTCAAATTCGAACTCTTCTGTGCTGGTCGCCAGTCCATTGGCGGTCAGGTTTTCAATCGGGGTCTCGTTGATATCCACCAACGCCACGTTATTCCGATTGAAGGTTTCAAAATAACCGCTATCCACACAAATGCGCTTGGTGCCGATGGGATAGTCTTTGGCCACCAATTTATCAGCAACCTTAGGATCATGTACAATGTCGCGGATCTTATCGCGTACGAACTCGGCAGCTGTTTCATTGACGTCACGGTTGACCATCATATCCCGGAAGCTGCCCAGCAACGCGGTGCCGCCAAGGGCCCAGCGCCTTTCATATTCCGTGGCGCGTTCAGCTTGTGAAGCCTCCAGGCCCATGACGTCGCTAAACTCGCCCAAGGCACCTTTGGCCGTTTGGCGCATTTGTTCGCGAAGGTTGGGGTATTCATCCTTCCAGGAACGGGCATAATCCTCCGTCATGGGAGCGTTCTGCGCCGGCAGGGAATAGTTTGGTGTCCGTTGGAAGACGGTGACGTGACCTGCCTGCTCAGCAATAACCGGAATGGCCTGGATGCCGGATGACCCGGTGCCGATCACAGCGACCCGCTGGCCCGTGAAGTCCACCTTCTCATGCGGCCAATTGCCCGTGTGATAGACCGCGCCCTTGTAGTCGTCCAGGCCTTTGAAGTCCGGCGTCTGCGCGGTTGAGATACAGCCCGTCGCCATGACGACATATTGTGCTGAGAGGCTTTCGCCCTTGTCCGTCGTGACATCCCACCGACTGGTTCCTTCGTCATAATGGGCGGATGTCACCGTCGTGTTGAAGTCGATATCCCGGCGCAAATCAAAGCGATCAGCCACATGCCCCGCATATTCGAGGATTTCCGGCTGGGCGGAAAACACCTCGCTCCAATTCCATTCCTGCTGCAATTCTTCCGAGAAGGAATAGGAATACTGCATGCTTTCAACATCGCAGCGGGCACCTGGATAGCGGTTCCAATACCAGGTTCCGCCTACATCCGTGCCGGTTTCGAACACCCGCGTTGAAAAACCCAGTTTGCGCATGCGGTGGAGTAAATACATGCCCGCAAAGCCGGCACCAACAATGACCACATCACACTTTTTTGCACTCATCTGATCGATCCTCCAAAATCTATTTTCGCCATTCTACAGGAATTCAACGCCAATGCCAAAGGGACGGGTTGTTGTTGTCGCCCTGGCATTCGCGTAAACTTGCAGATGAAATGCGGAGGCAAATGCATGAATGTAACGAAACTTGACGGAATAGGTGCCTGCGTTTTTGACGCCTATGGCACATTGTTCGATGTCAACGCTGCGGCGCAACATTGCGCTGCCGACCTGGGGGATAAATGGCTGCCCTTGGCGGAGCTGTGGCGCGGGCGGCAGTTGCAATATACTTGGCTGCGCAGCCTGATGGGTGAGTATGCCGATTTCTGGCAGGTCACGGGGGAAGCATTGGATTTCGCCATGGATGCCCTGGATCTGGAGGATGCCCAGCTGCGGGAACGGTTGATGGAATTGTATCTGCAGCTCGATGCCTACCCTGAGGTCGGCGATGTGCTGCGCCGCCTGCAAGATGGTGGCATGAAGACAGCAATTCTATCCAATGGCTCACCTAAGATGCTCGACGCCGCGGTGGCCAATGCGGGCATCGGCGGAGCCTTGGACGCTGTTATCTCAGCCGATCAGATAAAGGTCTACAAAACCGCCCCAGGGGTCTATCAAATGGCCGTGGATCAGTTGGGCGTCGCACCTGGTGCCATCAGCTTTCAGTCTTCCAACGCCTGGGACGCCCATGCTGCATCCAACTTTGGCTTTCGCGTGGTCTGGGTTAACCGTTTCGGTCAGCCCCGGGAGAGGTTGCCCGGCAACCCGGATGTGATGCTGGACAGCTTGGAAAGCCTGCCGTCCATCGTCGGCGTAGAAGGATAGATCGTTTGGAATATCGCGAACATCGCTTCCATGCCCAGGATGATCTGGAGCTGTATTATCGCGACTATGGCGATCCGTTATCCACGGCAACACCTGTGCTGTGTCTGGCCGGGTTGACCCGCAATGCGGTTGATTTTCACGCGCTGGCCCTACGCATGGCAACAACCCGGCGGGTGCTGGTCCTTGATCTGCGCGGCCGGGGGCAATCAGCCTACGATCCGAACCCGGATAATTATACGCCTCCCACCTATCTTTCCGACATCGGCCATCTGTTGACCGTGACCGGTTGTCACAAGGTGATCGTCATCGGCACATCGATGGGAGGCATTATGGCCATGGGCCTGGCAGCGGCCCGTCCAACTGCCCTGGCCGGTGTCATTATCAACGACATCGGGCCCGAAATTGATCCCACCGGCATCGCCCGCATCAGCGGCTATGCGGGTAAGACACCGGCTGCAATGACAAAAGAACAGGCGATTGCGCATCTGAAAACCCTGTTCGCGCCAGCATTTCCTGATTTCACCGAGGCCCAATGGGGGGAGGAGGCGGAACGCACATTTCGCCAGCGGGACGATGGCCTGTTGGTGCAAAACTACGACCCCGCCATCTCCCGCTCCGCCACGGAACAGGGGGACGAGCCTATGGAATTCTGGCCTTACTTCAAAGCCCTGGCGCACGTGCCGGCCCTGGCTATCCGGGGTGCCCTGTCCGACATTCTAAGTGCGGAAACATTTGCCCGCATGGCGGCGGTGAAACCGGATCTGACCCAGGTCATCGTGGCCAATCGTGGCCATGCCCCGCAACTGGACGAGCCGGAATGCCTACGCGCGATTGACGATTTTTTAGAGGCCCACGGCCATGGCGGACATTGACCCACCCGTCAGTTATGACGATGTCGCAGATGCCGCCCGGGTTCTTTCCGGCGTGGCTGTGCGCACACCTTTGTTGGAGAACAGGGCCCTCAACGAAATGGCCGGGGGGCGGCTGTTCTTTAAGCCCGAGCCATTGCAGGTCACCGGGTCATTCAAATTTCGCGGTGCCTACAACCATATCAGCCGTCTTGATGCCGCTGCCCGAAAGGCCGGCGTGATCGCCTATTCCTCCGGCAATCATGCTCAAGGTGTCGCAGCGGCTGCATTTTACTGCGACACACCGGCCCTGATCGTCATGCCCGAAGACGCACCGGAAGTCAAAAAGCGCGGTACCGCTTCCTGGGGGGCGGAAATTGTCACCTACGACCGATATGGCAGCGAACCGCGGGAAGCCATTGCCGCCAGATTGGCGGCGGAACGCGGCCTGACCATGGTGCGCCCCTACGATGACCAATTGATCATGGCTGGTCAGGGCACCGTGGGGCTGGAAATCATGGAACAGTTGGCGGAGCAGGCATTGAGCCCAGCCCGCGTCCTGGTGCCGTGCGGCGGCGGCGGTTTGACGGCGGGCGTGGCAACAGCGGTGAAACATCATCAACCGGACGCACAGGTATACACGGTTGAGCCCGAAGGCTATGACGATACCGCACGATCAATCTCCACCGGCGTCAGACAGCAGGCGGACATGACGACCAGCAGTTTTTGCGATGCCTTACTGGCACCGGAACCGGGCCGGTTGACCTATCAGGTCAACAGCCAGCTATGCACCGGCGGCCTGGCGGTTAGCGATACAGAAGTTACGGGGGCCATGGCCGCTGCCTTCGGGCACCTGAAATTGGTGCTGGAGCCTGGGGGCGCGGTTGCCCTGGCGGCGGCACTATCAGGCAAACTGGATTTAGCCACCGGTGTCAGCGTCATCGTGCTATCGGGGGGCAACGTGGATCCCGCCCTGTTCGCCGGCAACCTTTAAGGCGCTAACGCGCAAGAGGGTCTGAATTCGGTGCCTCAGTTGCCTGCATAGACGGGCGCTGGGCAAAACCTTTGTACCATTCCGCCAAGGCGGGACGACCGGCGCGCCAATCGGCCTCATCATAACGGAAATCCATATAGCCCAAGGCGCAGGCAAAAGAGATTGTGCCAATATCAACCGTATCGCCTAATCCGACATCTTCGGTGGCCTCCGCCGCCTCCGCCGCCATTGCATCCAGACTGCGTTCAATCTTCAGCATCTGGGCATCCATCCAATCGGGCCAGCGATAGCCTTCCGGGCGCAATGTGGCCTCGTATCGCCCCAGGATGGCCGCATCCAACAGACCGTCGCCCAGGGCTTGTCGGCGGATGGCCGTCCAGCGGGTCGGGCCTGATGGCGGAAACATCTTTGCCCCGGCATGCAAGCTATCCAGGTATTCACAGATCACGGGGCTGTCGTACAGTGAGATGCCATCATCGGTCACGAACGCCGGCACCTTGCCCATGGGATTATCCGCATTAACCTCCTTGTTAAGGGCAATGGGCGTGACGGCCTGGACAACCTGTTCAACCCGATCATCCAGTCCTGTTTCCAATAACAGGATACGAACCTTGCGCACATAGGGTGAGGTGGGGGAGCTGTGTAGTTTCATCTTTGCTATCTCCAAACTATACGGGTTTATGCCGGGCGCAGAACCAGATCGCAGATATTCACATGGGCGGGTGTGTTGAGCACATAAAGAACCGCATCGGCCACATCCTGGGGCGATAGGGCGGCCTCACGGCGTGCGTAGAACTCTTCCGCGCGCGCCTCGTCCCCGCGCCAACGGGCGGCGGCAAATTCAGTGCGTACCAGGCCCGGCATAACCTCACTCAATCGAATACCAGTGCCTTGCAATTCCATCCGCAGGCTGTTGGTGAAGCCGTGCACGGCAAATTTAGAGGCCACATAAACACTATGATTAGCTGTCCATTCGACACCGTTGACGGAACCGATGGTGACAATGTGCCCCTTGCCGCGTGACTGCATACCGGGCAAAACGGCCAGGGTGGCGCGCATCATACCCGTCGCGTTGGTCTCCATCACGGCAGCCATATCGTCTGGGTCCCGCAGATGAAAAGCCTGCCGTCCACCGAGATCATGCCCCGCGTTATTGACCAGAATATCAATCTGCCGCCATTCAGGCGGCAGTCGATCCAACAGACCGTCGACGGACTTACCATCGGCGATATCCAACGCGAGGGCGAAAGCGGGATTTGGCATCGCCTCGACCAACGCTTCCAACCGATCCCTGCGCCGGGCCGCGCATATGACCCGGCAACCTTGACCGCTCAACGTCTGGGCAATAGCCCGCCCGATACCAGCGCTGGCACCTGTTACCAGGGCCACGGTGCCGGGTGATAGAGCTATCCTATCGTTCATTTCAGGACCGTCAGGACTTGTACCCTGTGATCCGGGTCAGAGTACCGGGAATGAATTCGGTTGCCGTGACGTTGTTAAAGCCGGCTTTGGTGAAATATCCGATGACATCGCTCTCGGAATGGGCCAATCCAGTGGAACCGCTGACGGCCTCGGACAGTCCCCACAGGGCCGGTGCGATGGGGCCACGGCGATCATCATCCAAAATTTCGCCAATCAAATGGAATTCCCCGCCGGGCAACAACGCATCGTGCACACGCTGGACAACACCGGCGATAATTTCACGGCTGTATATGGGCAAGTTCGACGCCATGATTGCGACATCCGCATCGGTGGGCAAGGCATCGGCGGTGAAATCACATGGTTCCGCCGTTACCCGATCCTGAACATTATTCTCGGCAATAAACTCCCGCGCCACGACCGCGACCGAAGGCAAATCCAGGACCACCGCAGTCATATCGGGGAATTTTTGGGCCGCGACAATGCAATAGCAACCGGACCCGCCACCCAAATCCATGATCCGTTTCCGGCCCGTCAGGTCTACCCGTTTATGAAACCATCGCGCCGCCCCCAAGCCGATGGAATAAGTTGCGGCATGATATTCCCGCGCATGTTCAACGGTGAAGGTATCGTCGTATTTGCCCAAAACCTTTTGCTCGGACCTTGGTTGGCGCAGATGCTCCGTCAGATTGCCCCATTCATTCCAGGCCGGCTTGCCAAACAGCATCCACGGCCCGGCATAGCTGGATGCCCCTTCGACCAAAAAGCGTTCCACGTCGGCTGCGTTTGTGAAGCTATCGCCGTCCCGTTCCAGCAAGGTCATCGCCGTCAGGGCGGTCATCAGGCGTTCGGCGTTCTCGACCTCGATACCAAGCGCGGTGGCCGCACTTTCAACCGTATTATGGCCTTTCGATATAGCCGTGAACAAACCCAGCTCCACCCCGCTCATCAAAGCGGCGGACTCCCAAAACCCCTTGACCATCGTCTGCAAACGAACCGTATTCACCCGCGTCGTGCTCATCTTACTACTCCTCGTACAATTTTGATTATTCGTTAGTTTCGATAGTCAGGTTCTTCCCGGTCCAGCTTACGCATCCAGGCTGCCAGTTCCAAGGACCCATAGTCTCCAAATCGGGTCCCCTCCGGCACTTCGCGTTGATATTCCTTCATCGTCGCCTTGTCGATCAGGGCCAAATCCCCTTCACCGCCCGCTTGCGCGGCGATCTGTATTTTGCAGGCCCGTTCCAGATTGTACATATGGAAAAAGGCTTCCCCGATAGTTTCGCCCACCGTCATGGTGCCGTGGTTGCGTAGAACCATCATACGGTGGACGCCAAGATCGCCGACCAGGCGTTGTTTTTCGTCCGCGTCCAGGGCCAGGCCTTCATAGTCGTGATAGGCAACGCCGCCATAGTGAAACAGATTGAATTGCGACAACGGCAACAAACCGTTCTTTTGCGATGCGACGGCCACGCCCCAATCCGTGTGCAAATGGACCACACAGTGGATATTTTCCAACGCCTCATGCACAGCGGAATGAATAATATATCCGGCATAGTTGATCTCGTTCGGCTCATCCGCCTCAACCTTTTCGCCGGCCAAGTCGATCTTCACCAAATTGGAGGCGGTCACCTCCTCATACATCAGACCAAAAGGATTGATCAGGAAATGCGCCTCTGGTCCCGGTACCCGGGCCGAGATATGGGTATAGATCAGATCGTCCCAGCCCATGCGCGCAAAGGCGCGATAGACGGCAGCCAATTTGGTTCGTTGATCCCATTCCTGGGCGGTGACGCTGTTCGACCTATCAACCGTCAAATCGACCATGACATTCTCCAATCCTTGCTGCCAAAACCTCCAACTTTGCGCTAGGTTGAGGCGAACCGCCCTGCCTGTCAAATCAGACTATTGGAGTTCCCCATGCCCCGCGACGCAGAAATCCCATACGGTGCCTATTGGTCGACACCTTTTGCCCGCTGGCAAGGCAGCCTGTCGCATTTGCACAGCTTGGAATTTGCCGCCCATGTGGCCGGGGAGGAACTGGCCCGTCGCAATATTCCGTTGGATCAAATCGATCACGGTATCCTTGGCATGACGGTCCCCCAACATCAGTCATTTTACGGCCTGCCCTGGGTTACGGGCATGATGGGGGCCGACGGCGTGGCGGGTCCCACCATCAGCCAAGCCTGCGCCACCGGTGCCCGCACCCTGGCGGCGGCCTGCCATGAAGTGCGTAGTGGCCTGTCGGACAGCGCCTTGATCCTGACGACGGATCGGACGTCCAACGGCCCGCATGTCTATTATCCCGCCCCTGCGGGACCGGGGGGTACGGGCAGTCATGAAGACGTGGTGATGGACAATTTTAATCATGACCCCTACGCCAAAAACGCCATGGTCGACACAGCGGAGAACGTCGCCGCCAAATATCAGATCAGCACGGCGGAACAGCATGATGTTGTCCTGCGCCGCCATGCCCAGTACAACGATGCCCTGGCCGACGACCATGCCTTTCAAAGACGTTATATGACACTGCCCTTTGATATCCCCGACGGGCGTTTTCGCAAAACCGTCGGCAGCCTTACCACGGACGAGGGTGTGGCGAACGCCACCGCGGAAGGTCTGGCAAAGCTGAAACCGGTAAGACCAAACGGCACCATAACTTTTGGCGGACAGACACATCCCGCAGACGGCACCGTCGGGTTACTGGTGACGACGGAAGAAAAGGCCCGGCAATGCGCCAAGGATCCTTCTATCCGTATTCGTGTCCTGGGATTTGGCCAGTCGCGAACGGAAAAAGGCTATATGCCCCAGGCCCCTGTCGAGGCGGCGCAGAGGGCTCTCGACGATGCTGATCTGGGCATCGGTGATATGGATGCTGTGAAGTCGCACAATCCCTTTGCCGTCAACGACATTGTGTTTAGCCGCGAAACTGGTTTCGATCTGGGGGCCATGAATAATTTCGGCTGCTCGTTGATCTGGGGCCACCCGCAAGGGCCAACGGGTCTGAGGACGATTGTTGAGCTGATTGAGGAGCTGGCCTTGAAAGGTGGCGGTCGCGGCCTGTTTCAGGGTTGCGCGGCAGGAGATTCCGCCATGTCCGTCGTGCTCGATGTAAGCAGTCGCTAATTTCAAATTAGCGCGATGACAGGTGTTAGAGCGCGCCTTGATCTTTTAGGGCAGCGATTTTTTCGGCACTGTAGTCCAGCAGATCCGCCAGCACGTCTTCCGTATGCTGGCCCAGGGTCGGCGGCGGCGTGGGTTGGGCAAACGGTGTGCCCGTCAGCTCAATCGGATTGCCGATGCTACGCACTTCACCCGCCGTCGGATGCTCTGTTTTCCAGATCATGCCGCGCTCTTTAAGGGTCTCGCTCTCGCAGGCTTCGCCAGTGGTGTAAATTGCCCCGCATGGAATACCGGCCCCTCCCAGAATGGAAATCCATTCATCGCGGGTCTTGGCTTGCAGGATTTCCGTGACGATGGGCAGTAATTGATCACGGTGACCAACCCGGTCCGGCGATTTGGCATAGCGTTCATCATCGCGAAGATCCAGGCGGCCTACGGCCTCGCAAAAGGTTCTCCATTGTGGATCATTACCCACCGCAATATTCAGCCAGCCATCGGCAGCCTGAAATGTCTCGTAAGGCACGATCGAAGGATGGGCGTTACCACGGCGTTCCGAAGAAACACCCGTCGCGAAGTAGTTGCCCGCATGATAGGTCAACAGCGCCGACAGCGCCTCCAGCATGGATACCTTGACGTGCTGGCCCTTGCCGCTGTCACGGCGGGCATAGAGGGCAACCAGAATACCCTGCACCAGGGTCATACCGGATACCAGATCGGCAATTGATGTCCCCATCTTGAAGGGCGGGGTATCAGGGGCACCGGTGATATTCATCATCGAACTTTCGCCCTGGATGATCAGATCATAGCCGGGACGGGTCGCATCCGGGCCCGTATCACCAAAACCGGAGATCGAGGCATAGATAACGCCCGGACAGCGGGCCGCCACATCCTCATAACCAAAACCAAGACGCTTGGCCGCACCGGGGCGGAAGTTTTCCACGATGATGTCGGCGTTATCGATCAGCTCCCACAGCACGTCCTTGGCGGCATCGTCCTTGAGATTGAGCGTAACACTCTTTTTGTTTCTGTTAACGGACAGGAAATAGGCTGATTGATCACCCTGATAGGGGGGGGCGAAGGCACGGGTATCATCGCCACCAACGGGATGCTCTACCTTGATCACTTCCGCACCCATGTCGCCAAGGGTCTGCGTGCAAAACGGACCCGCAAGGACCCGGGTCAGATCAATGACCCGCAATCCGTCAAGCGGACCTTTGGTGGCGCCATCAGCAGAGGGCGCTTCAACAGAGGACATGGGCAAGCTCCTTAAAGTCTTTTACAATAATATCCGGTTGGTGCGGCGTATGGCCGAAGGGCCGTAGGCGCCGGTCAATGAAGGCGGTAGGTATGCCACAAGACTTTGCCCCGATGCAATCAAAGGCATGGTTGGCCACGAACAAAATCTGCTCGGGCGCAAGATCAATGATCTCCGCCGCCTTCATATAGGTCGCCTTGTGGGGCTTAAAATAGCCTGCTGCCTGGACCGAGATAACATGATCAAACGGGAAGCCGATATGGGCCTTCGCCGCCTCCAGCATATCTACATCACCGTTCGACAGAATAGCCAGTGTGTAACCGGCATCTTTCAGACGTTGCAGGGCGACAATGACGTCGGGAAACGGTTTTAGACGCTCTATCTCGCTCACCAGCCAACGCACTTCATCCATACTGTAGGCAAAGCCGCAACGATCCATCACATGTGCCACCGCCATATGGCCAATCTCACGATAGGGCGTATGCGCTCCTTCGCTTAGGGCATCGATCATTGAATTTTCGAAATGGGTACGCCGCCACCAGGTGACGAAGCGGTGGGGTTCATCATGCCACCCCTTTTGTTTGAGAAAATCCGCAACGGCTGCCGTCAAACCGGCCTGCATATCAACGATCGTGCCATATTGATCAAACAGCAACGCCTTTGTCGTCGACTTTAGGTCCATAATTTCAAACTCCCACCAGTCGCTGGATTTCGGCAAACATCTTTGCCTTCGCTTCCATGCCAATGCCGATATGTTCATCGGGCCGGGCCATGCCGCCTTCGATCATTGTGTCATCGGCAAAACCACCAAAGGGCTGGAAGACGCCGGGATAAGATTCTGTACCGCCGAGTTGCAGCCCCACAGTCATTGCCAGGCCCAGTTGATGACCGCCGTGGGGTACGATCCGCCGTCGGGACCAGCCCATATCCTCCACCATATGTATCACATCGAGAAATTCAGTCAGGCCATAGCACAAGGCCGGGTCCAATTGAATCCAGTCCCGGTCCGCGCGCATGCCCGCATGCAGCATCAGATTACGCGCATCCTGCAACGAGAATAGATTTTCACCCGTGGCAATGGCCGCTGGATAGGCCTGGGCCAGTTCCGCATTCAAGGCAAAATCCAAGGGGTCGCCAGGTTCCTCGAACCAAAAAAGATCAAAGGGTGCCATAGCCTTGCCGTAGATCAGGGCTGTTTCAAGATCGAACCGGCCATTGGCATCAACCGCCAGATCGCCGCCACTGCCCGTAACTTCCATGACGGCTTCTATACGGGCCATATCCTCATCCAGGGAGGCCGCGCCGATCTTCATCTTGACGGCTTTGTAACCCTGGTCCAGATAGCCGCGCATTTCATCTTGCAGGCCGTCCAGGCCCTTGCCGGGGTTATAGTAACCACCGCCTGGATAAACCAGGACCTGTTCGTCGTAAGCGCCGGCGTTATAGTGATCGGAGAGGAAGCGCCACAGGGGCTGTTCCGCCAACTTCGCCATCAAATCCCAAATCGCCATATCAAGGGCCGCGGCGGCAAATGCGCGGTCGCCATGGCCGCCCGGTTTTTCATTTGTCAGCATGACGGTACGAATTTTGCGCGGGTCGAAGTTATCACCTGCATCGTTCAGCAAGGCCTGCGGCGCTGCCGCCCGAATGCGGGGGATCAACCGCTCCCGCAAGATACCACCCTGGGCATATCGCCCGTTGGAGGAGAAACCGTAACCGGTGACCGGCCTGCCATTGCGCATGATGTCACTTTCCACGGCGACGACGGAAATGGTCATCTGGGAAAAATCAACATAGGCATTGGAAATGCTGGAACCGATGGAGGCCGTGGCTTCCCGGATATCAGTGATCTTCATGAAAGCTCAACCTACTTATTTCACCAGCACCGTTCACCAACACCCTTCACCAACCGAGCGCATAACCGGCGCGGCGGGGATCGGCACCGGATTCCAGCAAACCGGTCTTTAGATCCTGGCGAATGGTGCACATGGACCCGGCCATCCAGGACCAATCCCCCCACCATTCGATTTTATGTCCCATTTCGGTCAGCTGTGCACCTACATCCTGACCAATGCGCGCTTCCATTTTCAACAGGCCAGGATGATAAGCGTGAGGGGCAAAGGATTGCGGAAAGGAATAGGAGGCAAAACGCGGCGCTTCGACTGCCATTTGCGGGTTCATTCCGAAGGCGTCGATGTTCAGCAATGTCTGCGCCATGGCCTGGCACTGCACATCCGCCCCCGGCGTCCCCAACGGCAAAGCCCATTCACCGGGTCTGATCGCAATGGCGGGATTGGGCGTTAAGCGCGGCCGCTTACCAGGTTCGATCGAAGATGGATGCTGTGGGTTAGGCCGCGATTGCGACCCCCGAGACGATGGCACAAACCCCAGGCCCGGTATCACCGGCCCATCGGAAGAAGTATCCGACGGCGTGGCGGAAAATATATTGCCCTTGGCGTCAATGACACAGGTGTACGAGGTATCCATGGCCGTCAATGGTGTCGGTGAGGCAACGGGACGCGCGGCGTCCGGATCACCCGAGGGCGGCATTTCCGGCCAGGCCCTGTCAGGGTCTATCATAGCCCGGCGCTGGGCCGCATAATCGTCCGAGAGCAAACGATCCATAGGCACATCAACGAAGCGAGGATCGCCATACCAACGTTCCCGGTCCGCCACCGCCAACTTTACCGCCTCGGTTACATGATGAATATGAGCCGCTGAATTGTGGCCCATGGCGGCGATATTCTGCCCCTCCAGCAACTGCATGATCTGCAACAACATAGGGCCCTGGCACCAGGGCCCACAGCTGTAGACATCCGTACCCGCCACATTGACGGACAGGGCGTCTTCAACTTCGACCTCGAAACCAGCCAAATCCGCCATACGGATCAGGCCGCCATTCGCCTGGTGGTAGGCAGATATTTTCTCGGCGATATCACCCTTGTAGAAGGCATCGCGGGCGGCCTGCAGTCCGGCTTTACGATCACCACCCGCCGCAGCTTCACAGTCTGCCATATATTGCAGGCTGCGGCCCAGGTCCTCTTGACGGAAATTATCACCCACCTGGGGCGTTTTGCCGCCCGGGATATAGATCTCCGCACTAGCCGGCCAGCGGGCATATTTTTCCGCCTTCTCGCCCAACAGCTCCGCCATCAGGGCATACATGGCAAAGCCATCACGGGCCAGTCGGATCGCCGCCGCGGCAACCTCGCCAAAGGTCATGCTGCCATACAGCTCCAATGCCTTGATCCAGGCAGCTGGCGCGGCCGGCACGATACAACGCAGAATACCTTCGGGCACCGCGTCAGGATATTCCCTGGCAAAGAATTCCGGATCCGTAGCGGCGGGCCAGATCCCCAGGCCCGAAATAGTCACGACCCGGTCTTCCTCCGCCAGATAAATAATAATCGGGGCGACACCAGCCACGCCGACCAATTCCGATTGCACCACGCCCAAGGCAATGCCGGCGGCAACACCGCCGTCAATGGCGTTCCCCCCTGCCTCCATCACCTGAAAGCTGGCCTGGGCGGCCAGGTAATGTCCGGCGGATGTCATATGCCGTCGTCCCCGCAACGAGGGGCGATAGGCATCCATGAACGAGGCGGGCGGTTGCATGATCGGTCCTATCAACGACCCTTAAAGACAGGCGCGCGTTTTTCGGAGAAGGCCAGCATCGCCTCTTTCGAATCCTCGTAACCCGAAAGATCGTAGGTCATGTTCTGTTCGAAGCGATAACCGTCCCGCAGGCTCATTTCCTCAATCGTGTTGAGAGCATGTTTGGCGATGCGGGAGGCGACAGGGCTTTTCGCCGCAATCGTGCGCGCCAGGTCCATTGCCGTTTCCATCAAATCCTCAGGCGGCACGCATGCCTCCACGATCCCGAGGCGATACAGCTCTGATCCCGGAACCCGATAGCCGGTCAGCATGACACGCCGGATCAGGGAATGCGGGAATAGGCGCATGGCATGACGCCCCCCGCCCATCAGGCCGACATCAATCTCGGGCAAACCAAGACTGGCCTTTTCAGACGCCACCAGAATATCGCAACTGGCCGCAACGGCGAGGCCCGCACCAAGGGCCGCACCATTCAAGGCCGCAATAACCGGTTTGCGGCATTCCATTATCGAATGAAAACATTCACGCGCCCGGCGGTTATGTTGCCAGGCATCGCCGGGTCCCCGCTCCTCCCCCGCCTTATTTTTAATATTGGCACCGGCGGAGAATATCTTGCCGGCCCCCGTCAGTACCGCTACGCGGACATCATCCATGTCCGAAATGGTGTCAAAAACCAACATCATCTCTTCATGGAATTGCTGATCCTGTGCGTTCACAGGGGGATTGTCCATGGTGACCACTGCGATATGGTCAGCAATCTCGCAGCGGATAATTTCAGTTTTAAACATGACGCCTTCTCTCAGGTCGGCGACCACAGGCTTTTCAAGCCGGACGGCCACTGGGCAGGTCGGTAATCAACATAGACCCCGGCGTATGTGTGATACACAGGGGCGGTTTAGCAGCCCGCACTGCTGCCTGGGGTGTAACCCCGCAAGCCCAGAACACAGGCACATCGCCGGATTTAAAGACCGGTACGTCGCCCCAATCCGGTTTCATAATATCAGCGACACCGATCTGGCTGGGATCGCCAATATGCACGGGCGTGCCATGCATCATGGGAAACCGGGCTGTGACCTCAACCGCACGAATTGCCTCCGACATAGGCATCGGGCGCATGGAGGTGACCGTGGGCCCTGAAAAAGGGCCCGCTGGCGTTGTCATGATATTGGTCTGATACATCGGCACCAGATAATCTTCTTCCAGATGCCGCATGGGCACGCCGTCGGCGATCAGGGCGGCTTCAAACGAGAAAGAACAGCCCAGAACGAAGGTGACCAGATCATCACGCCACAGATCGGAGATATCAAGGACCGTATCCGCCAGTTTCCCATCCCGATAGATGTTGTAGGAGGAGACATCGCTGCGGATATCAATGTCCTTGCCCAAGGTGGGCAACATGGGATCGCCGGTTTCTGACACCCCCACCAATGGACAGGGTTTTGGATTACGCTGGCAATAGCGAGCGAAATCCAACGCCAGATCCGCCGGCAGGATCGCCAGATTACCCTGCATCCGACCCAGGGCCATACCGCCCGTATGCGCGGTAATCTCCTGTCGTCGGATCAACCCGCGCACATAGGCCGCGCTGGCATCTGCTAGTTCCCCAGCCGAGTTTCCGGGCTGGTCCTGTTCCTCGAAATCCCGTAACGCCATTTTTCCCACTCCCTAAATTGCAGCTTGCAGATTACCCAAACGCTCAGTCAGTTTGATATTTTCGGCATAATCAACCGGCACGGCGATAAGTGCTGGGCCCTTTTGTTGGAACGCTTCCTCCAACGCGCCAGCCAATTGACCGGGGCCATCGAGGTGTTTGCCCCACATCCCGAAGGACTTCGCCAACAATTCAAAGTCCGGGTTGGTAAAGGCCAGGTCCGAATGACGGCCATCGAACTGGTTCTGCTGTTTCCATTTGATCAGGCCGTATTCTCCATCGACCAGGATAACACAAACAAAGTTGATGCCCCGGCGCACAGCTGTTTCCAGGTCCTGCACGTTCATCAAAAAGCCCGCATCACCACAAATGAAGCCAACCCGGCGATCGGGATGGGCAATCTTCGCGCCAATGGCACCTGGCAAGGCAAAGCCCATGGAGCAAAAGCCGTTGGAAATGAGGCAGGTATTCGGCTCGTAACATTGGTAATAGCGGGAAACCCACATCTTATGGGCGCCCACATCGGACAGCATGATGTCGTCCGGACCAAGGGCCGCGCGCACGTCATTGACCACGGTTTGCGGTTTCATGGGGAATGCGGTATCCGCCGCCTCTCCCGTCAGGTCGGCATTGATGGCTTCACGCAGGGCGGCGCGATCAGCGATTTTGAACTTGGGCAGAGAATCGCCATAACGTTCTTCCATCAACTCATTCATTTGCCACAAGGCATCAGCAATATCGCCAACCACGTCGACGGCGACAATAAAGTCATCGTCAATCTCCGCCGGTTCGAAATCAATATGCACGATGGTCTTGTCGCCTTTGCCATTCCACGAACTGGGCGCGTATTCCACCAGATCATAACCGACGGCAATAACAACGTCGGACGCTTCAAATGCCGCAGTGACATGATCCCGGCCCTGTAGCCCGATGGTGTAAAGGCAATGGGGATCCTCCAGCGAAACCGCGCCCTTGCCCATAAAAGTATTCACGACGCCAATGCCGCTGTTGTGGGCCAGACGCCGCAGCTGTTGCGAGGCGCGTTTGCGCACCGCGCCATTGCCCGCCAGGATTAACGGGTTCTTGGCCGCGACAAGGGCATCGACCGCACGGGCCACCGCCTTATGATCGGCGGCAGGACGGCGCGTGATGTCTACCGGCATAGGCTTGGCGACGATGTTATGCTTGGCCAGATCCTCCGGCAGTTCGATAACCGTCGCACCGGGCTTTTCCGTGGTCGCCACTTTGAACGCCTTGCGGATCACCTCGGGTATGGTTTTGGCATTGCCGATTGAGTGCGCCCACTTGGTGATGGGACGGAACATGGCAATGGCGTCCATATTCTGATGGCTTTCCTTATGCAGGCGTGAGGTTGAGGCCTGGCCGATAATCGCCACCAAGGGCGCCCGGTCCATATTGGCATCCGCCACACCGGTCACAAGATTGGTCGCTCCCGGCCCCAGGGTCGCGAGACAAACCCCTGGCTTACCCGTCAGACGGCCATATGTATCTGCCATGAAGGCAGCGGCTTGTTCGTGACGGCAAAGGACAAAATCGATTGTACTGTCCATCAACGACATCATGACGTCTGCATTTTCCTCCCCCGGCACGCCGAAGATATGAGTGACGCCTTCCGCCTCCAAACAACGGACAAAAAGATCCGACGCCTTTATTCCTTGATCGCTCATAACCTATCCCCTTCAAAATTTGTTCCGGCCCAGCATACACCTTCTTCGGTCAACTGGCTTTGGTCAACTGGCACTGGCCAACAGGGGTATTTTAGGGAAGGATGGCGACGGAATGTAAAAAATCGTAGATAGGAAACAAAAAAATGCCCGAATATTGCAAAGCCGAACGGGACGGCCATATTCTGACCGTCACCATGAACCGGCCCGAGCGCATGAATGCCCTGCATACGCACGCCCATTTTGAGATGAGTGAGATCTTTGATGATTTCGAAAAAGACCCAGAATTGTGGGTGGCGATCGTCACAGGGGCGGGCGATAAGGCGTTTTCCGCCGGCAATGACCTTAAATGGCAGGCAGAAGGCAACCCCACGGACAGCCCGCCCGCTGGTTTTGCCGGCCTTGTGAAGCGTTATACCATGACAAAGCCGGTTATAGCCGCCGTCAATGGCCTTGCCATGGGCGGTGGTTTCGAAGTGGCCCTGGCCTGCGACATCATTATCGCGGCTGAAAATGCCTTTTTTGCCCTGCCCGAACCCCGGGTTGGCTTGGCCGCCCTGGCCGGCGGTCTGCACCGTCTGTCCCGGCAAATCCCCATGAAGCAGGCAATGGGTATGATCCTGACCGGCCGCCGGGTGATGGCTGAAGAAGGTTACAAGCTTGGCTTTGTCACCGAAGTGGTACCTGAAGGTGATGCATTGGAAGGGGCAAAGCGCTGGGCTGGCTTGATCGCCGAATGCTCCCCCGTATCCATACGAACGTCAAAAGACGTGGTCATGCGTGGCCAGGAGTATCCCTCTGTACGGGAGGCCTTTGATGCGGATTATCAATCCGTCGCCGCCATGCGCGACAGTCTGGACTTCATCGAGGGACCCCTGGCGTTTTCGGAAAAACGTGCCCCCGATTGGAAGGGCCGGTAGTCGGATCGACCCAACCCGTGGATGATCTACACAGACGGGACTATGCACCGGACGCACCCGCACCCCTTGACGCGGTGCGGGTGTTGGATCTTTCGCGCCTGGTTGCGGGCAATGCCCTGACCCACGTGCTGGCCGATTTCGGGGCTGAAGTTATAAAGGTCGAACGCCCCGGCCACGGCGACGATTTGCGCAACTGGCGTGTCGAGGGCATTTCCGCCTTTTGGAAAGTCTATGCCCGGAACAAAAAAAGCATCACCCTGAACCCGCGCAGCCCGAAAGGCCGGGCGTTGTTACTGCGCCTGGTCGAAAGTGCGCAGGTTTTGGTGGAAAACTTCCTGCCCGGCACGTTGGAAAAATGGGGTTTGGGGCCTGATGTTTTGTTGCTACAAAATCCGGCCCTGGTCATCGTCCGAATATCCGGCTGGGGGCAGACCGGACCGGAGCGTGAGCAACCGGGCTTTGGCAGCTTGGTGGAGGCGCGCACGGGCTTTGCCGCCATGAACGGTTTTCCCGACCGCCCGCCCGTCCTGCCGCCCCTGGCGTTGGCCGATATGGTGGCGGGCCTGTATGGCGGCATGGCCACCTTGACGGCCCTGCGGGAGGTCGAAGTAAGGGGGGGCCAGGGACAGGTTATCGATCTGCCGTTGTTCGATCCCATGCTGGCTATTCTGGGTCCCCAGGCGGCTGAGTATCAACTGACCGGACAAGTTCCAGCGCGCGCGGGTAGCCGTTCGGCGACCACGGCGCCGCGCAATACCTATCGTACCAAGGACGGTCGCTATGTGGCGCTTTCGGCTTCCATGCAATCCATGGCCGAGAGATTGTTCAAAACAATAGGGCGCAAGGATCTGATTACTGATCGACGTTTCCTGACCAATGCGGACCGGGTTCGCAACAATGATATTTTGGATCCAATCGTTGCCGAATTCATGGCGCGGCATGATCAGTCGGAATTGTTGGAGATTTTTCAGGCAGCGGGCGTGACGGTCGGGGCGGTCCATGACACCGCAGGCATGATAGCTGATGATATGGTGCGCGAGCGAGAGGTGATGTTGCGCTTTCCCGACGAGGAAATGGGCGAATTACCAATGCACAACGTCGCGGCCCACCTTTCCAACACGCCGGGTCAGATCCGCCGGCCCGCACCGGAACTGGGACAACACAACATTGAAATTTTCGGCACCCTGGGCCTGGATCCCGGGGAGATCGCCGCATTGGTAAAAGAGGATGTAATCTGATGACGACTGCTGGCGCAAGACCCCTGCCCTTATGGCGAAGCATGCTGTTCGTACCGACAAATGTCGAAAAATTTGTCGAGAGCGCACCGACCAGAGGCGCGGATGCCTATATTCTGGACCTGGAAGATTCTATTCCTATGGCCCAAAAGGCCGAGGCACGGGCCATGGTGCGCGAGGCTGCTGGAAAAGTTGGGCGCACCGGCGCGGATGTTGTTGTCCGCATCAACCGACCCTGGCGCCTGGCCGTCCCTGACATTGAAGCTTCCGTCGATGCCAATGTCTGCGCCATGATGGTGCCAAAGGCAGCCGATCCCGGCCATATTCGCGCCATCGCTGAAATTCTGGATGAGGTCGAGGCAGAGCAGGGCTTGGAAATCGGCCATACGAGCCTGTTTCCCATGATCGAAACGACGGAGGCCTATTTTCACGCCACCGAAATTGCCAAGGCCCACCCACGGGTGGTGGCGATGAATTTGGGGTCGGAAGATTTTGCGCTTTCAGCAGGCATGCTGCCCGAGGATGAGGGGCTGTTTCAGCCGACCCTGCACATATTGTTTGCGGCCCGGGCAGCGGGCGTTTTACCCCTTGGCTTTGTCGGCTCCATCGCGGAATACCGCGACCGGGATAAATTCCGCGCCAGGGTGCAACAGGCCGCGCGTCTGGGCTTTTTAGGCTCCGCTTGTATCCACCCTCTGCAAGTTGATATTCTGAATGAAGAATTTACCCCCGCCCCCGAATTGGTGGAACAATCCCGGGGTGTCATTGCCGCCTATGATGCAGCCAAGGCGGAGGGGCGCGGCTCCATCGAATACGACGGCAAGATGATCGATGAACCGATCATTCAGCGGGCTGAGCAGACCCTAGCCCGGGCAGCCATGATTGATACGCGAACATCCTAGTTTGATAGACGTCAATGAATTCGTAACCCCTAATGTGTAGGGTGCCGTGAAATAATATTTCGGTACCCTTATGCAAAATGCCATTTATTCGTCGTTAAAAGCCCTGCATTACCACGGCTCTCTTGATGCCATGCTCGCAGGCGAACTGCCGGCACCAGTGCATGTCCGCATTAAGCCGACCAATGTCTGCAATCATAGCTGTTATTTCTGCGCCTATCGCACGGACGATGTCTCATTAGGTGAGGACATGGTGGTACGCGACCGCATTCCCCGGGAAAAAATGTTTGAGATTGTGGATGATCTGATCGCGATGAAAGTTCGAGCCGTCACCTTCTCGGGCGGAGGCGAACCGCTGATTTATCCCTATTTTGCGGAAACCGTGGAACGTTTGGCCGGGGGCGACATCAAGATCGCGTCATTGACCAATGGCTCCCGCCTGAAGGGCAAAGTGGCAGACGCCCTGGCAGCCCATGGCACCTGGTTGCGCGTCTCTATCGATGGCTGGGACGGGCCTTCATACGGATTATACCGCTCTGTTGAAGACACCGCGTTTGGTGCGGTCATGGACAATCTCACCGCCTTTTCGGCACGGGGTGCCGAATGTGTCGTAGGCGCATCCATCATCGTTGATGAACGCAATGCATCACATATTGCAGAGCTATGCCAAAGCCTGAAGAACACAGGTGTAGCCCATGTCAAAATTTCACCCTGCATTATTGCCAACGACGGGGCTGACAATAATCTCTATCACGACGCCTTTAAGGATGTGGTCCAGGAACAAATCGCACAAGCCAAAGAGCTGGATGATGCTACGTTTCATGTGGTTGATCATTATCACAGCATGGAAGTCAATTTTTTCAAGCCGTACAAGAATTGCGAATTTGCCAAGATGTTGACGGTCATCGGGGCTGACAGCAAAGTCTATACCTGTCAGGACAAGGCCTATACCCAAAGCGGAACCCTGGGCGACATCACAGCGCAAAGTTTTCGGGAATTCTGGTTTTCCGATGAGAACAAACAGAATTTGGCGGCCATAGACCCGGCCAAGTCCTGTCAGCATCATTGCGTCGCGGATGCAAAAAACCGGCTGTTAGACGATTATCTATCGCTGGCCCCGGATCATCTGCCGTTTATTTGAGCAGATCGACCTGAGATTTTTTCAATCAATTAATTGCGATTTTGCGAATTAAACGATTGCTTCAATTCCGCTATTCATACGAGCCCGCGCATGACTGAAATAAACATGATCTAAGGTTTATTTGAGGCGTCCTGCAGCATTCCCTTGGTATGCGCCACGACTGGTTGATAAACACCGAGGTGATAGTTGTGGCAGGTCAGGCAGTTGTCACCGGCTTTTGCGGATGTGTGGCATTCCGCGCAGACCGCCCTGGGCAATGGTTTGAAATTGGCCTGGAACGTGGCCGGCGCGCGATCCTTGAAGCCGCCCGCATAGTCCGCATCACGATCCCGCTTATGGCAGGTCAGGCAGCCCCGTTCATCCAAAAGGCTGAAGTGGGCGGAATGAGAAAAATGCACGGATGTCTTTAAGCCGTCTTCAGGCTTGTAAGCCGTCCAATTGACTTTATGGCCCTGATTTTTCGACCCTGTCTCGGCAAGTTGATCCACAGAATGACATTTTCCGCACAAGCCCGGCGCTTTGGGATCGATCAACTCTTCGAAGATCTGGCGGCTTGCCTTAAACGACGGAGCCGCAGGTGCGGTTAAATCCAGCCAGGCACGAATAAACTGATCCTCGTGGCCCGTTGGCCTATAGCGCAGGGTAAATTCGTCACGATACCAACCACCTGATCGGTTCCAATCCTCAGCCCCGGCCCCTTCGATCGCTGGGACAAGGGCGACAGCAGTGATGCTGCCAGCTTTACCCGCATCTTTTTTGTCGTCGTCGTCTTCGTCCGTGGCGATTTCGCCATCTTCGTCATCGTCTTTGCCAGTGCCAATCTCGTCATCGTCATCGTCATCGTCATCATCGTCTTTGCCGGTGCCGATTTCACCATCGTCATCGTCATCATCGTCTTTGCCGGTGCCGATTTCATCATCGTCATCGTCATCATCGTCTTTGCCGGTGCCGATTTCATCATCGTCATCGTCATCATCGTCTTTGCCGGTGCCGATTTCACCATCTTCGTCTTCTTCGTCGTCGTCAGGCTTTTTATTGTCTGTATTCGACGCCTTTGCCGGTTCTGGCACCACTTCCATGGGCATCAGGATCTTTTCACCATCACGCCTGCGAGGAATCTCGCCGCCTAATGCCGGGAACCATTCGGTCTGGGCGGCGGCAATTGTATCCAAGGGTAACAACGCAGTTAGGGATGCCTTTTCAGCCGTTGTCAGCGCGCGCCCCAAAACTTTTTGCAAGCGATCATGCAGGGTGGCCACGCCGTCCGCTCGTAAATCATACAGCAACGACTTCACACCCCAGACAAGGGTTTCCACCGCAGCTAATTGATCCGCCGTTGCCTCCGACAGGTCCAACGGATCATCAATGGTCGCCAATGTACCTTGGGCATCCCGGTATTTAGGATCCGATGAAAGCAGCATATTCATAAACGGTGGCACCGTGCCTTCGGCATATTCAGGCCATTCACCTACTGCAGCACCGCTGTCGCGTAACGAGATTACGTCGAGACCAGGCACGACAAAGACAGCCAAGCCCTTGGCACTGGCCCGCCCAGCACCCGCAACCTGGGCTCCATGACAGGCACCGCACGAAGTCTCGAACGATCGAACCTCCATCAATCTTCCATTGGTGTCGGTCTTGTGACAATCCCGGCATTCGCCCGGTGCCAGTTTCACCATTTTCTGATCGCGGAAATGCTTATCGATATGGCTGGTATGGTCAAATTGCAGCCGGGTCCGGCGTGTATAGGGATATTGGGCAAAATCCGGATGGCCCGATGCCAGACTATCGAACTGAACCTGATGGCAACTGGTGCAGCGGTCATCAGACATTGTGGTCAAATCCGCTTCGGCACCGCCATGTTCCTGATGGCAGGTCATGCAGGGCAGGGATTCCGCATTTTCCTGCGGTTTCCCAAATGCCAGACCGGCCAGTTTGACACCGATGCTTCGACCCGGTGCGGTGGCGGGCGCAATGTCTTTGCTACGGGCCTGCAATTCATCCGCCGGTAGGCTATGAGGCAGCAATCCGCGATCACCCATCTTATGGCAGGCAATACAGGGCTGGCTGTCATCCTTTGCAACATCATCGGACAGCGCGGCGCGCCACCAACCCGACATACCGCCATGGAATGCCGTATGGCAGGTCCCACAGTCCGTCAACTCCGCATGTTGAAAAGACAGTTCGCCCGGATCGATGAAATCTGTACGGAAACTGGAGGCAAGGACAAAAATCAACAAACCCGCAACCAAGGCAAAGACCCAGCGCATAACCGCACCGCGCCGGGCACGCCAACTGCGAACCGGGCGGCAAAGTGGGACCTGGCGGCAACACATGCCATTGGCCATGGGCCCGTTTTCGCAAGGTCCACCTGAAAACTGCGATCGTGTGCACGACCAACGATCACCGTGTCGGGCCGGTTCACATTCAAAACCGCCGCGGCAGTTACCGGCATCGTCGGGTCCGTTTTGACAGGGACAACCTTCCCCGGCGCGCCCGCACATCCACTTTTGCCCAGGCCGTATATAGGGGCTTTCACGATAGCCGAAAGGTTGCAATGGCTCGTTCATCAGCGCGCCCCACCAAAGGAATAAACTAACAGCAGGTGCAACAAGATCATTAATATCATGCCGTACGTCGCCGGCAGATGGACGAACAACCAGCCTTTCAGAACGCTTTGCAAGGCATAGGCATAATCCAATTGATCCTTACGCTCGACCAGACGGCGCAATCTGTCCGCATAGACCATTTCCTGATCATTCAGGTATCTGGTCATGATATTCAAATCCGTCATGAGCGCGAACGTCGCCCGCCGCGAGCCTTGCAGATGCAGGCGCATGTTTCGCGGCCCGGCAAAGAAGTCCGCCAACCGATTGCCGTAATAATCCGCGATTGAGGACGACCCCGTCTCCACTGCGGAGGTCATGACAAGCTCTTCGGCCTCGCCGCGCAAATTCGCGATGAACTCCGGAATTCTTTCCAGCACCACTTCCTCGGTCCGACGGGTCAGCATCCTGGCAAAGCGTCGTGACAGATAAAGCCCCAACAACCCGCTACCCGCTACAGCGACAAAAAACAGCGCCAGTAAACGTTCCAGAAAACCGTTCGGGATGCTCCATTCAATATGCATGGCAAATGTGAGAACAGCCAAAAGCCCCATATAGACATGCCATTGCAACCAGGTCGCCGCCGTACCAAGGGGCACCATGGACAGCTTTTTGCGCCCATTATAGAGGGTCAACAGCACGATGAGGGCCAGCAGCAACCACCCGGTCAGATAGGCCGGTTGATAAAGGGAGACGTCGTAGGCCGTATACCAAGCGAACAGTCCTACAGCTGCTATCGCGCTGATAAGACCATTTCGCCAGCGACGTCGGGAAAATGTAATCACCGGTTTAACCACCTCCCAAGGTCTGTCAGGTCCTGCATATCCACGCGCTTCAGGGCATCATGTGGACAAGCCCGTTCGCAGGCAGGTCCGCCCAACTGATCCATGCAAAGGTCGCATTTGGTCGCCTTGACGATGGGCGCATTGGTGACCGTATCGCGAATAAAGGTGCCATTCCCGCCCCGCACCTCAACCATACGAATGTTGTCGTAGGGGCAGGAATTTGCACAGGTCGCGCAACCGATGCAGGTCGCATCGTTTATAACCACCTGGCCGCCGGGCGAGGCGCGATGGATCGCACCTGTGGGGCAGCCAATCATACAGACCGGGTCCATACAATGCATACAGGCATTCGCCACCATATAATGGTCATGGCGGCGACCATGACGATTGAAGCGAGGGTTGTTATCATGTGCCCGGGAACAGGCGACAGCACATTCATCGCAACGTACACAGCGATCAAGGTCTATCAACATAGTGGCGGTACCGTTGATGTAGCGATGTTCGACCAGGAACTCCAACATGCCAGGATCTATCATTGAATGATCCGTGGTATTGGCTCCGATAAACGTATCGCTCGTCTCTGCCTGTTCATCAAGATGGCCATAAAGGGCCAGCTCTTCATCCGACAGCGTAGGCAGAACCAATTCCTCAATCACCGTCGTCGGCACACGCAGAATGTCGACGTAGCCAAGGGCGCGCAGTGTGGTTTGCAAAGTTTTCGTAGACCCATGGTCCGTAGGGGCCGACTGACTCTGTGCCCCGTCTCCATCGTCCCCATCAGTATCGCTATTTCGCCGGCTTACATCCTGACGCCAATTATGAACGATCTCCGCCATACCGAAGACCGCGCCACGACCGATATAACGGACCGTACGATGGCCATTATTAACGCCTTGACTGACCCTGGCAAAGCCGGCCCGCACTAATAACAGACCATCGGGATAATCGCCCTCCGCCACGATTGTCGGCTCGCTGGCCAAACGGCTGTTGAAACTTTCATCGCGGCTGCGCTGGTATTGAGTGTGCCAATCGAAATCACCATAGGTCTCGAACAGGGTTTCATCGACGATGCGGTTGATCGCCTCCTGATCGAGATGCTGGAACATCGGCGTTGCCTGCAGATGAGAGGCCAGACTGCGTTCCCGATACAACCGGTCCACATGCTTTCTGAAATCATCCACCCGCCGGCGAATATCCCGCAGTCCCTGCCAGCGTATTTCCAGCAATTCTGCGGGACCGTCAGATAGAACTGTCGCCGTTCGCTGGCTGCGACCCAGGGCGGCAATTTCGCCGAACATATCCCCCGCGCCCAATGTTGCGGTGCGATGTTCGTTCAAAACCGTCGGCACGTCCTGAATGAAAATTCGTGCTTCCTGATCGCCACCAATCCGGCTTGCCGTGCCCTTATTCTCTTCCGCCGTATAGGAATCCCTCACTTCCGGATAAGGTGGGTTGCGCCAAAGTTGGGCAACAGCTTGCAGCAGACTCTTTTTCTCACTGGGCGCCCGCCCCAACATCGTCTCCGGCAAGCCAGGCGGCAACACGACCCGAACCTGGCCACTGATAACCAAAAAGGCGGAATTACCGTAGTCACCTTCGCGCATGACGATGTCGCCATCCTGAAAGCGTACGATACGGGTGTCGTTGCTGACGATACCGGCGAGAGACAGAGTATCGGGAAAACGGTCGTGATCCATATCCCGGAACGGCTCCAGCTTCAGGACACGATCTACTGCGGCGTTATCCATATCTTCGGAAAACCGCGCGTCCCAACGCCGGGGTCGTTGTATGGTGACAGCCTCAACCATGGCACATTGCCATTATTCCCTCTCCGACAATTTTGTACGAACTAATGCAAGGCCCAACCGGGCTTAAACCCACAAATAGCTGCTATTTGCCTTTGTACTTAGAGGCCTTGGGCAAGTACTGGTCCAAACCGCCAAATTTGCTGCCATCATAATTCTTGGCCATTGCCATCGCCTGGGCACCAACCGCGTCCGCGGCGGCCGTCAACGCCGCCTCATTGTTCAGCTTTAATTTGACACCTTTGGCAGCTTTGTACATTGCCATCAATTCCGGTGCATCCACCAGCTTGGCAATTGCCTTGATCCGCTTACGTGCCTTTTTGGCCCGCTTCGCCATCTTGACTGCATAATCGGCCTTGGTTGTCGCCTTGGCGACACCGCGCAGGCTGAACTCCAAGTCCAGGGCCCGGCCAACCAGATACATCATCCGTTGACGCTCCACCGGTGCGATCTGGTTCTCTTTGCTGTACCAGACATTATGGCGAACTTCGCCCTGGCTCCACGCAACCAGTTCAAACTTACTGCCTGCTGCATGGCCGCCCACGTTGACCAATTTTTCGTTGGGAACCGTATGGCAGCCGTAACAGTTTTGCGCCACCTGATACAAATTTCCGGGCCGGATCATGCCAGCGGCTTCAGACTTGGCATAACGTTCCGTCTTGTGGGCCGGGGCTTCATTCTCCGCCTTTACGCCTTTGCCACCAAAATCACTATGGACTTTGATCCAATCACGCCCGGCACCGTGGCAGGATTCACAGGTTATACCTGCGATGGGCTTGGGCTTATTGTTGACCATGGCAGAGGTGAAGTGACAGGAAAGACAATCACTATCCGCCTTGATCCGCTTGATGCCCATCTTATCGGCAACCTCACGCGCCTCTTTCTTGCGCGGCAGGGTCTTAAACGTTGAAAAATGGTGGCTGCCCTTCCATGACTCCACAGAAGATTTGTGACATTCGCCGCAAGCATCCGGTCCCATAACCTTGGCAGAGTCCAGGTGCAACTTCTCAGCTTTGGCCAAATTCGGCATTAACACTAAGGCACCGAGTACCGCAAACGCCATCATAAATATGCGTGATTTCCTGATCATGAGACTTCCCCACATTTTAGTTTCCAATCTTTCTTGACCCGAACGCTCAAATTTAAAATACGCTCGGGCATAACAATTTGTTTTGTCGAGGCCAGGACAGAACATCCTGCCCAGCCCAAATTACGCATCCAGTGCCAAATCAGTTTTGGGCACCGAAATACATGCCAGACACGATCCCTGTTCAGGTAGCGAGCCCGGCTCTTCCACATAAGACACATCGCCGGTTTTCACGGCCGTAATACAAGTGCCACAACTACCAGCCCGGCACCCGAAATCTAAATCGACGCCATTCGCCTCAGCCAGTTCAAGAATGGAGCCATGGCTACCATCCCAGGTTACTTTTTTATTGGAGCGCGCGAAGGTGACGACCTGTCCCGTGGGTGCAGCAACGGCAGCGTCCTCGCTCGGCGTCTTTTTCTTGACGCTGGCCGGGCCAAACGCCTCAAAATTAATGTCGCTTTCGGGCACGCCCCATTCACCAAGATCCGTGGTCAAAGAGGTCATCATCGGGGGTGGGCCGCAGATGTAGAATTCATAGTTATTGGAAGGGAGGGTCTTTTTGAACAGGTCTACACTGACCCGACAACTATGTTGAAAGCCCTTACCTTCGACTTCATCTTCCTTCGGGTCGCTATAGCAGACGCGGATATGAACGTTTTCATATTCCGACTCTATGGCTTCCAGATGTTCGCGCATGATGTGTTCATCACCATTGCGAACACCGTAAAAAAACCAGACTTCCCGCTGGGATCCGGATTCACAAATGGCGTTCAACATGGAAATCATCGGCGTCAAACCAACGCCACCACCGATCAACACGATCGGCCGATGTTTCGCCAAATCAAGAAAAAACACACCGGAAGGTGCCTTTACATCAACAATGTCGCCGGCCTGGAGATCATGGTGAAAATAGTTTGACGACAATCCAGGCGGGGCATCAGGCTCCCTGGGTGGTGGTCCCTGGCGCTTTATGCTTACCCGATAATAATCGGTTTGCAGGGGGCTATCTGATAGGGAATAGCACCGCACCAACGGCTTTTCCCGATCAGGCAGACGCAGATTAAAGGTCAGATATTGCCCCGGCAGAAAGGGCGGCAAAGCTTTGCCATCGTGGGGCACCAGATAGAAGGAGCAGATATCGCCGCCTTCCTGTATCTTGTCGCGAATACGGAATTTCCGTGCGCCCGACCAAGTCGCCGTCGTTTTTTTCCGCTCCACCTCACGGTGCAGGGTTTCAGCGTCAACACGGCGGCGCAATAAATCATTGGCTAAACCCTGCTGAACCCGCGCCAAGGCCGCACCCCGCCACGTACCGTAAAGCAGCACGGCCAACTGGGCAAAGGCAATGAGGATCACCACACCACCAACGATTTGTATTGTTTCCGACCCGATCATCGTCCCATACGCCCCCGGATTCTTATTATCACGACACTAAACTATAGCCGTACTTATTATCTTTTTACTAATTCCACTGAAAATTTCCAATGAATTAACAGCTTTACCGCCCGGTCATCATTTCAATTATGCCACATCATCCCGCCTCATGTCGCCCCAGGCAACTGGAAATGTGTGACAACCCCGTCGAATTGTTAGCAAATTGAATCGCAGCGCCCCCAGAATGCACCAAGCCTGGGCTCAGGTCAAAGGCGATGACGTCCTTTCCTCAAAATCCGATGACAAGTAGACAGCTCACTTCCGTCGTCAACTGCACAGCGCCCAGGACATCCCCGGTCTGCCCACCCAGCCGGCGTTTCGCCAACAGGGCTATCAGACCACCGACAATTGCGGCAGCGGCAATGGATGTTATCGCTTGGGTGACGCCCAATGCAACAACCGATACCACCGCCGCGACGGCAATCGCGATCAGCGTAACAACGCCCCCAGGTCGCCCCGCCCCCGCACTTAACCCATCCCGGCGCGCCGCCGGCAGAAGGTACATTACAACCACTATGGCCGTTCGAGATATTGCGGCGACAGCTATCACAGCTGCGATGACCCGATCAGGTGTTTCCAATGCGGCCACAGCACCTATACGCGCCGCGAATAGCAGCACCAGTGCGATGATCGCAAAATTTCCCGCCTGGCTGTCATGCATGATCTCGAGCCGACGATCCCGCGTCGTCCCGCCCAGGCCATCGACAAAATCGCCCAAGCCATCCTCATGCAGGCCCCCGGTCAATAGCACCAGTGCGCCAACAGATAAAATCGCAGCCAACCAAACTGTGAACCCCAACCAAACGGCAGCGGCATAGATCAAACCGCCGCCAAGGCCGATCAATAGGCCGACAATTGGGAAACACCAGGATGCGGCCATCAGGCCACCAGGGCGATAGCCGGGCCCCTTCCCCAACGGGATGATCGTCAAAAAGGCAGCAACGGTGTGCAGATCGGCCCGCCAACCCATCGCGCCTTTTGCCATGTTCGGCTCTTCCGTCAATTGCCGACAATGCGCATGGCTTCTTCCCTGGCCAGGCCCATGGCTTCACCGGCAGCCAGCAATTCTTCAAACGTCGTGTCATCAATCGGGATGCCGTTCTCCAATCGGTCCGCCTTTGATTTACGTTCCGGATCGCCCGGCACCATGACCTCATCCACGCCCGGTGCCGGCGGTGAGGCTTTCACCCATTCCGTAAACTTATTGATCTCCGCATCAAATGCGGCCCGGTTGCCAAAGGCGTCAGGGTCGATCAATACCGTCAGCATGTTGTTAATGATCTTGCCCGGCGCCACCTTATCCAGGCCAAACACGCCGCCGCCCGTGAAGGCACCGGCCAAGGCCTCACAAATCACCGCCAGGCCATAGCCCTTGTGCAGACCCATAGAGCGCAATGCGCCTTTAGGCTCCGAATACATTACGCCCGGGTCATTGGTCGGGTTGCCCTGGTTGTCGATCAGGGCATCGGGGACCATTTCCTGCCCTTTGTTGTGGGCCACCCGCACCTTGCCCATGGCAACGCGGGAGGTCGCCATATCCAGGACGATGGGATCGGCACCGTTGCTGGCGGGAAGTGCTGTGCAATAAGGATTGGTGGTGAAACGGGAATCCGAGCCGCCAAAGGGCGCCACCAAAGAATTCGGTGAAAACGCATTCACATAATGGATAGAGATGAAGCCCGCTGCTGCCGCCATCTCACCCCAGGCCCCAACCCGGCCAATGTGGTAGGAATTTTTCAAGCCCATGACGACCACGCCCAATTCCTGGGCCCGCGCAATGGTCAGCTTCATGGCGTCCCGGGCAATGACCTGGCCATAGCCTGCATTGCCGTTAATCAATAGGAACGAGCCACGATCAAGTTCGATGCTCAACTCACTATCGGGCTTTAATTGTCCTTCCTGAAGGCCCAGAACATAGGAGGGCACCATACCGACGCCGTGGCTGTCATGACCGAACAAATTGGCTTCGATCAGCTTTTCCGCCACCTGGGCAGCGTCGTCCGCGTCGGTGCCACCGCGCTCAAATATAGTCCGGGCCAAATTGGTCAGGCGATCTGCTGGTATCTGCATTATTTTGATCCTACATATTGGTTTGCGAAAAGAGTTTACAAATTTGGCGCAGCATAGTCTGACAAACCCGCGACGGCGATAGACTATTCAGCATCCATTTCAGCATCTCTTGCCCTTGGCCGGGTAAGCTCGGTAAACTATTCACAGCGCAGAGGTAGCGGATATGGCAGGAAAAAAGAAAACAAACGTCGATGTGATCGGGGCCGCGATGAAGCTGGCCGGCGTGCAAGGCTGGCGGGATACCACCATGGCCGATATCGCCGAGACGGCTGGGTTAAGCCTGGTGGAATTACGTAATATGTATGGTTCCAAGACCGCCATTCTGGCCGGCCTGATCCGGCAGACCGATGATATTGTCCTGGCGGGCAGTGGCGCGGATATGGCGGATGAACCTGTGCGTGATCGACTGTTCGATGTGATCATGCGCCGATTGGATGCCCTGGCCCCCTATCGGGACGGTATCGCAGCCGTGGCCCGTGACCTGACCCGGGATCCCGGTGCGCTGGCCTGTCTTGCTGCCGGGCCCGGACGGCGATCCCTGCAGTGGATGTTGGAAGCCGCCCGTATCCAGCCTTGGGGCCTGGCCGCACCTTTGCAGATAAAGGGTTTAGGCCTGGTCTATGCCTCTGTCCTGCGGGTCTGGCTGACGGACGAGGGAGAGGATCTTTCGAAAACCATGGCGGCCCTGGACAAGGCCCTGGGCCGTGTGGAAAGCATATTGAGTACATTACGGCGCGGCCCGCGTCGTTTTCGACGGGATGACAATGATACAGCGGAAACGACAACAGAATAATGACAGACATCAATTTTGACGACTTCCTGAAGGTGGATATTCGCGTCGGTACCATCGTCAGGGCGGAACCCTACCCCGAGGCGCGCAATCCATCCTTCAAGCTGTATGTGGATTTCGGACCTGAAATTGGCGAGCGTAAAACCTCGGCCCAAGTCACGGTGCATTACACGTTGGAGGAGCTCGTCGGCAAACAGGTCGCAGCGGTGATTAATTTTCCCGCCAAGCAAATCGGCAAGTTCATGTCGGAAATCCTGGTCCTAGGTTTTCCAGACGAAAATGGCGGCGTGGTGCTGGTGGAGCCCAACCGCCAAGTCGCCAACGGCGGACGCCTGTTTTAGCTATTTCTAATCCGCCCGCCGCCAATCGACCCAGACGCTGACTTTTTCGCCGTTGGGCCAGGTGCGGGTAACGACCAGGCGCAAAGTGCCATCAGCCAACATCTCGACATCGCGGATTTGTTCACCGCCAACCCAGCCAGGGTTCAGGGCGAATTCCACATTCGTGATCAGGCGGCCATCTTCGATCCGCCAACGCCCGGCATAGGATACAAAGCTGTCAAAGGCGGCCAAGCGGGCATCATCAGGCGCATCCGCATGCCATTCAGGATTACCGGGTAGACCTTCCCGATCCCCCCGCCCAAGGGCGGCACACATCCAGCCATCGGGCGAAAGAACCACCACCCCCTCGGACTTGTCCCCATAACGTTCCAGCAACGCCGGCATCTGCGCCTCACTTGCACCCCGTTCCACCAATAGCCATGTGCCCGCAACGTCGTTGGCCGTGATCATGTGTCTTTCTCCCACGCTGTCGTCCCCGTCATAAGGTATTTCATTCGCCCGCCATTTTAGACTTGAATTAACGGGCCAATGTACGACTATTCAGGCACCCGGTTTTCGTAGCGTACTTTTGTTGCACGTTAGTCAATCGGAAATCCAAATAACACCCTCTGGGAGGTATAAAATGAAAAAGTTGCTTATCGGAACTTCAATGGCGGCAATGGCGGCAATCGCTGCATTTGCGGTCACGGCCGCCAGCGCTGAGGATATTAAACTTGGCGTCATTTTGGGTTACACGGGCCCTATTGAATCACTTACACCCGACATGGCCGCGGGCGCGGAACTGGCGATCAAGGAAGTCAGCATGTCTGGCGCTCTATTGGGCGGCAGCAAAGTGATGCCGGTACGTGGCGATACCACATGCACGGACTCGGCTGCTGCGACGGCGGCAACGGAACGGCTGGTCACATCGGACAAGATCAAAGCTATCGTCGGCGGTGATTGCTCTGGCGTGACAACGGCGATGTTACAAAATGTTGCACTGGCCAATGGCATTGTCATGATCTCGCCGTCTGCGACCTCACCGGCATTGTCTTCGATTGAAGACAACGGCCTGTTCTTCCGCACCGCACCTTCCGATGCACGCCAGGGCCAGGTCCTGACGGCTATCCTGAAGGAAAAAGGCGTCAAATCAGCGGCTCTGACCTACACCAACAATGACTATGGCAAGGGTCTGGCGAATTCCATCAAAATGAACTTCGAAAAAGCCGGTGGCAAGATCACCATTTCCGCAGCCCATGAAGATGGCAAGGCGGACTACACGGCGGAAGTCGGTGCCTTGGCAGCAGCTGGTGGCGATGTTTTGATCGTTGCCGGTTATCTGGACCAAGGTGGTAAGGGCATCATCCAAGCCGCCCTTGATACAGGTGCTTTTGAAACCTTCGTTCTGCCTGACGGCATGATCGGTGACAGTCTGCCCATGGCCATTGGTGCCGACCTGAATGGCTCCTATGGTACGGTTCCGGGCACGGACAGCCCAGGCGCCGCCAAATTTGGTGACATGGCAAAGGCTGCCGGTTTCAAGGCGGGTCCTTTCGCATCCGAATCCTATGATGCAGCTGCCTTGATCATGCTGGCCATGCAGGCCGCCGGTTCATCCGAAAGCAAGATGTTCAAAAGCAAGATCATTGGCGTCGCCAATGCACCAGGCACGAAAATCTATCCTGGCGAATTGGCCAAGGCCCTGAAGATCATCGCCGGTGGTGGTGAAGTGGATTACGTGGGTGCCTCGGCTGTTGAGCTGATCGGTCCCGGCGAAAGCGCCGGCAACTATCGCGAGATCCTCGTATCCGGTGGCAAGAACACCACTGCGAAGTTCCGCTAAGCCGACCTGTTGAAAATGACCTGAATTGTGGGGGGCGTTCCGGACCGTTTGTCCGGCGCGCCCCCTAACTCTTTATAGAATTACGCTTTATTGATTTCATGATCGAAGTTAAAGACCTGCATATGCATTTCGGCGGCATTCATGCTGTCGACGGGGTCTCGCTGTCATTTGAAGGTGGCCGTATTACCGGCCTGATCGGCCCCAATGGTGCGGGCAAGACAACCCTATTCAATGTCATCGCCGGGCTGCATCAACCGACCTCGGGGCAGGTCCTTTTGGACGGGGCGGATATCACAGGCCTGAAACCCCACGAACTGTTCGCCAAGGGCATGCTGCGGACTTTTCAAATTGCCCAGGAATTCTCCACTCTGACGGTGCGTGAAAACCTGATGATGGTGCCCGCCAATCAATCCGGCGAACGCCTGTTGGATACCTGGATCAGACCGGCGCAGGTCGCCCGGGAAGAAGAGCAAGTCCGCGCCAAGGCGGACGAAGTCATTGAGTTCCTGGAAATTAGCCAAGTTGCAGACGAGCTGGCGGGCAATCTATCAGGTGGCCAGAAGAAGCTGTTGGAATTGGGCCGCACAATGATGGTGGATGCGAAAATCGTTTTCCTCGACGAAGTGGGCGCGGGCGTGAACCGAACCCTGCTCAACACCCTGGGCGATGCCATCCTGCGCCTGCAAAAGGAACGCGGCTATACCTTCTGCATGATCGAACATGACATGGATTTCATCTCCCGCCTGTGCGATCCGGTCATCGTCATGGCGGAAGGCGCTGTCCTGACCCAAGGTTCCATCGACGAGGTGAAGGCCAACGAACTGGTGATCGAAGCCTATTTGGGGACGGGCCTCAAGAACAAGCCGGAGGCGGTCAGTTGAGCTTCCTAAGTGGCGAGAACATGACGGGGGGATACGGCGGTGCCGATATTCTGCACGATTGCACCATCGGGGTGGAGCAAGGGGAAATTGCCGTTATCGTCGGGCCCAATGGTGCCGGCAAATCCACAGCCATGAAGGCGGTGTTCGGCATGCTGAACATTCACCAAGGCTCGGTTCAGCTCGATGGCGAAGACATCACCCGGTTAAGTCCCCAGGATCGTGTCGCCAAGGGCATGGGCTTTGTGCCGCAGAACCAGAATGTCTTCACTTCCATGTCCGTGGAAGAAAATCTGGAGATGGGGGCCTTTATCCGCCGGGATGATTTCACAGACACCATGGCGCAGGTGTTTGATCTGTTTCCCATTTTGAAAGATAAACGCCGCCAACCGGCCGGTGAACTGTCAGGCGGACAGCGCCAACAGGTCGCCGTGGGCCGGGCCCTGATGACCCAGCCAAAAGTCCTGATGCTGGACGAACCGACAGCGGGCGTCTCGCCAATCGTGATGGATGAATTGTTCGACCGCATTATCGAAGTGGCGCGCAGCGGCATCGCCATATTGATGGTGGAACAAAATGCCCGCCAGGCCCTGAACATCGCCGACAAAGGCTATGTCCTGGTGCAGGGGCGTAATCGTTATACAGATACGGGCGCGGCCCTGATGGCCAACCCGGAAGTCCGCAAAGCGTTCCTGGGGGGGTAGGATTATGGACGGTGCCCTCAATTCATTCCTGCTGCTGTCCAACTTCGTGTTGGTGCCCGGCATGGCCTATGGCAGTCAACTAGCCATTGGTGCCCTGGGCGTAACGCTTGTCTACGGCATCCTGCGCTTTTCCAACTTCGCCCATGGCGACACCATGGCCTTCGGCACCATGGCCGTAATCCTGGTGACCTGGCTGTTGCAGGCCTGGGGCGTATCCATCTCGCCCCTGCCCACTGCCTTGCTGGCCCTGCCGTTCGGTATCCTGGCGACCATAGTTTTATTGTTGCTGACGGATCGATGGGTTTATCGCTTTTTTCGCAGGGAAAAGGCAGCACCGGTGGTTTTCCTGATCGCATCCGTGGGCGTGATGTTCGTCATGAACGGCGTCGTCCGCTTCATCATCGGCCCCAACGATCAGCGGTTTGCCGACGGCGAACGCTTCATCATAAAGGCGCGCGAATTCAAGCGTCTGACCGGCATGAACGAAGGCGTCGCCTTCAAAACCTCTCAAGGCCTGACCATAGTGACGGCCGTCATCGTGGTCGCCGCATTGTTCTGGTTCCTGAACCGCACCCGCGCGGGCAAGTCCATGCGGGCCTATTCCGACAACGAAGATCTGGCGTTGCTGTCGGGCATTAATCCCGAACGGGTGGTGATGATCACCTGGATCCTGGCGGCGGCCCTGGCGACCATCGCAGGCACCCTTTATGGCCTGGATAAAAGCTTCAAGCCCTTCACCTATTTCCAACTGCTGTTGCCCATTTTTGCCTCCGCTATTGTCGGCGGCCTGGGCAACCCGCTGGGTGCCATCGCGGGTGGCTTCATCATTGCCTTTTCCGAGGTCACGGTGACCTATGCCTACAAGAAATTCCTGGCCTATAACCTCCCCCCCGACTGGGCCCCTGATAGTTTGATGCAGTTACTCTCAACCGATTATAAATTCGCCGTATCCTTCGTCATCCTGGTGCTGGTCCTGTTGATAAGACCCACGGGCATTTTCAGGGGCAAGGCCATATGAGCAAGAATTTCAACCGCCGGGCGGTTCTGTTATTTGCTCTGATGTTCGCAGCCCTGGCCACGGTTGGCTTCGCGCAAAGCTGGTCATTGGCCCTGGCCATCGTCAACCTATGTCTGATTTCCGCCGTCATGTCTTTGGGCGTGAATATTCAATGGGGCTATGCCGGATTGTTCAATGTCGGCGTCATGGGCTTTGCCGCCCTGGGCGGTGTGGCCGGTGTGTTGATGTCGGTGCCGCCTGTCACAGAAGCCTGGCGGGTAGGTGGCGGCGGTATCGCGATCTCTCTCATGCTGGCCATCGGCACCATTGTGGTTGCCGTATTGGCGGCCCGGCATATACCGCCAGGCAATATGCGGCGTTTGGTCTTGGCCGTGATTATCGTTGCAGGCTTTTTCCTGATCCGGGCATTTTTTGATCCGGCGGTGGAACTGATTGAGGCGGTGGAGCCTGCCAAGACCGGCTTCCTGGGCGGTCTGGGCCTGCCAATTATTCTTTCCTGGGTAGTTGGCGGTATATTTGCCGCAGGCGTTGCCTGGATCGTCGGCAAGATTGCCCTGGGTCTGCGCTCCGATTATCTGGCCATTGCCACCCTGGGCATATCCGAAATCATCGTCGCCATGCTGAAGAACGAGGACTGGCTGACCCGCGGCGTCAAAAATGTCTCCGGCCTGCCCCGCCCGGTGCCATACGAGGTTAATTTGCAACAAGCGATCTGGTTTCAGGACTGGGCCGCCACCTTGGGTGTCGGTGTCGTCGAATTCTCCTCTATCTATGTGAAACTTTGTTATGCCGGACTGTTCACCATTGTGTTGTTGTTTGTCCTTTGGCTGTCCCAACGTTCGCTGAATTCACCCTGGGGGCGGATGATGCGGGCGATCCGGGATAACGAGGTTGCGGCATCCGCCATGGGCAAGAATGTCACCGGTCGTCATCTGCAGGTTTTCATATTGGGCTCTGCCGTTATCGGTATTGCAGGCGCCATGCTGACCACACTGGATGGCCAGTTCACCCCGGCCTCCTATCAGCCATTGCGCTTTACCTTCATCATCTGGGTTATGGTCATCGTCGGTGGTTCCGGCAACAACTGGGGCGCGGTGCTGGGTGGTTTCGTTATTTGGTTCTGCTGGATTGAGGCAGAGCCCGTGGGCCTGTGGTTCATGGACATGCTGACCTCTGGCATGGATGAAGGCAGCGGCCTGCGCAAACACCTCCTCGACAGTGCGGCCCACATGCGACTAATGACCATGGGGCTGATATTATTATTGGTATTGCGGTTTAGTCCCCGTGGCCTGATACCTGAAAAGTAATGGCCAAAAAAAGAGTTCCCGAAATATGGCATTTCCAAATTGGAGTCTCTCATGACCAAAGGCATGGTTTGCGCCCCCCAACCCGAGGCTGTTGAAGCCGGCGCCCTGGCCCTGAAGCGTGGCGGCAACGCGGTCGATGCTGCCATGACCTGCGCCCTGGTGCAAACCGTGGTTGATCCCATGATGTGCGGCATCGCAGGCTTTGGCACCATGCAGCTGTACCTGCCCGATAGAAACCACCACGGCTATATTGATTTCCATACCACCGCCCCCGGTGCGGCCACGGAAACCATGTGGGCGGATCAGATCAAGTCCCAGGCCCGGGACGGCTTTGGCTTCATCCTGCATAACCGGGCCAACGAATGCGGCTATGAAGCCATTATGACGCCGGGCAGTCTGAAAGCCTATTACGAGGCGGTTTCCGAATACGGTACGTTCGATTGGAAAGACATCATCCAACCGGCCATCGAACATGCGGAAGACGGCTTTGTCATCCGTCCCCATGTAGACGAGTTTTGGAGTGCGGCCAACGTCATGGGCCGGATGTCCATGCTGGACAAGATGCGTTACACCAAACCGACGCGAGAGATTTATTGCGATGACAACGGCCAAACCTATCCCGTCGGCACGCGCGTTCAAAACCCCGGCATGAAACGAACCCTGGAACGACTTCGTGATGGCGGGGCGGAGATTTTTTATGGCGGTGAATTGGGTGAGGAAATCGCCGCCGACATGGCTGCCAATGGTGGTCTGTTAAACCTCGATGATCTGAAGAACTACAAAACCATCCGCTCGGAGCCTTTGTGGGGCACCTATCGGGGGCACAAAGTCGCCTCCGCCCAACCACCGGCGGGGGGTGCCATGATTATCGAGATGCTGAATATTCTGGAGCATTTCGATCTGGGCAATATGGGCCACAACAGCCCCGACTATATTGCGACCGTCGCGGAAGCCATGAAGTTCGCCACCATCGATAAGGACAACAAAATGGGCGATCCATCCTTTGACGACGTCCCCATTAATGAATTCCTGGATCGTCAATATGCCGCCGACGTTGCAGCCCGGATAAAAGCAGGCGAAAAGGCCAATGTCATCCGCCTGGACAACCCGGAAGAATCCAAGGACACAACCCACGTCACCGTCGTCGATCAATACGGCAACGCCGTCTCCATGACCCATTCATTGGGCATGCCATCAGGTGTTGTCACGGACGGCATGGGCTTTATGTACAACGGCTGTATGGGTGCGTTCGACCCACGCCCCGGCATGCCCCATTCCATCGGTCCCGGCAAACGACGCTTTACCGCCATGTGCCCGACCATCGTCTTCAAAGGCGATGATCCTTACGTGGTGGTTGGCGCACCGGGCGGCACCTTCATCACCATGGGGGTTTTACAGGCCATCCTGAACGTCATGGATTTCGACATGACCATGTTGGAAGCCGTGGCCGCACCGCGCATCACGGCAAATTCCAACACCATCGATTTCTCCAACCGCATCCCACATTTCGTGACGGACGAGTTGGCCAGCAGAGGCTATCCCATCGAACGCAACCCCTTTGGTTACGTCTTTGCAGGTGTCCACGGCATTCGCATCCCAGGCGGCAACCGCAAATGGGACGGCGGCGCAGACCCGGGCCGCGACGGCATGGCGTTGGAGGTGTAAGATTAAATGCGAAGGGTTAGGCCGGTAGATGAATGATTGCGCGCAGGCCGCCTTGGGGGGCGGTGTCTAGGGTCACATCGCCACCTTGGTTGCGTAGGGTATCGCGGGTAATGGCAAGGCCAAGGCCGACGCCGCCTGTGCCCTGGTTGCGGGAATTTTCCAGGCGATAGAAGGGACGGAAGGCGGCTTCCCGCTCATCCTCTGGGATACCGGGGCCATCGTCATCGACGATGATCTCGATGACATCGCCGCTGCGCCGCGCCGTCAGGGCACAGGTCTCAGCGTAACGTTGGGCATTGCCCAAAAGATTGCCTAAACAGCGCTTCAGGCTCAACGGTCGCACACGTCCATGCAGATCGCCACGCGCCGTAAATGCCACCACGCCGCCCAGGCGCTGGGCGTCGCCGACCGCGTCTTCCAGCAAAGCATTCACATCCGTATCCACGGCCCGTTCGCCTGCCGCACCGCGGGCGAAATCCAGATAGCCGTCGATCATGCCATCCATCTCGTCGACATCAGATTTCATGGCCTCCGCCGCAGGTACATCGCGCAGCATGGCCAGCTCCAACTTCAACCTTGTCAAAGGCGTGCGCAGGTCGTGGCTGACACCCGCGAGCATCTCTGTCCGTTGGCGCAAATGACGCTCTATCCGCTCCCGCATACGCAGGAAGGCGTCACCGGCCCGGCGCACTTCCACCGCACCCGAGGGTTTGAAATCCTCCACATCCTGGCCCCGGCCAAACCGGTCGGCGGCATCCGCCAAACGCAAGATGGGCCGAACCTGATTGCGCAGAAAGACAATGGCGATGGCAAGCAGCAACATGGAGGAACCGACCATCCATAAAATAAGAACATCCAATGTCGCCGAGGTGATGCGGTTATGGGGCACAACCACCCGCAATAACCCACCCTCAAAGGCGACGTCGATAAGGTAGTTTTTCAGTTCCCGGCGGTTTTCAATATTGAAGGCAAGCTCCAACCCTTCATCAATGGTTCGGATCAACAACCGCTCCAGCGGAGAGTTCGGCTGCGGCAACGGCCCGGCTTTCAAAGGTTGTTTCGGCAACAACGCGAAACTGAGATTGAGGCGTTGATTGGCGGACTGCAAAATACGGAAGCGGGCCAGGTTATCCTCGCTGCGGGTCAGGGCGGCGGCAACAAAGCCAATATCGCCCGCCACACTACGCGCCAGACGCCGGGTTACCGTATCAAGATGACGGTCATAAAAGACGATTGCCGCGACCACCTGCAACAAGATCACCGGCGTGACCACAATGATGATGGCGCGTCCAAACAGGCTACGTGGTAAAAACCGCTTTAGCATCTCACCAGTATCTCACCGATTTAATAACGTTAGTCCATCCAGAATACATAGCCCTGGCCCCAAACCGTGCATAGGTGGCGCGGCTCCTTCGGGTCGTCCTCGATTTTGCGGCGCAGGCGGGTGATCTGCACATCGACTGCGCGGACATTCCCCGCATCAGATTGGTTCAGCAATTCCGCCCGGCCCACAGTCACGCCGGGGCGGCGGGCGAACAGGCGCAGCATCTCCATCTCGCCGGAGGTGAGGCGCACGATTTCGCCGTCCCGCATCAGCTCCCCCCGCTCTATATCAAAGCGGCAGGCACCAAAGGAAATTTCCGATAATTCTTCTGTCTTTGGCCCGCCCCGGCGCAATATGGCTTCGATCCGCAAGACCAGCTCCCGCGGCTCAAACGGCTTTGACAGATAATCATCCGCCCCCACCTCCAGGCCGGTGATACGGTCTTCCGCCTCGCCCATGGCGGTCAGCAACAAAATTGGCAAACTATTGCTGCGGCGAATATCCTTGGTCAGATCCAGCCCGCTTTCCCCCGGCATCATCAGATCCAATACCAATAAATCAAAGCTTAGACCCGACAGGGCGGTCCGGGCCTCGGCGGCGGAGGAGGCCGTGGATACGCGAAAGCCATATTCGCCCAGATATCGTTGCAGCAGATCCCGCAGGCGGTCATCATCATCAACGACCAGAATGTGGACCGCATCGTCGCTCATAACAAGCTTCTCATCGGCGTCATCTTCAGGAACGCTCCACCGCTTGCAGAACCGCGGCGCGTTCTTCGGCGTTCAACAAATCCTCCAGCACCTTGCGATAGCCGGCGACGGCCTCGGCACCGGCGGCCCGATAGGCCCGGGCGACGCGATCCTTTTGTGGACGGGATAATTCTTCGAATAAGGTTTCACCCTTGGGGCTTAAATACAGCAAACGCTGGCGGCGGTCGCGAACGCCCTTTTCCTGAACGACAAAGGCTTCCGACACCAACTGGCTTAAAACCCGGCTTAGACTTTGTTTAGTGACTTTCAGGATTGCCAGCAACTCCGCCACCGTCATGCCAGGGTTTCGACCGACAAAATGCACGACCCGATGATGGGCCCGGCCAAAGCCATATTTGGTCAGAATTTCGTCTGGGTCGGAGGTGAAATCCCGATAGGCATAGAACAGCATCTCGATCCCGCGGATCAATTCGTCGTCATTCAAGTACGACAGATCATTGGAATCTTGCAAAGTATCAGGAGCGATATCGGACATAGCTGAATATTACACGAGAAGCGTCAATGGTGCTGACATTATTTTTAGTCAGCACCATTGACATATATTTCCCAGATGTTACGTTTACGCTAACAATCAAGCAACATTCAGTCACTATTTTCCTTTGGAGGCATCGATTATGGCCGAAATCTCTTACGACAAATTGGACGGCACAATCTGGTACAATGGCAAAATGGTGCCGTGGGAAAATGCCCAGGTCCATGTTTTGACCCACGGTCTGCACTATGCCTCGTCCGTGTTCGAGGGGGAACGCGTCTATAGTGGCGAAATCTTCAAATTGGAAGAACACACCGAACGCCTGATCAACTCCGCAACCTTGCTGGATTTTAAGATCCCCTATACGGCTGCTGAAATCAATGCAGCCTGTCGTGAAACAGTACTGAAAAACGGCATCGTCGATGGTTATGTCCGACCTGTTGCCTGGCGCGGTTCCGAGATGATGGGCGTTTCCGCCCAGGCTAACAAGATCAACCTGGCCGTCGCCGTCTGGCAGTGGCCGTCCTATTTCGACCCCGAAGCCCGCACCGTCGGCATCAAGCTGAAGACCTCAAAATGGCGTCGTCCGGACCCGGCCACGGCACCTGTGCATTCAAAGGCAGCCGGTCTGTACATGATCTGCACCCTGTCCAAGCACGCAGCAGAGGCGGATGGCTATGATGATGCCCTGATGCTGGATTGGCGCGGCCAAATTGCGGAAAGTACCGGTGCGAATATCTTCTTTGTCATCGACGGCAAACTGCATACCCCCACGCCTGATTGTTTCCTGGACGGCATCACCCGGCGCACCGTGATCGATCTGGCCAAGGCCCGGGGCTATGAAATTATTGAGCGCCCGATGATGCCGGAGGAAATGGCCCAGGCCACGGAATGCCTGCTGACCGGTACAGCGGCAGAAGTCACGCCGGTAGGTGTGATTGACGACTATCGCTTTACGCCGGGCAAGATCACGGCGCAACTGATCGAAGATTTCGAGAACCTGGTGAACCGCCGCGCAGCAGCCTGATACCTGCCGGACATAGCCATGCGCATCCGGCCAGTTCTGGAAACCGATCTGGATGAGCTGTTTACGCTTTATGCCCACTATACCGCCTCAGAAAACCGCCCACCCTTATCCGAGGCACGGATGGCGGAGATCTGGCGCGAGGTTGAGCGTAACCCCGGCGTAGAATATTTCGCACTGGAGCAGGAGGGGCGAATTGCCGCCACTTGCATCCTGTCCATCACACCATCCTTCATTCGGGGCGGCAGTGGCTATGGCGTCATTGAACACGTCGTAACCCATGCCGATTTCCGCCGACGGGGTTTCGCCAAGGCATTGATGGAATTCACTCTTGAACATGCCTGGAACCAGGGCTGCACCGAGGTTATGCTGTTGTCAGGCCGTGACTTGGCGCCTGCGCATAAGCTTTATGAAGGTCTGGGCTTTGATAAGCATCAGCGCACCGGCTTCATAATATTCAAACCGTAATACAAGGTCAGGGACATGTATCATCTGCAATTGACGGAATCCCTGGTTCCGCCGCAAGACGACGACACCATCCTGGAAACCACCGTCGGCGGCCTACTGCGCGACGTCGCCGGCCGGGAACCCAACGCCCCTGCCCTGCTGGAAATCGATATGGCAGGGGAAACTGGCCGGGCCTGGACTTATGGGGAGTTGCTGGCGGATAGTGAAAGACTGGCCCTGGCGATGTCCAGCCGCTTTGCGCCAGGCGACCGGATCACCATCTGGGCCCCGAATATCCCGGAATGGCTGTTGCTGGAATACGCCTGTGCTTTGGCAGGTATTACCCTTGTAACCGCAAACCCCGGTTATCAGGCGCGAGAGCTGCGATATGTCTTGGAGCAATCCAATTCCGTGGGCTTATTCCTGGTAGAAAGCTATCGCGGCAACCCCATGGCGGAGATCGCGGTAGAGGCCTGCAAAGGCCTGGACGCGATCCGCGAAGTGACCGATATGGAAAATCATGCAGCCTTATTTAGTCATGGGGATAGGCCGGACGAATTGCCCCTGGTCCGGCCTGGTGATCCCGCGCAGATCCAATATACCTCCGGCACGACGGGTTTTCCCAAAGGTGCTGTGTTGCACCACCGGGGACTGACCAACAACGCCCGGATGATTTTCAAGCGGGCTCGTGTTGCCCATGGTGCCACCTGGACCAACGTCCTGCCCATGTTTCACACAAGCGGCTGTGCCATCGCGACATTGGGCTGTCTGCAAACGGCTTCGCGCATGCTTATGTTCAAGGTGTTCGAGCCGGGCGCCCTTTTACGCCTGATCGAGACGGAGAAGGTGACCAATATTACCGGCGTACCGACCATGCTGGTCGCCATGCTGGAGGCCCTGGCGCAAACGCCCCGTGATGTATCCACGGTTCAAATGGCGGTATCGGGTGGCTCCATGGTGGCACCGGAGCTGGTCCGCCAGGTCCGGGAAACCTTTGGCTGTGATTTCATCACTGTCTATGGTCAGACGGAGCTCTCCCCCGTGGTTACCCAACATCACCACAACGATAGCATCGAAGATATCTGTAATAATGTGGGCCAGCCCATGCCCCAGACCGAAATCTCTATCCGCGATGTCGCCGATAACAAGGTGCTCCCCATCGATACGGTGGGTGAGATCTGTACCCGGGGCTATTGCAAGATGATCGAATACAACAACAACCCAGAGGCTACGGCGGAAACCATTGATGCGGATGGCTGGCTTCATAGCGGTGATCTGGGGGCTATGGACGCCCGTGGCTATGTCCGCGTCACGGGCCGGGTCAAGGAGATGATTATTCGAGGCGGAGAGAACATGTTTCCCGCCGAAATAGAAAACTTGTTGGTGGAGCATCCCAGTGTGGCGGAAGCCGCGGTGGTCGGCTTGCCGGATGACAAATGGGGCGAGGTTATCGCCTGTTTTGCCCGGCCCGAGCCGGGAGAAATGATAGATCCCCAAGCCTTGCGCGCCTTTTGCCGGTCGCATCTGGCAGCGCAAAAGACACCCACCGTGTGGTTTTCCGTCAGCGAATATCCCCTGACGGGATCCGGCAAGGTCCAGAAATTTGCGCTTCGCGACGGTGTCGCGGCCGGAAATTACGATCCCCTGTAATACGAACCCCTGTAATACGACCCCTTATAAGCTGGCCCTATAGGCCGTATCGCGCCCAATAAGCCCGGACTTCCGCTGCAGCCAATAGATCGCCAGGCAGATCCATGGCAGTGATCTGCGAGGCGAAACCAAGGCGCCGTTGTAGCCAGCTTTTTTCCGCCCCGATAACCGGCAGGCGGACTTTCTTGCCGAATTTCTGCCGCATCACGGATTTCAAATCGCCGAGGCCGTCGATCAGGCCCAGCCCCTCGGCCTTGGCGCCAGTCCAGAATTCGCCAGAGAACAATTTTTTCTCCCCCGCTTTCAAGCGTCCCTCACGCCGTGTACGGACGTGTTTTTTGAAGGCGTCGTGGATTTCTTTCTGCAGTGCGGTCAGACGCTTCAGATCGTCCTCTGCCACAGGTAAAAACGGGTCCAGCAGGCTTTTCTTGTCGCCAGCAGTGAACAAACGGCGTTCCACACCCAATTTCTCCATGGCACCTTCAAAGCCGAAGGTCGCCGCAATGACCCCGATGGAGCCGATGATGGAGGTTTCGGCGGCATAGATCTCATCTCCCGCACAGGCGATCCAATAGCCACCAGATGCCGCCACATCTTCGCAAAAAATATAGACCGGCAGTTCGTTCTCGTCCGCCAACAGTCGAATTCGGTCATGCACCAGGGCCGATTGCACCGGCGATCCGCCAGGCGAATTGATCACCAGGGCCACAGCCTTGGCACCTTTCATGGAAAATGCACGCTCCAACGGCTCTGCCAGGGAGGAGATATTCAGGGCAGCGCGCAAGGGAGAACCCTGGGCTGCGATGACGCCGTCCAACCGCACTACGGGGACCAAAGGCACCCGATCACGCAGCGCTTTGATGGGCAAACGGCTGAGAATTTTATCGATGTTCATGCAAGGGAAGATGGGCTGTCATGGGGCCGGACGCAAGGGTGGGCATCAGATAAATTGCATGCTCTTGTTGCCTCTGCGCCGTTGGCATAGGCTGACGCCTATGAAAAAAATACTGATCGTGGGGGGCGGCATCGGCGGCATGACAGCTGCCGCATGCCTATTAAGGGCCGGGTTCGAGGTGCAGGTTTTTGAACAGGCTTCTGAATTGGGTGAAGTCGGCGCGGGCATTCAGCTCAGCGCCAATCCCATGCGTGTTCTGGACCATTTGGGTCTGGTGGACCGGCTGGCAGCATTGGGCGTGCGCCCTACAGCCTACCAATTCAAGATGTTCGATACGGGCGAAGTACTGCAGGAAATCCCCTTGGGCGATGGTTATGTGGAACGCCACGGCGTGCCTTATCTATCGGTCCATCGGGCCGACCTCCTCGACAGCCTGATCGGCGCTGTGCGGGCCTTGGATGGGGCGGCGGTTCGCTTGAACGCTAAGGTCGTCGACTATCGCGAAGATGGCGAAGGGGTGAGCCTGCAACTCGCTGATGGGTCAGAGGTGCGCGGCGATGTCCTGATTGGGGCCGATGGCATAAAATCCCTGGTCAGGGCCAAAATACTGGGTGAAACGCCAGTGCATTATACCGGCGATCAATCCTGGCGTATCCTGGTCCCCGCCGAGCGCCTGGCCCCTGAAATGCGTCCCGACACGGTGAACATCTGTGTCGGTCCGGGCAAGCATGGCGTAGTCTATCCCATTCGCCCCAATGGTCTAATTAATATGGTGGGCTGTGTTGAGTATGAAACCTGGGATGATGAAAGCTGGACCGCGCGCCGACCCTGGCAGGAGATGAAGGCGGATTTCGCCGGCTGGCATGAAAATATTCAGGCCATTATCGACCACGCGGACAAGGATCAATGTTACCGTTGGGCCATGAATAACCGTTCCCCGGTGGACAATTGGCGCACGGCGCGGACGACATTGTTGGGCGATGCGGCCCACCCCACCCTGCCCTACATGGCCCAGGGCGGCGGCATGGCGATTGAGGACGGCGCGGTGATTGCAAGAGCCCTACAGCAAGAAGACGACGTAGGCGAGGCTTTGGAGTTGTACCAACGCAACCGCCTGGAACGCACGGCGCGTATCGTCAATGAAAGCTCCGCCAACCGCAATATGTTCCACCTGCCGTCAGAGGCCGCGTTGCGCGAGGCCTTTGCCCAACGGGATATGAACGCCGAACGCACCGCCTGGCTGTTCTCTTACGATCCCATAACGGTAGAGCTGCGTTAGTCATGCGATACATATAAGGAAACCTCAAATGTCTCTGATTATTGAACATGACGGTCCCGTCACTATTGTAACCATCGACCGCCCCCAGGCGCGCAATGCCGTCAATCCGGAAACCGCCCTTGCCCTGCGCGCGGCCTTCAAGGATTTCGACAACGATGATGGGCAAAGCGTCGCCATCCTGACCGGGTCGGAGGGTGCCTTTTGTGCCGGCTATGATCTAAAATCGGTCGCCGCAAGAGGCGGCGATGTCAACTCAAAGCCTGGCGATGAAGGCGCCATGGGGCCGACGCGGATGCTGCTGTCGAAACCGGTGATCGCAGCCGTAGAAGGCCACGCTGTCGCCGGCGGTCTGGAATTGGCCCTGTGGTGCGACATGCGCGTTGCCTCAACCAGCGCAATATTCGGGGTCTATTGTCGACGCTGGGGGGTACCTTTGATTGACGGCGGCACAATACGCCTGCCCCGATTGATCGGCCACAGCCGGGCCTTGGATATGATCATGACCGGGCGTGGCGTAGGGGCGGAAGAAGCGCTAACTTTCGGCCTGGCCAACCGTTTGGTGCCTGCCGGAGAGGCACTGGCGACGGCGACGGAGCTGGCGCATGAGATCGCAAAGTTCCCGCAACTCTGCATGCGGGCGGATCGGGCATCGTCATATGATCAATGGAGCCTGGAATTACCTCAAGCACTGCACCATGAGGCAGAGGGTGGTGAAATACCAAGAAAAATGGAGGCACCTTTGGGTGCCGCACGTTTTGCCGCCGGCAAAGGCCGTGGCGGTGATTTCAACAGCATTTAGGAAGATTTTTATGAATATCGATGCGTTAAACCGGAACTACAGCAAGATTGGTTCCGGCCTGATCGAAAAAATGTACAGCGAAGACTTTTTATCCCTGGGCGGGCGGGCCTCTACGGATATCCTTGCCAGGGAGGCCGCTATAACCCAGGACAGTCGTGTTCTCGATGTCGGCTGCGGCCTGGGCGGGGGCAGTCTGCATCTGGCAAACACCATTCACTGTCACGTCATGGGCCTGGATATTGTCCAAAGCAACGTGGACGAGGCAACTGTGCGGGCAAAATCACGCGCCCTGGACCATCTGGTCAGCTTTCACCAAGGCGATGCCACGGCCATGCCGTTCGCCGACGGCACTTTCGATATCATTATTTCACAGGATGCCTGGTGCCATGTGCCCGACAAGGATCGTCTTGTGGCCGACTGCGCCCGTGTCATCGCGCCCGGCGGCACCCTCGCCTTTACGGATTGGCTGCAAATAGGCGAGATGACGGCGGCGGAAAGCGCAGCCGTCGATGGGGCCTTGGTGGCCGCAAATATCGCCACACCGGATAGCTATGGGGGTCTGCTAGGCAAGCACGGTTTCACAATTTCCCAGCAATACGATACCTCCGCCGATTATCAGGAACAGTATCGGGCCATCATGGTCAGATTGGAGAGTATGAAGGATGACATCAGCGAAACCTACAGTCCCCGGGTCTACGGCGTCATGCAGGATACAAACGCCATCATCCAACGCGCCTTCGAAGAAAAGAAGCTTGGCGGCGGTCGGATAATTGCCAGAAAAACCTGAAATCTATATGTGGGGCACAATATTTGTATCATCCGAATCGCCGCAGAAATAAGTATTGTGTCCCAATACTAGACCTATCCATGGTCGAAAATTCGAGCTGATCCCCTATATATATTAGGTAAAGACCCTCTTTACCCCGTCTATTAACCATTTTGTGACTCCCATCACTGCGTGAATACAAAATCGCGCTAAATGTATATCCGAAAGTATAATTACGGATTCAGTTCAAAGCGCCGGGGTATCTTCAGCAATGGGAAATGATCGCGAACGTAGGATTACCGCACATGCCAGTGCTGACTGGCAGATTGCCTGCGGCGATGACGTCATGCCCTACCTGGCCAATATTGGTATCGGCGATACGGCAAGGGAATGGCGCGACCGGTTTCTTATTCGTGGTGACAAACACATGCCGCATGCGGTTTTCGTCGCCTGCGGCGATAGCCTGCAATCGCATTGGAATATGGAACGCCTGGGCAGCACCTTAATGGAAGCATTACCGGCCGAATTGCAGGATCGCTTTGCAGAGGGTTGCCAGCAAACGTTGGATAATGGCAATCCGGTCCCTATCGAGGGCAGTTATCAGGATGAAAACATGCGCGAAATTCTTTTTCGCTGCATCATGATGCCGGTGCAATCATCAAGCAATGGCGGTAATTTCATTTACGGTGCCTATTCCCACAAGGTCGGCACCTAAATCGAAACCCTAAATATCCTGCACCCGCGCCAAATCAGGCGGCGCATCGCCGCGTTCCACCATCTGCACCGCCGCGATCAGGCCTGCGTTGGCCGGTGCTTCCAGGCCCATTTCGTGGGCCCGTTGAACGACGAGGCCGTTAAGGAATTCAATCTCCGTGCGCCGACCCTTAATCATGTCCTGGCCCATGGATGGTCGGGCGGTATCACTCATACGTTCCGCCTGGGTCAGCATTCGCGCCTCCAACTCATCCAGAACCGGGGTGTCATTAGCACCGGTATTTAGTTCCTCTGCCGCCTGAACCCAGACATTGGGATCAACGCCGGCAATTTTTTCCAACGACAGGCCCTGTGACAGGCCCGCACGCACCGCCTCACCGGCCAGGCGGATGGAAAGGCGGCGGGTGATGTCGTTTTGGGTGAATTGTTTGTTCGACATCCCCGAGGCGGCGGAAAGGCCGTTGCCCATGGCATTTTGCACCAATTTGGACCAACGCTCTCCCCACAGATTTGTGGTGATCTTAACGCTGTCGATATCCGCCAGCATGTCGTGGATAAGCTGTACCCGCGCACTGGGGCGGCCATGGGGTTCACCGACCCGAAAAGTCGTATAGGCCTCCCCGCCTTTGGAGACGGAGCGGCGGACGAATCCCGGTTCCACCAGCTCCACCACAATTTTTGAGGCGATGCAGCCGATGACTTTATTCCAGCCGACAATGTCGGCAATGGCGTCTTCGTTGATACCGTTTTGCAGTGAAACGATAAACCCATCGGGTGCCAGATAGGTCTTCGCCAGGGCCGCAGCCCACGGCGTGTCGTAGGATTTGACGCAGACAAAGGCGATATCAGCCAGGCGTTCCTTGGCCAGGCTCTGCAGATCCGTGAAATGCATGGCGCGCACCGGGGTATGGAAGCATTCTTCCTCCGTCATACCCTCCAGACGCAAACCATTAGTCTGCATATGTTCCACGTGGGCCGGCCAGGGATCAGCCAAGATGACATCCATGCCCGCACGGGAGAAATAACCCCCTACGTAAGCGCCGACAGCACCGGCACCGATAATCAGGATCCGTTGGTTCATAATCTCAAAACACTTTCAAATAGTGGAACTAATTAAACAGGCTTGTCGCCTTCGATGGTCAGGCGCCGCATACGGCGGCGTTGGCCAGGATAATCATCCACCGCAAAATGCAGAGTACAGCGATTGTCCCATAGGGCGAGAGAGCCAACACCCCAGGCGAAACGACAGGTAAATTCAGGGCGAACACAATGTTCGGACAGAAAATTAATGAGCGGCCGGCTCTCCGCCTCGGTCATATCCTTGAAACGGACCGTGTGCCCCTTGCCCAGGTACAACGCCTTTTTTCCGGTTTCGGGATGGGTGCGGACGATGGGATGTTCAGCCTCCATATCCACCTGATCCATGTTTTTGGCATTCATGGATTTATTGACCTCAAACCGTTTGGCCCGCCCGCCGCTGCTTTTTAAAGCCGCGCTATAAATCCCGATCAGACCATCCAGCATATCCTTCATGCCATCGGACAAGGCGTCATAGGCAAGTGCGGTATTGGCGAACAGGGTATCGCCGCCTGCTTCAGGCATTTCAAGCGAATACAGCATGGTGCCCAGGGGCGGAATGGTGGTGAACGACATATCGGAATGCCAAGCCCCGCCGAAATTCTGTTTATCATCCTCGGTCTTTAGGATTTCAAAGGTTTCCGGTGCCTCCGGTAACCCTTCCATAAAAGGATAGGCACCCATGGGGCCAAACCGCCGTCCAAAAGCAATCTGTTGATGGGGGTCGAGGTTTTGGTCGTGAAAAAAGATCGCCTTGTGATCCAGAAACGCCTGATGGATCTCATCAAAGGCCTGATTGCTTAACTCCCCGCTTAGGTCGACGCCATGAATAACCGCGCCCATGGCACCGGCAAGCGGCTCAACATCCAGTGTTTGATAGGCCATATAACGTCTCTCCCCAGGATTTAGACGCTATTGTGCCCCCTCACCGCCAATTGCTCAAGCCAATAGCGCGTGCCGGATCATAGAATCCAACAATCCATCAGAGAATAACGAGACCTAAATACAGGAGTTAAAGAGGCCTTTTGCGACCTTTTGCAGCACCGTGCACAGGGGCCCATTGGGGAAAGCAACGGCTGCCAGGGCCTTTTCCTGAATACCATCTTCCCAGATCGTCACGGCACCCGGGGCGCTGCCATCAGCCGCAATAAAAGTGCCCTCATGAGGTTCGCTCAAGGTGACTGTGCCCGCCTCATTGGTCACGTCAACCTCACCATGCATCAACAAAACGCCATAGCCGCCGTCGATTTCACCGGCCCAAAAATCCGTGCCCCGAATACCTATAGTAGCAACTGGCATTTTTATTTTCAATCCCAGGCGGCCCATTTTGCCGGAGGTAAAGCGCAACGCGCCCTTTATAAGTGTAATTACGCCGCCGGAATTTCCGTAAACATAGTCGTCAAGGATCACTTCCGCATCCGCGCCAATGGTCAGAACACTGCCATCAAGAAAGCGCAGCACAGCGCGCGCGTTCTTACCGGTGGTCACTTCCTCGTTTTCGAAAACCGGCAGATCGCGTTCCAAATCCCGTCGGTCACCACCCAATTCGCCCTCGACGCTGGCCTGAGCGCGGGCCACAGCACCAATGCTGTTTTCGACTTCATCGGGTGCCGGCTTGGCTAGGACGTTGCTGATCCCACCCTTGGGTGTGGTGCGGTCGAGCAGTCGGCTACCGGCGTTGGTAGATACAGGCATGCTGACGCCCAACAATGCGCCGGCCAAAACCGCAGCATAGGCGGCTTTTGTGACTTTTGCTTGAATATACATAACAGTTCCTAGTCTGCGTTGCCCTCAAACCCATTGCACGCAGCGACAGCAATAGGTTCGTATCGCTCATAAGAACCGCATCGGATGCACCACCATCCGCTTTTTGCGGTAGATATCAGAGATTGTTCTGTTATCTACCAATACCGGGAAAAAATTAAGATTATGCCAAAATATCTGGTTAAGTTTTCTTAACGAATTAAGGAAATTCCGGCAGAAATTCGGGCTCTAACGATCCCGGATATCACGCTTGCCCTGGTTCATTTCCGTCATCAGTTCAATGGTCTCGTCCCGCACCATCAGATCGGACATCATCGTCCGCTCCATCGCAAAGCCATCCGTGGGGGCCACCAATTCGGAGCGGCGCACAAGATGCTTGATATGAGCCACGGCACGGGGGGATTTTGAGGCCAGTTCGTGGGCGATTTCCAAGGCCCGCTCCAACACCGGGCCATCATAGCATTCGGTGACCAGACCATAGGCTTCCGCCTCACGGGGCGACAGCGTCTTGCCCAGCAGCGTCAGCTCCAACGTCTTGGCCTGACCAATTATGCGGCTGAGCAGTTGGGTGCCGCCTGCACCGGGCAGAATACCGATATTGATTTCGGGTAAACCAATGGAATAGGGGCCGTCCTGGGCGATACGGAAATCACAGCGCAGTGCCAATTCGAACCCGCCGCCCATGGTGGTGCCGTTCATGGCCGCGATGAACGGCTTTGGACTGTCCGCGATACGGCGATAATCCCGATGCAGATCACGTTCGGGTATAGGGTGGGTGACATCGAAGGTCACGCCCTGGGCGCGCTGATCCCGGGCACGGGCCTCCAACTCCACCACCGAATAATGACGCACGAAGACATCCGGCAGACCACCGGTCAGGATCACGGCGCGAACATCATCGTCGCCTTCAACCTGGTCCAGCATGGCGGTGATTTCCGGTACAGTTTCGCCGTTCATGAAGCCGTCGGGTGGATTGGTAAATCTCACAACAGCAACCGCACCATCTTTTTCAATTGTTATCTGCGCCATAATTTTTCTACCTATCTCAAGTTTTCAATTCTAATAGTGCTGCCCGGACCTCTGGGTCATCACCAAGGCCGACCTCGGCCAGGATTTCTTCCGTATGTTCCCCCACACTGGGTGGCGGATACCGCACCTGGGCCGGTGTCCGATTGAAGCGCCAGGGAAAACGTGGTGATTTAATCTCCACCCCATCCCCCGCCGTCATGGCAACGGTCATGCCCAAAACCTTTGCCTGCTCGCTTTCAAAGGCTTCTTGAATTGAGAGGACAGGGCCATGGGGGATGTCGTTGTCGATGAAGAAATCCAACCAGTCTTCGGTGGTTTTTTCCACCATTGCCTCGGCCACCACGGCGCGCATGTCGTATTTGTTGATGGAACGAGCCCCCGCATTGGCAAAGCGCGGATCGTCCTTCCATTCCGGCCGGCCACAAAAGTCTGCAAACAGACGAAAATCAGCGTTCCGGGCCACCATGATCTGGATTTGTCCGTCAGAGGTTTTAAACAAACCGTAAGGAGCAGAGGCCGGATGATGATTACCTTCCGGCATCGGGTCCTGGCCGGAGGCAAAATACCGCCCCGCCTGCACCGTCAGCATGGACATGGTCGCCTCCAACAACGAGGTACGGACCACCTGGCCGCGGCCGCTTTGTCCCTTCTCCATCAAGGCACCTAAGATACCGATGGTATTACACAACCCACCCAAAACATCAGAGATCGCAACGCCGGAGCGGATTGGCCCGGTTTCTTCACTGCCCGTTATCGCCATCAACCCTGAATAGCCCTGCACCAATTGATCGACGCCCGAACGATGGCCCATAGGCCCGACATCGCCAAAGGCGGACAGGCGGGCAACCACTAAATGCGGGAAGTCCCGGGCCAGAACCTCGTCGGTAAATCCCATTTCATCAAAAATACCGGGGCGGAAATTTTCCACCACCACATCCGCCGAGGCCATCAGCGCACGCAACAGCTTATCCCCGCCCGGTTTGCGCAGATCTACATGCACACTGCGTTTGTTACGATTGGCGGTGGTGAAATAACCGCCCATGCCAGGGCTGAACGACGGCGCCTGCTGGCGCAGCATATCGCCCTGCCCGGATTCGACCTTGATAACATCGGCCCCCATATCGCCTAACAACATAGGCCCCAAGGGCCCGGCGATGACCCGGCCCAGATCGATCACTCGAATACCGCTCAACGGCATGGCAAATCCATTCTTTTGATCCTAGTGGTGCGAGCGAAACAGAAGGGCCCCTCTGTTTCGTTGATCATAGCAAGTCGGATCGAAATCCACTAGCATGAGCACGAAATTGATAGGAAGTTCGTAATGGTTGAAGATGCCCGCCGCCGGGCTTTGGAGTTGGATTTTTGGTCTGAGCCGGTGACATTGCGGTCCTTATCGGCAGGCCCGTCCGGGCATCGGTTCTTGGCGGATGACGGCATGGAGCATTACATCGTGCACATCGGCGATGACCTACCGGAACATATGGTTTACCGCTATAACGAAATTGCCGTGTCCCAAGCCGCGCACGAGGCGGGCTTGTCCCCCGCCTTATTGCATTATGAGCCCGGTGCCCTGGTGTTTGAATATGACCCGGACGCGCGCGCGACTGACGCGGACGATCTGGCACAACCCGCCAATATGGACCGCCTGATCGGACTGCTGGGCCAATGTCATCTGGATCTGCCGGGCAGGTTGGAGGTGCCGGGACCTATGTTCTGGGTCTTTCATCTGAACCGCCGCTATGCCCGGCTCATCATGCAGCACGGCGCTGCCCTGACGTCCGCCCCTGCCTCTTCTTTGGCACGGCTCATGGCACTGAATGACGAATTGGAAGCGGCCATCGGGGCCATAGAACCGGTATTTTGCCACAACAATCTGGCTATCGATACGGTGTTGGATAATGGCGAGCAGTTCTTTTTGACGCAGTGGCAATACGGCGGCTGGAACGATGGTCTGTATGATCTGGCCAGTTTGGCCACGAACCTGGATCTGGAGGCCGGGGCAGCGGAGGATATGCTGCACCGTTACCGCCAGTTAACGGGTGAGGACGCGGATCAAACGAGCCGGCGGCGCTTCGCAGCCTGGAAAAGTGCGGCCCTGATCTGGTCAGGCCTTTGGGGTGGCGTGGGCGCAATGTTCCCGAACCCCGGTTCAGTGTCGGGGTCAGTGCCAGGGTCCGTGTTGGGGGCTGACCATTTTGACTACACCCTATACAGTCAACAACGCCTCGATCGACTTGAAGCCACCATCGCCGAATTTCGTAGTATCTAGGAAGACCACATGCAGGATGCTTTAAAGGGCATAACCATCCTTGAAGTCGGTGTGATGACGCCAGGCAAATTTTGCGGCTTTTTGATGACCGGTTGGGGTGCGAGGTCAATCCGGATCGAACGGGAAGGCTTCCCCGATCACATCACGAACGAGGATCTATTGCTCAACAGGGGCAAACAATCCATCGTCCTGAATTTACGGGATGCGGCGGATCGCGGGACCCTGCTGGACTTGGCGCGAGATGCGGACGTGCTGATCGAAAGTTATCGCCCCGGTGTTACCACGCGCCTAGGCATAGACTACGACACTATCCGCGCCATAAACCCCGGCATCATCTATTGCTCCCTGTCCGGGTTTGGGCAGTCAGGTGAAGAGGCCCAGCGCGCGGCCTATGATCTGATCTTCCAGGCGGAAAGCGGCCTGCTACACGCCCTCAATGCCAATATTACGGCGGTTGCCGGCCCGCAAACCTATCTCACAGATGCGACCTCGGGTGTGATGGCGGCCTTTGCCATTTCCGCTGCTTTGCAAGGCCGCAGCGGGAATGACGGTGCCGGCCGGCATATTGATCTATCCATGCAGGAGACCGTGTTCTCCCTTCTCTCTGTCTCCCACGGCACCATGCGCGACGGCGTTGCCATCAGTGGGGATGAGGCCGCGGCAAGATCACAGCGCGCCGCCTTCAACATCTATGGCGCGGGCGATGGCCGCGCCATCGCCCTAACCGCCATCTCCGAGAGTTCCTGCAAAGCGCTATTTCGTTATTTCAACCGTGAAGATCTGTGGCAACAAGGTTTGGTGCCGGGTACGGAAGGCCGTGAGGCCACGGCATTTCTGCGGCAACAGTTCGCCAGCCAAAGCGCCCAATTCTGGGTCGATGCCCTATCCGCCCTGGATATTGAAATCGCCCTGGTCAAAACACCTACCGAAGCGTACGACAGCCCGCAACTCCAAGGCCGTAATATGATCCTGGATACCCGGGATCAAGCTGGTCAAAGCCTGCGCCAAATAGGATTTCCAGGTACCGCCACGGGCACGCGGGCACTTGAACCTGCCCCTGAACCTGGTACCCATCAGACATTGTTAAAGAAAGGTCTCTCCAATGAGTAAAGTTTCCGATGTTCCCAGTGTGCCCAATGACCCCACAGTCGGCAAAAACTCCGAACGCCTGAACGAATTGGCGTTTTCATTCAAGAAAAGCCAGGCCATGACCGCTGCCCTGGAATGCGGCCTGTTCACCGCCCTGTCGGAAGGGGCCAGTACAGCCCAGGAAATTGGCGCTTATTGCAAAATGGATCCGGAAACCGCTGACCGTCTTCTGATTATCTGCAAGGCCATGGACCTGGTGGCGGAGGTCGACGGTCGCAATGTCAATCTGGCCGATGTGGAACGTTTCCTGGTGCGGGACAAACCGACATACTTTGGCGACTATCTGCGCTTCACCATTCCTACCGAATATAACGAGATGCAGGGCTTCGCCGACAACCTGGGCAGCATCAGCTCTGAAGTTCCCCCTTCTAAATTGTACGAAGGTGATTTGGATGATCCCCAGCGGGCTCGGGATTTCACCACAGCCGGCTATAACTCCTCCATCGCCCTGGCCCATCGCCTGGCCAAACGGTTTGATTTCTCCCGCTTCAACCACTGGCTCGATTTTGCCGGCGGGTCCGGCTGTTACGCCATTGCCGCCTGCGAACGGCATCCGGGCCTGCGGGTAACGGTCAAGGATCATCCAAATGTTATTCCGGTGACGCGGGAATTCGTTGCCAGGCATGGCTTGGAGGAGCGCATTGATGCCCAGCCCGGCGATTTTTTGAACGCCGGGGATTATCCCGATGATTGTGATTTGATTTCCTACATCACGCCCCTGCACTGGTATCTGCGTGACGATGTCCTGGCCACATTGAAGCGCGCCTATGATGCTTTGCCTGCAGGCGGTGGCATTCTGATCGTCGGCTATATGCTGAACGATGATCGCTCCGGCCCTGTCGATCCTGCCTTCTATCACTTGCAGGCAATCCGGGATGGCCACTATACCGGGCATGTGCCCAGTGGCCCGGAATATGTCTCCTACCTTAGGGAAGTCGGATTTGAAGACGCCAAATACGAATGGCTACTGGATAATCGGCTGGGGCAAATTGAAGCGCGCAAGCCGCAATGACCTCGAATTTGAGGGTCGGGACAACACTAACGAAAATCCCGGACGGACGTTCACCTGTTCGCGGTGTCTTGTCGGGAAAATCGGTCCGGCTGGAGCCGATTGACCCCGCCCGCCACGGCAAAGATTTGTACACCGCCGCCTGCGGTCCGGATGGTGATCCAACAAACCGGATGTGGACTTATATGAGCTTTGGCCCGTTTGCGGATGCAGCAGCATTTGCGGCCTGGCTGGCACCACAGGGGGAGAGTGATGACCCTATGGTCTTTGCGCTGGTCGATACGGACAGCGGCCAGGCACGGGGCATGGCCAGTTACCTGCGCATTGCACCGCAATGGGCCTGCTGCGAGGTCGGCTCCATCTGGTATGCGCCTGCCTTAAAGCGCAGCCGGGCCGCGACAGAGGCCATGTATCTCATGGCGCGTCATGTCTTCGAGGATCTCGGCTATCGTCGGTATGAATGGAAATGTGACAAGTTCAATGAAGCGTCCCGCCGGGCCGCACTTCGTCTTGGCTTTCAATACGAGGGGCTGTTCCGACAACATATGATCTACAAGGGACGCAACCGGGACACCACCTGGTTCGCTATGATCGATCAGGACTGGCCAGCGGTAAAAACGGCCTTCGAAACCTGGCTGTCGGACGATAATTTTGATGCGGACGGCGGGCAAATACGCAGTTTGGCGGACATACGCTCCAGCCCCAGAAGATAGTCCCTAAGACGCCCGGGGTCAGGGTTAGACGAGCCTTACCGCCTTAAGCGCATTTACGGCAATTTACGCCGAATTACGCCAGAGTCAGGCGCATATTCTCCCGGCCCATGAGGGCACCATCCCAGGTCATCCGCGCTTCCGCCTCCAATAGTTCCATGAAAGGGTCTTCATGGTCTGGATCATGATGGAAGATGACCAGGCGTTTTGCATTGGCGCGTTTGCATAGGCGCACGCCTTCCTGCCAGGTCGAATGGCCCCAGCCAACCTTTGCCGGGAATTCCCGATCCGTATATGTGCAGTCGTAAACCACCACATCGGCGTTATCGATCAGCTGCAGAATATTCTCATCCGGCTTACCGGGAACATGTTCCGTATCGGTCACATAGCAAAAGCTTTTGCCGCCGTAATCGATGCGATAGCCGGTTGCATTATCGGGATGATTTAGCAAAGTTGTCGTGACCTTGATACCGTCCCCCAAGGTAAAGCTGTCACCGGCCACGAAATCCTCAAACACCATCTTGGACTGCATGGCCTCGATCGGGACGGGGAATGTGGGCTGGTTCATCTGCCCTGACATGATGTCATGCAAAGTCTCCTTCACATCGAAAAGGTGGCCTGCCATGATGCGAAATTCGCAATCCGCCTGGAACGCAGGCGAGAAGAATGGAAAGCCGTTGATATGGTCCCAATGGCTATGGGACATCAGGATATCCGCCCGGCGAACACCCTTTTTCATCATCCAGTGACCGAAATTTCGCAGGCCCGTACCGCAGTCAAAAATGACGCGCTGGCCACCGCAAGACACCTCAATGCACGAGGTATTGCCGCCAAACATAACGTACTTTGACGACGGACAGGCGATCGATCCCCTAACGCCCCAGAACTTGACCTTAAACCCCATCGATTTCCCCTAGTACACAAATTGGGTACATTGTCGGTATTAGTTCCAGTCTTGTCAGTTTATGCATCTGGATCAAACCCGATTATGCAACGTAATCAACGGGTAATCCTAGCCTGAATTATTCACTCCAGCCTTTGAATTAGGCGGTGAACGTAGATTAACCTGTTGAAATATCGTAGTGTTTTGGATGTCTAGACCGAAACAACGACACCAGGAAAACCTACGGTTCACCATGAAAGAAACTAT